>CAYGTO010000004.1:0-145120 GCA_964352815.1 uncultured Azospirillaceae bacterium | reverse complement strand
CAATCTATGGAAATGTCGATCCCACTTTCACTTCAACCGATGGCAGTGTGGATTTAGTGTCTGATTTGCGCATCTGGTTAGATGCGAGTGACCTATCAACGATTACGGATGCGGACGGCGATAATGCCGCGACAGGCACAGGAGGAAATAATGATGGGTTTTCGGGCACAGTTGCAGGATGGCAGGATAAAGCCAGCGGTACCAATGCGGTAACCGCTTCGGGTGGACCAACGCTCGACAACATCAATGGTGTTTCTACGGTGCGCTTCACGAACGACATTATCACATTGGCAGACCAGTTTGGCGGCTCTGCCGATAATTTCCATGCCTTTCTCGCAACTCAGGAAAATGTACGAAGCAATAACTTCTTTATCAATTTGAATGGAAACCAGACAGGCGCTGGCCTCACGCAGCGTTTTAGCTTCCACCTGCCCTGGTCCGATGGGACCGTCTATTTTGATCCGGGCGGATGTTGTGCCACGAACCGTTCTTCTGCGTCACTCGGTTTAGCGGCGGGCAATGCGTTTCTGTTCAACGGTTGGAAATCTCTGACGCAAGGGAGAAATGGTTTTTTCCTTGATGGCAATAGAGCAAGCGACACCAGTGCGGGACATACAGCAGGAACCACAACAAACGGTTTACGTATCGGACAAAACACGACTGACCACGAGCTCGGTGAGTTTATTGCGTATGAAAGAGAGATGACAACATCGGAGCGTCAACTCCTTGATCAATACCAGTCAGCGAAATGGAACATCGCGCTTGATCCACAAGTGGGGGCCGGCACCGAAGCCGCCGAAGCAATGGGCGCCACCGGCTATTCCGTGTTTGATGCCAATTATTTAGAACGCCTGTCCCAAACGGCAGACATTGTCTTGCTTGCCACCAATGACATTACGCTGGATTTACGTAACGATCAGCTGGATGTCACTGCGGGACGTAACATTAGTTTGAACGCCGGCAATGATATTGTGACCGCGTCTGCAGGGACAATCGTATCGGATGGTGCGAACATCACCTTTGACGCGGGAAATGACATCACGATTGGCCACGCACTGACACTGCGCGCGCTGAATGGCGGCGCGGTCACGCTCGATGCCAATGCCGGTGCGGGGACGATTGCTGCGGGTGCGGGGAATCTCACCGTCGAAGCACACACACTGAATAGGCTTGGCAACATGACGGGGGACCTCACCTGGCAGAGTGATATCTTTGCTTCGGCCACCACCGCAGGCACAGGAGGAACCCTGCGTTTGCGCCAAGAAACCGCAAGCAATACGCTCGACCTTGGAAGTGGTGGCACGGGTGCGAGCGTGGTGAATACGGCGTCGATGACCCAGTTGAATAACGGGTTCGATACACTTCAACTTGGCCGCACCGATGGTGGGGATGTGAATCTTTATCATGCGAATTGGAACGCCAATACCACGATTGAAACTGCGGGAAGCATCACGAATTATACCGCGATTAATAGCACCGGCACGTTCTTTTTTGATGCCGATACGGATATCACACTAGATGCAAGCATTAGCACCAGCAGCGCCACGGTGAATGCGATTATCCTGAACGCGCCGAATGACTTTGTGAACAATGCCGGTGCAGGGGCGCTTAGCACGCCTAACAGCAACTGGCTGGTCTATGCCAATGATCCAGCCCTTTCAACATTGGACGGACTAGCATCGGACATCTCAATGTACGAAACCAACATCTCAATTGATGCACCAGGGACACTGCTGACAGGCGAGAATCGCTTCTTGTTTCAAAGCGTATTTGTGGCGCCGCCACCAAGCACGAACAGCTCTACCTTGCCAAACACGTTCGTTGTAACCTCGCAAGACCCGCGCGCGACGCTGCGGCAGGGTTCATTCCAGGAAGCACGCATTGTGCGTACGGGTAATACGGCTACGGGCGTCACAGGCCCACGTGCCGATACGGGCGTTGATCTCGGCCGCGCACAGATTGGCGGGCTGCTCTATATCGACCCCGCACTCGATTATATCTTAGCTGCATCTGAGGGGATGATTCAGTAAGCTTACGCGACTTCACGCGCATCACTTGTATCCGTCTGCACATTCTCAAGGCGTGTCGATTCTTTAACTACTGCATCCGCTGCAGCCATTAATGTATCGATAATTTCATCGACTTGTCCCAGGATACCATAAGTTTCACTGTCAGCATCAGACGATGCAGCAACATTGTTATTGTCCGGTGCCATAGAAAGTCGCATCAGTTCTTCACTCTCTTCACGCAGCCCAGCGCTCACTGACTGAATGGTATCAAACATAGTTTCCATAGTAGAATTCAGCATTTTCACAATGCGTGCTGATTCTTCACTCGCCTTCTCTACTTTCTCGATATGAATACCCATACCCGTTGTTGCGCGCGATGTTTCCGCTGCAAGCTCTTTCACATCAGCAAGCACGGTTCTGAAGTCACTCGCTTCATCTCCTAACCTCTCTGCCTCTACTTTAGCGCTCAACATATGCATGCTAATCTGACGGGAAATCACTGAAATTAAATCCGCTGCATCTGAAATATTACGTTTCGTTTGAAACAAAACGTCGGCCATTCTTGCGCTTGACTCAACATCTTCTTTCGAGAGTGTTGTCAGCATTTGACATTCATGGAGCTGAGACGCGAGGTCCATCAACACTTCCGATTGCGCAGACACAATATCATGCCATTGACTTGGTATAGAGTTGTCTTTGCTTACTGACGAGCCACCATTTTTTTGCTGTACATGCATTGCTGCGCGGAAGACGGTAAGGGCCTGCTGAATTTGACCGCCAAGAGTTTTCACTTTAATCGCTGAGCGGCGAATGTGCGGTGCGGCATCGGTCACCAAAACTGTCTCTGTAATCACTTCTGGTTCTGCAGTTATTGGTTCTTTTTCTTTGCTCACAAGCTCTTTCGAATCTTCAGGGACGATTTCAATCTCTCCCGCATCAAGTGCTTTCTCTAAACTATATTCTTTTAGGTCAACTTCTGACTCATCTTCACCCTTGCCCATCTCATGCTCGAGGTAGGTTTTGAACAACAGATCATCCTCGCGGGACTGTGAGTCAGAGAGCGATTCTAGTGCTGTTTCCAAATCGAAATGCAATGCATCACTCTGGCCATCCGTTAGAATTTTTTTGTTCGATGGCGAATGTTTCTTGAACTGTGCTTTAAGCTGAAGCATTAATCCGCAACGCACAATTTTATGGTAATAATCTCCATCCGTCTCTGCATCAATCGCAGCGCGATCTTCGCGCACAAACACATCAAGTACGTCGAGAATATTATTGATTCGGTGTTCCAACACGCCGACTTCATCCATTGAACGCGTGTTTAAAACACGTTGTTCTGGTGCCCCTTTAATGAACTGCCCTAGAACCATATCCATATGCATCAAACGCTGACGAATCCGTGAGAGCTTATGCAACATAAAGAGCACTAAACATACAATCAGCAGGCTTGCAGAAATGATAACCGTCTGCGCCATCGCTTGTTCTTCCGTGATGCCATAAAAAGCCAGATCGTCACGCTGTAATGGTGGCAACGGGAGTGCGCCCATACTCACGAGAATCAACCCGGCACATGTGAGGCAAATCAGCCCGCCCAATATCGATAGCTGCGTAAAACGTGTGATCATACCGCTCTCATTACCCGTTACGCTGCCCGCTGCTCAGTGTCCGTCATTTCTATAACACGTGTGATCACCTGCTTAATGCCTTTAGCAATGGGAGCGATCGAATCCTCTCTCATATAGGCGCTGCAACTGATAATCTTGTGCGCCGCGTCAACAACACACCCATCGCTTGGTGCTTTTTGATGCTCTCCTCCCATCTCCCGAATGGCTTGCGCGGCACCTTCATCATCACCTATGGTAACAGTGATTTTCGTATCTTCTTGGTCAATTGCACCGATCAATACCGCTGGGCTGATACAGATAGCGCCAATGGGTTTCCCCTGTTCAAAGAATGCATTCACGACGCGTGCAAAATCTTCATCTGGCTCCATGTCGCTGCCTTCCACCGCAAAGTCCGATAAGTTCTTCGCAACACCAAACCCGCCGGGAATCACAAGCGCATCATATTGCGCTGCATCAAGATCAGAAAGTGGCGCCACATGACCGCGAGCAATACGTGCTGATTCTTCAAGCACGTTGCGCGTTTCTTCGGTCGGCTCACCGGTTAAATGATTGATGACATGCATTTGCGGAACATTCGGCGCGAACATACTGACCGATGCGCCTTGCTGATCAAGATAGAGAAGCGATAGCACCGCCTCGCGCACCTCTGCCCCATCCAAATAGCCACAGCCGGATAAGATCACAGCAACTTTAGCCATAGCATTCCCCATATTGATATTTTCCCTTTATGATAGCGAGTTCGCGTCCCATTGCAATCAGCGATACGGACATATCAAGAGAATGATTATGCTAAGTCAGGCACTACTTTTTTCGAATAAAGCCGATGATCGCGAGCAATATAACCGCACCGATGGTCGCCGTAATGATCGCCCTAATAATTCCTGAGCCGATACTTAGCCCAACCATGCCGAACACATATCCGCCGATGATACCACCGACAATTCCAACCAGAATGTTACCAAGAAGTCCAAAGCCAAAGCCCTTCATAATGGTTCCAGCAAGCCAACCTGCGACCCCGCCAATCAAGAGAGAGATAATGAGTGATTCCATGCGAAGCTTCCTTTTAGTGAATGCACTAGCACCATGTTAGCATCGCGCCTTAGGGTCAAACAATTTCCCATATTCATCGAGCGCAAACCGGTCGGTCATACCCGCCACATAATCGCACACCGTTTCTGCCGTGAGCTGATGATGCGGTCCGTCGGTTGCCGCGAACCATTCGGTGGGCAATGCCTCAGGGTGTGTCATGAAAAAATGGAACAAGCCTTGTAGAACACTCTTCGCTTTGGTCATCATACGGTTTACCCGGTAATGGCGATACATGCGTTTCATTAAGAATGACTTTAGCGAGACAAGCACATGCTGCATATCATCGGAAAATTCAGCAAGCGGCGTCCCATGCGCACGCACCTCTTCTGTCGTCATCACGCCCGCTTGTTCAATGTTCTTTCGGGTGTTCGCTTCCAAATCATAAATCATTCGGCTGATGACCCGGCGAATCACCTCATGCCGTAAACGCTGCTGATGCAAGGTGGGATACGCCTCTTTCACTTCCTTCATCACATCGGACACGAACGGTAATTCTTCGAGCTCCTCCATGGTGAAAAACCCTGCGCGCAGCCCATCTTCCAGATCATGATTATTATAGGCAATATCATCCGCTAATGCCGAAAGCTGTGCCTCAAGCCCGGCATGGGTGTGGGGTTCCAAATCCGCAAGACCGTCATAATCTTTCAGCGCGCGCGGGTAATCTTTCAGCTCACCTTCGACGGGACCGTTATGTTTCACCAACCCCTCAAGCGTTTCCCAGGTGAGATTCAGCCCATCAAAATCGGCATAGCGCTGTTCGAGCCGCGTCAAAATCCGCACACTCTGCGCATTATGGTCATAGCCGCCATATGGCTCCATCACATCATGCAGCGCATCTTCCCCTGCATGGCCAAACGGCGTATGGCCAAGGTCATGCGCCAGCGCGAGCGCTTCCCCTAAATCTTCATTCAGCTTCAGCGCGCGGCAGAGCGACCGCGCCATCTGCGCCACTTCCAGCGAATGGGTTAGCCGCGTGCGGTAATGATCGCCCTCATGGTTCACAAACACTTGTGTTTTATATTCAAGCCGGCGAAAGGCGGCGGAATGAATAATTCGGTCACGATCGCGCTGATGCGGCGAGCGCATGGGACATTCCTTTTCAGGAAACACCCGGCCTTTCGATTGGTCGGGATGGGTGGCGTAGGGGGCAAGAGAAAACATCAGAACCGTCATAAAAATGTCATATTATGGGTGTATAAGAGTCTCAATTAAACTGCAAGGTTCGACTTATGACAAACACATGCACTGTAGGCTCGCCTGAACATATGAAATGGCAAAACCTTGAAGGACGCTATCGTTCACTGAACAATCTAATAAATTCATCCACATATAGACAAGGCCTAGAACAGCATGCCGCTAACTTCAAAACGACAGTAGAAGCGCTTGATAAAGCCTATCAAGATAAGCTTAAGGAAATTGAAACTCGCGTAACAAAAGCACGAAAGAACTGTGCCCCTGAAGCATATTACGCGATAAAGCAATTAGAGACTCGTGCTGTTATTATCCAAGGTATTGAGAAGGCTGAAAAAGAAGAGGTCCCTTCATATATGCTCGATAGTGCGCGAGGCGGCCTTAGCGATATTGAGCCTCCTCACTATTCATTGCCGACGTTACCAAAAGGCGTCATCCATCGGGACAGATAATTAGCCCTTTAAAAACCGTCACATCTGCCTTAAATTAGATATATGACTGAACTACAAATCTCTGATAGCGCCGCAAAGCGTATTGCCCACCTGCTGACCACCGAGCCGGAAGGCACGGTGCTTCGTGTCGCTGTGGATGGCGGTGGCTGCAGTGGCTTTCAGTATCGTTTCGAATTCACTGAGGGCGTGCTCACCAATGGTGGGCTGAAAGAAGATGAAAAACTGTTTGAAAAAGACGGCGCCAAAGTCGTATGCGATGCAATGTCGCTCGAATTTCTTGGCGGCTCACAAGTCGACTATGAAGAATCGCTCGCCGGCGCCGCCTTCGTGATTAAAAACCCGAACGCGACCTCTTCTTGTGGCTGCGGCAATAGTTTTGCGGTCTGATACTCAATGATTATGTAGGTAGATATGAACATTCATGACATTATCAAAAACAGCAGCATTGATGACCAACTCTTACTCATGGCAGCGCTGCAAGATAACCTCTCTCAACAACTGGATAACCCGGAGCTATGCACCGTAAGCGACTGGCATAAGCAGTTATTAGAAGAACGGTTAGCGCGTTTTGACTCCCAAAAAGATGATTCTCTCTCCTTTTCCGCCTTGCGTGCTGAAATAGAAGCCGACAATTCATAATTCTGATGACGCCGGTTACATTCCTTCCCGATGCAATCGAAGACATAAAGCATGCCTACCAGTGGTATGAAGCGGAACAACGGGGATTAGGAAGTCGGTTTCTTGATGATATTGCGTTATCAAAAAAGCTGATCTCACTGAATCCAACATCCTATCAATATCTTTTCGAGCCGATTCGGCGTGCCCCTCTTAGACAATTTCGCCATACATTATATTACATGGGTAAGGATAATGCGGTATTTGTGATTGGATGTTTGCACGCACGCCAAACACCAGACGAAACCAAACAACGAGTATTTCAACCATGACTTCACTCTCCATTGCGACCTGGAACGTCAATTCCATTAAAGCACGCCTGAGCCATGTTACCGATTGGCTACGTTCTTCCAGCACCGATATTGTGTGCTTGCAGGAGCTTAAATGCGTCGAAGAAGCCTTCCCGCGCATGGAGATTGAAGAGCTTGGCTATAATTGCGCTATCGTGGGACAAAAAACCTACAATGGCGTCGCGATCCTCTCGAAACATCCTCTCGATGTGGAAGAGCGCACTCTGCCAGGCGATGAGAGCGATGAACAGGCGCGCTATGTGGAAGCAATTGTCTCACTTCCCAATAATAACGCGGTGCGCGTCGCATCAGTCTATGTGCCAAACGGACAGGAAGTCGGTTCCGACAAATTTGCCTATAAACTTCGGTTCTTTGAACGTCTTCGCGAGCATTTGGCGCAGCTACTTTCCTATGAAGAAGCGGTGGTCATTGGCGGTGACTACAACGTTTCCCCTGCCCCTGAAGATGTCTATGACCATACGAAACTCGATGGCAGCGTCTGCTATCACCCCGATGAGCGCGCTGCCCTCCGCCGCTTGACCAACCTTGGCTACTATGATGCGTGGCGCGTCATGAACCCAAACCTCGAGCGGTTTAGCTGGTGGGATTACCGCGCTGGCGCGTATCAGAGCGGCAAAGGGTTGCGAATTGATCATCTACTGTGTAACGCACAAGCAATGGATACGATTGAAAAAGCCGTGATAGACGAAGCGCCGCGCAGCAAAGAAAAGCCATCCGACCATGCGCCCGTGATTGGTGAATTTCGTTTCTAGAAGCTTTCCTTCTTCTCATCCTTGGTGGATGGCAAATCAAGCTCAAGCTCGATCGGCGGACGGTCGAGTTTTGATGGGTCGATATAGTTGAGTTTGCCTTCTACCAACTTTCCACTCTTTTGTTCGGCGGGCTGCGGTCCCGTAGGACTAGTGCTAAGTTGAGTGGCCACCGTCGCAGCAGGTTTTTCTTTATAGAATTCGTCAAGCGTTGGAATCGTGGGCCCACCAGTGGTCGCAGCCTCTTCTCCGCCTCCAAGTTCAATACGCTGCGGGGCTTGAGGTGCAGGAGCCCTATCTGCTTCCGTTTCCCTATTTTTATTCGCAATATTTGCAATAAATTCTTCGCGCTCTTTCTGTGCCTTGACCTTGTACTCGCCTGCGTGTTCTAAGTCTGGGACTACACGGTTACGACCACCATGTTTCGCCTCATACAAATTCGTGTCCGCCTTTTTGAGCAAGCTTTCCGGCGTGTCATACTCTTCTAAATTTGCTACACCAATACTGATGGTTTTCTTCAAAACACCGATCTCATGCGGCACCTTAAACTCGTGATCTTCAATGGTTTTACGAATCCGGTCCGAGACTTCAATTGCGTTATGTAAATCGGTTTCCGGCATCAGCACCACAAACTCTTCGCCGCCGAAACGTGCAGTCAGATCTGCACTCCGCGTTGCTTGCACAATCAGTCCAGCAAGTTGGCGCAACACTTCGTCACCGACATCATGACCGTAATCATCATTCACCGATTTAAAATGATCCATATCCATGATCGCGAGGGAAAGTGGCTTATGGTTCTGCTGTGATTTACGCACCACATTCACCACATGCGTATCAAAATAATGGCGGTTATAGAGCTTGGTCAAACCATCTGTGATTGCCATTGATACGCTTTCTTCATAATTCGCGCGCAACGCATCTTGGAATTTCTTACGGCGAATTTGTGTCTTCACCCGCGCCGCCATTTCGTTGTAATCCACTGGCAGAGTCAAATAATCATTGATGCCAAGTTCAAGCCCTTTGAGCATAAGTCGTTCATCATCTTCGTCCACCATCATGATGATCGGAACATTCCGCGCATCTTCAATCGCTTTAATTTGCGTCGATAAGCGTAGCCCATCAACATCAAGCATCGTCGTGCTTACGACAATCAAATCGATATCTTCTGAGCGCACCTTATCCAGGGCAGTCTGCGCATCCGCGCACATGCTCACCTTGTAATTCTCACTCAGCCGCTCCTGCATGCGCTTTGAGGACACCGCATCATCATCGATCACCAACACCGTTGCACCGCTCACATCAACGTTGAAGCCGCCTTCTTCATCATCCGCCATCGCGCCCATCTGCGCGCCGGATTGGTCACGCAAACGCAGCTCATCAATCAACACTTTGATACGAATGAGCGAGCGCACCCGCGCGAACAGCGCCGTATCATTGATTGGCTTGGTGATAAAATCATCGGCGCCCGACTCTAGCCCCTGCACCCGGTCTGACGGATCACTCAGCGCGGTTACCATCACCACCGGAATATGCGAAACATCTTTATCTTTTTTAAGTTCCTGACAGGTGGTGAACCCATCCATTCCTGGCATCATCACATCGAGCAGGATCAAATCTGGCATATGCTCTTTCGCAAGCTCGATGCACTTGTAGCCATCATTCGCCGTGATCACATCGTAATATTCATTGTTAAGCTTCGCTTCAAGAAGCTTAACATTGGCAGGCACATCATCAACAACAAGAATCAGGCCGGTCATGCGTTTGCCTCTTGGGGGGCGCTTAAGAGCTGGCTAATGGTGGAGATTAATTGGTCTATCGAGATCGGTTTTGAGAGATAGGCTTCACAGCCCGCGCGCAAAATACGCTCCTCATCATCTTTCATCGCAAACGCGGTCACGGCAATGATCGGAATATGCGCGATCGATTCATCCGCCTTGATCAGTTTGGTAATCTCTAATCCAGAAATTTCGGGCAGCTGAATATCCATCAGAATCAGGTCAGGCATATGCTCTTTGGTAAGAGCCATCGCCTGGTGGCCTTCTTTGGTTTCGACCACCTCATAGCCATTGGCCGCGAGAATATCACGAAAAAGTTTTAAATTCAGATCGTTATCTTCGACGATTAAAATTCGTCTACTCATATCAACCTCAGCCAACCCATTGTGTATGCATTATGCCTAATTTTGTGCGCTGCGCAAGCTCACTCATTACGTCTTGTGTCTATTCTATGCGACAAGTGTTAAGAATATCAAAAGATTGGCACACTGTCGACGATCAACCACGCAAAATAGGCCGATATTTCATGGATCTAACCCTATTCTTCACCAAATTTCGATGCAAGCAATTCTGCTAGTGCTTTCATTGCTTTTTCTGCATCATCGCCCTCGATATGCACATGCAGATAGGTTCCATACTCCGCGCCAAGCGTAAGTAAGCCCAAAATAGACCCGCCTACCACATGGGGCCGAGAGAGGATTTCCTCTTCGCTTTCATCAAGGTCACAGCCGCGCACATGAATATTTGAGGTGAACTGATTCGCGCAGGTGACGAATTGTGAGGCCGGACGTGCATGCAGCCCTTTTTGGTTTTCAATGTGAAGCCGTGAGTTGATCACTGGCATGTGCACCTCTACCTACGATGCCTTGCTTTTCAGCAAGTTACTGGCAACATTGATATATTTCCGACCTGACTCTTGCGCCTGAAGCGCCGCCTCGTACATGGGAACATCGTAGCGGATCGTGACAAGCTTGATCAGCGCGGGCAAGTTCACCCCGGCAATCACTTCGTAATCACCATGTTCCATAATCGAAATCGCAAGATTTGAAGGCGTGCCACCGAACATGTCAGTCATGATCACCGTCCCTCTTCCGCGATCTACCTTGCGCGCCGCATCAAGAATCGACTGACGACACTTTTCCATATCATCATCAGGGGCAATGCAGATCGGTATCATCCGTTCTTGCTTACCGACGACATGCTCCGCGACGTTCATTAGCTCGCGCGCGAGATTTCCGTGTGTGACAATAACAATACCAACCATAATGAACGGCACTGAATCAATTTCGAGTGTGAAAAGCAACTAAAATACGCCCTACCCTCCACAAGCACGACGCATCAGAACCCATCATTCTGTGCAACCGCATACTCGACTTTCAGTGGCGCAGAAACCTCATAAGCGCAGAGATAAAGTCGGCGGACTGTTAGGCCTAATAGCGATTCCGTTTCAAACTCAGGAAGCCTGGGCACGCTGTCTGCGTCCACAAGGCGGATCAACAGTGAAATCGGTGTTGCACCAATAGATGCTACCTCTATCAGCCCGATCCCACGGCATTCAATCGTCTTCTCGATGGCTTCCGCCGGGCGCGCCAATAATACGCCCTTCTCAAGCTTAAGCAATACCACATCATCCGCAATCAACTGATGACCACGATCAAGCAAGCGTAGCGCTAAATCGGATTTGCCGCAGCCAGACTCACCAAGCAATAACACCCCTTCGCCATTCACCTTCACCGCCGTGCCATGGAGCTGCGTGGTATCTTGCGGAGGTTTCTTGCGTAACATCTTAATTATCATGAGAAATAAGAACGGAATACATCTCATCGCGCGATTCCGCTTCTCGGAGTACCCGCCGGTTCCCCTCGTCGCGAAGAATCCGCGAAATACGCGCCAGTGCTTTCATATGCTCAGATTGATCATCTTCGGGGGCAATTAGCATCAGCATTAGGTCAATCGGACGTTCATCCAGCGCATCCATATTAATGGGTTGGTTGAGCCGCGCAAACACGCCGATCATCTGCGGAATATTTTTCACCCTTGCATGAGGAATCGACACCCCTTCACCCACGCACGTGCTACCGAGCTTCTCACGCATAATCAGCGCGTCAAACATTGCACGCTGCGGCAAACCATGCTTCTCACAGATATGTTCTGATAGGTCACAAAACGCCTGTTTAGTGCAGCTTGCTTCCACACTAAGCAGCACATCGTCTTTTTTGATTATTTCTGAAATATTCATAGGCACACCCTATGGTAGGTTTACCATAGACTGGTTAATAATTGGTTTCAACGATCACTCACCGATCATTCTGGCCGTTTTGGCCTGTTTTTCTTATGCTGCCTGCTCAGCGCGTTCCGGGTCCACCCACGAAATATTACCATCTGGGCGACGATACACCATGTTCACGCGGCCATTTTTGGCGTTATAGAACATATAGGCAGGAATATCGGCTAAATCCATCCGCATGACCGCTTCACTCACGGTCAATGTCTCGATATGCATCGCATTCTCCGCAATAATGAGCGGCGCATCATCGCTAGGCTCATCTTCCTTCGAATCATCGATCGATATGACGTAATCACGCGCCGGAAGGCGATCGACCGTCTCCTTCGCATGATGGTCTTTCAAACGACGCTTATAGCGACGCAGCTGCTTCTCAATCTTCTCACATGCCTCATCAAACGCCGCATAGACATCATCATTCTGCCCGCGGCCATTAATCGCAATATGCTCATGCGTCCCAATATTCGCATGAATATCTGCGCGGAATTGGTGGCCTTCCTTTGACACAACGACATAGACCTGATTCACCTTATCGAGGTATTTCTTTACGCCCTCATGCAGCCGATTATCGATATGCGCCTGTAGCGCGTCGCCAAGCTCCACTTGCTTACCTGAGACATTGATTTCCATCAGATTGCTCCTTGTTGTTATTCCATTAATTAATATGGGCTTATAACCCTGCAAGCGCAAGGGTAAAGGGGAAGAACGTTTTTAGCCACAGATTGGCTAGAAAATCTTACAATTTCGGTAGTTTGACACCCAAACATTCGGATAAATGTTCATATTCACCATAATAGGCGACACGGCGGATAAAGCGAGGCAAAATCCCGGTCCATTCGAAGTTCCCGATAATCTTGCCATCATCATCTTCGCCCTTGGGTTTGAACACGAACAGATCCTGCATGGTGATCGTATCACCCTCCATCCCAACAATCTCAGAGACATAGGTAATACGGCGCTGACCATCGCGCATCCGGCTCACCTGAACAATCAGATGAATCGCTGAGGTCACCTGATGGCGCACTGCTTTGTTGGGCAGGTTCAAATTCGCCATATTGATCATATTCTCAAGACGTGATAGCGCGTCGCGCGGGTGGTTGGCGTGAATCGTCGTCAGCGAGCCTTCATGGCCCGTATTCATTGCCTGCATCATATCAAAGGCTTCCGCAGCGCGTACCTCACCCACCAGAATACGGTCAGGGCGCATCCTCAGGGCATTCTTCACCAAATCGCGCATCGAGACTTCTTCATCGGTACGGCCGAACGCCGCTGGCTTGGTCTCAAGACGCACGACATGAGGCTGGTGCAGGCGTAATTCCGCTGCATCCTCAATGGTCACAATCCGCTCATCTTCGCTAATATGCTGCGAGATCGCGTTGAGCAATGTCGTTTTACCGGAACCCGTTCCACCCGAAATCATGATATTCAGCTTACATTTCCCGACAATCTTCAAGAACTCAGCCATTGATGGCGAGACATTGCCCTGCTGGCCCATAATATCGAGGGTAATTGTTTGCTTGGCGAATTTACGAATCGAGATCGATGTGCCATCCACCGCGAGCGGCGGCGCAATTACATTCACCCGGCTTCCATCGAGCAAGCGCGCATCAACCAGCGGGCGGCGTGGGTCAATCTCACGGCCGACCAAATTCGCAATTTTTTGCGCGAGGGTGATGATCACTTCCTCGCTCTCAAAACTATATTCCGTGGGTTCGAGCTTACCGTGGCGCTCAACATAGATATTTTCGGTTCCGTTAATCAGAATATCCGTCACCGTATCATCTTCTAGAAGCGGACGGATATGACCGAAATCTTCCAACTGACGGACAAAATCTTCTGTTGTCAGATTGACTTTGCTTGGAATCAGCGGCGGCGTATCACCCATACCGTTCTGAACTGGCTGCACTGGCGCGGCCTGGCCATTCGCATCCATCCCCGCAAGCTGCTCAAGCTCGGCAAGAATCGTGTCTGACGGATCGCTATTGAGCTGTGACAATTGGTGCTGTAGGCGGCCAATTTCCCCTTCAAGCTGCTGGAGACGCTGTGTAAACTCGTCCATACTTTCCCACTAACATATTGTTATTCTTTCACAGTATAACGCGAGGGGGTTAAGAAATGGTTAGTGAGAGTTTTTTATGCTCTCTCCCGCTCGTCTTAATAGCTTCCTTTTTGATCATCCGTCATCTTCGACTGCGCTGCTGCGCATGTCGGAGATCTAACCTCGAGAAGATCCCCGAGACGAACAGCCGTTCGCTCGAAGATGACGCGCATCCAACGCCAAAATGTTTCACGTGACACATTTTTACCACAATCCTACACTCGAACCATAACACCCTGTCATTACCCGCTTTATGCGGGTAATCCAAAGGCACCAAGCACAATCGCTTGGATTGCCCGGACAAGCCGTGCGATGACAGGGGGAAAAAGTTGCCCGACGCCCCCCCCACAAGGGAGGGCGCCGGACGCTGCAGATGGTCATCTCTGATAGGCTTCCCAGCCGACGAAGGTGATGACGCTGGCCGGGTTCGGATCATTGTCATCATCGTCCTTGCGGCCAAGGTGCGTATAGAGTGCGATGACGCCCTCGACGGCGGCTTCGCTGTCCGCAAAACCTGAGCGCTTAGCACAGTCTAGCGGGATGTCGCTAAGAGGTACTCTAAAGATGCCATCCCACTCGATCTCAACATCGAGCACTTCACCGCTCTCGGTGTCGACGAGTTCGGCCGGGCCCGGGACATAACCCCGGTTACCAAGACGAATGGTTCCCGTCTTCTGCCACCCATTGTCCGGACGTGGGGCTTTTGCCACCGCGAAAAGATCAGGGGTTAGCAGAATACGTTGCACGCCTGCAGTCATGGTCGCATCCTCCGCTTGTAGATGCTAGATGGGGGCGCTACGCTCCCCCGGAAAAGTGACTCCCACATTCGATTGCATGCGGAATATCACAGGTAGCGGGTTGGGACTAGCATAGGAGTGTTACAGAATGATCACGGTTTGGCAGATTTATTCTGCGAGGAGAGGCTTCGCCTCGACGCGGCAGTCCATTCTTGCTAAAAGACGATATGTCCACATTCTATGTCTATATTGTCACTAACAAACCCTACGGCACGCTATATACCGGCATGACCAGCGAGTTAAGCAAGCGCATTGAGCAACATAAATCCGGCAAGGGTTCACGCTTCACCTCTCAGTATGAATGTACTGAGCTCGTCTATTGCGAACGATGTGGCGATGTGGAGCAAGCACGTCATCGGGAACATCAAATTAAAGCAGGGTCACGACAGAAGAAAATTGATCTCATTGAATCCATAAATGCTGAATGGAAAGATATGTCGAAGGAATGGCTAGTTTGAATGGATCGCTTCGTCGCTCACGCTCCTCGCGAAATGATGCTGCGAGGAGAGGCTTCGCCTCGACGCGGCAGTCCATTCTTGCAACATAAGGTTTGAATAGGTTGCCGCGTCGGCGCGATGCGCCTCCTCGCAACATGAAACCATTTACAACACCGAATTCTTCTGGCGGCGGCGGATGACGGACGATGGAATCCCCATCCCCTCGCGATATTTCGCGACCGTGCGGCGCGCCACATCAACCCCGCGGCCTTTGAGCAACGTCACGATCTTATCATCGGACAGAATCTTTTTCGGCTCTTCCGCATCGATCAGCTCTTTAATGTGATACATCACCGTCTTGCTCGAGATATCATCACCCGAACTGCTGGTCGAACTCACGCCCGAAGTGAAGAAATATTTCATCTCAAAAATGCCGCGCGGCGTGTGCAGATATTTCTGCGTCGTCACCCGGCTCACCGTGCTTTCATGTACCTCTATCGCATCGGCGACATCTTTCAGCGTCAGCGGCTTGAGGAATTGAATCCCATGCAGGAAGAATTTCTCCTGCTGTTTTACAATCTCGCGCGCGGTTTTCAGAATCGTGTTCGCGCGTTGGTCCAGCGCCTTCACCAGCCAGTTCGCATTGGCGATCTGCTCGGAGACAAATTGCTTCTCTTCTTTCTTTAAGCTCTTCGTGGAAAGCTCTGTATGATATTGATTATTTACCAATACGCGTGGCAGCGCATCGCTGTTTAATTCGATCCTCCAGGCCACCTCGCCCTCCTCATCTTTCCCTCGGCGAACGAACACATCGGGAATCAAAGTCTGGACAATATCGCTCGCGAAATCAGTTGCGGGTTTCGGGTTCAATGCGCGAATTTCCGCAAGCATTTCAATCATATCTTCCGCATCCACTTCGCATATCTGACACAGCTTTTTATGGTCTGAGTTCGCCATTAGATCGAGATTCTCAAGCAGCATTTCCATCGCCGGGTCAAACCGGTTCTTTTCTTTAAGTTGCAGCGTCAGACATTCCTTCAAATCGCGGGCAAAGATCCCTGCCGGGTCAAAGCCCTGCATCAGTTCAATCGTCGCCTCAATCGCTTCGGCGTCTGCGCCCAGCATTTCTTGTAGTGACGCCATATCATCGCGCAGATAGCCCGACTCATCGAGTAAGCCAATCAGCTGATAGCCGATGATGCGCTGCGCATCGTTGGTGATGCCCGAAAGCTGTTCTTCTAGATGATCGCGCAGGGTCGGCTCGGCGCTCAATCGCGCTTCCCAATCCATCCCCTCGCCAGAAATATTATGCGTGCTCGCATTCGTGTAGCGCTCGGCGCCACTGCTCAGCGCGTTACCATCCATGCCGGCATCGGCCTGGCGATAGTCCGAATCAAAATTATCATCGAGGCTCTCGCGCTCGGAATTCCCCTCACTATTGGCCAGCGCTTCCACCGCCGCGTCGACTTCTGGCGTGCTGGCCTCCGCCTCGCCGGGCTTACTCACCTCTTCATCGCGCGCGAGCAGCGGGTTGGTTTCGAGTTCTTCTTCAACAAAGGCTTGGAGTTCTTGCGACGAAAGCTGGAGCAGCTTGATCGACTGCTGAAGCTGCTGCGTCATCACCAGGTTCTGGCTTTGCTTTAAATGCAACTGTTGTGACAGTGCCATCGGCGGTTACTCCCTATTCATGCACGAACTATACCAAATCGTGCTTCTGATCTCCAGCATAACGCGAATTTATTAACAGAGCGTAAATGAAAGATGGGATTGTGGGTAAATTTTACGTTTGCTCCCGTTCGCGCTGCTGCGCTCACGATGAGCCTGACAGCTTCGGAGGACAGGTCGCCTGCTGGCACGCTTCTTCGCTTTCTCCAAAACACCACTAGTACTGTCATTCCCGCGAACGCGGGAATCCAATTACGCAAGCATCACGCTAAGATCGTCCCATTCCGGGTTCATTTCTTCAATCAATTGCACTTTCCATGCACGATTCCATTTCTTAAGCTGCTTTTCGCGTACAATCGCTGCTTCAATAGAATCCGTAACCTCTTAATATACCAAGCGTTTTATATCATATTTGTGTGTAAAGCCTGATTCTTGCGAGTGATGATGCTCATCGACTCTTCGGTGAAGGTCATTCGTTACCCCGATATAGATCGTGCCATGTTTGCGGTTGGCCAGAATATAAAAGTAATATTGCTTCATTATTGTTTGCGCTCTGGAATTCATTGGATTCCCGCGTTCGCGGGAATGACAGGACGGTGTCTAGAGACTAAACTTCTCGCCCAGATAGACCCGGCGGACATCTTCATTGCCGACAATATCGCGCGGAGTACCACTCATCAGCACCGTACCGTCATGGATGATGTAGGCGCGGTCAATAATGTCCAAGGTTTCGCGGACATTATGATCGGTGATCAGCACGCCAATGCCGCGATCTTTGAGGTGCGAAATCAAATCGCGAATGTCAGAAATAGCGATCGGGTCAATCCCCGCCAGCGGCTCATCGAGCAAAATGAAGGAAGGGTTCGACGCCAGCGCGCGCGCAATTTCCACACGGCGACGCTCCCCGCCTGAAAGACCCAGCGCCGGCGAATGGCGCAAATGGGTAATCGAAAATTCGCCCAGCAGCTCATCGAGCTTTTCTGCGCGGGTAATGCTGTCTTTTTCCACCACTTCAAGCACGGCGAGAATGTTTTGTTCCACCGTCATGCCTCGGAAAATCGAGGTTTCTTGGGGCAAATAGCCAATCCCCAATCGCGCACGGCGATACATCGGCAAGCCGGTAATCTCATTCCCATCCATGAAAATCGCGCCATAATCATTACTGACCAGGCCCGTAATCATGTAAAAGCACGTCGTCTTCCCGGCCCCGTTCGGCCCGAGCAGCCCGACCGCTTCTCCGCGCTGCACCGACACGCTCACATCGCGTACCACCGGGCGTTTTGAGTAGGTCTTTCCCAAATGCATGGCATGCAGGCCAGATTCTTTATTGACGAGCACCGGGCCCTGCGGTGCGTTCGGGTCGTCACTGCGCCCGTTTCCACCACTATTTCCAAATGACAAAATGCTCATGCAATCACTGTTCTTTCTGTTTCGGAACAAACACGCCGCGCACGCGCCCTGTGTCTTTTCCGCCCACCGTCGCCTTCGTATCACCCGTGATAATCGAACGGCCCGTAGCTACGTTATACTCTAATTTCTCACCTTTGAGTATGTTTTTTTCGCGCGTCAGCACGACATCACCGGTCAGGTAGATTTTCTCTTCATCGACTAAGTAGAGCGCCTTATTGCCATCTGCGGTTTCTTCGGTTGTTGCAAAATTCACCCGCCCACTCGCATCAATTTTACGAATCTCATTATCGCCGCCACTCGCATCTTCTCGGTAATAGACGTTCATCACCGCCGCTTTCATCGAGAACTCACCCTGCGTTGCGACCACATTGCCGCTGAAGATCGCAATCTGCTGATCTTGACGCACTTCGAGTTTATCGGCCGTGATTTCAATCGGCTCGCCTGAACTACCTGGCGCCGCAGCATGCGCAGCAAATGGCATTAAAATCATAATCACAAGCCACTTAGCCATTCTTCCCTCGAATCACCATTTTTACATTTTTTTCGAAAACCATTGTCTCACCTTTATTTTCCATGTGAAACGTTTCTGATTCCAATGTCCCCAACAAGCCGCGCAGCAAAATACTCTTCTCGCCGCTCACCTCATTCGTTTTCATATCGATCGCAACTTGTGGCGTGTGCACTTCATAGCCCTTATCATGGTACAGCTCAACATTCCCCACGAGCGTCAAATATTCCTTCGCATTATCGAGCGTGCCTGTATCCGCTTTGAGTGCGAGCCAGTTTTGTTCCTCGGTGAACAAATCCGCTTCGATATTGTCGAGCACAATCACATCATCATTCTTTTGTAGCGCAGAATCGGCTGTAATCGTATAGGGCTGGTTTTTCTCATCCACTCCTTGAAACACTGGCTTCATCATCAATGGCAGGGACTCATCACGCTCCGCCACCTCATCAAACGCAATACGAAGCTCCGCATCATCAGACGAAATCAGCGGAATCAAAATGACCGTAGCAATCATCACCAATGCTAGCGCCCCAAGTGAGACTTTGCTGAAAAACACAAAGCTCGTATAGCGCGCCATCGACTGAAACACGTTATCATCATGGTGGCGCGCTGACTTGCTTTGGTGATTCCCGAATAGCGCCATGCTTACGCCACTCCTGCGCGAAGACAGTCATGGATGTGCAAAATGCCCACCGGCTTTTTTTCGTCTTCAACAAACAGGCAGGTAATTTTCTTTTCGTTCATAATACCGAGCGCTTCAGCCGCCATCATGGTCGGCGGAATCGTCAATGGTGAGCCCGTCATAATTTCATCCGCATTTGATTCGAGCAGCTCATCATTCATGTGCCGGCGCAAATCCCCATCGGTAATGATGCCAAGCAACACGCCTTGATCATCCACCACGCCCGCGCAGCCAAATGTCTTTGCCGTCATTTCAAGCAACACTTGATTCATAGGCATGGTACGTTCGACCAGCGGTAATTCCTTCACGTCATCATGCATGAGATCGCGTACACGCAGAAACGCCGCGCCAAGCTTTCCGCCGGGATGAAACACGCTAAAGTCATCTTTAGTGAACCCATTCAGCTCCATCAACGCCACCGCGAGCGCATCACCATACGCCATCATCATCGTCGTTGAGGTGGTCGGCGCATCGACCGGGCCCGCTTCTGGCACTTCGGGTAACACGATCGGAATATCGGCCGCTTCCACCAGCATTGACTGCTTCCGGCGCACGAGTGCAATCAGTGGCACAGAGAAACGCTTACAATGGTGGATGACATCAGACAGCTCTTTGGTTTCGCCAGAGTTTGAGAGAGCGAGCACTGCATCCTTCGCCGTGATCATACCTAAGTCACCATGGCTCGCTTCACCCGGATGCACAAACTGCGCAGGCGTTCCCGTTGACGCCATCGTCGCTGCAATCTTACGCGCGACATGACCGCTTTTCCCCATACCGGTAATAATCACTCGGCCCTGCACCGCGTGCAAACACTCGACCGCTTCGGCAAATCGCGCGTCGAGCGCGTCCGAGAGGGCGCTGAGACCATCGATTGCTTGGGCAATTGAGTTGCGGCCAAGCGCCAAAATATTATGGCTATTGATTTGTGTTTCCTTCTTACGTTGCATTTACGTCATCTCTCTAGGTACATTATTGCTTAGAGAGTGTTTAAGTTTCTCTAATAAGCTCGATGGATAATCTATTTCGCCATGAGCGATTTCTGTAAGAAGTGTGTGAGCTACGCTTTCAGGAATAAAACCTTCATTCGTCATCGCAGCAACATAGAAAAGCGCTTCCCTCTGAAGCCTAGAAAGATGACCAATCTCACCCAACACGCTTTCCTTTGGGGCAATTCGTTCAACATACGCACCGTTTGCTTCATACGTTGATACAAATGCTTCTGACCGGCGGCGGCCATCCATGCCTCTTCTCGTGTTTGACACCCCCAACCTATCCTGGGCTTTTGAAGTAAATGAGGCGGAAGCAATAGGTGAAGAAAAACCGAAACGAACAGTAATCTCTGATTCGTTCTCATTAAATTCAACTCTAGGCGCATCTAGCATTATTGCGAACTCAACTATGCGAATAGATATCGACGTCTGCCCAGCCTTCCAAATCAAGCAATGCGCGCGCCGGCAGCCCTTGCATCACTTTCATGGCGAGCTCCAGGCGCCCTTCCCGCTCTAGCATCACATTCAGCTTTTCGCGAAGCTGGTGCAGATACAGAACATCCGCCGCCGCATAATCAATCTGCTGTTCGCTCAGCTCAGGTGCGCCCCAATTCGAGCTTTGCTGCTGCTTCGAAATGTCCACTTGAATCAGTTCGCGGCACAGCTCCTTAAAGCTATGGCGATCGGTAAAGGTTCGCGCCAGTTTTGACGCAATTTTTGTGCAATAGACCGGCTCCACCAGCACATCTAAATAATGCTGGATAATCGCGACATCAAAACGCGCGAAGTGGAAGAGCTTGGTCCGGCTTCTATCAGACAGGAGTTTCTTCAAATTAGGCGCATCGAATTTCTTCTCGGGGAAATGCACCAGATGTGCATCACCATTGCCATCCGATAGCTGCACAACGCACAGTCGATCACGTAAGTTATTAAGCCCCATCGCTTCTGTGTCAACGGCCAAATCACCGTCAAATGCCACATCCGCGGGTAAATCATACATGTGCAAATAGTTAGTAATCTTGGTCTCCTTCGTTTTCGACAGCATACAGCACCTTTTGCTATAAAATCCATTACTTTATGCGGGGTAAGGAATTGGTTTACAGCGCCAAAGAAAAATCAGACCCATCTCACAAAATAATATCACCTTAACCATCTGTAGCATCTTAACCACAATGATCTCTCAAAACCTCACCCAAAACAACTTTTAGTTGATATAACGAATTAATGATCTACAATAAACTTACCATAAAATACAATAAGGTCAGTCATACAAGACCATGCACAAGGGGGGGGAGCTTGTGAACCGCAGCGCGATTCATATTTTGCATGTGGAAGATGATCCTGGAGATGCTTTACTAATGCAAGAAGCATTGATGGGGGTCATGGGAACCACGCATTACAAATTAGTCCATGTCGACAGCCTCAAGGAGGCTCTTAATAATCTCAAGACACCTGGATTTAACGCGGTTCTCTTAGATTTAGGGCTTAAAGATGTCGATGGCCTCGACAATGTTCGTGCTATCAAAGATGAGAATCCAGACTTGCCGATTGTGGTCCTCACCGGCGTGGATTGTGAAGACACGGCGATGCGTGCATTGCAGAATGGAGCACAAGATTACCTCATCAAAGGCCATGGCGACGGAAAGGTCATTAGCCTTGCGATTCAGTCCTCGATTGAACGCAAGTCAGCCGAACGCCAACTCTACCGTGAGGCGAACTATGATGCCCTGACCGGACTCGCCAACCATCGTCTTTTTCGCGACTATTTACAAAAAACACTGACCAAAGCGGCGCGCTGGAAACGGCAGGAAGCACTCATGTTTCTTGATTTAAACAAATTCAAGGCGGTCAACGACACGTATGGCCATGAAGCAGGGAATATCTTGCTACAAATGGTCGCGGAGCGCCTAAAGCTGATACTCCGCGAAAGCGACCTCATCGCACGCTATGGCGGTGATGAATTTGTTATTTTGTTGGATGGCAATTGTGATGATATCTGCGAGGGGTGCCGCATTGTCGCGAATAAAATGTTTGATGCCTTAGCGGAGCCATTCGATCTCAATGGTCATATTGCTTACATCTCGAGCAGCATTGGGGTGGCGATATTCCCAACATGTGCGACCGACGCAAACGCCATGATTTGCGCTGCTGATCGCGCTATGTACCGCGCTAAGCGCATCGGCCCGAATCAATATTGCTTTGCCGAAGAGCATAAAGACGCGCCCGAGGCAGAAAGCGCGTAAAGCACAAAGCCGTTTGCTTTTTGCGCGTCATTCAAGGAAGCTAGAGTCATGGCTAGCCCAATCACCTCGCACTCTGCGCACGACCCATTCCTTGCCACGCTCTGGCGATGGGCGGAACGCTGCCCGATCGCGTACTCCGAATCATGGTTTGGGCCTATTGGCGCCTACTCGCCATGTATTATCGATACGAGCCACGACACTGAACTCGAAGCCATCGAGGACGCGCTGCGCTCCCCTCACCTTCGGCCACAGCTACGCATTGCCAAACGCGTCAGCGCAGCCACGAGACTCTATTACGCCATCCATGAATTGATTCATTTCTATCAAGATTGCCTTGGCTTTGTCTGTCACCCGATGGGCCGCGGCCACATAACACCTACCCTGCTTGATGCGCAAAGTTACGCCCGCCTTACCTTGTTTTGTGAAGCAATGGCGACGCTTGAAGCCATTCGCGCGGCCTGGCGTATGCGAGAGAGCGGTGAACCGCTTGCGTGGTCGGGAGCCTTACGATCGCGGGATTGGCGAAAACTCGCGATCGCGTATGATGAAGACCGCGAAGCAGGCCTCTCAGAAATGGATGCGTCCAAAGCCACATGGTCACGTTTCTTCGAACTTCCAACGCGCGACTACTATGTGAGACGCGCTGTGAGCGCTTACCCTAAACTTCTCACGCGCTATGGCTTTAATCCGCCTACCGTGATGCCAAACCATCGCGACATGCGTCATGTCTCGCTTAAAGACTGCCTAGCGCTTCTCCCCGCGCCACTTAATGAGGAATACCATTATTATCTCTCAGGCATGGAGGAGGGCGCTGTTGATACGAACATCGACCATTTCCCGATCGCTTCGCAGACCGGCCTCGATGGGTTGATCCGAGGCAGCATGGCCTATCACTGGTACCAGAAAGTTAACGCACCGGCTTAGAATCACTCTAACTTTTCGCAGCTGCACAGCTACTTTTCACGAAAGCGGCTTTTTCCCTACACTTTTCGTTGCAGCGCCTTATGCTAATTTTCCTTAACGTTTTGGGAGGGGTGGGGCGTGAGCATCCATAGGCAAATTGAAGGTGGTAATATTGATCACCGCTATTTGATCAGCCAGCATTTGCGTAAAGCACTCCAGGTTAATGGTCAGACAGCGTTTGGCCATGCAGCCGACGCCGCAGAGGTATTGGCAAAAAATCTTGCCAGCTCACCATATACGGGCCTGTATTCGTTAGCGTTGCTAAGTGTTAGCTGGGGCTATCGATTCGTTGACCACGTGCAAGAACAGCGTTTTGAAGACGCCGAGCAAAACGAAATGCACGATGTCATTCAACGTAATGATTTAGCCGAGTTACTTGAATATTTTGGCGGATTACAGCAACGCTCCGATGGCGTTACCAATAAAATGCAGAAGTACAATGGCAATTTCTTAGCATTTAAAGATTCAGACTCATCAATGCTCGCCATACAAGCTCCAGAAGACGAAACCAGCGCCGTTCATCCGAACAATCTCTTCCCTGAGGGGCAGGAGTCTGAATGGCCTATGCTCATTTTAACCAGTAACACTTCATCAGCTCGTGATTCAGATGATTTAGCCGTGATCATGCATGGCTGCGAACAGATGTATTATAACGCATACAGCGGCAAGCCCCCACACACACCGGTGGTTGTTAGCCAAATTCAATCGCGTGAAAACTCACAAAAGAATGGTGCGACGCTGATTCGCCGGATTCGCCATATTCAAGAAGATCATGGCATTAATGAAACAGAGCAGGATACACACCCTGATCAAATGGAACGGCGAAACTTAATTGGCATTACGCCAGATGCAGTGCGACTTGGAAATCTCATTTTGGCATGTCTTCTCGAGGACCCCTCACAGATTAATGTAAGCATTGCACCCGATGGGCCGCTTGAAGAAAACTCGCCTTTTCCGGACGTGTTGCGCGACCGTGATAATGCAAAATTGTTGTTACGCAAAGATGCTGCACAGATCATGAAACATATTAAACTTATGGGCTTTAGCCGCGGCGGTAATATCGCTTCTGATGCATGGCGTTATGTTGCGCGGCAGATGCATCCGAATAACGGAGCGATTGGAGATCATGTCACAGCAAAGCAATTCTTCACTCGAGACGACAGCGGCGAGACGCATGTTATCACTCAAGACGAGTTAAAAGAGCTAACAAGCGCCCTCAAAGTAATGTCGCTCTCCGCGTGGGAAACACCCATGTCGCAGAAAGAGCGTGAGCTAGGGTTTCATCGTCTCACCTTTGCCAATGAATATGACTATTTGGTAACAGAATTCATCCGTGAGAATGGCGGCGAGAAAGCCTATAAAGAAAATTTAAATGACATGCTCTTCGTTGTAAGTGGGAAGAATAATGGACTCGCTCATGCGCCGCGTGAAGCCATGCTCGGCGAACGAGATGACCCGAAATCGGTCGGCTATTTTTGTGATCCAAATGTGAAATGCCTGAGAAAAGGCAAGCCTCGCAGCGATGGCAAAACACCCATCGATGTGCTTAAAACATTTTTTGATACAGGACGTAACCCTGACCCTGACGAGCTCGGCGCTTCTACCAGTACAAGAGAGCCGGAAGATGCCTCTTTCGTAATTGAGGCACCCGAAGCCTCGCATGTGGTTGCAGAAAGCAGCGAACCACTTATACAGCGCGAGCTATCTCTTTCATAAATCCGTTCAATCTCATTTGCTTTTTATCTTTTTTCTGCGTATGATACGGGGAAAATACACAGGCTTATACACAGGGATATGTACCAGAATAAAATCATCACCGTCGTGGGCGGCACGGGCTTTCTAGGACGGCATGTCGTTAAAATCATGGCCGAAGCCGGCTACACGGTGCGCATTCTGTGCCGGAATCCTGAAGAAGCCTATGATATCAAGCCCGCTGGCGCCGTCGGTCAGATTGTCGCACAATACGCAGACATTTCACGCCCTGAAACGCTGCGTGGCAAGCTCGACAACTCCTATGCCGTGATTAACCTCGTTGGCATTTTGTTCGAAAAAGGCAGCCAAAGCTTTACCACCCTGCATGCCCAAGGCTCTGATCTGCTCGCGCAAATGGCGCAGCATCTGCACATCCCGAAATTCATTCAAATGTCGTCTCTTGGCGTGGATAAGGCCGAAACCTCATCCTACGCAAAGACAAAGCTTGTCGGAGAACAAGCGGTGCGCTCGGCATTTCCTAACGCCACCATCTTCCGCCCTAGCGTCATCTTCGGCCCGGAAGATAATTTCTTCAACCAGTTCGCAAAGATGGCAGTCTTTTCGCCCTTCCTTCCACTGATCAAAGGGGGGAACAGCAAATTTCAGCCGGTCTATGTCGCGGATGTTGCCCGCGCGATTAAG
The DNA here is from genome assembly GCA_964352815.1 of uncultured Azospirillaceae bacterium. Taxonomy (GTDB): domain Bacteria; phylum Pseudomonadota; class Alphaproteobacteria; order Rickettsiales; family UBA3002; genus CAYGTO01. Next base: position 118,774 of record CAYGTO010000004.1, on the reverse strand, counting down.
CACGCAGTTGAAGATACAGAATGCGCTGGCCACATTTATGAGCTGGGCGGCCCACATATTTATACTTTCAAAGAAATTCTACAGTTCGTTCGCGATGTCACACGCCGCCGCGTGATGCTCATGCCAATGCCCAATTCAATGGCAATGGCCTTTGCCACCTTCGCAGAATTGTTGCCAACCCCGCCGCTGACACGGGATCAGGTGCGTCTGCTCGATTATGATAATGTTGTGAACCCTGCCGCCCAGGGCTTTGAAGCACTCGGAATGTCCCCAGCCTCGCCTGAATTGATTGTCCCCGAATATTTAAGCCATTATAAACGTAACGCTTAAACACGAGGCCTATATGACTTATCTCGCATTGTTGGTTCGTTCACTCTTCGATCCAGAATCTTATCGTTACATGAGGCAACGTTATGTCGGCATGGGATTTGGCTATCTATTTTTCATGATCGCACTGGTGACGCTCGTTTATGTCAGCATGGGCCTCTACCATTTACATGATGAGATTTTCGCACGCCACGATGGGAACCTATCTCCTGCAGAGCGTTACCTTGGACAAGTCGCCGACCAAATCCCTCCAATGATCATCGAAGAAGGGGAAATGATGACGACGGCAGAGACGCCCTACATGATCTTTATCGATATCGGCGAGAGCTTCGAAATCCCCTTCATCTCGATCATGCCCGAGGCACAGCCCGATGATGTTCTTGAAACGGGCATTCCGATCATTGTCAGCCGCGATGCGATTCATGTGAGCAAGGATGGCGGCACCGGTGAAATTCGCAGCTATTATTTCTCAGAGATGGAAACCGATGAAATCTTGGAGCTTAATGCCGACCTTGCGCATGACTATGTCGCCAATTTTATCAACTGGTATGATGAAAATCTCGTTTCCAACGCTCTGATCATGGGGCTCGTCTTCTTCGCTTTCTTCCTGATCATCTGGATGATCTGGGCGCTTATCCAAGTACTCGTGTTTGGCATGATCATGATGTTGATTGGGCTCATCATGAAAACGAAACTCTCTTACGAAGAAGGGCTTAAGCTCGCCTGCCTCGCGCTGACACCGGCTTATTTGATCCAGATGGTGCTCAGCAACCTCATGCGCGAAGAAACGTTCGCGATGGTGCCAGGCGTTGGGCTACCGATCGGCTTCTATATTCTGGTGATTCTTGGGTACTGCGTCTTTGCCGTGTACAGCGTGAAACGCATGCCGGAAAGTAACTCACAAAGCGCATGATGAGGCTTGTCTGATCCGCGCTATCTGTGCTACCTCTAGCTACCCTAATCACTCCAACGAGATTCAATGCGAACGCTGTATCACAGTCCACTGCTCCCGCAATGCCGCGCCATTCGCATGCTCTTGCGCGAGAAGGAGCTTGTCTTTGAGTTGAAAGAGGAGCCGTTTTGGGAACGTCGCCTCGAATTGTTTAAGCTGAACCCTTCCGGCGAACTTCCTATCTTGCATGAAGAAGGCGGTTTAACCCTCTGCGGTGCTTACAGTATTTATGAACATCTCGAGACAGCTTACCCTTCGATCCAGTGCCTTGGAAACTCACCCGAAGAGCGCGCCAATGTCCGCCGCTTGGTTGAATGGTTTGATCGAAAATTTTATTCGGAAGTGACCGAATATGTGCTCTATGAGAAGCTCTATAAGCGACTGCTTGGTTATGGCGAACCGGATTCCACGATCATTCGTTCGGGCAAACGGAACTTGCTGCACCATCTCGACTACATTGCTCATCTGTTGATGAAGCACCAATGGATCGCTGGGAATTATTTAACGCTCGCAGATCTGGTGGCCGCAGCCCATCTCTCTGCGTTAGATTATCTCGGTGATGTGCCGTGGGAGCATCATCAAGCGACCAAAGAATGGTATGCGCTGGTCAAGTCACGCCCGTCGATGCACGCCGTATTACAAGATCGCTTCGGTGGCATCACTCCGCCCGACTATTACGACGATCCAGACTTTTAACTTATTGAGGGACATTGGCCGGGATGTTACGCATCTCACGCTGCGCAGCCAGCTCACGCGTCACATCACGCGCGCGATTTGCGTCCATCTTCGCTAAGATCGGCGCAGCACGCCGCTCCGACATCATATCGACGACCTTGAACAAAATCGGCATGTCCAGCTTGTTGAAAATGATCGCCGCATCTTTTGGTTTCATGCTTTCATATATTTTCACCAGGCTCTTAATTTCTTCTTCTTCATATTCCTGATACTCATTGAGCAACGCCTGAACTTTGCCCTGCAAATCTTTCAACTCAGCCAGCTTAGTATCAAGGCGACGTTCCGTCGCTTCGAGCAGCTTCTCTTTCACCGCAACTTCTTCTTCCCATATATCAAGCTTCTCGCGGCGTTCGGCCAGGCTTTGGAGCAAGTCCACTTCAACATTGTTAAACTGACGCTTTTCGGCAACTTTACTCTCATCTGGGCGGCGCTCGCTCACATCTTCACGGTCAGCGAATTTATCAGGAGCAGGCTCGCCTTCTTCTCCCTCCTTACCTTCCTCTGCCATGGCTTCGCCATCTGCATCTTCCGCGGCAGCATCTTCATCTTCTTCCTCTGCATCATCCGCTGCTTTGGCTTCTGCAATCGCTATTTTGTGCAGCTCATCTTGCAATGCCTGGCCGCCAATAACGATATCATACACGCGCGCACCGAGCATAATCACCGCGAGCATCATGATGATCGGGATAATGCGAATCGTGGGCGCTTTGAGAATTTTGCGAGAGCGAATCATGCGCTTTCTCCTTTCTGACCTTGATTACGCAGCGCTTCATAAAGCTCTTGCTCCGCTTTCGAGCGCAACTTCACCGCGCCCGGTTTTTCTTCTTCAAGCTGATCAGGAGTAATGATTTCTTGCTCGACAGCTTCAGACGCTTCACGATGCTCAGACAGTGCGGTCAGCATACGCTCAATCTTCTTTGTATCATCCTTGATGGATTGGTCTTCGATCGCCAAATCTTCGCGGCGGCGCCCACCCTGGATCGGTGTCGCTTCCTGGCTCCGGCTCGCTGGTTTTGCCTCACCCGCGCTTTCCGCTTTTGCCGCGCGTCTCTCTTTACGCTGCGTGGCTGGCTTGCCGCGCTCACGAAGCTCTTCCAACTCTTTCTCAGGAATCGCGCCCACCACCTTGTTCCCACGCTCAATCATGTACGAAAGATCACCCGCTAAGAAATTCGCTTTATCCATATGGTGGCGCATATTTTCATGAATACGCTGCGATACTTTATGAATCTCCCCAATGCATAAGGCGGCCTTTTCCGTGCTATCGTCAAAGCGCTTCACCACTTTGGCCAGTTCACCCTTACTATCTTGCAAAATTTTGATGCGCAAATCGAGGCGCCGGCAATACCAAATCGTGCCGAACAGCAGCACGGCCATCACCACATCAATGATCAATTTCGTTACAATTAGTTCCATCGTCTTCGCTCCGATTCGTTGCGATCAGCTTACGTTAATTCCTTGGCTTTTTCACCAATTTCTTCCTCCAGCATGACGGCGATATTATCACCTTTACGCCCTAGCCGTGCTTTCGCAAGCTCAACACCGCCGCTTACAACGGACACATCGTCATTTGCCTTGCGATCAAGCATAATTGTTTTTCCCACTTCGAGGCCAACAATTTCTCCCAGCGTCATTTTGCGGCGTTCCATCACCACCTCAATTTCAATATCTGTCTGCTGCACTTCGCGGCCGAGGTTCCTCTCCCAAATCGCATCATGGCCAAACTTCTCACCCATAAACATTTGAAGAAGCAAGTCACGAATGGGCTCAAGTGTTGTATGCGGCACACAAATCTCAACCATACCACCGCGATCTTCCATATCCACACGCAAACGCACTAGAAGCACCGCGTTATTCGGGCGCGTGATCGTTGCAAACCGTGGGTTGCTCTCAATCCGATCAAACTGGAACGTTACCGGTGATAGCGGGTCAAACGCGGTACTGAGATCATGTAGAATAATCTCGATCATTTCTTTGACAATATCTTGTTCAATCGTCGTGTACGGGCGGCCTTCAATCCGAATCGGTTTACTCAAACGGCGCCCACCAAACAGCACATCCACCAATGAATAGATCATGGAGCTGTCAACCGTTACGAGGCCAAAATTCTCCCACTCCACCGCGCGAAACACAGCAAGCATCGCCGGCAGTGGAATCGAATTCATATAATCATCAAACCTCTGCGATACCATGGAATCGATGGTCACATCGATGTTTTCAGCGGTATAATTTCGAAGTGATGAGGAGAGCATGCGCACCAAACGGTCGAAGACGACTTCGATCATTGGCAGGCGTTCATACGCCATCAGGGATTTATCGAGAATCGCCTGGATACCCGATTTTTGCTCTTCCTCATCTCCGGCTTCAAAGCCAAGGAGCATATCGATTTCGTCCTGGTTTAGGACGCGCTCGTCTGCTTCATCATCTTCACCACCATCCGTCGGATCAAACGCATCCGCGGCTGCCGCGGCGGCACCTCCTTCGCCGTCACCACCGTCGCCCGCCATGGCCTCCCATTCGGCCATCATCGCTTCCTGATCTACTTCTTCTTCGTCTGACATAGCCTACTGTTCGTTTGTTACGATATCTCTTAAATTAGCATAGGTTGCTTGATTTTTCAGCAACTTCCATGCCATTGGCACGAAGTCCGTTATTGCACCACGATTTCTTTGAATAGAATATCGCTCACTACGCCTTCACCCACGGCTTTTTCGATCCGTAACATCAGCTCTCGGCGTAAACGGTAGACCCCTGCCGAGCCTGCCAAATCAGAGGTTCGCAGCTCGCGCAGATAGGTATTAAACGCGTCCAAGATACGCGGTTTATAAGCATCCATTTTTTCGACCACCGTCGCATTAGAGAGCTCAAGCGTCACTTTCATTTTTAAGAAGCTAGTGCGCCGACCACCGGTGTTTAGATTCACGATAAAATCAGGCAACTCATAATAGACAGGGACACCGCTCGCTTCCTCTTTGCCCTCCATCTTTTTACCGTCTTCACTTTGCTCACCTTCTGTGTGTTCACCATGTTCACCTTCAGCGTGCTCCGCTTTTTCTTCGCCGCCACCAAGCATTCCGCTTAAGAAGACGCCCGCGCCGCCGCCAATTAACAACACGGCTGCCGCGATAATGATAATGAGTTTCTTTTTCTTTCCACCGCCCTCTTCGCCGTCTCCATCGACAGCATCGGCGTTTTCTTCACCTTCTTTTGGCTTTTCATCATCTTCGGCCATGTGGCATCCCCCTGAATATTCTTATTTTATTGGTTTGTTCTTACCCCATACTATAGTGCGAAACGCCCCTTCGCACCAGCATTTCACGTCTTATTCAGGCGTTTTTTACGCACATCGTGCATTTTTTTCCGTCACTTCTGCGAACCTGCTGCGTATACAGTTACAGTGCTTTTTGTGGATAATTTTTTAACATACTGATATTTATTAATATTATTAATATCCACTACATTTGGCATGCTCCATGCAACGCTCTTCGGCAAAACCATTAAAGGTTACGGAGTTAGACATGGATAATAGTGTATATGTAGCGCTTTCTCGTCAACTATCGCAGTTTCGCATGTTGGACATCACAGCCAACAATGTTGCTAATGCGAATACGACGGGATATCAGGCGGAAAAAGTCCTCTTTACAGACTACCTAGTGGATGCCGAAGCCCAGGGTAACAAAAACATCGCCTTCACTCAAGATATCGCCACATATCGCGACACCAGCACAGGGCGCCTTGAGCAAACCTCTAATGCGCTTGATGTGGCCATTCAAGGCCCTGCGTATTTTGGTGTCGAGACTCAAAATGGCCTTCAATATACGAAGGCGGGTAATTTTAAGATCAACAATGAGGGCATCCTCGTAACCATGGAAGGGCTCCCTATTCGTGGTGCTCAAGGCGGAAATATCGTCTTTGAAGACGTCGATTCTGACGTAGTGATTGGTCAAAATGGTCTGGTCACCGTTCTTGGGGTCGACCGCTCTGCCCCACGCGAAGAACGTGGCACCATCGGCATGTTCACCATTCCTAATCCGCAAAATATGCAGCGTGAAGGGAACATGTTATTAAGCACTGACCAAGCCGGTGAGGCACTTGAGCTTGAAGCCACCAACGGGCTAGGCCGCTTAGACGATCAGTCTGTAATGGTGCAAGGCTTCCTCGAACAATCGAACGTATCCCCCGTTTCAGAGATGGTTCGTTTGACCAAACTACAGCGTGGCGTCGGCAGTACCGCAAAATTCATAGAAGTGGTATACGACTTGCAACGCAAAACTTCAAACACCTACACCAAGAATAATTAGGAGTAACACGCCATGATGAGAGCATTAGACATCGCAGCCACCGGCCTTCGTGCACAGGACATGAATTTGACGGTGATTTCGAACAACTTAGCAAACCTGACAACGACTAGTTATAAGGCGCAGCGCGCAGAATTCGAAGATTTACTCTATCAGAGCTTCAAACGCACGGGGCAAAGTTCCTCGGATGCGATTACCGTCGTGCCAACCGGCGTTCAGCTCGGTTTGGGTGTTAACACAGGCTCGATCACGCGCGACACAACCCAAGGAACGTTGCAGGTGACCGATAATCCGCTCGATCTTGCAATCCGCGGCAAAGGTTTCTTCCAAGTTCAACTTCCTAATGGTGAGATCGCGTATACACGTGACGGAACATTGGGCATCAGCCCGCAAGGAGAACTGGTAACACAGGATGGTTATCTTTTTGAGCCGGCGATTCTGATTCCAGATGACGCCATTTCGGTAGGAATTAGTCCGGACGGCATTGTGGAAGCCTTCTTCCGCGAGCAACCGGCTCCGACACAGATTGGCCAGATTGAGCTCGTCAACTTCATCAACCCAGAAGGCCTCGACGCCATTGGTGACAACCTTTATTTGCAGACCTTTGCCTCGGGTGACCCGTTGATTGGCGTGCCGAACGAAGAAGGGTTTGGTAACATTTTCCAGGGCGGCCTTGAGCAATCAAACGTCGATTCCGTAGAGGAAATCACCAAGCTGATCACCGCACAGCGCGCCTATGAAATGAACACGAATATTTTGAGTGCGGCCGATGAAATGCTGCAATCATTAAACCAATCAGCGTAATTGACCGCGGATAGATAAGGCATTGCGCTTGAGAGACAGCACGGAGACACGGTAGAATGCGATATGAAAACCATGATTCGATTCTTACGCTTCGTAGCATTGCTAGCACTGCTCGCCCCCTCGCTATCGCTGGCGCAAAGCAGCCACAGTATTACCAAAACCGAATTGGAGGCGCGCGTGTCTAAAGCTTTACAAGAGGCTGGCGCGGGGGATGCGGTTGCCGCAACGCTCCTTCACCCTCGCGGGGAAACGGTGTTTGATCACCATAGCCCAGTGACGGTTAAACTCGGCCAGATCGATTATGACAGCACGCAAAAGCGTTGGGAAAGCACCGCAGAAATCATTACCTACGGCCGCTCCATTCAGAAAATGGATATTGCAGGCACTTATCAAACGGCTGTTGAAGTCCCGACCCTTACTCGCACACTCACACGTGGTAGCATGATTGAAGCGGCAGATGTTGAATATACGAACCTGCCGAGTACAGAGCTTGGGAAAAGCACTGTACTTTCCAAAAACGAATTGGTCGGCATGTCCGTGCGCCGCACGATTAAGGCGGGTGAGCCCGTGAACCGCGATCAGATTCGCGCGGAAATGTTGATCCGCAAGGGTGATACGGTGCAAATGCATTACAAAACCCCCCATATGGAAATTCGTGCTACTGGCGAAGCACTTGAGAATGGTGTGAAGAATCAAACGATTAAAGTGAAAAACACAGAAAGCGGATTAACCGTTCAGGGAGTGGTGGAATCGAAACATCACATTCGCATCATAGGAGGCAACGCATGGTAAATTTAGCTCATACAAAACCCAAAAAGCCTGTGCGCTTACTGAGTGAAACCGAGTTTCTGCGCATCTTCGCCATTGTGCTCGTGCTTATGCTTTTAACCGCATGCGGTAATATGGCTGAACGCCTCGAAAGTGTTGGCAAGGAACCACCTCTAAGCAAAGTGGAAAACCCCCAAGTTCAGCCGGATTATGAACCGCTGACATGGCCCGTGCCTAGCCCCATTCCTCCTACGGCACAAACCGCCAATTCCCTATGGCAGCCAGGCGCACGCACCTTCTTCCGTGATCTGCGCGCGACACAGGTGGGTGACATTATTCGTGTGACCGTCTCGATTAATGATCAAGCAACATTGAACAATGAGTCTGAACAAATTCGTCAAACCGCGGAAGATGCGGGTGCTCCAGCATTGTTTGGGTATGAAGATGAAATTGTCGGGAAACTTCTCTCAAACGGCGCCGATATTTCTGACCTACTTGACATTGAAACCGATCGTCGGACGTTTGGAAATGGAAGTATTGCGCGTGACGAGGTAGTTACGACCACCGTCGCCGCCGTGGTGACACAAAGACTTCCGAATGGCAATCTGGTGATTCAAGGCACGCAAGAAGTGCGTGTGAACTTTGAAGTGCGTCAGGTCAGTATTTCAGGGGTGATTCGTCCGCAAGACATCGCGCCAGACAATACCATCCAATCATCGATGATTGCTGAAGCACGGATCAACTACGGCGGCAAAGGCATGCTTTCTGAGCTACAGCAGCCGCGCTGGGGCTACCAGGTGATCGACGCAATCAGCCCCTTCTAGGGAACTCTTACGAATAACGAAGCACTAAAAAAAGGCGGCTCATGGGCCGCCTTTTTTTGAATTCACAATCTAATTAAGCTAATTGTAGGCTAGACTCTTGTGCAACTGCCATATTGCTCAAACCAGCCGCCGCTTCGAGTGCTTCTTTATCAGAAACGCTGGCACCATCCCCTGCAACACCGCATGCGCCAAGCGCTTGGTCCATACCGTGCTGCACTAGTAACGCTTGCATCGGGTCAACGGACTCGATCGCCATTGGTTCCATTTCCTGCCCTTGGACCATCATTGGCTCAGGCGTATAATCAACTGCAACTGCATCATGCGCTGCGCTGACCATTGCACCAACGCCTGCACATGCTCCCCAAACAACACCCGGAGTATTCTCAATTGCTGTTTCAGCCAAACCAAACGCACCTCGCGTCGTCGCATCAAGCGCTGCTACCGTCGTATCAAACGCGGCCGCTAGCAATGGTGCTGTTTCGTCTTGGCTCATGTAATTTCCTACCATGTTTCTATTGTACCAAAACTATGTTTTCGATGCACGCATCCAAATGTTATAGTTTTGTGACAACTTCCTTAATTAGGGCATAGATACACTATTCCCTAACCTATTCAGAATAGCCTACAGAAGTTAACATATCGTTAATTTCGAAAATTTTAGCTAATTTATTTTGGATAAGAGTCAGATGAAAATCAACAGCTTAGAGGTCTTTCGCCGCTGTTGTGCGGAAAATAAAGCACGCCGCATTGGCTGCAATCAGTGCCTGGCACGCATCTTTCGCCTGATTCTCCGATAAATTAGCGAGTCGTGCCCGGTGAATCCCCTTCGTGTGGCTCCCTGAATCACTGATCGCAATTTGCGATTGCTTCAGCGATGTCTTCGCGATCTTAACCGCGCGTGCCGCCGCCTCAAGCGCCTGCTTCTCATCACGAAACGCGCCGACCTGAATCGCCCATGGCCCCTTCAATTTTGCTTTACTCGACTGCCCCGTCGCAATCGCATCATTACTCGTGTTTACTGATGCCACCGTTTGGACAGGGCTTACTGCAGCGGGTTTCGGGCGCGGAATACCAATATCCGACGCGGTTGCCTTAGAGCTCAGCGCAATCTCATTGCGCGTCAGAATCGTCGGTTTGGCACGCGGAACCCGCGCCACAACCGTGCCATCGCTCAGTTCATCATCGGCCACTTTGAACGGTACTGGCATGGGCGCTTTCTCTGCTTCCACTTCAACACCCGCCATCACACGTTCAGCATTACGTTCACGCTCCACTTTCGCGAGCTGCTTTGCGCTCATGCCAGGAAGCTCAACGCCCGCAGGGAGTATCGCCGCTGCACTAATCAATGTGCTCTTTGTCCGTGGCGTCGATAGTCCTGCAAACGTCCGCACCGATGAGGATTGCTGAATTTGCGCAAAAGTGGTTTCAAGTAGCTTCACCATATGATTATCACGGCTTCGGCTACTCTTCCCGCCCATTACTACCGCCACAATATGATAGCCATCACGCTTCACCGAGCTCACCAAATTGAATCCTGATGCGCGGATATAGCCAGTTTTAATCCCATCAACCCCACCAAAACGCTTCAACACCTTGTTATGGCCGCGGAAGGTTTTTCCGTTGAAGGTAAAGGTCTGATTATCGAAATAGTGATAATATTGCGGGAAATCACGGCGGAGCGCTGCCCCCAGCTTTGACATGTCACGCGCCGTCGTTATTTGCCAGCGGTTTGGAAGCCCGTGCGGGTTTTTGAACGTCGTACTGTTCATACCAAGCTCGCGCGCTTTCTCCGTCATTTGTTTTGCAAAACCAGAGACGCTGCCCCCCAAATGCTCAGCAAGCACCACCGAAGCGTCATTGGCAGACCGCACGACCAGCGCGCGAATCGCTTGATCTACGGTAATGCTCTGGCCTTTGCGCAAAGAGATATTCGTTTGCGGCTGTTTCGCTGCATTCGCCGAAGCGTGCATCTTCGTGTTCACCCCAATTTTCCCCTGACGCAGCGCATCAAAGGTCAAATAAAGCGTCATCATTTTCGTCAGTGACGCCGGATAGCGCGGGGAATCGGCACGATCAGAGTAAAATACCTTGCCGGAATCAGCATCATAAACAAAGCCAGCATATTTATTATTCGCCAATGCTGGCTCAGAAACAGCTGAAAATAGAAGAAGTAAGACTGTGGCCCAGGCAATGCGCATTGGTATCTCTATATTTTATAGTGTTTTTTTGAATGCTTATCTGCCGAGCATAACATTATTATGTTAGGAATTAGTTTACAGAAAACATAATTTTTCGCAAGGGGCAGAAATCGTATACTAGATATTTTTTTAAAAGTCCGCTAGTGCAGTCGCTCCAAACGCCATAAATTGCACCGGCACCATCTGGCCGCCATGCTTAAAATAAAAGCGCTGCGCTCGCATGTTTTTCTGCTGCACGGTCAGCGACACCCAATCCCCATCCCGCGCGAAACATTCTTTGGCAACTTCCGCCATCAGTGCGCGGCCAACGCCTTGGCTGCGATGCTCAGGCTTCACATAAATATCCCCCAAATGCATGCCTCGGCTCGCGCTCACCAAATCATAGCCGGGGTAACACATGGCGAAACCGACAGGCTGTTCATTCAAGGTTGCGATGAAGAACAGAGGTGTCATCCTGAGCGTCAGCGAAGGATCTATTTTTGTAATCTGTGTAGATTCTTCGGCCACGCTACGCGCTTCCTCAGAATGACGCACCGGCAAGCATTGATGAAACGCCTCTACACTAAACTGGCTCTCATGCCCTTCCTGCTGCGCAAGCGCCTGCGCCATCAACACAAGCTCAGGCCCATCCTTCGCTTGTGCTGGGCGGATGGTACACCCTTCTAATGTGCATGATTCCGGCGATTCACTTGTATTCATGGGGCGCTATTCCTACGTTGATCCGATGATGTCAGCGACTGCCAACACGGAAAATTATAGCTATTTAGCCGCGTTAAATAAAGAACAACGTGAGGCGGTGGAAACGCTCGACGGGCCGGCGCTCGTTCTCGCTGGTGCAGGCACCGGGAAAACCCGCGCGCTTACCACGCGCATCGCCCATCTCATCCATACGGGCAAAGCCTTCCCGGGCCAGGTACTCGCCGTGACCTTTACCAACAAAGCGGCGATGGAGATGAAGGAGCGCGTTGAATCGCTGCTTGGCGAACCGCTCCCGACGCACACTTCGCGCACCGCGACCGGCATGTGGCTCGGCACCTTTCATTCGATTTGCGCAAGAATGCTGCGCCGTCATGCGGAACGCCTCGGCTTCCCGCAGGACTTCACCATTCTCGATGATGATGATCAGATTCGTTTGCTCAAACAGATTCTGGTGGATGCGAATATCGACCCGAAAAAATTCCCAGCAAAAATGCTCCAAGCCATTATTCAACGCTGGAAAGATAAGGGGCTTACACCTGAAAAAGCCGCACAAAATGCCGGCCATGAGGAGCAGCAACCGCTCATGCTTTATGGCCGCTATCAGCAGCGGATGAAAACGATTGGTGCGATGGATTTCGGCGATCTGTTGTTGCACACACTGACGCTGTTTCAGGAACATCAAGACGTGCTGCAAGAATATGCGCAGCGCTTTCGCTATATTCTGGTCGATGAGTATCAGGACACCAATGTCGCGCAATATTTATGGCTGCGCCTGCTCGCGCTCGGCCATCATAATCTATGTTGCGTCGGCGATGATGACCAGTCCATCTATGGCTGGCGCGGCGCGGAAGTTGGTAATATTTTGAAGTTCGAACAAGACTTTCCCGAAGCGAAAGTCATCCGCCTCGAGCGCAACTATCGCAGTACCGGGCATATTCTCGGCGCGGCTTCAGGGCTGATCGCCAAGAACAGCAGCCGCCTCGGGAAAACACTCTGGACCGACGATGCGGACGGCGAGTTTGTGCGCATCAAATCGTGCTGGGATGATGAGGAAGAGGCGCGATTTGTCGGCGAAGAAGTCGAAGCCTTTCAGCGCGATAAAATCAGCCTCGAAGAGATGGCGATTCTTGTACGTGCCGGCTATCAAACCCGTGCGTTTGAAGAGCGCTTTATCACGCTGGGCATCCCGTACCGCGTCATTGGCGGCCTGCGATTTTATGAGCGCATGGAGATCCGCGACGCGGTTGCCTATCTGCGCGCCATTGCACAGCCAAATGATGACCTCGCCCTCGAGCGCATCATCAACACCCCCAAGCGCGGCATTGGCAAAAGCACGCTGGAAAAGCTCCATCATTTTGCTCGTGATAATAATGTCTCGCTCTATGAAGCCGTGAACGTAGGGATAGGGTTGGAAGTGCGTCATCCTGAGCCACAGGCGAAGGATCTATCTAGCCAAACCATAGAAGATTCTTCGGTCACGATGTTCCCTCAGAATGACGGTATGGCCGTTCCCGCCTTCATCTCCGGAAAAGCGGCTAAAACGCTTGCTGAACTCTTCACACAATTTGATAAATGGCGTAGCCTCGCGAGCGACATGCCCAGCTCCGAACTTGCCGACCTTGTGATGGAAGAATCTGGCTACCGCGCGATGTGGCAAGCGGACAAATCGCCCGAGGCCAATGGCCGCCTCGAGAATTTAAAAGAGCTTCTACGCGCGCTGGAAGATTTCCCCACGCTGGGCGAATTCCTGGAACATGTCGGGCTGGTCACGCAGGGCGATGAAGCAGGCGGCGCCAGCGAGATGGTCTCGTTCATGACGCTGCACGGCGCGAAGGGCCTCGAATATCAAGTGGTGTTCCTCACCGGCTGGGAGGAAGGGCTGTTCCCCTCGCAGCGCAGCATGGATGAGAAAGGCACGGCCGGGCTCGAGGAAGAGCGCCGCCTCGCCTATGTCGGCATCACGCGTGCACGCAAATTCTGCACCATTTCGCATACCGGAAACCGGCGCATTTATGGCCAGTGGCAATCGGCGATTCCCTCGCGCTTTGTGAGCGAGCTTCCAGGCGAACATATCGAGAATATGGACGGGCCACTGCATTACCGAAGCAAAGGTCCTACCCCCTTCCAGCGCGGGGTTGAGGGGGTGTTTAAGTCGATGGAAGAAAGTGCAAGCCAAGGCTTCACCCCCTCACCCAAGTCGCTCCGCTCCTTACCCTCTCCCCGGGGAGAGGGTGATGCGCCAGCATCGGGTGAGGGGCAATACACCAAAGGGGCGCGCGTCTTTCATCAGAAATTTGGTAATGGGGTGATTCTCGCGGTCGATGGCGACGCACTGACCATCGCATTCAAACATGCGGGGAAGAAAAAGGTCATGTCGGATTATATCGAGTTAGCGTGAACATTCTCGTCATTTCGAACATTGCGTAGCAGTGGAGAAATCTCAGATGTTCGCGTGAGATCCTCACGTCGCGCTTTCGCGCTCCTCAGGATGACAGTAGAAAATAAAATTAGCGTGACGCTTCTTCCATTTGCTCCATTTCAGCTTCCGCTTCAATCCGCTCTGCGTGGCTGCCCAAAGATTCATCAGCGGCATAGCAATCATCCATCAATGATTCGCGCTCTGCACGTGCAGGATCGATACGGTGCGCCCAGCTGGTTGCTGCGCCTGCGCCGTTCACATACGCCGGTGCTTTACCATAAAATTCAGGATCATGTGTCGTATCAAATGCCATATTTAAAACCCAATATCAGGAAAGCCTTGCACCAACTCTGCGCCACGCTGAGACACCATCTCAACAAACGAACCGCCTGCGCAATGGGCGCTTTGCATCGCCGCACCATTATCAAGCGCTGCATTCACCAAGCCGCCGATCGATTCGGGCGCGGCACCAGCCGATTCCAATGCGCTACCAAGCTGTTGCTGTGCACCTAGCAATGCACTCGTATCACCATACATTTGCGCATGTCGGCATGCGCGCACGCCATCCATCACAGCGCCATCGGCTTGCGCAAAACCCAACAATGCGGAATCTTCAGGAGTTACTGTCATATCTACACTATACCATTGTGGAAAATGCGTTTTATGACAGTTTTATGACAATTCTATGATCGTCATCCCGCGGCTTGACCACGGGATCCCTAAAACATGAGTAGAGATACCGCGATCAAGTCGCGGTATGACGACTTAGCGACGCCTGATACGTATCCAACCACTGGGTCTCCGCCTCGCTCATCATGCTGCGATCGATAAGTTTCTCGCAAAGCGGCGCTTTGGTTAATGTGTCAAAGCCGAGCATTTTCTTACCGCTCTCACCGACACCTTTCTCGACCACCAGCACCAAATTCTCAATACGAATCCCGTATTCCCCCGCCTTATAATAGCCCGGCTCATTCGAGAGAATCATGCCCGGTTGCAGCGCCACATCGGTGTAGCGTTTCGAGATGCCTTGCGGCCCTTCATGCACGCATAAATACGCGCCCACCCCATGGCCCGTGCCATGGTCATAATCCAGCCCGACCTGCCACAGAAACTGCCGCGCGAGCGCATCGAGCTGTGCGCCGCTCGTGCCTTCGGGGAATTGCGCCATCGCCAGCGCGATATGGCCTTTGAGCACGCGCGTATAGCGGTCGATCGCCTCATCACTCGGATTGCCATAGACCATCGTGCGCGTGACATCCGTCGTGCCATCGCGATACTGTCCGCCCGAATCTACCAGCAGCAACTCACCGGGAAGAAGCTTTCGGTTGGTCTCTTCGACCGCGCGGTAATGAACAATGGCCCCATGCTCTCCTGCGCCTGCAATGGTGGCAAAACTTGGCCCGAGATAATGCGGGTCTTCGGCGCGAAACCCTTCCAGCACTTCCTCCGCCTGCAGCTCATCCACCGAGCCGCGCGCTTCGACTTGCTCGTCAAACCACTGCAAAAATTTCCTCAGCGCCACCCCGTCGCGATCATGCGCCGCACGCATCCCGGCGATTTCCGCCTCATTCTTAATCGCTTTGGGCAAAATACACGGATCATTCGCTTTAACCAATTCCGCCCCGGCCTGCACCAAACACTGATCGAGGTAAATCGAGCAAGACCGCGGGTCGATCATCACACGCTTGTCATGCATCACCATCGTGAGCAGCTCGCCGATACGATCAATCGGATGAAAGGACACCTGGTCACCGACATGTTCGCGTACATCCTCACCCGGCTGGTTCGTATCGTTCAAAAACACCATCACCGCACCGTCACTCGCAACCAACGCATAGCTCAACACGAGCGGATTATAGGGAACATCATTGCCGCGAATATTGAGCAGCCAACAGATGCTATCGGGGTTGGTGATGAACACCGCATCGCAACGCTTTTTCTTAAGCTCAGCGCACACATCCGCAATCTTTTCACCATGCGCTTTCCCGGCATAATCGAGCGCCTGCACACTCATCGGCTGATTCGGCTCGGCCGGCCGATCCTCCCACGCGGCATCGATGAGATTATGCATAAGCAACCGTATCTCGAGCGGCATGTCGCCCGCATGATCATCAATCTGTTTCTGCCACTGCTCATAGGCCGCGACCGTATGCAGCTTCGGATCGATACCAATAACCAACGGCGCGCCAGCTTGCTGCGCTTGATCAATAAGCCAGCCTATTGGCCGTGCATCCGCAATATTGTGAATCTGCGCAAACCCGCCGCATTGTTGCTGCGCCTGAATCGTGTAGCGCCCATCGACGAACAAATGTGTGGTTTCTTTTAGCGCAGGGCCGCTAATGAAGGCGTTTCCGGCTGATCCGGTAAAGCCGGTTGCCCAGGCAAGCCGCTGCGCGCAGGCTGGTGTGTATTCGCCCTGAAACTCATCTTGCGTTGGCACGAGCAACACATCGATGCCGGCCTTTACCATCATTTCTTGGACTAATGTGATACGTTTTTCAGAAAGTTGCATATTTTTATTGAACGATTGGCCAAAATTGTGTTTGTTACAGCCAAAGCATATCACTATCTCTGAGGAAAGAGAAGAATAAGAAATGCGGTATACCTGGCAAGCATCTTTCGTGGCGCTCTTTGCGGTCGCCTTCATTCTCTCGCTCGCGCACCCTGTGCGTGCGGAGCCTGCTCTGCTTTATTCTCTCGGCACTGAAGACACCGATCACGCCTTTATCGCCATGTCACGCTCTGGCGCCGCGAAAGCAAAAGAAGATTTGGGTGTCGACTATAAAGAATTTCGTATGGGTGCTGACGAAGACATTCTTCAGTTCGTCGCGCGCGTTGCGCAAGAAGGCCACAGCCCGATCATCGCGATCGGTGCGCAGCATGTTCTCCCTGTACTCAACCTCGCCGATCAATTCCCTAACACACAATTCACGGTGGTGGATGGACTGGTCCCGCCTCTGTTTAACAACGTCCAATCCGTCACCTTCAAAGATCATGAGGGTGCGTTCCTCGTAGGCATGGTTGCCGCATACACTTCAAAATCGAAGAAGATTGGCTTTGTCGGCGGTGTTGATATTCCGCTGATTCGTAACTTTGGGCTAGGCTTCATGCAGGGTGCGAAATTTGTCAACCCGACCATTGACGTCACCTTCGATATGGTCGGCACAGGCGATGAGGCCTGGTCGCAACCTGAGATCGCCAGAGACATTGCGCAAAAACAATATGATCGCGGCATCGACATTATTTTTGCTGCCGCTGGCGGTTCATCCATTGGTGTCCTCGAAGCCGCGAAGGATCGTGACATGCTCGCGATCGGTGTCGATACGAATCAAAACGGCACCTACCCCGGCCATGTATTGACTTCGATGATCAAGCGCGTGGATAAGGTGATTTATACCGCACTTGAAAATGCGAAAGAAGAGAAGTGGAAACCTGGCATTAAACTGATGGGGCTGAAAGAGCACGCCATGGATTACGCCGTCGATGCGCATAATCGCGAATTCATGAACCAGTCACTGATCGAACAGGTCGAAACCGCACGTGAAAAAATCGTGAGTGGTTTGATTCAGGTTGATGCCTACAGCCCGGATTAACATCGTACCATCATCATACCGCGGTTAAACCGAAGGATGGCGTTATAGTAGTGGTACAACCTCGCGCGCAGCATAGGTCACAATTGCATCGGCACCGGCACGCTTGATCCCCATGAGCGCTTCAAGCATACACGCCTCAGCATCAATCCAACCATTCGCCCCCGCTGCTTTCACTGCTGCATATTCGCCGCTGACGTGGTACGCAAAGGTTGGCACATGGTACGCCGCTTTAATATCCGCAATCACATCCAAATAGGCGAGCGCCGGCTTGACCATCACCATATCCGCACCT
Organism: uncultured Azospirillaceae bacterium; assembly: GCA_964352815.1. Lineage (GTDB taxonomy): Bacteria > Pseudomonadota > Alphaproteobacteria > Rickettsiales > UBA3002 > CAYGTO01. Next base: position 100,865 of record CAYGTO010000004.1, on the reverse strand, counting down.
TCTTCAATATCGAGCGCCACTTCGCGTAGCGCTTCCTGCGCATTCGCCGGGTTCATTTGATAACTCTTTTTATCCGCCGCTCCTAAATTCGATGCCGAACCCACCGCATCGCGGAACGGGCCGTAAAATGCTGACGCATATTTCGCGGCATAGGATAGAATGCAGGTCTCTTGCTTACCCACCGCGTCCAGCGCATGGCGAATCGCGCCGACGCGCCCATCCATCATATCGGACGGCGCTACTATATCGCAGCCAGTTTTCGCAAGCGACACGGCCTGCTGACACAGCACTTCAACGGTGGGGTCATTCACCACCACGCCATGTTCCACAATGCCGTCCTGCCCATGCGAGGTGTAAGGGTCGAGCGCCACATCGCCGATCACGCCCATCTCAGGCACTGCATGTTTCAGTTCAGCAATCGTGCGGTTCATGAGATTTTCTGGATGATATGCTTCTTCCGCCAGCTCCGTTTTTTTCTCCGCCGGCACCACCGGGAACAATGCAACCGCGCGAATACCGAGATCATAGGCCTTCTTCACCTCATCGCACAGCACATCAATCGAATAACGCTCCACACCCGGAAGCGAATCGACGGGAATGCGCTGCTTTTCGCCCTCCACGACGAAGACAGGCCAGATGAAATCGCTTGGGTGAAGCCGCGTTTCTTGTACTAATTCGCGTAGCCAGGGGGCTTGGCGCAAACGGCGTAGACGGGTATCTGGGTAGCTTCCATACATGCGCTAGTTGTAGCGCGAGTGAGGTGAAATTGCTAGTGGGATTATGAACCCTGTCATCCTCGGGGCTTTTGCCAGCAAGACAAAAGATCCCGGGGATCCACATTCAAAAGGTCAGCAGATCTTTTGATATTTATGAATGTCTAATGACATTCATAAAATGGATTGCCTGTACGCGCTCGCGCTGCTCGCTTGACGTGGCAATGACAAAATGAAGAAATTTATGCGCGTTCGATCTCATGCGCCGCAGCATGGCCTTCATGCGCCGCGGGTGCACTCACACGATGGCGTGGGTCGGCCGGTCGTGCATCCGTACGCTGTCCACCACGATTGGCTGAAGCTGGCGGCAATGGATCAATATCCACATGCTTATTTGGATCTTTCTTACGCACCTCAATGCGCAACTCAACGCCTTCTTTCTCCAGCGCATCTTTACGCGCGTAATAGTCTGGGTTCGCCTTGCGTTCAAGCCTATCAAACACACCATCATAAAGGCGCTCCCACGGGTCTTTGACGAACGTATACATGGCGAAAAGTGATGTACCAACGCCTTCGATAAAAGAGTTTTTCGTAATGCTTAACTGTGCATTCGGAGCCGCCGCGACTGCTTTCACTTTCGCGACGCCTTCTTCAATAATGGCCGGATCGTACTGCCCAACAAATTTCTCATACAGCCCGCTATGAGCAGTTAATTCTTTCGCTTCCGCCTTATGGAATTGACTTATTTCTTCAGCAATGCCTTTCGCATTAAGATCAAATGCTTTTGCATTCTTCTTCAAAAACCCTTCGAACGCCTTCGCACCTTCTTCACCTATGAGTGGGATTTTGGTGACCACTTCAGCATTCATTAATTTCCCAGCGATCCGCATCGCCCATGGCTTCACAAGCACATAGCTACCAACGCCGGCCAACACAGGAAGTGCACGACGGAAAATCCATCGCCCTGGGCCAGATTCATCGGTGAACCAGCCGTAGGTTTTCGGCTGATCGAGAATATCCTGAACCTTCCCTGGCTCAATCGTATCCATGTCGATGTCGTTAATATTTTTGGTCGGGTCCGCAATCCCCTGACGCTCGCGCCGGCGTTTTCCTAGCTGATCCGCTACCTCGAAGAACGAGCCATAGGCCATCGTCGCGATGCCTGAATGCTGCAAAATATCTTTGAGCTTATATTGCACATCCGCATTGGGCATAGTAAGACCACGCGCCGCTGCCGCTTGCCCACCTAACACCATAATCCCGCCCAATGTAAAGGCAGCCCATGGCACGGAATGGCTTTGAATATCAAAATTCTCGCGCCAATCATTAACGAAGTTTGTGCCCGACTCGCTCAATTCGCGGATCGTATCTGCTTCACTATTCTCTGGGTTAAACACGCGCTCATAGAAGCGTCGGCCCGCGAAACTTGTCGTCCGATAGAGCGTGAAGCCCGCGCCAATTTCCGCCGCCTTCGCCGCCACATCAAACATAGGGGTTGCCGTAATGTCTGCCCACGGGCCTGATTTGATACCCTTTAGTTTATTCGCGCCAGAGAACACCAAGCCACATGCCAAACCGTACGGCACACAGGCAAGCGCAGAGCGCAGCCAATGATAACCCGCATTTCCCACCGGGTTTTTGTTCACCAGCCAATCGCGATTCTCATGTAAAAAATGCCCGACCGAGCCTGAAAAGCCGCTCCGGTCCACCGGTGCATCCTGCATCGGCGCAAGCGATTGCTTCGCAGCCTGCTGCGCGTGAAACGCATGCGAGGCAGCCTGAATATGGGGCGCCACCATCGGTACATTGCTCTGCGTTGCGGTCTGTTGCATTAGATAGAATTCTCCGTTCGTACATTTAAATCTAGCACAGCTTTTGTGATTCGTTTGTGACAGTTTTATGAAGTTAGCGCTTAAAACTGTTCTAAATCAGGGCGTTATATGCACTGCACAATGAGGGCATGAGGCACTGGGCAAATGGCATTAGGGAATTATTGTTTGATCTTTCCAAGCGATTCGCCTTTATTACCGAAGATTTCAAATTTGTAGAGAGATTCCAATGCCTAACGCCCAAGGCCTAATGCCCCAAAAAGGCCGTATCTTCTCCGGGATTCAGCCCACCGGGAACCTCCATTTAGGCAATTATTTGGGGGCGATTAAACGCTGGGTCGCGATGCAATCCGAGTATGAATGCCTGTTCTGTATTGTGGATTATCACGCGATTACCGTGCCGCAAGACCCAGAGCGCTTACGTCAATGTGTGCGTGAAACCGCTGCCGCCTTCATCGCATGTGGGATTGATCCTGAAAAAAACATCATCTTCGCCCAATCATCCGTTCCCTCTCATACCGAGCTCGCCTGGATTTTGAGTTGCCATACCCCGCTTGGCTGGCTCAACCGCATGACGCAGTTTAAGGAGAAGGCGGGTAAGAAGCGCGACAATGCCGTTCTTGGGCTGTATAGCTACCCCGTGCTGCAAGCCGCGGATATCTTGCTGTATAAATCCACCCATGTCCCGGTGGGCGAAGATCAGAAGCAGCATATTGAGCTGGCACGCGACATTGCCGGCGCGTTTAACCGTGCCGTCGATCAAGAGTATTTCCCCCTCCCCGAGCCGGTGATTCAGAAGGAAGCCGCGCGGATCATGAGCCTGCGCGATGGCACGCAGAAGATGAGTAAATCGGCCGAATCTGACATGAGCCGTATTAATCTAACCGATGATGCAGAGACGATTCAAAACAAATTTAAAAAAGCCAAAAGCGATATGGCTGAAGGCATTTCCTATGATGTGGAGGCGCGCCCCGAAGCGTCCAACCTGCTCACTATTTATGCCGCCATGTCGGGCCAGTCGATCGAAGACAGCGCCGCGCAGTTCGCTAGCAGTAATTTCTCGGAGTTCAAAGCTGCGCTCGCCGATGCAGCGGCAGAACATCTCGCGCCGATCACCGAAAAAATGCGTGACCTCCTCGCGCGACCAGATGACCTCGACATGCTGCTTCATGAGAATGGCACCCGCGCACGCAAAATGGCAGAACCACACATGGCAGAAATTCGCAATCTTGTTGGGTTTTAGATTAATAAAAATGTCATCCTCGGGGAAAATGTCAGCAGACATTTTATCCCGGGGATCCAGAATTGAAATGTCAGGAAGACATTCATGGAATGGATTGCCTGTGACAAAGCGCCTACTGGCGCTTCGCACGTGGCAATGACAACGTAGCAGGATGACAACCCCTGAGACTTTGTCTATACTACCATCATGTTTCGCGCCATTTACTTACTCTTCGTACGCACCCTTGCCTTCGCGCTCGGCCCACTGCATTTCTTATGGGGACCGCTCACCAAGGTACTGGTCTGGGTCGGCGGCTTCTACCTTCTTTTCTCACTCTTTATCTCCGATGACCCGATTATTACAAGCACAGAGAGCCAAGACCCAACCATGCGCGTGGTTCAAGGCGTTGAATACCAAGAAGATGGGAATAGCAAATTTTCACGCGACCTTCTGCCGCAAATGCGCACCGATGAGCTGAGCTACTATTTTCACATCTTCAAAGAAGTGATGCAGAAGGTGCATGACGGTGAAGCGTATGCGTGGAACTACCACAATATTCACGGCACCTTAACCCCGACCCGCACCTTCACCAATGGCAGCGGTGAGCAGTGCCGTGAATTTACCGAACTACTGAAAGTACATGACACCCAGCAAACCCTGGATGGGGTGAGTTGTTATGATCAGGTAAAACGCAAATGGTGTAAACTCCGCCAGGGCGCGACGCCGACCTGTAAAATCACTGCTGAATCGGGTTGGGATCGTAGCATGCGTAATATAGGCCGTAGTATTAATAATTTGTTTTAGGTATAATCTAAAACAGCTTCGTGAAACAAATCACGCCATTCAGGATTAATGGATTCAATAAGCTCAATTTTCCAATCACGTTTCCATTCTTTAATGCATTTCTCACGATGAATCGCTTGATGCATCACATCATGATTTTCAACGTAAACCAGTCGTTTGAGCTTATATTTACTTGCGAATTCTGAGCCTCTGCCGTTTCGATGTTCCTGCATGCGAACACCAATATCGTTAGTGACACCTGTGTAGAGCACACCATGTGGCTGATTAGTGATGATATACACATACCCTCTTGGCATAATGACTAGCTCATACCGGTAAACGCATTAATGCCCGTTCCATGATACCGACGAGATACCGTTTTGCAACGGTATGACAATAGCAACTTAGGTCTAGTCATACCGGCGAAAGCCGGTATCTCGTCTTCATTTAGATTAGACCCCGGCTTTCGCCGGGGTGACTATATTTATCAGCTCCGCCGCTCTCGCCACAATCCCCTCAAACATCACTTCGGTCAGCCGGCCAGTGTTCATATTATAACGCGACGTGTGATACGAGTTAAGCAAGATCACCTGCCGCCCTTGTACCTCAAGCGGATGCTCCGACGCATGGCCGAAGGCAAAGGCCGACTGCTTCATTCCCAGCGCTTTGAGAATGGCTTTATGCGAAATCCCGCCCAGTGAGATCAGCACCTTCAGGTTTGGCATCGCCTGAATCTCATGAGTGAGAAACGGGTTACATTCATTAATCTCCGGCCCCGTCGGTTTATTCTCCGGCGGAACGCAGCGCACCGCATTGGTGATCCGCGTCTCGATTAACTCCAACCCATCATCGGGGCGCTTGTCATAGTTACCCGTCGCTAGCCCTGCCGCCTTCAACGCTGGATAGAGCACATCGCCGGCATAATCCCCCGTAAAGGGCCGCCCCGTCGCATTCGCCCCTTTGAGCCCCGGCGCCAGCCCCACTACGAGCAGCTTCGCCTCAATCGAACCAAAAGACGGCACCGCGCCATTAAAGAAATCGGGATGCTGCCCCTGATTCGCCTCACGGAAAGCCACAAGACGAGGACATTGAGGGCAATTGGGGGCTGGGTGGTTCATTTTGTCATCCTCGGGACGTTTGTCAGCAGGCAAACGACCCCGGGGATCCACCATTGAAATGTCAGCAGACATTTCAATATTCCATGAAATCTCCTGATTTCATGGGACTGGATTGCCTGGATGCGCTCGCTTTCTACTCGCTTACCGTAGCAATGACATTTTTTTGCCTTCTTTATTACTTTCTGGTCATTTTTTTGCATGCTATCCCTTGACACACCCTCCCTACAGGCCTACATCCGCCATACGATGCAGAAATGCTGCATTTTTGGAATTTTTCTAATGATGTATAACGTTAAATAAGGAGTTTGCATATGACAAACATTCGTCCCCTTCACGATCGTGTGATCGTACGCCGCATTGATGCGGAAGAAAAGTCTGCTGGCGGGATCATTATTCCTGACACAGCCAAAGAAAAGCCAATGCAAGGCGAAATCATCGCGGCAGGCCCAGGCACACGTGATGAAGCTGGCAAATACATCGCGATGGATGTGAAAGCTGGCGATATCGTTCTTTTCGGCAAATGGTCTGGTACTGAGATCAAGCTGGATGGCGAAGAAATGCTCGTGATGAAAGAGTCGGACATCATCGGGATCGTAGAACAAAAAGCGTCTAAAAAGAAAGCCGCATAACATAAATAAGGAGAAAGAATCATGGCAAAACAAATTGCATTCGAACAAAAGGGCCGCGACCGCATGATTGCGGGTGCGAACAAACTGGCTGATGCCGTTAAAGTCACGCTTGGGCCAAAAGGCCGTAACGTGGTGCTTGAAAAATCATTCGGTGCACCACGCATCACAAAGGATGGCGTTTCTGTTGCGAAAGAAATCGAACTGAAAGACAGATTCGAGAATATGGGTGCGCAGATGCTTAAGGAAGTGGCGAGCAAAACCAACGATATCGCCGGTGATGGCACTACTACGGCAACTGTGCTTGCACAAGCGATCGTGGTGGAAGGCGCGAAAGCTGTTGCCGCTGGTCTGAACCCGATGGATCTGAAACGTGGTATTGATAAAGCCGTCTCTGCCGTTATTGCAAGCATTCAGAAAGAGTCGAAAGAAATCAAATCACATGGCGAGATTGCCCAGGTGGGTACGATTTCTGCGAATGGTGATAAAGAAATTGGCGACAAAATCGCAGAAGCGATGGAAAAAGTCGGCAAAGAGGGCGTCATCACTGTAGAAGAAGCGAAAGGTCTCGAGTTTGAACTGGAAACCGTTGAAGGGATGCAGTTCGATCGCGGATACCTCTCTCCTTATTTCGTGACCAACTCTGAAAAGATGTCTGTAGAACTAGAAAACCCCTACATCCTGATCTTTGAAAAGAAACTCTCTGGCTTGCAGCAAATGCTTCCATTGCTTGAAGCGATTGTTCAGTCACAGCGTCCACTTCTTATCATCGCAGAAGATGTCGAAGGTGAAGCGCTAGCGACACTCGTGGTAAACCGCCTGCGTGGTGGCCTGAAAGTTGCCGCGGTGAAAGCACCTGGCTTTGGCGATCGTCGCAAATCAATGCTCGAAGATATCGCGATCCTGACCAAAGGTGAAATGGTGAGTGAAGATCTTGGCATGAAGCTAGAAGCTGTAACCCTCGACATGCTGGGTAAAGCGAAGAAAGTCGTGATCACAAAAGAAGACACCACCATCATTGATGGTGCAGGCGATAAGAAGGCGATCGAAGCACGTTGTGCACAAATTCGTGCGCAGGTCGAAGAGACTTCGTCTGATTACGACAAAGAAAAACTTCAAGAGCGTTTAGCGAAACTCTCTGGCGGTGTGGCGGTCCTTAAAGTGGGCGGCGCGTCAGAGGTGGAAGTGAAAGAGCGTAAAGACCGTGTCGATGATGCGCTACATGCTACACGTGCCGCCGTCGAAGAAGGTATCGTACCAGGTGGTGGCGTGACCCTTCTTTATGCGAGCCGTGCACTTGATAAAGTGAAGCCTGAGAATGACGATGAGAAAGCGGGTATCAATATCATCCGCCGTGCACTTCAAGCACCGATTCGTCAGATCGTTGAGAATGCAGGCCTTGATGGCGCAGTTGTTGCGGGTAAGTTGCTTGAGAGCGATGACACCAGCTATGGCTTCAACGCGCAGACGCTTGAGTATACTGACATGATCAAAGAAGGGATTATCGATCCGACGAAAGTCGTTCGCACTGCCCTTCAAGATGCTGCATCGGTTGCAGGTCTCATGATCACTACTGAGGCGCTTATTGCCGAGGAACCAGAGGACAAAAACTCTGGTGGTGGCGCTGGTGGCATGCCTGATATGGGTGCTATGGGCGGCATGGGTGGCATGGGCTTCTAGGTCATTCGAGACAATGCTCCTCGTCATCCTGAGGAACAGAAATGACGAAGGGTCTATGTGGCCACAGGCGAGATAGATCCTTCGCTTCGCTCAGGATGACGGGCATAAAAAAGGCGGCTCTCGGGCCGCCTTTTCTTTGGCTTCTGCAATCAGCTAAAACGCTACCCCATATTGTCACCCCGCACTTGTTGCGGGGTCTGGAGAATGTAGAATGAGATGCCGCAATAAATGCGGCATGACAGAATCTGTCTTGAAATATATTTGCGCTACGCCTTCACCGGCGAGACAAACCCGTTCGGCTTCAGCGCGACCAGTGAGCATGACAGCTCCTGCACAATATTCTCTGCCGTATTGCCAAAGATAAAGCCCGCAATCCCCGTCCGCGCGACTGTGCCCATCAGCAAAATATCAATACCATGATCGCGGACAAATTCCGGAATCACCTTCTCCGGCAAGCCCGCAATATGCTGCACCTTCACCTTACTCTTCCGCGGCGCTTTTTCGATCAACGCATCGAGCGCGATGCGATGCTCCGCGCGCATCTGATCAATCTCATTGGTCAACGCCTCATCCGACACGCGCACCCAAACATTATCTTTCAAATAATCCTCCGAATGATACTTCCAGCAGGAAATCACCTCAAGCGTCTGGTTACACGAACAGGCCAGCGAATCGGCCAGCTCAAGCAGCCGTAACGACAGCTGTTCCGACGCGCTCTCATGGCTTTCCGGGTCAATCGCCACCAGCACTTTCATCGTGCTGCGCGAATCCGGAATCGGCCGCGCCAGCCATACCGGGCACGGGCATTTCCGCAGCAAATGCATATCGAGCGCCTTAAAACCCTGCCCCGAATCGCGCAGTTCCGCTTCCTTAATTACCAGATCTGCATCCTGCTGAATCGCCTGCTTGATGACATCCACCGCCGGGGTATTGCTTTCTAACACCTCGATCTCAACCGGCAAATTCGCTTCGGTCACCTTCGTCACCACACGCGCTTTCGCTAGCGACGCATGCACTTGCTCGATCAGCGCTTCTTGATATTTTTGCTTATAGCCTTCAATCTTATTCGGCAGCTGCGGGCATAGCGTTAGAATTTTCAGCTTTCCTTCATTATTACGCGCAATGCTGAGCGCCTGATTCAACCCCTCACATTCATCACAAATGCCCTGACTAATGTACAAAATGGTTTGAAAATGACGCACGGCTCCTCCTCATATGTTTCCGTTAATCACATGTTATGGAACTGCGCGCGAGAGTAAACAAAAACCCGCCAAAACCACAGTCAGCCTTTGTAATATGGGATATGCCTTTAGGAATCGAGCGTGTCCGCCGTCAAATCGCAGACGATATTCTCATCCTTCAGAAGCGCGTTGATATGTGCGGCATGCTCAAAACTTTTATCGAGTTTGAAGTAGAGTTTAGGTGAAAATTTGATGGTAATTTCTTTGTTCATCATTTTACGAATCAGTGGCGCACCTGTGTTCAGCGCGCGCACGGTTTCTTCCGCATTCACCCCGGCAAGCGGCGTGACATAGGCCGTTGCGTTACGCAAGTCAGGGCCGACTTTGACCAGTGACACGGTGATCGAGGTTTCGCGCAAGCCTTCAATATACAGCTCACCGCGCATAAAAATGTCTGCGAGCACATGACGAATTTGTTCGCCCACACGGAGCTGTCGCTGCGATGGCATTCGGCTCGTTTCTCGTTTTCCCATGGTAAAACTCCGTCATTCTGCGACGAACATAGTGAGTGCGCAGAATCTATGTTAAGAGATCCTGTGCTAACCGCTTGACGATTTCACAGGATGACAGGTTACGACGCTTCAGCGTTTTGCGGCGGCTCAGATTTTTCCGACTTCGCTGCATCTTCAATGTCACGCGCGATCTCTTTCACATCGTAACATTCAATCTGATCGCCCTGTTTAATGTCATCATAATTCTCAAATGCCATCCCGCACTCATAGCCGTTCTTAACTTCTTTCACTTCCTCTTTGAAGCGCTTTAGTGTCTTCAAAGTGCCATCGTGAATGACCACATTATCACGTAACAAGCGCACCTTCGAGCCGCGCTTGACGATTCCCTCAATAACTTTACAACCCGCGACTTTACCAACTTTACTTACGTTAAACACTTCAAGAATTTCCGCGTAACCGAGAATCTCCTCTTTAAGCTCTGGTGATAACAAGCCAGACAGTGCCTGCTTGATATCGTCGATCACATCATAGATCACCGAATAGTAACGCAGTTGAATGCCCTCACGCGCCGCCATTTCACGCGCCGAGGCTGAGGCACGCACATTGAAACCAACGATCATCGCACCGGTTGCCATCGCAAGTGAAATATCCGATTCCGAAATCGCACCCACCGCTGAATGCGCAATATTGATGTGCACTTCATCATTTTCAAACTTCGCCAAACTGCCAACGATCGCCTCAGATGAGCCGTGAACATCGGCTTTAATAATGATCGAGAGTTCTTTCTGCTCTTCTTTACCTGCTGCCGCAAAGAGCTGGTCGAGCGATTTCGCCGACACAACCTGCGCGGCTCTTTGCAATTTCTTCGCACGATATTCAGTAATATCCCGCGCGGTTTTTTCCGAATCTACCGCAGCAAAATCATCGCCCGCTTGCGGTGGCTCACCCAAGCCCAGAATCTCCACCGGCTGCGATGGAATGGCTTCTTCGAGATTTTCACCACGATCATTAACGATCGCACGCACGCGGCCAAAACTTGCGCCGGCCACAACAATATCGCCCACGCGCATCGTCCCGCGCTGCACCAGCAATGACGCCACTGTTCCTCGGCCCTTATCAATTTTTGACTCAATCACAATGCCCGACGCTGCGGCGCCTGAGTTCGCTTTGAGATCGAGCATTTCTGCCTGCAGCACAATGTTTTCCTGCAGCGTATCAAGCCCGGTTTTTTCAAGCGCCGAAACTGGCACGACTTGGATATCGCCACCAAAATCTTCTGCTACCAGCTCATACTGCATCAACTCATTCTTCACGCGCTCAGGGTCTGCGCCCTCTTTGTCGATCTTGTTGACCGCCACAATGATCGGTACTTTTGCCGCTTTTGCATGGTTAATCGCTTCGATCGTTTGCGGTTTAATACCATCATCCGCCGCGACAACGAGCACCACGATATCTGTTGCTTGTGCACCACGCGCGCGCATCGCCGTAAAGGCTTCATGGCCCGGCGTATCAAGGAAGGTAATCTTCTCGCCCGATGTAATTTGGGTTTGATACGCACCAATATGCTGCGTAATGCCGCCTGCTTCACCCGCCACCACATTCGCCTGACGTAGCGCATCAAGCAGCGAGGTTTTCCCGTGATCGACATGGCCCATAATGGTCACGACCGGCGCGCGTGCCTGCAAATCTTCGTCCTTATCATCTTCCTGAACGAGCACATCTTCAACATCAGCGTCACTCACGCGCTTGGTTTTATGACCAAATTCCTCAATCACTAATTCCGCCGTATCCGCATCAATCGCTTGTTGCGGCGTCGCCATAACGCCGAGCTTCATCAGCGCCTTAATCACATCCACACCACGCTCTGCCATCCGGTTCGCAAGCTCTTGCACGGTAATCGTCTCAGGAAGACGAATCTCGCGCACCATCTTCTCTTGCGGCCCATCATCGTCATGTTTCTTCGCCTTAGCACGTTGGCGTTTAATCGAAGCGAGCGAACGCGTCCGCTCTTCATCATAGTTCAGTGCCTGAGCAATCGTTAGCTTACCCGACTGACGACGCTGACCGTCTGCCTTTAGTTTGATCTTCTTAGGTTTGTCTTTTTCTTCATCATCTTTCTTCTTCACCGTCTCTATCGGCTTCGGCGCATCACGCATCGCCTGCATGTTCTTCGCTGCCAAATCATCGACCGGCGCCGCCTTCACAGGCTTCGTCACGGTCGTTTTATCATCGGATTTTTTCTTTATTTCTTGCTTTGGCACAGCGGGCGTCGTTTGGTCAAGCGTTCCCCCACCCTCATCTTTTTTCTGTAGCGCTTTGAGGCGCGCCTCTTGCTCTGCTTGAGATAAGCCACGCGGCCCTCTAGGAACCGGCTTGTCGGCCACCATACTACCCGCAGCACCACGCGAAAAAGTTCGCGTCTTCTTCACCTCAACGGTCACAGTTTTCGATTTGCCGCGCGAGAAGTTCTGCTTTACTTTCCCGCCCTCAACCGTCTTCGTCAGAGACAGTGTCTTAGGCCGCGAAACGCGAAGGGTTTCTTTTTTACTATCGTCTGTTTTGTCGGTCATAGCCATGCTTTATTCGCTTTTGTTTCGGGGTTATATCGTAGTTTTCTCATGAAATCCAGTAAAAGCCTGAGCCTTTTGCAAGAATTTTTCTGACGCGCCACCGGCTTTGAGCGCCATATGCACGGTTTGATCCCGGCCGCTAATCGCGCCAAGCTCTTCCCGCGTAAAACACTGCACATGCGGTAAGCGCTGCAGATGGCCTTTCACTTTTTCGAATGCATTCTCGGTCGCATCCGCCGCAATGACCAGCACCGCCACCTCATCAGCAAGCAAAGAGGCCTTTATCTTTTCATAGCCTGCCACGACCAGTCCCGATTTCTGACACAGATGCAGCATATCGAGCGCCATCTGCCGGAGCCGGTTTTCTACCTGCCCTGCCAACCCATTCGGAATCTCCGCTTTGGTTTTAAAGGCCTTACTGAACGCGTTCTTCTGAATCGCTTGTTCAAGAATATCGTTCTTTGGAGAAAGCCATGCCCCGCGCCCTGGCACCTTCTGATACGCATCAAACACCACCGCATTGTCCGGTGACAGTGCAAAACGCAGCAGATCATCCGGCCCACCATGCTGCCGGGTGATGATGCATTGTCTCTCTGGCGTGCGCTTCGACATATCCGTTCTGCGAGCGAAGGCGAAGCAGTCCATTAATGGATCGCGTCAGTCGCTCGCGCTCCTTCGCGAAACATTAGGCACTTGCGGCCGCTTCTTCGCTATTATCGCCCGACGCGCTGTCATCATTGGCTGGCTGCTCGTCTTCGAACCAGTGCGCACGCGCTGCCATGATGATTTCGTTCAGCTGATCTTCACGCATTTTCAGATCAGGAAGCATTTCGCGCAGCTCATCCGCCGCAAGATCCGCCAAATCGTCAAGCGTCTTGATGCCCTTCTCTCCCAATCGCGCCAATACAACATTATCAAGCTTCTCAAAATTGATCAGATCATCCGACATGCCAAGCTCTTTCATCTTCCCTTCGGCAGCCGCTTGCTGTTCTTCGAGGAATTCGCGTGCACGCTGGCGAAGCTCGCCCGCCACATCTTCGTCAAACCCTTCGATTTGCGCGAGCTCTTCCACCGGCACATACGCAACTTCTTCAACGCTGGTGAAGCCCTCAGTCACCATAAGATGCGCGATGACTTCTTCCACATTCAATGCTTCGATAAACATGTTCGACAGGCGGTTAAATTCTTCGGTGCGACGATCCGACTCTTGCTCTTCGGTCAGAATATCGATGCCCCAGCCCGTCAATTGCGATGCCAAGCGGACATTCTGTCCGCGACGGCCAATCGCCATACTCAGCTGATCATCGGCGACCACCACTTCCACGCGGCCATCTTCTTCATCCAGCACGACCTTGCTCACTTCGGCCGAAGACAATGCGTTGACGATAAAGGTTGCTGGGTCTTCGGCATATTCCACGATATCCACGCGCTCGCCATGCAGCTCGCTCACCACCGCCTGCACGCGCGAACCACGGACGCCGACGCAGGAAAGAATCGGGTTCACACTTGGGTCATGCGAGACAACCGCAATCTTCGCACGCGAACCTGGGTCACGCGCCACCGCGACAATCTCGACAAGGCCTTCATATATTTCTGGCACTTCTTGCGCGAACAGTTTCGACATAAATTCTGGACGTACACGCGACAACACCACCATGCCGCCCTGACGTTCTGGATCGACTTCTGCGATATAGGCGCGGATACGATCACCGGTGCGGAACGCTTCACGCGGAATCAACTCATCGCGGCGGATCATTGCTTCCGTACGACCGAAATCAACGATCACATTACCATATTCCACGCGCTTCACCACGCCATTCACAATTTCTCCGAGCTTATCCTTAAACTCTTCAAACTGACGCTCACGCTCTGCTTCACGCACTTTCTGATTAATCACCTGCTTCGCAGTTTGTGCGGCAACTCGGCCGAAATCAATCGGCGGCAGCTCTTCGCGAAGCTCCTGACCCAGCTCAATATCCTTCTGCACGCGCTGCGCTTCAGGAAGCTCGATGAACTCATATTCTTTGAAATGTACTTCTTCCTCGCCGGCTTCCTCAGCGGCTTTTTCCGCCTCTTCACGAAGCGCGGCAATGCTTTCGACGACCGTGCGCGAGCGGAACAATGTAATACGGCCAGTCTTACGGTCTATCTCTGCCAAAATGTGCTGTTCATGACCATATTTCTTACGGCCCGCGACCTGAATCGCTTGCTCCATCGCCTGCACCACCGACTCAACATCGATGTTTTTCTCGCGCGCAACCGCTTCCGAGATTTGCAAAATTTCCATGTTACCTGTGACTGCCATAGCGTTCCTCTTTGGTGTTGTTAATTAGCTTGCCGCGGCTTTTGCCGCTTCAATTTTCTTTTGATGCGCGTCAATGAGCGCATCGGTGAGCACGAGTTTGCCGCTATCAATCGCGTCAAACCCAATATGATAATCTTTCTCTTCCACGTGCATCACTACTGAATCACCATCAGCCGACTGAATGACCCCGCGGAACTTCTTACGCCCATCCACCATGAACAGCGTTTCCACTTTCGCTTCATGGCCAATTGCATTCACATAATCTTCCATATTCACGAGCGGGCGGTCGATTCCTGGCGAGCTGACCTCGAGGCTGTATTTGTCTTTAATCGGCTCTTCCACATCAAGCAGCGGCGACAGCGCGCGGCTCACATCGGCGCAATCGCCGACTTCCATTAGCCCATCGCTTTTGCGTTCTGCCATAATCTGTAATGTCCGGTGATGCTGGCCACCCATCAGACGCACCTGCACCAAACGATAGCCCATCCCGTCCATCGTCGGGCTAATCAGATCGGCAATCTTTTGCGCGGTTCGGTCCATTGGTTTCCCGGTCACTGCCACTCATTTTTATCAGGCCGACCGAGAAAATGGAGTGCTTTGAGAACCGCAGCGGAGCGTACAGATAGTACGTGAGCAGCGGAAGCGCAAAAGCATGCCATTTGCAGCGCGGCATGGTGAAAATGGGCAACAAAAAAGGCGGCTTACGGCCACCTTGATATTTCCATATTCAAGTTATGTTGCTTCATTAGCGGAACGATTCGGAATTAGCAAGGAGAAAGTGATCTTCCAGTAAGCTAAAGCATAGCCAGCAGGCGAAGCCCTTTAGTCGGCGAAGCCGTTAGGCTCATTGCGAGGTCAGGAGACCGAGCAGAAGCGAACGTAAAACTACACCCGCTCACACCGCAAAAACATCGGCTCATCGCTTGCCAGCCCCTTCTCTTCATAGCGCGTATTCACCCAGAATTCCGGCGGGTTTTGCCAGTCTTTCTGGCGCGTCGCCGTCCAGCGATAATCCGGATGCGCGAGAATATGCTCGAGCATCCAGGCCGCATATTCATGGTGGTCCGTCGCGAGCAGCAGCTGGCCGCCCGGCTTTTGTACCCGCGCGAGCATCGACAGCGTTTCTTGATTCACCAGCCGGCGCTTATGGTGGCGCGGCTTCGGCCACGGGTCAGGAAAGAGGATATACACCCGATCGAGTGACGCATCTGGCAGCGCCTTTAGTAAGTAACGTACATCTTCGGGGTAAATCCGGATGTTCTTCGTGTCGCTCTCATCAATGGCCGCAATCAACTTGCCCACGCCATTCATAAAGGGCTCCGCACCGATACAGCCAAACATCGGGTTCGCTTGCGCCAGGCCAATCAAATGCTCACCCGCGCCAAACCCAACCTCAAGCACGGTTTCAGTCACCTCATGGCCAAACAGATTATGGTAGTCATGCACTCGCCGGCCATGGTCATCGAGCGTAATTTCGAGCCGGGGAAATAGCGTTTGCATCAGCTCGCGCTGTTTCTTGCCTAGCCCCTTACCTTGGCGGCGGCCAAAGGAGTTTAAAAACGGCTTAATGTGCAACAAATCACTCATAGGCTCACTATATCGCGATTCATGCGAGATTACCAATGCTTCGTGATCTCAGCAACTTAGCCGTTCGCAACCTTCGCTTCAACATTGCCAAAATGGCTTTGCAGGCTCTCGACCAAATCGGTTTTCTCCCACGAAAACGCACCGCTAGCTTCTGGCGTGCGGCCAAAATGACCGTAGCTCGCTGAAGGAAGATAGATTGGGCGATTCAGCTGGAGATGTTCACGGATTCCACGCGGCGAGAGGTTGACCAGCTCACGCAAAATCTTCTCAAGTTCCACCTCACTCACCTTCCCCGTGCCTTCCGTGTTCACATAGAAAGAGATCGGGTGCGAGACACCAATCGCGTATGAAATTTGGATAATGCAGCGCTCTGCCAGACCCGCTGCCACTACATTTTTCGCCAAATAGCGGCACGCATAGGCGGCAGAACGATCGACCTTGGTCGGGTCTTTTCCTGAGAATGCACCGCCGCCATGGGGCGCTGCGCCGCCATAGGTATCGACGATAATCTTTCGGCCTGTCAGCCCCGCATCACCGTCAGGCCCACCAATCACGAACGGGCCACACGGATTCACATAAAACTCATCATCCGCACACATCCAGCTCGCATCCGGGAGTGACTTCACCACAGATTGGCGCACAATCTCGCGCACTTCTTCTTGGCTCATCTCTTGATGATGCTGCGTCGACACAACAATCGAATGCGCTTTGACGGGTTTGCCATCTTCATACACCAAGCTCACCTGGCTTTTTGCGTCAGGCAGGAGCTTGCCTTTTAGCTCTCCCTCGCGGCGGCGCACCGAAAGATCGCGCAAAATATCGCTCGATAGTTTGATCGGCGCTGGCATAAGGCTCTCGGTCTCACGACAAGCGAAACCAAACATAATCCCCTGGTCACCCGCGCCTTCATCCTTATCTTCACCCGCATCCACGCCGCGGGCAATGTCGGTCGATTGCTCATGCAGGTAATTCTCAATCACCGCGGTTTTCCAGTGGAACCCCTTTTGTTCATAGCCAATCTCTTTGATCAACTCACGTACGCGCTGTTCAATATCATCCTGCGTCAATGTGCCTGAATCGCGCACCTCGCCTGAAATCATCACCCGGCCCGTCGTCGCCATCGTTTCACACGCCACGCGTGCTTCAGGGTTCTCAGCCAAATATAAATCAAGGATCGCATCCGAAATTTGATCACAGATTTTGTCAGGGTGTCCTTCAGACACTGATTCACTGGTAAAAATAAAGTTGCCGCGGCGGGCGGTGGGAGATGCGATCATAATAGCCTCAAACTAGTTTATATCTATTAAGGCATTATCAGGATGGAGAATCACTCTTGAAATCGCTTAGTCCGGAAAGGTGGCCGCCAAGCTAATAAATGCCCACTAGCGGCTAGTTTACTGCGCCATCTTAAAGATACAAGTAAAAAACACAGGCTTTACGAAGAAGACATACGGGTTAGGAGATCGTTTCTTCCGATGATTTTGATTTGGAAAGAGCATCGCTGCTATTATCGTCACGATACGTCTCGGCAATCGCACGTAACGTGTCTAAAAGACGTTTACGCACTTGTGGGTGCGGAATCTGATTGTAAATGCGCACCAGCTCCATAGTTTCACGGTTGCTAAAGATATCTTCATTCTGGAAGCTTGGGCTCTGCCCCTCGGCTAGACCTGCCACCTCACCCGACTTATCTTCATCTAAGCCTTCAAAAAAGAATGATACTGGGATCGCAAGCAGTTTAGCAAACTGATATAAACGGCTAGAACCCATGCGGTTCACGCCTTTTTCATATTTCTGAATTTGCTGGAAGGTCACGCCAATAGCATTCGCCAAGGCCACTTGGTTCAAGCCCATAACCGTGCGTCGTAAACGTAAACGTTTACCAACGTGAATGTCAACTGGGTGTGCTTGCCCCATAAACATTAACCTCTGTGTTAAAACTAGACAGCAATTGAGATATATCTAACAGTGATTGAGCTCAAAATCAAGAACTATCGCTTCAAGGTTGCACTGATTCTAAACTACTGTTAATACATTCATTCTCAGTTGGCATTAGTGAGATCGCGCCATTATACCTTGCTGAAACAGCTCAATCTCTCCTACTACCCTACCATATAAGTCTATAAATGCCGTAATACCAGAGTTAGCCACCCGCAAGAGTGGTAATTTTTGTTCAATCGCCCGAAAACGAGACATCATAAGGTGTTGATAGGGACCGATCGAGTCACCAAACCATCCGTCATTGGTGAGGTTAACCATCATTGCGGTCGGCATCTCCGTCTCAAGAGTCTCAGAATTCGGATCAGCATAGCCCGCAAAAATCACTTCATAGCATATGAGCGGTACAAACGCACCAACCACCGACCGGTCATGAGCCGGTATACGCGACACGTTCCTGCCTTTCGAAAAATCGCTTAAGCCTGGAGTAATCTTCTCAATCGGCAAAATGCTCCGAAATGGGACATACTCCCCGAATGGCACCAAATGGCGCTTATCATACACACGGGGCGGCTGGCCCTGTTCAATCACAAACAGGCTATTATAATAGGTGACACCATCCTTCTCGTTCGCCATGCGTACCGCGCCGGTGATCAATGCCTCATTCGGCTTGAGCATGTTTGAGAGTAACGACGTCCACTGCCCCGACCCGTCAACGATGAACGGAAACGCGGTCTCTGGCCAAATAATCACATGCGGCTGCCCTGGCGAGACCTTCTCTCGCGCCTCTTCGGTCAGGCGAATATAGGTTTCGAGAGTTTTCTGCCGATGCGCCGGGTCTGATTTCAGCGTTTGCGGAATGTTGCCCTGAATCAAAGAATAGACCGTTTGCACGTGCCCGGGTTCGGCCGCTTTCTGCGCCACCGCTTCATCAACCGATATCACCTTAGTGCCATAGCTATAGATGGAAGCGCTCACAATCACCGCTCCAACCGCCGCCGTCAGACCTAAGCGCCGCTGTTCCACGCACAGCACCGGAACCGTACCGATCGCGACCATGATGACACCAACATAAAGGAGTGGCACATGATACACGATCTGCATCATGGTTTCCGAAAAGACCAACCCATAGCCGATGAGGTTCCATGGAAATCCGGTGAACAACACACTACGTAGCGCTTCCAGCGCGCCCCACGCAACGGCAAAGCTTACCCATTGCCATATGAGCGGTGCGCTGCGCACGTAATATATCACCAGCCCAAGCAACCCGCTATAAATCGCCAGCACGCCGTTCAGCCCAATCACCGCGAAGGGAATCATCCAGGCGAACCGGTCCGCATCGACCAGCAGCGAGTTCGAAATCCAATAGAGCCCGCTGACATACATGCCCATGCCGAACCACCAGCCGGTGAAAAACGCCTGGCGTCGGCTTTCAGCGAGACGCAGCAAGAAGAACAAACCGCTGATGGCAGGGAACAAAAAGATGATCCATTCAAACGGCGAAAACAGCAATGTCACCATCGTCCCACATAAGGTGGCAAGCGTATAGCGCGCAGAGATGTTGGCTAATGATGGCACGCACGCATTATGTCATTGCACGACTCGTTCGGGCAATCCAAAAAGCGTTTCTATTGAAGTAGGATTAGTTGCCCAAAGCGACGCGTTCTTCATCACTTATATGCGACTCTCTTGTGATGCGTACCTTAAGAATCCGACGCGGGTCGGCCGAGACCACTTCTGCTTTGACGCCCACGGACAGCATGACCACCTCACCACGCGCCGGGATACGACCAAGAATAGACATAATCAATCCACTCAGTGTGTCATACTCATCCTCATCCGGATTTAGCAAACTCATCTGCAGCGCCGCCGACAATTCTTCCACGGGTACGCGCGCATCCGCCTCAAGCACATGATCATCCACCCATTCCATATGGTAGGTTTCTTCTCCATGTTCGTCTTGAATATCACCGACCAGCTCTTCACACACATCTTCCATGGTGATCAGCCCGTCCGTGCCGCCATATTCATCGACCACAATCGCGATATGGCACGCCGATTGGCGCATTTGCACCAAAAGATCGACCACCCGCATCGATGGCGCAGCGAAAATAATCGGGCGCAGGAGCGATTTCACATCATATTTCGCAGCCCCATCGCCCAAATAGGCGACCAAATCTTTCATATGGATATAGCCCACAATATCATCGAGAGAGTCATCATAGACCGGAAAACGGGAATGTTTATTCTCGAGCACGTAATCACGCATTTCGGTAAGCGAAAGATTCGCATCAAACGCAATAATATCGGAGCGTGGCACCATCACATCGCTCACTTCAAGCGACGCAAAACTCAAAATATTCTTCAATATCGAGGTCTCTTCTTCCGAGGCATCCACCTCGCCATCCTCAATATCTTCGAGCACATCTTCCAGCGCATCTTTAAGGCTGTTCTCACCCGGCGCGACCAATTCTTTCACCCATTTAAACGCAGCAATCAGCGGCGGCACCGGCTTAGCCGTAGCTTCCGGCGCGCCGTGGTCAACATGCGCCACTTTCGAGCGCTCAACCACAACCTGGCCGTTGCTGTTCGCGGGGCGTGGGGGTGAGCCTGCATGCAGGGATGGGTTCGGGAAGCTCCGTACCGACGGAGGTTCCGCCGAATCGCTTATCTCTTGAGGCATAGATGGAAATTTTTATTCAACACCTTATTAGTATATTACGCGGCGTAGGGATTTGCAATACTAAGTGATGCTAAAATCTCAGTTTCGAGTGATTCCATTTCGCAGGCCTCTTCTTCATCTTCATGGTCAAAGCCCAACAGATGCAGAATTCCATGCATAATCATGTGGGTAACATGGGCTTCGAGCGCTTTGCCCTGCTCCTCCGCCTCGCGCGCAATCGTGTCATAAGACAAAATCACATCGCCCAGCTCGCCCGGCTCATCGCTGGGGAAAGACAGCACGTTGGTGGCTGAGTCTTTACCTCGAAACTCTTCGTTAAAGCGTTGAATTTCCTCATCATTCGTTAGCACCAGCGCATATTCTAGCGCCACATCCCCGCCCGCCGGGTCTTCATCCGCCACACAACCCCAGAAAATATCACGCTTTTCCAGCTCCTTATGCAGGCGCTTAAGACTAAGCTCTGAAATCGCGCCCACCTCCGCCCATTTCGGCTCTTGTGTATGAATATTTGGTTCGAAAGTGAACATAACCCTATTATGTCATCCTCGGACAAAATGTCAGCAGGCATTTTGATCCGGGGATCCAGAATCTAAAAGGTCAGAAGACCTTTTAGATTTCTCATGAAGCCTTCTGACTTCATGAGAATGGATTGCCTGGATGCGCTCGCTTTCTGCTTCCCCCTTCGCTAAAGCTTCGGATGACACGCACTTATCGTGGCAATGACAAGAATTGCCTCCCAGCGCGGGGCATTGGAATGGAGATTAGGGGTAAAGGTAAACATGGGAAGGTTATAGCCGTAAGGTTTCAGGTGTCAGCTAAAAGTTTACAGTAACAGGAGGGCAATCGTTCTGCGAGGAGGCACGTCAGTGCCGACGGGCAGTCCAGGGCCACACGCTCTGGATCGCGCCTGCCCGCCAAAGCCTTGGCGAAGGCGGGTCGCTACGCTCGCGAAACGGCTAACACCTACTCCCCAATCTCCACCTTCGTATTAGTCAATTTCGTCATCCTGAGAAGCGCGTAAGCGCGCCGAAGGATCTATTGTGCCGTGACCATAGATCCTTCAGTTGTTTCACTCCTTCAGGATGCCGTGAATTGGATCGCTGTATTGGCACAATGTGCCGCCTCGCGAAACGGCTAACACCTAAAACCTGTCAGCTAAAACCTATTCCCCCATCTCCTGATCCACCTCGGCCTCGGCCGCGGCGATGCGCGCTTGCTTTTTCGCTTCCCACTTATCATAAGCCTGAACAATCCGCGCCGCCAGCTCATGGCGTACCACATCGGTTTCAGAGAAACGAATCACTTGAACGCCCTGGAGGTTTTCGACTTTCGGGATACAATCGCGCAGGCCCGATTTCACATCACGCGGCAGGTCGGTCTGCGACAAATCACCGGTGATTAACATGCGCGAATTTTCACCCATGCGCGTGAGAAACATTTTCATCTGCGTCGAGGTCGTGTTCTGCGCCTCATCCAAAATCACCACTGCGTTCGACAAGGTCCGCCCGCGCATGAAAGCCAGCGGCGCCAGCTCAATCTCGCCATTCGCCATGCAGCTATCGACCTGCTCCGCCGGCATCATATCAAACAGCGCGTCATAGAGCGGGCGCAAAAACGGGTCGATCTTATCTTTCAAATCCCCCGGCAGAAAGCCCAGCTTCTCACCCGCCTCCACCGCCGGCCGCGTCAGAATAATGCGCTCGACCTTCTTGTTCATGAACAGATTCACCGCCATCGCCACCGCAATGTAGGTCTTCCCTGTTCCGGCCGGGCCAAGCGCGAACACCATATCCTTATCAAACAAGCAGCGCATATAGTTCGCTTGTACATGACTGTAAGGGCGCACCGATTTACGGAATGTCTTAATCCGCACCTCGCCATCCCCTTCTTTCAGATCCTCGCCCTTGCCTTTCTTCTCTTTCTTATCTTTTTTATCGGGCACGGGCGGCACCATACGAATCGCTGCATCAACATCTTGTGAACTCAAATCATCGCCACGCTTCGCCCGCTCATAAAGGGTATTCAGCACCTGCTCAGTGGCCTCAATGTCGCGCGGCTTCCCAGTTATGCTGAGCATATTCCCCCGGCTCGCCAGGCTGACATGCATGAGCTTTTCAATATGCTCGAGATGCGCATCCTGCTCGCCATACATGAGCGGTAGAACGGCATTATTATCAAAGAAAATATTGATGGTTTCTTCCGCCAATTTTTGAGCGGCTTTTTGTTTGGGTGCAGGCATAAAATACGCTATAGTTGTGATATTCTTAAGTATCACATCGTGCCCACGCGATTGCAACCGGGAGCCCAAAACTATGCAGACAAAAAAATCTGGCTTTAGCCTTATGGAAATGGGCATTATTATCGTCATTGTTGGACTGCTAATCGGCGCCGTAAGCGTCGGTGCGAACATGATGCGTGCTGCAGAGATTCGAACCATTTTGGAAGAAAAGCGCACCTTCGAAACCGCTATCGCAAACTTTCAAGCCAAATTCGACTGGCTCCCAGGCGATATGCCGAATGCAACCAGCGTATGGGGAAGCGCTGCTTGTCCAGGAGGCGCGGCAACGGGAACGCAAACCTGTAATGGCAATGGCGACAACCTTGTCACCTATGGAGCGGCAAGCCAATTGACTGAAGCATTTACTTTTTGGCAGCAACTCGGTCATGCCGGATTCATAGACGGCACATATTCCGGCCGTGCGGGCGCAACCACAGCTGAGAATCATGACTTTGGCGTGAATGCACCAGCATCTGGGTATAGCAGCGGCGGTATTGGCTGGGGCGCTACATGGGTAGACAATAGAGACAGCGCTATTGCCAATATGTGGGATCGGAACATGTTAAGTTGGCTTACCATTGGCGCCGACGATGGCACGCATGCCGACGGCACTGAAGGGATGCTTTTCATCAAAGAAGCCTACAATATGGACCTAAAAGTAGATGATTCGCTCCCAGGCAATGGCACTATGGTTGTCCATGATGCCACGTTATGTTCTGACGCAGCAGATGGCAGTGCATGGAGAGACGCGTCTTATGATTTGGCTGATGCCGACACGAGCTGTTCTATTGCCTTTAGTCATGTAAGCGTGGGGCGGTAGAACGTAGCAGATTTGCCCTTCTGTACTCAATATACTCGGGCTGATTGCGGCAAAGCTCAGAGATTTCTTCTTGAAAATGATCTGTAACCATTGTCACTCGAAATGGTGCGGATGGAGGGACTTGAACCCCCACGCCTTGCGGCACTAGAACCTAAATCTAGCGTGTCTACCAATTTCACCACATCCGCACGATGCGACCAGATGGATTCAATGGCACAAGATGTTCTGAGATGCAAAGGTTTTTTATAAAGGCACGCTCGCTCAACGCTTACCAAATACATCACGGAAATACAGCGCGCATTGGACACTTTCATCCTGCGTATTATAAAGCGCCTCTAAATCATCTTCCGCAGAGTTGCCATCAATCGCCGTCGCACACGCGTCATCCCAAAAACGTGCAATGATGTTGCCATACGCAGGACGGCTATCATCAAACTTTGAATCAATGCTCCAGGCTTCCTCTGGTGTTAGTAAAGGGGCAAGCGCAGAAGAGCCCGAAACGATAGTCCCTAAATGGATCGTGTTGCCATAAAACGTGTTATACGCTTCAGTGTCACCGGTAAAGCCAGGGCCAATATAGACAATGGACCATGCTCCACCGGTCACTCTACTATCAGGCACATTGACATTAATTGTGCTATGCTGAGCGCCACCTGTGCCCGAAATACCGGTATAGTTCCCCTCGATCAGCCCTGCCAACGCCAGATGCTGCCAGAAGGTGAATGCTTCGCCTGCTGAACTTGCTGCAGCCGGCGCGTCAATCTGTTTATCACCATCGCCATTACATGTGCCAGGCACTCCATTGTCGACTCCCGCATCCGCACATTGAGCAGCATTGTCCCCCCAAAAACTCGTTGCGTTACGCATGTCCCCAGGAAAGCCTTTGTATCGATCGGCAAACGTCGTCACGCCAATCTTAAAACTGTTAAACTCATTCCCGACCGAGCGCAGTTCCGCGCTCCGTAAAATGGTCTTACCGCCAACCACGCCGCCAATAATAATGCCGACAATGACGAGCACGATCGATAGCTCGACCAAGGTGAATGCCGCTTTATTACGGTGATATCTCATCATAGCCTCCTAAAACGCTTTACGAACGACGAATGCGCATGCCGCATCATTGTTCTGCAATTCAAAGACTGAATCCAAATCAGTCGCCCCTGGTGAATCGGCCGCTCCGACGCTACTATCTATACACGTCGTACGGAATCTCGGGACCACCCATGCTCCTGTCGCTGGCGCTCCATCATCGAGCTTATCTTCAAGCGACTGTGCTTCAAGCGGAGTGAACAACTCATTATTCGGTTCTTGCGACTGCCCCGGATCTTCAAGACCAATGGAAATGACGTGCCCATAAGAGCCGTCAAACGCTGGCCAACCGCCACCGCCGCCCGTCTTGATACCACGATACATTACGCCCCATCCGCCCTTTCGAATCGAAGATTCCGGACAATTCTCGCCCACAATATGATCATATGCATTCCCAGCAGGGCCATCGATTCCCGTGTAGCCTCCTTGAATCAGCCCTGCATTCTCTAAATGCTGCCATGCGCGAAGCGTCTCATAGCTATATTCATCAATACGAAAATCACCATCACCATCGCAGGTTTGTTTTCCTGTTCCCGTATCCGTTGCCGGGACAGCACATGTACCATCTGCAGCACTCGTATCTGCATACCCCCATATTTCACCGGCGCGATTAAAATCACCTGGCAACGCCTTATACTTATCTCTGAACGTTAAGATCGCCCCTTTGTATTTTTCAAACTCTTTCGGAATTTGTTGCAGCTCACTCGCGCGGATCAAATCGCGCCCGACCAACACACCACCCACGATGAGCCCGATCACAAGCAATACCATGGCAAGCTCAATAAGCGTAAATCCGCGCTGATTTAATGCCTTTTTATTCATCGCTCTCCCCTTTATTGTCACTATAACATCCAAAAAACCAGCATACAATCAACACTCGCATCGCTTGCATCATAGTCGCCGAAACCATAACGGGTAAACCCATCGACATTAGGATTCGAATCCGCTCCCATGCATCCGTTTCCTGGGTCAAGCATCGGGTTAGCCCACATGCTCATCCCCCACACTTTTCCTGAGAACGACACCCCATCATCGACTTTCAAATCAATTTGCAGAGCCTCTTCAGGATTCACGACAGGCGTATGCCCCGGAAAATCACCCGCCGGATGTGCGCCTGCAAAGAAAAGTGCCAGCGCATTTTTGTTAAAACTGCTCGCAGACAAATCAGAGTCACCATGATTTAAATCCCACCCCGCACCATCACTGATTTCCGAATGCGGTATGGAACTTCCAAGCACAATACTCCCGCCATGGGTGCGCCCACTATAACCGCCACCAATCACTCCGGCATTGCCAAGATGCTGCCAAGCGCGTGCGCGCTCAGACGGCGTATCAATCCTGCCATTTGCGTTTCCATTGCATGTTTCTTTTATCGTGCCTCCCGCGTCACCCAACGGGTCTAAACATTCCCCTCCTGGCCCTGCTGTGTTCGCTGCGCCCCAATAACGTGTCGCATCACGCATATCACCCGGTATTCCAAGATATTGATTTTGAAACGATTGCAGCGCCGTGTTATATTTGTAAGACTCCGTCGACACATTTTTCAGCTCTGCCGAGCGATAGAGCGACTGGCCAATCGTTAGCATCCCTACAAAAAAGCCGAGCAAAAAAATGGAAATAGCCAGCTCTAGAAGCGTAAATCCTTTATCCAACCGACGCATTGGGCTAACCGTCATTATTTGCGGCCTAGCACATTGCGCACAAGCAACGCACAAATCTTACCGGTGTTAGATTCTGAGATATCGTACGTTGCAGAAAAATCCGTGATAGGCGTATTGTTGCCAGCATCTGCAGCCGTAGTGCAGGTCACATAGTGATATGGCCCAATATTGCCTAATCCTGGCATGCCATCATCAAGCTTTTTATCAATATTATAAAGCTCCATAGAGGTGAATACATTGCTATGCAATGTCGATAAATGACGGCCTTCCGTACCACCTAACGTCAACGCGTTTCCTATATCACCAGCAAAAAGTCGCCAGGCACCCCCGCATGTCTTTTCGTTATCCGGAATCAGACTCCACAACGCCGTATCCGAAATTGAAGAAGTCGGTGCGTTGGAAACATGGATATCCCCAATATCACCATCAGGGCTCGGACTACCTGGAAGGTTGTGTTCAATACCAGTGAAATTCGCGCTGATGAAGCCCGCATTCTCAAGATGCTGCCACGCGCGATGAATCTCAAAATTCGCACCTACACAAAACTCAATATACCCGTCGCCATCACCATTGCAGGTCTGCGTTCCCGTACCTAAATCTCCGGGAATGTCACTGCATTGCCCGCCGAAACCACCCGTATCTGCATTCCCCCAAATCTCCGTTGCGTTGATCATATCGCCGGGGATGGCATCGTATTTATTTTGAAACTTACGAAACATCTCGGTGAAGTTGACAATCTCTTTGATACTTTCCTGAAGCTGAGCGGTACGAATCATATCCTGACCGACGACGACCCCTCCAGCCACGAGCCCCAAGATCAATAGGACAATGGCCATCTCAATGAGTGAAAACCCTCGTTTCATCACCTCTCCTTTAGCTTAGCGCTCTAACACATTGCGAAAGATAATCCCGCATACCTGTGTTTCATTTGCAATGTTATACTGTGCTGCCGTGTCTGATGCATTGCCCGCCGTGGTGCAAGTTGCAAATACCGTGGGCAAGACGTCGCCAAGGGCTGGATTACCATCGTCAAGTTTCACATCAATCGCCTCCATTTCAATGGGCGTTAGAAACGGATCATAATTAATGCGATCCTCGATTGCGTGGGTTTCGCCAACCACTAGCATATGATTATAGTTTCCAACAGCCGCTGGGGCGAAGCGCTCATCGTTCGGAGGCGTGTCTCCCATCGCACCCCAGGTGATCGTCCATCCCACTTCACTGTCAACCTTCGATGCCGGCACATTCTCACCTGCCACCGCAGACGCCGCCCCTTCTGGCGCAACCGTCGTACCCGCACCGCCCGTATATTTATCACCCGCAATGCCAGTTAACTTCGTAGGAATCATCTCTGCATTCTGCAGATGTTGCCACGCACGAAACGTCTCACCATGCGCACTTTGCGGCAGACCTGAACCAAAAAACTTACCCAGAATAATATTATCACCATTCCCATCACAGGTTTGCGTGCCTGTGCCCGCATCATGGAGAATATTGCCACAGACACCGCCATTGCTCGTATCTGCATAACCCCATATTTCTCCCGCGCCAATCATATCGCCAGGCAACATGCCATATTTCGACTCAAACTGCTTTATGGAAGAGACATACAAATCACGCTCGCTACTAATATGTTGCAACGCTGCGGTGCGGAGCATTCCCTCACCGACAATCACACCACCAACGATCAGCCCGATGAGCCCCAGCACAATAGCAAGCTCAACTAAGGAAAAGGCACTCGCGCGGTAATGTTTCATAGCGTTGGTCATAATCATATTCTAATACGTCGCCTCATAGGCATTCTTAAAGATTAGCACGCATGCCGCGTCGTCATAGGTAAATTGATAGACCGACTCAAGATCGTCACCATCAGGATCATCATTCGCACCGGTTGCCGTATCAACGCAATTTCCGCTCGAACGAACCACTACTTTACCTGTAGCCGGCAAGGCGTTATCAAGCTTTTCATCGATGTCAGACGCTTGCTTGGGTGTGAAGAGTGGGTCATCTGGACCCCACCACCCTGGTGACACAAGGTCAGAGCCAAGCTCGAATATATGGCCATAAATTCCGTCATAAAACGTAATGTCTGCACTCGTATATGTACCAAGATTATAGGACGCCCAGCCGCCGCCATCAAAATCAGAGGCAGGCGAGTTCACGCCAATGTAATGGTCCATCCAACTTCCGCCTGTCGTATTGTAATCAATCCCTTGATAGGCCCCATCAATCATCCCAGCGAGCGACAAATGCTGCCAGAAACGCAACGATTCGGCACGGTTGTCATTACGACCAACGCTCTTATTACCATCGCCATTACAGGTTTGACCGGTGGCCGTGCTTTGGTCCGTTCTAGGGTTGGTACAGGTCCCCCCTGCACCGCCAGTCGTTGCATATCCCCAGACCAGCCCCGCACGATCAAAATCGCCTGGCAATGCGCGGTATTTCGATTTGAAATTCTCAACCGCCGATGTGTAGGACTGAAATTCCGTGATCACCGAACGTAATTTGGCCGCCTCAATCAAACCCTGCGCGCCCAGCGTGCCGCCAATCACAAGGCCGATAATCACCAACACAATCGCCAGCTCAACCAGCGTAAACCCTGAAGAATAACGCATTACGCGTTTGCAATACCGTGGCGTCATTTGCCCACAACCTCCTGCATTTCTTGATTTTTTATTTGCACAGCTTAGCATATTTTTATCCTCGCGCCTACGGGTAATCGCGCATCGTCACCACCTCGTATTGGCCGCCCCCCTTTACCGCGTTAAGCATCTCTTAAGCCTTTGATGCTAGGCTATATTTAAGAATGGAGTTATACAATGGCAGTCGACCCGAATGCACCGATCTCTGGAGGCACACAACATAGCAGCGCTGGCGGGCGCTATACGATCCGGCTCAATGAATTTGACCTGGCAGGCGGACTCGCCGTCCATCTTGGCCTTGCTTTCGGGAATCAGCAAATCCATGGTGGCGCGTTTAATACACAAGATGGTCACATGCAGGCGATGACTTGGGGCGGCGGGGCAGCGGTTCAAGGCGCCGTTTATAACGGGTATCCCTTTGACGGAGGGCCCGATAGTGAACGCACGATTTTCTCAACCAACGATCCGGCTCAATATCACTATATGCAAACCGTGGCCGCGCTGACACTGAACGCGATTAACCAGCGCCACGGCGAGTACAATCTTTTAAGCTGTAATTCAAACTCCGTTATCGCCACGATTTGCGCGGCTATGGGGACTGAGATGGACAATACGGGTTGGGCGCCGGGCGGAGATAATATCTTGCTGCATCCCGAAGTGATAGAACAGATCCGTGAGCAAGCACGCTCAGGCCAAATGACACATATGACGCTGGACACGATGAACGCCAATGCGGTTGGCAACCGCCTCATCTCGCAGGCGCAACGCGAAGGCCCTCCAAGAGATATGGATGATGGGCACAGTAAGCCGGCCGATGGACCTATCGTTGCTTCGGTGGCTACAACCCAGACCCCAGACCCAGGCAATATCCCACATAACCGCCCTGGCCCCGGACCTACCCGAGACATTTAACCTAAAGATTAATTTTTATTAAAATTCTGGATTTTTCGTGAGTGAATGTGTATGGTAAAGGATATGAGAGTAGCAGAGCCTCCTAAACGGCCGAAATACGAAGCGCTGGGCATTAAGATCGAACAGGTCGGTGGCACCACGCACGTTTATAAGAATGAAACACTGATCGGTAGCTTTGCCATCGATGTTGAGAAGTGGACGTTAAAGTTTACCTTTCCCGACAATACCGTGTTTAACTACTTCGCATATATCGCTAGCGATCGCGGGGTAAATCGGCTACAATGGGTGAATGAGAATTTAAAGAGCGGCGCGATGGATCAACTCCAAGCTGGCGTTGCCTTTCTGGGTTTTGCCCGCTTTGAAGAAGAAATGATCAAACATGAAGGAATGGAGAGGGATCATGCAACCAGCCACTAATCCACTTGAGATAAACGGTTCTGAATTGAACGCGGAACAGCGCGCAATTGCCGCTGATAGCTATCACAATCTTGCCGCTCAGGCGTTCTCAAACGAGCTCAACCTCGATGCAGCCCTTAACCAAGGAGCATCACGTGGTATTTAATCCAGAATTTTCGCTGATCGCGGCCGTATTCATGCTCGGCATGATTGCCTACCAAGCGGCTGAGGCGCGTCTGCGCCCTGCCCTGCGTTTCGTCCGGGCTCGCTAAGTACGTTCTGCGAGCGCAGTCACGCAGTCCAGTCAGACGTTCTCAGTCGCTAGGTCTTTCCATTCCGGATTCACAGATTCAATCAACGCCAGCTTCTTTTTTCGAGACCCGGCTTTAATCAGATGTTCCCGCTCACGAGCATGCATGATTGAACCGCATTCTTCATAATAAACCAGCATGTTACATCCATACTTTTTAGCGAAATGCCCACCTTTTGCGGACATGTGCTGTGCGATTCTTACATCAAATGCACTGCTCATCCCTGGGTAGAGTGTTCCGTTGCGCTTATTTGCTAGAATATATACGTAAGCAACTTGCATCCTATGCCCCTGGATCGCGTCGTCACTCGCAATGCTCGCTCCTCGCGAAACGTATCCACTACACCGAAATCACCCGCTTCTCTGGAAACTTCACAACCATTTCTGTCCCGCGACCCGGGCGCTGTTTAATCTCTAAATCACCTTCATGCAGCGCCACCAACAAGCGCGTTAGAATAAAGCCCAATCCTGACGCTGCGCCAGCATGATTCATTGAACGATCCTGCGCTGCTTCGCGCTCTTCGCGCCGCTGCTGGCCTTGACGATGTAAATTAATCGCTGCGCTGAAGGCTTTGAGTTTGCGGCCATTTCCTGCCTCTTCCTTATAGGGGTGGAACAGTAGCGTCATCACCAGTTCACCGCGCACTTCTTCTACCTCAAACTGCATTTTATCGCCCGGCTTGATCCGCGTAACCGCACCATGCAGCATGTTGAGCACAATCTGTTTCACGCGCAGCTCATCCGCATAGAGTTTCGGCAGGTGGTCCGCGAGTTTGACTTCCACATCGATATCGCGCTGCGCCGCCGTGTCATGGAAGATGCGCACTGATTTTTGTACGATAAACGCCAAATCAATCGGCTTCTCATCGAGCGCGAGCAGCCCGGTTTCCGCCTCTGAAATGGCGCGAATCTCATTGATCAGATCGAGAATATGGCCGCTATGATCATGAATCCGCGATGCATGCTCCAGATATTTGTCGTTAGCAATCGGCCCGAAATGCTGCCCTTTAATCGCCTCCGCTCGCTCAAGCACCGCAATGGTCGGGCGCTGCAACTCTTCCGTAATCTCCTCCAAGAATTGCGCCTTTACCTTATTCGTCAGCTGTGCCGCTTCGCGCACCTTCATCAGCGTATGGTTTTTTACCAACAGCTCTTCTTCAATACGTTGCCTCTCGCGAATATAGTCGCCCATCCGCTTCAGATATTCTGCCAGCGCTTCAATTTCACTCGGCCCGGTGATTGGCTGTTTCGCCACATCGAATTTCCCTAGCAACATCGCCTCCGCCCGCTCACTCAGCGCAGTCACCGGCTGCGTCACGCGAAGCCGAATCATCCATAAGACGATGAGCACAAAGCCTAAAATCACACTGAGCTGTAAAAAGCGTGGGAGCAAAATCCGGCTAATCGCGCTGACATCTTCACTGTTCGTATGGCCCATAAAGATGACGAACGGGTATTGCAGCGACACTTCAAAGAACGAGTAAATCCCATCATCGCCGAACAGGCTCGCGCGCGAATACATCCCATTAGGACGCTCGGTAAAGTTCATCCGATTCAGGCGCTCTACATCAAAATGCGTGTCAAAAAAATGTGGTTCACGCGACGATTCCATCAGCAATGTGAATGACTTATTCGTCACTGCGAAACTAATGTCATCATCCTTAATATCGCGCTGAAGCCTACGACTCAGATTCTCCAGATCGATCCCGATCATCAGCGCACCCAGATAATCGCCATTGTAATTGGTGATCCCCATGCTCATCGGAATAATCGCACGTTTAGAAATGCGCCCCTGAATTGGCCGACCAATATGCGGCTGCCACGGGGTGATAATCGCCTTTTTCATATAACCGCGATCCGAAACATCAACCGGCTGCGCCAACACGCCCCGATCGCTGCTCACTGTCAGGCGCTGCTTGCTGTTAATCCACGAAAACACGTTACTTTTTGAGTAGCCCTCCTTGTAAAACGCACGCAGCAACTGGGCAATCTCGCCCTGCTTCGGGTTACCCACTCGGCTAACCTGACGCCCAAGTGACTCAAGCAGATAGGCCGCATTCTCAATCTCAATAATCAGCGTCCGGTCAATCCGCACCGCCTCATTCTCTAGCTTATTCTGGATCCGCCGCGAATGCTCTTCATAGCTCTCATACACCACCCAGATCGACAGCAAAAACAGCACCAAAATCACGAGCCCGCCCAGCAAGGCGAAGTCGCGATAGATGGTTTTGGTTGGGCTGTTCATGGCGATGACACATGTTCGGTTAATGTGCGCCTAGTGTAGCGAAGTTTTTGGCTAAAGCAATGGGTTAGACGCGGGGCTTACGGAAACGCTTAAGCACTCGCCGCCCGTAATGCGGGCATATTCGCTGCCTGCATCGGCATCCGATCATGCGCGCCCGCCTCGATCCGTGTGGTGGGCGCTGGCGATTGCGCACGCGCCTGCTCTGGCCGCTGATCACGGTAATAGTGGTTATAATAGGCGATGCCTTTGCTGAATCCGTAGAGCAGCGTTGTTCCCACCGCGCACGAAAAGAGTTCGCGAGAGGTCAGTCCTGCCACCGACACGGCAGCACGTTTGGGAAGCACTTTCTCATACACGGGGCCAAGCGCATTGCGAATATCCTTGAAATACGGCGCCATGGCCCCTGAAAGAGCCGTCGTGGTTCCAATGGTCCCTGCCAATGCGAGACACCGCCCACCAATAAGGCTGCCATAGCTCTGCTTGGGTGCGTCATCTAAATATTGATCATATTCATATTGCTGATTCGCCGTTTTGGGGCCGGTACCAAAAGTATTATCAAAATAGCGCACCAGCTCCGGCTTCACATCCTCAATCCACTTAATCGGAAGCAGAAGAATGAAACCACCGGTACCAAGCCACATGAACTCGTTGGCTTCCTTGCCATATTTCGCTGCCCATTCTTCAGTCTGAGACACTTTCTTGAGCGCGTCGGTAATACCATTCTTGGTGGATTGGAAGCTTTTGCCAATACGGCTTGTCGGCATGCGTTTCGCATAATGCGCGAGTGCTATGGAAATCGCACCATTCACGAAATAGTTTAGCCCACCATAGACGCTCGCATCGAACATATAGTTCCCGGCGCTGCGGTGACCTTTTGATTTTTCTCTTTTCGGCTCGGGTAAAAAGTCAGCGGCTGCCTGCTGAGCATGGGCGGCGACATGATGCATGTCGCGCTCGGGAAGGGCTGAATAGCGGCTCATTGCGCACCGACCCCAACCTGGGCTGCTTCTTGGATAATGTCATGATCTGCGACCTCGCTCACCGCCTTCGCAGAAGGCCGCGCTTCACGAGAAAGGTTGCGGTTAGCAGCGGTAGGCGCGTTACTATTCGCAGCACGGTACGATACTGGACGGCGTTCTTCAGGGCAGTCCGCCTCTTGTTGATCTTCTTCACGCCCTGCCGCGAAGGCTTTGGCCAGAAAATAGGTCGCCGTTGCCACTGCGCCCGAGTAGAAGCCATCAATTGCCCCAAGGTTAAAGAAGTTCTTGAAGCGTTTGGTGCCGTTCGCCGGTTCGAAGACGAGGCCTTTCTTTCGCATGAAGAAGTCAAGCTGCGCCGTCTCTGTTGCTTCCTGTGTGATCTTTTGTGCAGATGGCATTCGCTTTTTTGCCTGACTATAATTTTCACGAAGTACTTTTTCAATATCCGGAACATGCTCCTGCACATACGCATCAAGGCGCTCTTGCGCACCTTTTTCCCACACGCTCTCTTTGAGGCCATTCGCCCAGCCCGGTTCTTTTGTCGGGAATTTTACGATTTCATATTCCTTGCCTACCGCAATCTCTTCTTTGAACCAGTCAAGAATATTGAGTGGGCTATTATGGCGTTTATTCGCTGCCTCTAAGAATGGCCGGCCAAGAGCACCAGCCTCTTCACCCAAAATCTTGTATATTTTCTCAGAACCGTTACGGCTCACTTTCGCGCCACTAAAGCCTCCACTACTAAGCTCATGCATCTGCTTCGCCGCTGGGAATAACCCACCTAACTCACGCGCCTCTTTCGCAGTCTCGCCAGCAAACAAGCCACTCGTGCCGGTGATCGTCCGATA
Source organism: uncultured Azospirillaceae bacterium (assembly GCA_964352815.1). GTDB lineage: Bacteria > Pseudomonadota > Alphaproteobacteria > Rickettsiales > UBA3002 > CAYGTO01. The sequence goes on along the minus strand of CAYGTO010000004.1, from coordinate 65,934 downwards.
CAGGAAATTCTCGACGCGGCTAAAGACGGTTTTCTCAAGGCCAGAAAATACCGGACGTCCTGCAATCGCATTCACAATATTCTGCTCCTTCGCAAAGGCGTAGTGAATGCCGAGCACAGGAGCAAGAGAGACCACGCGCCCACCTAGGACGGTTCCCCATGTTTGTTTCGGTTCATGGTCGAGATATTCGTAGCGCGCGTCACGCAGCTGCTTTTCATTCTCGCTCATATTCATTTCGGCCTTGCCGAACATGCCATCAAAGCGCTGCACCCACCATTTCTTATTATCCTCTGCCCATTTGATCGGCGCCATGACGGCAAACCCGCCACTCATTAACATCATGAGCTGCGCAATCGAACCTGCCCAACCGCGCGCCGTGCCCGGGGTATATTTCTTATCCAACCATTTAAAGGCAGGCGTTTCAGCCATCCAACTTGCGGCCTTATTATTGAAAGGTTGCAAACGACCAAATTCGAGTAAATCAGTCGCCCAGATGGAAACCGCAACATTCGCGCCCCAACCAAGACCCCACCAATCGAGCGCGTCGAACCATTTCTCGCCCACCGTTGGTGGCGGCGGGTTCTTCAAATCATAGCAAATATCCGGGTCAAACTGCCACCGGCGATAATTCCCAGAGGATTGGGATGATGGCCCACGCAATTGGTTATTTTCAAAACCCCGATCACGCGACGCTTGAATCCCTGCATCTTTATTTTGTACGTTCATTTATCTTTTTTCTTTCAATTTTTTCAATAGGTTACCAATTAACACCTTCACGCTACGCCGCACTGCGCCACGCGCAGGCAAGCTTTTCCCTAGTCTTTAGAATAGCATAGGACCCTGAAAGCGTGTGTGACAGTTTTGTGAAGATAGAATCTAGAATGCGAGAATTGATGGAATCTGGAAGTGACGCATTTCTAGTTTCTTAGATTCCAGATTCTAAAAATAAAAAAGGCGGCGCTGGGAGGGAGACGCCGCCTTTTGGTCCGAGCTCTCTTGAAAAATCAAGCTTGCCGAGCTCATCTGTCGTTGTTGTGTGGCTGCTTATATCGCCGCCGAAACGACTGGTCAAGGTTGAATCATCATTTTTTCGCATAAAACATATAAGCTATTGTTATACATCATTATTTTATTGAACAATTGTTTACCTAAAAGACTGCGTCACAATGAAACATCCCCTACGCGCCTCTTCACCGCAAGGCCATGAAACATCATAAATTTTAGCTATTTTAAGGGTATGTTAATGTTTTTACGCTATTTCTAAAAGGGAAGAGCAAGTGTGTGAGTGCATGATGCTCACCCAATGACTTAAGGAGTAAAGAGATGTCTGAAGATAGAGCAAACCCAATTGCGGATGCCCGTGCACAAAGAAATGCTGATATGACGAACAGCGGCAGGGGGAATGTTGATCCCAATGCACCAGGCAATCCTCATGTTGGTGGCCCTCCCACCAATGCGCAGACACCTTCTTTTTGGGATATTTTAGCGGGCCTGTTTAGCGGAGGAAACGATACTCCTGCACGCCCAGCTGAGCCTAATACTGCGGCACCAGCACAGCCACAAGCGCCGACGGCAGGGCAAGGCGAAAATCCTATGAATACAGCACGCCGGGCGTTTACCGGGCAGCCAGAGGCACCGAGCTTTTGGGATCGTCTCGCTAACGCACTAGGTTTAGGCGATGGACCATCTCCAAGTGACCTAGTACGCCGCGATGGCGCAGATACGCAAGTCGCGCATGGTGGCGCCCCAGCGCAACCACAAGCGCCTGCATCACCAGGCGCCGCATTAGCGCAATCGCCACGCCCACTTGTGGAGCCAGGCGGAGAAATTGAGGTATCTGAGCTTGCACCACCAATTGAAGTAGCGTCAGCACCAGGCTCCGCTCCAGCAACGCCGCATCAAAATACACTTTCTGGCGGCGCAGGGCGCGAAGCATAAACAGAATACATCCTTAGGACTGAAGGGCACGGCGCAATCCGTGCCCTTTTTTATGCGAATCCTATCCTCTCTTCACAGATTCTTAATCTTTTTACTGTATTGCTAGAGAAAAGAAGTTGTGTCGTACGTATAAAAACAGGAGAGAGGCATGGGACAGTTAGACCCGAGTACAAAGATTCATTTCACCTATGAGCGCGATGCGCTCACGCAGGGCGAAGCCTCGCGTTCGATCTGGGTCGAGTTTGGCAAAATGCTCAAAGGCACCGAGCAGCTGTGCAACCCGAACATTCCGGGCTATCACACCGCGTCGCAGGAAACGCACACGCATCATCCTCGGTAAAACACATTTCGTCATCCTCGAGTCGGCTTAGCCGATCTCGGGGATCTTGTTAGATTAGATCTCCGACATGAGCAGCAGCGCAGTCGAAGATGACGCAGTAACCACTACCCCATCAACCACTGCACCTGCCCCTCAATCGAAATCGGCAGTGACGACAGCTCTTCAATCGCCTTATCCTGATAGGGGTAATGGGTCTCAGGATAGTTCTTTGTATCCTGCGCAATGAGCCGCTTCATCTCCGCGTCCCGCTGTTCTTGTAGCCACAAAACTTGTGGTTGAAATAAATGCATCATATTCTCAAGCCATGTGTCCATCGGCGCCCACAGCTCGGCCTCTTTCTCGGGGCGACACGCGAACTTTTTGGTCAACCGCGCCAGCTTCTTCGCCTCAAACCATGTGTCATTCGCGACCCAGCGATTCACCGTAAACAAGCGAATCGGCTTCCCTACCCGGTTCATGGCAATGCAAATCACATGCGTCATCGGATGTTTGGCAAACCGCTCCTTATCCGGCAACTGCGCCCGGCTCATCCCTTTCGGCCAGCCGACTTTGCGCACAAACGTATGGAAATGCCCATGCTCCTCGGTCTCGAAATCTTCGCGGTGGCAATGATACATATATTGCCCGCCGGTCTTGTAATCGATCCGGTCGCCTTTGGGATAATGCAGCCAGGAATAAAACCCGTCGCCCTCCTGCCCGCTATGCGTATGAAGGAAATTCAAAATGCCGCCCTGTTCATTCAGCGCCGCCTGTGCTTCAAGCACCGCCATCGCGTGGCCAGTGAGTTTCTCGCGGCGGTAATTCGTGATATTCGGAAGCGTAAACGCTTCCTGAGTCCTTAGTCTTTGGTCGTTAGTCTTTAGTGCTGTTTGCATGAAGTCGTTCGTCCTTGGTCGCTAGTCTTTAGTAAGGCTACTTTTAAGGCCGTGCAACATTTTACCGATCTCGTCGATTCTGTGCTCGGCGTCTTTCATTTGCTCTTTAGAGATATAATTAATTCGGTATGCTACCGTCATTTGCGTATATAATTCTGCCAAAGAGCCCCGAGCAATATGCAGAAACTGCACGAACTCCTTGTCGGTCCCGCGAGCACTGCCCTCTGCAATGTTAGATGCAACAGAAACAGAACAACGCCTAATTTGTGATGTAAGCCCATATTTTTCAGCCTTATCAAACTGATCTGTGATGGCATATATCAGCGCACTCAAATCAATCGATTTTTGCCATACGACCAAATCACGATAACTTTTCTTCATACTAACGACTAAAGACCAAAGACTAAGGACTGCCAATAAAAAAGGGCGGCAAAGCCATCGCTTCACCGCCCCTGCATTCTTGTTGCTAAGCAACGTTGACTGGCTTAGTGACCAGCGCAACCGCCGCAACCATGACAACCTTCACAGCCGCCACAACCGTGACAACCTTCGCAACCATGGCATGCTTGAACTTGTTCAGCAGAAACAGGTGCCGTCTCAGCGAATGCTACAGGAGCCGCCGCTACAGATGCAGCAGCCATCATAGAGGCAAGAGCAATTGTTGATTTTTTCATAAGGAATCTCCCTTTTAAGTTAATGTACCTTCGTTATTTCTACGAAGATAGCATGGACAATTGCATGAAATGCGCATTCTTGCAACTAACAAATGCGTCATCTCCACGGTGAGAAGGGTTTGATGAGATACACCGTATAAGCTTCCTTTCTTTTTCTTGCGCTTTGATGTGCTTTTCCTTAGTTTCCGTCAGTAAATATGTCATCTCGAACGCTGCGAAGCGGCGGTGAGGTTTAATCCATCCTATGAGATTTCTCGTCGCGCATGAGCGCTCGCTCGAAATGACAACTAACCACTAATGACTGACGACTGAAGACTTATCTATATGACCTACACGCATCAGAGCAAAGAACTGCCGAAGAAATATGACCACAAAGAGACCGAAAAAAGGCTCCAGGATCAGTGGTATCAAAGCGGTGTCTATGCGTGGAAAAACGACCTACCGCGCGAGCAGACCTATGTCATCGATACACCGCCGCCAACCGTCTCAGGCCTGCTACATATGGGCCATGTGTTCAGCTACACCCAGGCAGATTTCATCGCCCGCTACCAGCGCATGAGTGGGAAAGACGTGTTCTACCCGATGGGCTTTGACGATAACGGCCTGCCCACCGAGCGGCTCGTAGAAAAAGTAAAAAAAGTCCAGGCGCATAAATACATCTCCGAGCATGGCCGCGAAGCCTTTATCGAGCTGTGTGAAGGCGTCGCCGAAGAAGCGCGTCAAGATTTCCGCGGCCTGTTCAAATCCATCGCCCTCTCCGTCGATTGGGAACAGGAATACCACACCATCTCCGATGAATGCCGCGCCATTTCGCAGCTCTCCTTCCTCGATCTCTATCACAAGGGCGAAGTCTCACGCAAAATGGAGCCGATGTTCTGGGACCCGATCGATCAAACCGCCATCGCGCAGGCCGAGCTTGAGGAAAGGGAGCTTTCAAGCCATTTTAATGAGATTAGGTTTCAGGTGTCAGGTGTCGGGGATCAGGCTTCAGTAGACCGTCATCCTGAGCCACAGGCGAAGGATCTATCGCCCCACACGAAAGAAGACCCTTCTTCGGCTGCGCCTCATCAGGATGACGACAACACTGAAACCCGAAACCCGGAACCTGAAACCTTCATCATCGGCACGACACGGCCAGAACTCATCCCCGCATGCGTCGCGATTTTTTATCACCCCGACGATGAGCGCTATCAGCACCTCAAAGGCAAAGAAGCGATCACCCCACTGTTTGGCGTGCGCGTGCCGATCTTGGAAGACGAAGCCGTTGAAATCGATAAGGGCACCGGCATCATGATGTGCTGTACCTTCGGTGATGAGGCGGATGTCGAGAAATGGAAGAAGGAATATGAATTCCGCGGAGAGAAGATTCGTTTACCGCTGCGCATTGTGCTGAATAAGTATGGGAAGATGGATTTTCAGGACTCGGGGGTCGGGGATCAGGATTCAGTAGTCCGTCATCCTGAGCCGCAGGCGAAGGATCTATCGAGCCTCACGCAAGGAGATTCTTCTTCGGCTACGCCTCATCAGAATGACGAAAAAACTGAATCCCGAACCCTGAATCCTGAATCCTGCCTTCAAACCCTAACGGGCTTGAAGGCCAAAGCCGCCCGCGATAAAATGATCGAATTACTCCGCGAATCGGGCGATCTCGTTGAATCCAAACCCATCACCCATATGGTCAAATGCGCGGAGCGTTCGGGCGCGCCGATCGAAATTCTGACCACCGATCAATGGTTCATCTCCATCCTCGATAAAAAAGACGCGCTCAAAGCAAAAATGAACGCCGCCACCTGGTATCCGGAATTCATGAAACTGCGCATGGAGCAATGGATTGACGGGCTGAAATGGGATTGGTGCATCTCTCGCCAGCGCTATTTCGGCGTGCCGTTTCCGGTGTGGTATTCAAAGCGCGAAGGCGAAGAAGGCACAATGCTCATCGCCGAGCCAGACCAGCTCCCTTGCAACCCGCTCGTTGATCTGCCGAAAGGCTATAGCCGCGAAGAAGTCGAACCCGACACCGACGTGATGGATACGTGGAATACTTCTTCCGTGAGCCCGCAATTGAGTAGCCGGGGCATTGTATCGTTTCGCGAGGAAGCACGGAGTGCTGACGACGCGACCCAGAGCCAAGCATACCTAGACTGGACTGCATCGCTGCGCTCGCAGAACGTTTCCTTCATCGACCCCGCTCGCCACGCCAAACTCTTCCCCGCGGATATGCGTCCGCAGGCGCATGAGATCATCCGCACCTGGGCGTTTTATACCATCGTAAAGGCGCATCTGCATCAAGATACCGTGCCATGGCGCACTCTGATGATTTCGGGTTGGTGTCTTGCGGAAGATAAAACCAAAATGAGTAAGTCAAAGGGCAATGTCGTGACGCCTGTGGAGCTGATCGAAGAGCAAGGCACCGACGCGGTGCGCTATTGGGCCTCGACCTCAAAACTCGGCACGGACACGGCCTTCTCCACCGACCTTTTGAAGATCGGTAAAAAGCTCGTTACCAAGCTTTGGAACGCGACGAAATTCGCCGCGATTCACCTCGAAAAACTCGAACATAAACCCGGCAGCGCCGCAGCGGATGTCGAGGCCGGCCTCATCACCGAGGCGCTGGATCACTGGATTCTCAGCCGCCTGCACCGCGCGACCACCAACGCAACTGCAAGTTTCGAGAAATATGAATATTCGAAAGCGCGCGAAGCGGTGGAAGATTTTTTCTGGAATGATTTTTGCGACAACTATCTCGAGATGGTGAAGAAACGGGTGTATCAGGGGTCAGATCACCGTCATCCTGAGCCGCAGGTGAAGGATCTATCAAGCCAGACGACAGAAGATCCTTCGGTCGCTATGCTCTCTCAGGATGACGGGCACCCTGAATCCCAAACCCCAAATCCCGAATCCCTATCAGCTACCCACACCATCTACCACTGCCTCGATGGTATCCTGCGCCTGTTCGCACCGTTCGTGCCGCATATTACCGAAGAGCTGCACAGCCATATTTTTGCGGCGGAAAATGCGGCGCTCGGCGGCTCGCTCCACATGCGCGGAAGCTGGCCCAATGCGGCGGATTATCCGGTGAATGAACAGGCCGAACAAGCGGGCATCGCGGCAGTGCAAATCCTTGAGATGATCCGCAAAGCAAAGTCCGAAGCGGGCGTCTCGATCAAGTTTGAAATTCCAGAAATAGCTCTTGCCGTTACAGGCGACAACGCCCCTGCCCTCGATGGTATTATGGATGACCTCTGCGCGGCTGGGAATGTGAATGCGATCGAGATTTCTAATGCGCTCGACAGCGCGAATTACACCTCAGAAGATCAGCGCTTCAGCGCACAGATTACGATTGAGAATACGGAGGCAGCGTAGCTTAGCGATGTTCCCTGGCTGTGCCCGGGGCGGGTTTCTGGCGCCCCCCTTCACCACCTGAGAGGCCGCTTTCCGGAGAATTGACACTGTCGCCACCGAAAATATCTAGGTCGAGCCCAAGCTCTCTCAAAAAGTCTGTGCGTTCATCATCCGGATGTTTACCAGGGTGCGGTGCCGTATTATACGGGAATGGCAGTGGTTGGTTGTTTTGCCATTGGTCTCCTGTACCAAGCCCCCATGGCGCCCGACGCGATACCCACCCATCCGATTCAAATGGTGATTCTTGGTGTAAGTAGGAGGTTGGTCGATCGTCAAACCCGGGAATAGAAGTCATAGATAGCATTTTAGGGGTCACGTGAATGCTATAATCCTGTGAGTCAGGAAGAATTTCCTTCGGCGACCACCCAATTTTCGCTTCGAGCGCAGGTAGTAAGCCTTCACGCAACTCTGCTGTAACGGAGGGAAAAGCATGTAAGATAGCATCATCTTTTCCCGCCCACAAATAGGACATAATCTCTACATACGCTTCTTCACGGTGTTGGCCAAATGTGGCTGCTATATGACCGTGATTACCACCATGCTCATCTGTCACATAATGTTTAATGCTCCGCGGGGAATGGCCAGGGATGTCGACGACAACCCTATTACCCACTTGCCTTATCTGCCCGTTCTCGATAAGCGCTGCCATGTCTTTTTCATAGGCGTCTTCCAGCCTGCCTGACGTTAATTCAGAGGCAAACTTATGATCATCACGTTCGCGAATGGCCGCGCTTACATTCGGCATGAGCTGCGCAATTAATCCATTCTCATCATTCCTTACTGCTATGCGGACTAAATAATTAGCATCCGCACGTGCGCGGAAATAGTTTGGGTCATCCGCAAGATCAACATACAAATCTAAAAATATGTTTTTAGTGGGATCGATCGTGTATCCATCAATATCAGCGTGCCCGGAAAAAAGCCTGTCGATGCCTGGTATGCCTGATCCACGTAATTGCTCCCACTGCTCTGGCGTGATCGATTCTATATCCTTCGCAACGGCACTCGCTACCGCATCGTGATAACTCTTATTATGCATATTTTGGAGGGCATCAAACAATGCGTGCCCAGCCTCATGTAACCCTGTCATATAGGCGTGACTATAAGCTTCCGTAATTGCTAGCCCACGCGGCCCAATGTAGACCCCCGCTTCGTCAATATGCGATTGATCAACGCGACCAACAAACGCCTCTTCAGATTCGCCATTAATAAACACATGCGTTATTCCCGCTTCAAACAAGAGTTTGCGTATTGGGTGGCGCATTGGCAAGAACTCATCAAGCTTAAGCGCATAACGCATTTTAGCTGCATCATAACTATCTTCCGACAGCTGCTGTGCTGCAAAGCCGGTCGTAGGGGAAAAGACAATATCCTGACCACCTTCAATGGCTTTCTTCAGCCAGTCTCGCATTTCACTATCAAAGAGGAAAGGGTCCTGAATTTGCCGTGCGAGTGAATCCATACGATTTTGAAGGGAAACATCGCCGATCGGGCCAATGCCAATTTTATCGATCATTTGATCCCAGTACGAACGGATTTCTGCAGACATATTCACTCCATCATTGCATTAACCATAACAAAACTTTATTAACGTTTCGTTACAATACCTTACGCTAAATGGGGTATCTCGCATTGAAAAGCATAAAAAAATGGGCAGCATCCGAAGATGTCTGCCCCAAGCTCTCCTCGCACAGAAGATAACTCGTGTGACGCGTGCGGGAAGGCTTGGTATGTGCCGTCTTTCACTCCACAGCGTCGAATTTTTTAAGGGTTATTGTTCTTCTTACCCTTGTGTCAAATATAGCACATCGCCGAAAAAGAAATGTGACAGTTTTATGACAATTTGCATTTTCTCCCGCTCCGGTCTACTGACCTTCGCGATGAGCCTGACGACTTCGTCGACTAAAGGCTCGGCCTGCTGGCCTCGACACATAACTTACATGGCGCTTGTCCTGCATAGCTCGAAGAGCGAAGCGGGAAGTGTACCGAGCCGATATGAAACATATAGCAGCAGGTGACCCTCTCAATTAGCTTAGACACATGCCTTATACGAAGAATGGCCATAAAATCCTGCTTTGATACAGACTGCCGCTTCAACCTTCACACAATTGTCACGCACACCCCCAATTACTTGCGCTATGACAGGTGCTAGAAATATGTGGAGATGAGAAATGAATGAAACAGCACCACGCGGGAAAATATATGTGTTCCACGCCCCTTCGGGCGGTGGGAAAAACACAATGTGTAAATTTTTAACGGATGAGCTTTCTAACATTCAGTTTTCTGTCTCTGCAACAACGCGTCCCAAAAGGCCAGGCGAAAAAGAAGGGGAAACCTATTTCTTCAAAACACGTGAAGAGTTTGAAGCGATGGTCAGAAACGGAGATTTTCTGGAGTATGCAGAAGTGTTCGGAAATTATTACGGGACGCCAAAGCCGCAAGTGATACAAACCCTCGCAAATGGAAAGGATGTCATTGTTGAGGTCGATTATCAAGGCTATCAAGCGTTGAAAGAGCAATTTAGTGATCAAGTCGTTGGGATTTACATTGATGTGAATAACCCCCAGACATTGCGTAATCGACTTTTGAAACGAGAGCCAGAAATGGACCTAGAAAACCTAGAAAGACGGATGGCCGATTACGAAAACCGCAAAGAGCAAGGCGCCGATTATGATCATGTCGTAGATAATAGCCAAGATGATGACGGTTACAGCGCGTTCACTCAGATTAAGCAAATCATCGAAGCCGAGCGCGCCAAATCGGCCGCCGCCCTTCCTGCGACACCCGAGGCCCCTGGAACGGACACTGATGAAGCGCATTATCAAGGCCTCGCCAGCCACTCGCTCGCTGAAATGGCACGATTTGTGTAAGTAAATCGCCTCAACCGGGAAAACCACGGAAAAAGCCTGAGATTCCCGTTGCTTTTTCCATTCGGACGGGTATACACAAAAGAAAATAGCAACAGGGGCCCTCATGGCAGATAAAAATCAAAACGTACAAGACGTCTTCCTTAACACGCTTCGCAAAGAAAAAGTGCCGGTCACTGTGTTCTTGACCAGCGGAGTCAAGCTTCAGGGCAACATTACTGGATTCGATAATTTCTGCCTCGTGCTGCGCCGCAGCCCGCAAGTGCAGCTGGTCTATAAGCATGCGATTGCCACCATCGTTCCATCGCAGAATATCAGCCTGTACACGCCAGATGGTAAAGAGGTAGAAGAAGGTGCGCCTGCAGAAGGTGCTGCGCCTGCCGCGCCAGACGCGGGCTAACTCACCCTTTGGGACAGCCTATTGAGCATGATTCAGGTCACGATAGATCGGCTATCGTGGTGCATCCCGTTTTACCTAATCAAGGAAAGAAATTAAACCAACGTGAGCCTACCCTGGCGCTTGAAGAAGCGGTCGGCCTGGCCGAAGCTATTCATCTCACCATCGATGCGGCGCATATTTTTCGCCCCTCCAAAGTTCGCCCTTCCACGCTGATCGGCGGTGGGCAAGTCGAGAATTTGGCGGCCGATGCTAAAGCGCATAACACCGATGTGATCATCGTCAATCATGCGCTCAGCCCCTTGCAGCAGCGTAATCTCGAACGCGAGACGTCCTGCAAAGTCATTGACCGCACCGCGCTTATTTTGGAAATTTTCGGTGAGCGCGCACAAACGCGCGAAGGTCAGCTTCAAGTCGAGCTGGCGGCACTGGAATATCAAAAGTCGCGCCTAGTGAAAAGCTGGACCCACCTTGAGCGCCAACGCGGTGGCCTCGGCTTTATTGGTGGCCCTGGCGAGTCACAGATCGAGCTGGATCGGCGGATGATTCGCGATCGGATTACGCTGATCAAAAAGCAGCTTGAGAAAGTGGAACGCACGCGCGGGCTACACCGCAAAAAACGCGACGCCGTCCCCTACCCAACCGTGGCGCTCGCGGGCTATACCAATGCCGGGAAGTCGACGCTGTTTAACCGGCTGACGGGCGCGAAAGTGATGGCGGAAGATCAGCTCTTCGCCACACTCGATCCGACCATTCGCCGGATTCGCCTGCCCTCCGGGATTACGCCGCTGCTCTCGGACACGGTGGGCTTTATTTCCGACCTTCCGACCGAGCTGATTGCCGCCTTCCGCGCGACGCTAGAAGAGGTCACTCATGCCGATATTATCCTGCATGTGCGCGACATTGCGAGCCGCGACAGCGACGCACAAAAAGCCGATGTGGAGGCGGTGCTGAAGGATGTGTTTGGCGAGCAGCCCTTGCCGCCAGTGATTGAAGTGTGGAATAAGATTGATTTGCTCGAAGAGCCGCTGGAGATGCTGGAAGAAGAACCATTTCGCGAGGCAGTAGAGGCATGTCATCCTGAGCCACAGGCGAAGGATCTATCGAGTCGCACGCAAGGAGATTCTTCGGTCACTTCGTTCCCTCAGAATGACGAGATCTCCCCCATCCCCGTCTCCGCGATTACCAGCGAAGGCATCGACACGCTGCGCGCGGCGATTGACCAGAGGGTGACGGATGTGTGTTTTGAAGAGATGAGCCTGCGCATTCCGCCATCGGACCAGAAGCGCGTCTCATGGCTATATAGCCACGCGCATGTGCTCGATCATGATGCGCTCGATAATGGGATGCAGGTGCTGCGCGTGCGGATGAGCAAAGCGCTGGCGCATGAGTTCACGCAAACGAGCACGCCCAATGAAAAAGAGGAAGATGAGAGTAACGTGATTCCGTGGAAAGAGGAATAAGCGTTTTATAACGGTGTCATTACCTGAATTGCACTTGCAATTCTAAGGTAATCCAGAATCAACCAGCCTCACTGGATTCCCTTAGAATTTTTCCTACGAAAAAATTCAGGGAATGACATTGGTAATAGTAAGAAATTAGATCTTCACGCGGCCAAGCATTGGTGCAGCAATCGCGCCGAGACCAATCGCTGCTTCAACCATACGGCCTGGTGTGCTGCGCTCTTCACCTTCGCGGTTTGTGCCGCGCAAGATGGCATCACCTAAGAAGCCAACACCGGCAACAGACACGGCCGTGTTTCCAAGTTTTGCCCAGCGATTCTTTCCTGCTTCAAGCAATTCTGTACCACGCTCATAGGCTTTTGTCGGGTTGAATGTTTCTAGCGGATTACCAAACACTTCATGCGCCGTGCGTTTGATACCGTCAAATGTCTTACCATCTGCAAGTAAAACGTTACTACGCAGACGACCGGCCATACCCGGAGCCGTTTCAATATACTTCACAGCTTGTTCCGCGTCAGTAAAAAGCGCGCCCTCTCCGAGATGCAATCCAGCGGCTTCGACAATGGCGTTCTTCGCGTTTTTTAGCTCATCGCCTTTTACTTTTTTCAGATCGAGCTGTCTCATGCTTTCTGCAGCAAGTGCGAGTTTTGAACGGCTAGCATGTTGCGCCGCACCGGCTACCAATGCCTCTGCGCCCTCAATGAGCGGCTTCGTTACCTTCGTAAACGCTTCCTCGGTGAGTGGCTCCTTCGTATCTTTCAGGCCCTCTAGAACAGTCTTGAATTCACCCAGCTGTTTCTCGTAAGGCGCGAGCGCTTCATTGGTTTTCTTTACATGCTCACGCAAAAATGCTGACAAATCCCCTTTGTGATTCGCGCCTACCGTGTCCACCATGCCTTGCGCCGCTTCTTCGAGCACCGCTTTCTGGTTTTCCGCCTTGGTCAATAATTCCGAATAGGCTTTTTCTAATTTTGTTTGTTGAACAGAACGATCGACACCCTTTACCAAATTCGCATTAGTGAGCGCTTCTGCAATGAACGTTGTAGTCTCACCAGCTTTCCCTTCCAGCTCAAAAATCGCTTTATACGCTCCCTCCTCGCCCTCAAGCGCTTCGCTCAGGGTAGCGTAATTTTTGGGTGACGTACTGTTATCCGTGCTCATGATTCCTCACACTATTCCTCTATGTTCAGCCTTCATTATAGGCCAAGAAAAGGGATAGATGTGTGACAGTTTTATGAAGTTGTAGGAAAAGTAGGCGAATAAAAACAATGAAAAATAAAGGCTTAACGTGCTGCTTGTTTACTCATAGCAAGCACTTCTTCCATCAGCCGGCTGGCTTCTTGCGTGCCCGCACGTGCCGCAGGGGAGGTATAAGCAACCGTAGCCAGAGTCATCCCGGTAATCACCGCAACCCCGCCAAAAAAGATCTGTTCCCAGCTCGTGCCCTCATGGGTGACATTGGCTTTGGGACGATCGCTAAACCCTTGGAAAACATGCCCCATTCCATAAGCCGTTAGCGCTGCGCCAAGCCCGACGCCAGCGACTTTCATCGCAACATTCAGACCCGGCCCATGTTTAAAGGTTTCATGACCCGCTTTCAGGCGATTCAAAACCCAATTCCCGCCATCTTTAGCGTTCCAATAGGCATAGAAATCCTGTTCCATCTTCGGATCAAGGTGACGAATGTCTCTTAGAATATCGTTAGTCATACCCATAATCATTCCTATCCTTAGAACCATTATAGCAAAACGCGCACGCAGAAAGATGACACTTTTATGAAGGTTGCAGGGAATCGGTTTTTGGTTGTAGCAACCCCCTCTGAACCTTTCACCTAAACCCTGATGATTCACTACGATACATCAGCGATTCTGCCATGCGGCGGCGGACCAACCCGCGAAGCTTGCGCCCTCCCGCATAGACCCAGCGGTGAAATTCTTGCGCCGCTTCGCTATGCGACCCGCGGTTCACCCTGCGCCGTAGCGTCGAGCGCTGCAACGCGCCCGAACCAAGATTAAAGGTAAAACTCACCAGCGCATCATATTGTCCCTGAGTCAGGGGCGCATGGATGTTTCGTCGCACGCCCTGCTCCGCAATCTGTGCATCCTTGCGCAGCAATGCCACCCCTTCCGCTTCACTGATCGGCTCGTCAAACCGCTCACCAGGGAGCAGCACATGGCCATAACCAATGGTCGGAATCCCAACCGCATCGTCATAAACCACCGGCGAAAACCCCTCAAACTCACAAATTAAATCAAGACCGGATTGGGAAATGGATACCATCTCATCCCCCCTGGCGCACTTTACGCATCGCGCGTTGGCCATAATAGAATGAGATAATGCCTGCGAAAATCGCTTGGTCTTCTGGGCCCCACAACGTCGCGAGCTGCCAGGGCAATGGAGCGGCGAAATCAATCAACGAAAACTGCATGCATTTCACTGTAAAGTATAGCAAGAAGAACGCATAGGCGAGCACGGGGCGCACCGTCCCATTCAGCGCGTCGACCCAGGCAATGTTCGTGCGCCAGGTCTGATAAAGCGCGTGCATCTGCTGACTGTCTTCCGCCACGCGAATTTCTTCGAGCCGTTCATCATGCCCTTGCGATTGCTGCTGCAGCTGCAGATCCAGAATGCGCAGCTCATGCTCGCGGTCTTTAGTCTCTTGATAGAGCTTGAGCAGTTCGGGAAAGGCCGCGCTGACAAAGCCCAGCGCCGCACCGAGAAGGGTAATCATGGGAACCTCACATAAAAGAATAAGAAAAATTAAGAAAAATCATAAATCGTCATCAAACTGACATAATTGCTTGGTATGAAACTTCTGAAAACAGCGTTGGAGCTACCATGAATAAGCCCGATTTCTCACAATCAAAAGTTACGGACAGTGAAGCACTGTACAAATTAGCTGATTTTGCGGCAAAAAACTTTTGTTCTCCCCCGCGCTCAGGAAAACTCAATAAAGAAGCGTTCTATCCAACCGCTCTTTCATTCGCGAAGCAGCGCCCTGATCTCATTAAGCAATTACAACGTCAAACGCGTGAAAAACTTCGCAATGGCGGAGAACGAAGCACTTCTGGCTTAGTATTCCGTTTTGAAGATATAGCAAACATCTTGGTCGATGCGTTAGCAGAATTCCAAACAGATAAGCGCCACCTCATTAACCGTTATCCTACAGAAGGAAAGCCGCTCACACCTGCTCAAGTACAAAATCAGGTATCAGAGAAGCTCCGCTTTTACATTGATGAAACCGCTAAAGATAAGGGCATCGACTTATTGCTGGATACATCGATAGAAAAGGTGATCTGCCAAACGATTGAAGAAGATATGCAGCCAAGAAACCGTAGCGCAAACGATTGGACACGGGTGCGTAGCTTTGTGTTTATGTCATTTGAAATAAGGCATACAGAAGAAAATGCCGAGAACGTAGATAAAGCAATTATCGAAGCGATTGAGCGTATTAATAAAGGTTCCTGCAATGTTGCGGAATCTACATTACCAAAGTTATTTAGAACCAGAATTAGCGACATGCGTTCGCGAAAGCGTGAAGATGATTTCATTGATGGCCGCTTAATTAGAGCAGGTTTAAAAGTAGATGACGCTGAATCGCTTGGCATGATCGCGGAAGAAGCCTACGCAAAAGCACTCTAACTCACCCCAGCACCACCTTCAACACCCCGCGCACCGATTCGCTGACCGCCCCGCCGAGAAAGCCAAACGCGGCGCCGACGCCCATAAAAAACCAACGCAAATGCGCTAGCGTGCGACGCATCTCGTGCATCCCTTCTTTCGCTTCGTTGACATCTTGCTTGATCTGCGGCAGCTCACGGTTATTGCGGTCGATGATCACCTGCAAATTAGTGATCGACTCCAGCCGTGCATTCGTATGCTCACTCTGCCGCGCGAGATATTTCATCATCTCTTGCAAGCGTGCGAGCGTTACATCGGCGTTGGTCGCCTTCTTATGCGGCGCTGAGCCACTGATATAACTTTCAGGCATATGCGCTCCTTAGTTAAAATTGGGCGCACCCTCAAGGCGGCGCATGCTCGCATTGGCAAGCTTGATCGTGACACTATCATTCTTCGCTTCGTCCATTTCAACATGTACACTAAAGCGTAGCCCGCTTGTGCCTTGCGCTTGAATGGGCGGCGTTTTCAACACCCCTTTCCACGCCACATCGGGCAGCGGGGCATGCACATCGGGCGACGGCGCGGTATATTCATACGGGATGTTCAAACAACGCACGATATAACCGCCGCTGCTGACATCGCGAATCATGAGATATGCGGCATGCAACGGCTGCGTGCCATTCGTAGATGCCGACACTTCAATCTCAACGCTGGCCTCATACCATTCATCCGCGGTGACGGTTGTCATAGTAAACGGGTTAGCACGGAATCGAAACTCACCAAGCCCACTTCCCGTTCCATCGCAGGAGACGATCATTTGGAATTGCTCACCTGGAATATCATCCGTGCGGGCGACTTTGCTGCAGCTCGCACTAATCACTGAACCGGTAAAACGCTCAAGCAAAAAATTGTCCGGAATGTCGCCGCTCGCGCCAGTACTCGCGGTCCCGCCCGTACCATCAAAATAGCCATTGGTCAGAATCGAGCCATAGACATTGTGCGTCGCATCATAAATATCGGTCTTACTCACATTCAGACGCTGCGGCGGCGACACCACATCTTTCAGCGCCTCCACTGCAACATCCGCCATGAGATACGCCCCTTCAGGGGTTGGGTGCAAACCGTCATAGCTCACCGCATCCGACGCATTGCCGTCAGCGCTGCTCGGGTCTAACAAACGCGCATATGGATCAAGCAAAATCACATTATTCGTCGCATGCGCGTAATCACGGATCCATCGATTCACCGCATGATGAATCTTCCGCCCATCCGCGCTCCAATTAACATCGCTCAGCCCATGCACCCGGTCATTAATATCACTGCGCGGTAAAATCGTGAAGATCGCGACGAGCGCCCCGCTCGCCACACCTGCATCAATCATCGACTTCACATTCGCAATAATAGTCGGCGCCGTTTCTCCGCCGGTAATATCGTTCGTACCGCCTTCAATGATGATAATGTCTGGATTTTTCGCAATCACATCTGCAGCAAAACGGCTCGCCATATTTGCTGTTCCATCACCGGAAATCGAGACATCATGGCCAATCTTATCCGTGCCATCAAAGCCAATATTGTAAGTAAAGGGGAAACCTAAGCGAATCTGTAGCCAGCTCATAAAGCCGCGCTGGCGCAGATACACTGAGTCAGCGGTCGCCGTCACACCATTCGCCGTAATGCTATCACCGATCGTGACCACCTTCTTCGGGCGCACCACACCGCTGCCCGACCCATTGTTAAGCTGCGCATCAATCTGTGTGATCGCTTCATTAATCGTGACTTCCTTCTGCGCCTGCGAGGCTTCAAGCAAAGGGAAGTTAAAGTTCGTTGTCGTGGCCATAGGGACTCCTTTGTAATGGCTGAATATCAATTAGTTAGCGGGCTTCACGCACGTAAAACCCTTTACGCTACGGTCCATATACGCTATGGTGGTAAAAAATGGGGAGCGACTATGCCGACACTTGAACAAGTCCACGCGCAGATCAAAGCGCTGCCGCATAAATATATTTTCTACACGAAGAAAGAGATCAAATATCTGCCGCGTATTTTAGACGATGATGAACAGATTCTAGCGCTCACCTCCGGTTTCATGAACAATACGACCTGGCTTGCGGTCTGCACTAATCGCCGGGTTATTTTCCTCGATAAAGGGATGTTTTTTGGCCTTAAACAGGTGCAAATGAATCTTGACCGGGTGCAGTCGATCGATTCTTCTTACACGCTGGTTTTTGGCAGCATTCGCCTATGGGATGGCGCGTCATCTTTCGTGCTTCAAATGGTGCTCAAAGAATCGGTGCAACCCTTTGTTTCGACGGTGCGCAAAGCGATTGAGAATTACCGCCGTATTGTGTTCCACGAAATGCGCCAAGAGCCGATGCGCGGTCATCCAATGTCAGCGCCGCAGCAGCACGTTCAACAGCAGACTGCGCAGCCGCAAATTCAACAACAGGCGCACCATACGCAACCTGCGCTCACTCATGAACAGAAGATGGCTGCGGTACGTTCAGCGGAGCTTAAAAGTAAACTCGGTACGAATCTCAAACCGATGGAAACGCCTGATTTGCGGGATAATGACCCCGCGGAACCAAACCCCTTGGAAGAATATGTTCCTGCTGCTTCTGCTCCCACTGCACCCGCTAGCTCTGGTGGGGTTGATATTGCCGATCAACTCGAACGCCTCGTCAAACTCAAAGAAGCTGGGCATCTCACAGACGAAGAATTTGCTGCGCAAAAAGCGAAGCTGATTGGATAGCTACACCACCACATCCGCCGGTGTGCCACGTCCAACAAGCTCGGACATTTGGTATATTTTCACGCGTAGCGATGATTGCGTCGCTCCGAAATCCATCACCTGATCGGCTGCAACATAATCGATCGTTGGGGTGGTCGCAGACAAGGTACGCAGCACATCGCCACTGCCATCAAGCACATCAATTTCATACATCTCACTCGTCTCTGACAGTGGTACATCAACACCATCACGCAAGCCCCCGCCAATGCGCGTGCGGCGAATCCAGCTTAAGGTGATATTCCCAGAGCCATCGCGAGCCGCAGCAACATGCGCCGGGCTATAAGGCTTTAGCGCATTAGCACGATACGTAAAGGGAGCCGCCGTCACCTCGCTCAGCGCCTGACCTACCGTACCGGCTTTATAATAGCGCTCAAGTCCCCACAGGCTCTCGGGCATCGACTCTTTACGCAGGCGATTATCGAGCATAATAAACCGCTCGCCCGCAACATGAGACGCGGTGTGATGTTCGGTTCCCAAACGCCCGCGCAGCAATCCAGACAAACGATATTGCCCTTCAGAAAGCTGCTGCGCATGCATGAACTGAATCACCTCATCACCGAGTAGCGCTGCATTCGCGCCGTTCAACACTTGCAGCTTTGTCGCATTCACCAAACCCTCTTCACCAAGGATATTTATGGTAACGCTGGAGGTCACATCGAACACATGCACCGCACTATCCGCTAAGATATCGAGCGCAGCACCCATGATCGCTGACACATCACTGTCGAGTCGCTTCTCATAGTCACCGCTGCTTTCATCGGACCGATATAGCCCCGCCCCCTGCCAATGCTGCGCCTTCCCCGCCATCGCAATGCGCATATAACTATCGCTCGGGCTGTCATTAATCAGCGCCGGAAGATCGAGTAATTCCAAGGCCGTTTCGGCTGTTGGAAGCGCTATATCGGTCGTGCCGGTCACATCTTCTGAGGTAACATCAAAACGGTAAATACTCGGATCATCGGCAAGCGCCGAGATACGCAACACGCCGGGTTTACCGAGCTGAATGCGCGTAATTCTAAGCGTCATTTGCTGCGCCGAAGCATCTTCCGGCGCAATCGTCACTACATCCCCTGGCTCAAGGTTACAATAGCTCACAGGAAGTGAGAATTGAAACGCTGTGCGCTCCATCCAACGCTGGCGCAGTTGAATTTCCGCCACACGCGAGGCCTGTAATTCACTCATCGCAAGCGATATATCTATGCTCTCTTGCTGTTGACTTAGCGTCGTCACACGTTGCGCCCGCGCCGTTCCGGTTTGGTATTTCTCCAGCTTATTCAGGAACTGAACATCCAGCGTTTGCGGAAGCTCTAACTCTTGCTGACGAACCGTCTCAAAGAAGATGGGGTCACCATTCTCGCGCGTTCCAATCGCAAGCAAATCACTCGCGGGAATCGTCAATCCAGTATCACTTCCGCGCACCACCGCCTTCAGCGTTTGATTCGATTCGACCATATCAAATAAATAGGTTTGCATCAGCGGTTCAATCGCACCGCGTACACTCGTTGGGCTGTCGATGATATACCCGTCAAGCTGGTCCTGCACTTCTGTGAGCTGAAGCTGCGTGTCGCTAATGCCCGCACGCGCGGCCAAATCTTGTACCACGGCCGAGACTTGCGACACGCCGAATTTGCCTTGCACCCAATGGCCGCGCTCCCACGCATCGCCATCGGCCCATACTTCTTTCAAATCAGGCCATTGCGGGTATGGCCGCGCATCCCATGTCCAGAGGAACAGATGCTCAACCATGTCTGAATTCGCCCAGTTTTTTTCGGTGCCTTCAATCGCAATGCGCTGCGCAATCACATCGGGCACGCCTTTGGAAAAGCGCGGCACACTGGTCTCCGGGCTGCTCGGGTCATAGAACACATTCGGCTCATTGGCGGCGCCATCAACGCTCGGGAACCCATATTCGGTGAACCAAATTTTCTTCCCTTTAGGCACCCATGAGGTTGCCGCACTATTCGGATTGGTGTGCGTATTCTCCCACCACCAGCGAATATTTTTCCACGCATATTCCTCGCCAAGCGGCGCGGTAGTGGTGCGCTCGGCGTCGGTATAATAAAAGTCATACCCCTCACCACCATTCCAGCCATCGATAATATCCTGCACGCTGTAGCGCGTTTGCGGCGCATTCGTCAGCGGAAAATAGGCATCGATTCCCACCACATCAATGCTGCTCGACGCCCAGAGTGGATCAAGATGATACCAGCCGCCCGGCGCGGAATGATATTCCGACCAGTTCGCCGCA
Source organism: uncultured Azospirillaceae bacterium (assembly GCA_964352815.1). Classification (GTDB taxonomy): domain Bacteria; phylum Pseudomonadota; class Alphaproteobacteria; order Rickettsiales; family UBA3002; genus CAYGTO01. The sequence continues at coordinate 45,321 of CAYGTO010000004.1, read as the reverse complement.
TACGTCACCAAACAATTCGAGGACACCGCCGCTTTAACGCTCGCCGCCAACGTCACAAGCTGATCCACCGCCGGATAGCTCCCGGCACTTTCGCTAATCGTCGTCAGCTTAATCATCTCCGTGCCAATGGTGAAGGCGTCCACTTTGCTACCAAGCAAATTCGCATAATGCATGATAAACGCATTATAGCCGTCGCTTTTGGTGAAGAAATTCGTGACCGCAGAGGCCGCCCCCGTCATCTCACCGCGCCACGGCTTACCCGCAATATCCATCAGCGGCATCGGGTAGGCAAACACCTTCAAGCCGCGCGCTTTGAGCACATCAACAAGCCGCACCACACTCGTATCATCGGGCGTGCCGCCATAGCGTGGGCGGTCGCCATCATAACCAATACGCCGCGCCGTGCTGCGCGTTTGGCCCGCCACAGACCAGGCATCCGGTTCGGTAAACCCATCACTGGTTTCCACCGCCGGATAAATGCTGCACTGCGCAATATCGAGGCTGTCTCCAAACCAATTGATCACCACCCCCACCCATTCCAGGTTCGGCAGCGTCTTCAGCATCTGGTCAATCGCAACATCGACATTCGCTTTGCCTTGCGGCGCATGCGCATTGAGCACGCTGCGCTGACCACGCTGAATCCATGTCCCATTCACCTGGTCGGCATTAAATTTTTCCTGCACCTTCGTGTCATAGACAAACTCACCTGAGCCAGGAATCATCATCACCGAGGTGATGAGCTCTTCCACCGGCGTTTGCTCAGGCGTGTCGATGACCTTCTGGTTTTGCACTTCAAAGGTGAAATTCGGAATGCGGTTGCCGTAATCAGCGAGCGGAAAATCTTCGATGACGACATAGGACACGCCGCGATACGCCGGGGTATTTCCGACCCCTTCAAAGCCCTCAATATAGCTATCGGGTAGCTGATTTTCGCCGCCCGTATAGACGCGATACGTCCCTTGCGACACGTCGAGTAATTTCGCATCGGCCCAGACGCGCAGCACTTCGTCAATCTCACCTTCGCAAATCGCAATGGCGAGCGAAACGGAATAGCTGTAGGTGGTGGTGGTTTCACTCACCGTGCTTGCTCCGCCGCCACCGCCGCCGCCCTTCCCGCCTGACGTCGTCGTGGTTGAGGTGGTTGTCGTTGCAGTTTCTTTGATCGGGCGCGACCAAATCACATTCCCCGCAAGGCGCACCGTTCCATAGGTAATCGGAATGGTTTTGCCATAGGTCGAGGTCTGCACCGACAGATCATCAAGCCGGCGCCCTTCGCGGACACTGCGGCGCGTGCGGCCACTGCCGAAGAGCTGTGCATCAAACAGACCGCCCGTGCTGCCGCCGAGAAAGCCGCCAACTTGTGCGCCAAGTGGGCCGCCAACAGCGGCGCCGACCGCCGTACCGACGGTTTTTAAAACGATAGAGGACATAGGATTTTTCCGTTCTTCCCCACTCGGTCTACTGACCTCGCGATGGAACTAAGCGCTTACGCGCACTAAAGGGCTTCGCCTACTGGCTTCGCTTTATTTTTTTACTCCTGCTCCGGCCTACTGGCCTACGCAATGAGCCTAACGCCTGACGGCGACTAAAGACGTGGTCTACTGACCACGTTTACTGTGAATTTTGTTCTGCGAGGAGGCGAAGCCGACCTGTCTTCGCCGAAGCGGAGCTCCGGCTTCGCGCAGGCAGGCGCGGCAGTCCAGAGCAGTTAGCTCTGGATCGCGTCAGTCACTTCGTTCCCTCGCGAAATGATTCTCCTTATTCCGAAATATACGGACTACCACCAGCCGCCTAATGGCTTCGCTTTTTTATCTCTTTAAATATATGAGAAAGGGTGTGGGAGAGAGGCCGAAGTCTCCCTCCCACAATGGGTCTCAGGCCATTCGAGGGCCTGGTTATTGTTCATGCTGGGGCCGGTCGTCGCGTCAGCTTCGAACCGAGTCCCCAGGCAAAGTTGATGGCCCATGCGGCCGTCATGGCTGTGGCCCAGAGCTCATAGCTCCCCAGCAGAATCGAACTGGTGAACATCAAGATATTCACCATAAACTCCGCCGAAAGAAACAGATAGCTCGTTGGCTTGAGCAACTCGTGGTAGAAAAGCGTGTAGAGCCCGAATGCGGCGAAACCCGCAATCAGATTCACCGTTGGGATAGACTCCCAATGGCTCAGCGCGCCAACCAGATAGATCCCGCCAGCCATGGTAGCACCATATCCGAGAAGCATGAGCAACAAGGTAATCCCCACCGCTTTTCTCCAGTTGACCGCTGGGCCTTGCACTGGCGTCTCCACCCCTCGCGCCAGCTTCATCAACGTGATGCCGTTGAGGAAGAAGAACGAGAGGATCAGGGTGACACTCCAGGGGCGTAGTCACCGCCGCCAAATGCTGCGAACAACATCAGCACGTTAGCGGTAAACCCCAACCCCACGAAACGCCAGCCAAAGCTCAGGCCGCCATGAACAAGCGCGATGATAGTCAGCAACAACAGGAAGAGCCCTGCCATGCCGATACACCACAGCAGATCCGGGTGCCAGTGTGCCGCGAAGCCCTCGATGAACGGCACGAAGCCGAACAAGGTGAGCGCCGCTAGGCCCAGATAGAGCCCGAAAAATGCGCAGACTTTGAGCCAACGCATAGGTTTCCCTCCTTTCGTTGGGTCGTGCGGGAAGCGTGACTGCCCCCGCTCCGTAAGTACACATACACAGTAGGCATACTAAAACGTTGAGACGATAGGTGAGCCGTTCTCATATGGCTCATGAAGTTTTTGTGACATTTTATGGTTGCTCCGGAATCGCATAGACCGCGATGAGGCGTTTGTGCCATTGCTCATCAAACCGATGCTCAACCACGCGCCGCGCGGGGGCGTAGGCGTGGATGAGGGAAAGTTCTTTTTGCGCCTGCTCGGTCTCCTGACCTCGCAATGCGCCTAACACTTCGTGACTAAAGAGCTCCGCCTCCTGGCTTCGCTTCGTGCCTCCCATTACCATTCCAATGCGTGATGCATCGAGGCCAGTAGGCCGAGCCTTCAGTGCGCGAACGCGCTTAGGCTCATCGCGCGAAACAGTAGTGCAGCAGGGGAGCGAATCATTATAACTGCCAAATATCCCCAAATGCCGAGGGCTACCATCAATCTCGAACAGGCCAATCGCGCCTGGCAAGGGCGCCTCGCATGGCTCTAACAGCCCTTCCAGCCCCTCTTTGAGCGCTGCCCCATCTGGCGTATGGCCGTAGGCGAGCATATCATGCGTGTGCAGCGGATTTCCCAATTTATCATTCAGTTCTAATACCTTAGCGACAATCACCAGCAGCCCCAGGCAATCGAGCCCCGTCTCCGTACGCCCCTGATGGCGAAATTTCGTGCCAATACAGCGGCGCGCTTCTGAAATAAGCTGCTGATTTATCTTATCTTTAATCATTCGTTAACCTGAGTTTGGTAAACTATAAACATGGGTTCATCTAAGCATTATGCGCCGAACGGCATTAACCTTGGGATACTGGACGGTGTCGCTGGAACCACCGGTTCGCGTTATACCGACTGCGTTCTTAATTGGGGCAGTAATGGTGCGGCCGTGGGCGGTGCCTTAGGATTGATACCTTTCACGAGCTGGCTCGCTGTTCCTGGAATTATATATGGCGGGTTGTTAGGCTCTGCCGCGGGTGCACTTGCCTGTGCCGCTGGAAAAGATGCACCGCTCTTCGAGCCTTTCGATAGCCATCAGAGCAACCAAAACATGCCGATCGCACCAAAATCTGGCAGGCATTTAGGCTTCGATAAGGACACGCTAGGCGATATCAGCGGCCGCATGATGTAAGATACGATTTCTTAAGGATTAGTTGATATTCTATCCTAAATAATTGCGAGGAATCATGGCAGGAAAACGTTCATATCCGCCAAGTAATTACGACATTGCCAACCTCTCTGAGTGCGAAGCAGGGTGGACGCTTAGGGGAGCTGTGGCAGGTGGACTTACTTTTGGTCTTATAGGAGCAGTAACAGGCTCAACTGCCCCAATCGCCGGTACTATTACAGGCGCAGTCATTGGTGGCGTTGGCGGCTTTTTTTTTAGTGGTTCTCAATGTAATAATCGCGGTGCCGATTTTGATGAGCATTTCCGCTCAAGTTCACTAGGTGACTTGAAGCCTACTGAAGTCGCCGCTGTTCTATCCGAACGCCCGCCTTCAATTGATATAAGCTAGTTCTTCTTCTCAGGTCGGTAGCTTGCGCGCATCGATGGTCGCGCGAAGAGGGGCCGCTGGCCGAGGGATTTCGCATACCACCACACCAGCGCACTCATGCATACCAGCGCCAGGCCGAACACCCAGATGAACGCGCCGACGGTCGCATCGCCATAAATCCCGATAATCGAGGCTGAAACAAAAATGGCAATCGCAATGAAAAAGCCAAGAAACTGGCCAAGAAGCGTGCTGGTGACATGCACTTTCAGCGCACGGTCTTCCCATGCATGGCGATGTTTTTGCTCTTCTTCAAACATGCTCAGCAGCTGTTTCGCCGAGCCTTCCACGACATAATCATACGATTCCAAAAGCTCAGGCGAAGGCAACACATCGAGCGGTTTGGCCGGCTTTGGCCGTTGCTTATTCCGATTCCCCTGCCCTTGGCGCTGTTCAGACATCACGCTCCTCCGCCATATAAATCGGGGTGTTTGCGCTCTCAATATCCTTGCCAATCTTCTGCCAATCGCCACGCAGCCCCTCGCCGGTTTTCCGGTATGGGTAGCGGTAGAGTGGCGAGGTGGTCATCTCCATCGGGGAGCCAAGTGAGGCAAACAGTGCGCGAAAAAATTGCATGCCTTGTTATACTCTTTTTTGCATATGTATGCAACGTGATGTTGTCATCCTCGGGGCTTTTGTCAGCAAGACAAAAGATCCCGGGGATCCAGGATGAAAACGTCAGAAGACGTTTTCATTTCCATGAATGTCTCCTGACATTCATGGAGTGGATTGCCTGTACGCGCTCGCTTACTGCTCGCTTGACGTGGCAATGACATATTATGTATTCCGCGTGCTGGATGTTTCCAAAATCGTATCAATGCCCGGCACATGTGGCTCGCCGCGAAAATTCGCTGCATTACTAAACCGGTTGACGCAGGTGAAAAACCGGCGGTCGCAACCGACATGAACGCTATAGCCATCGCCAATCGCCAGCGGATATGGTAGCGGCAGCGACATCACAAATTCCTTATTACGATATTCCTTCACCTCCATCTCCACGCCCTGATTGGCGCCCGATGTAAAGGTCATTTTGCCGTAGTTAAAATGGCCATTCGCTTCGGTGCGCGCACTGTCAGTGAGGCTGAGGGAACCATTCGCGCTGGTCACCGTCCCGCTCACCGTCACGGATGGCAGATCGACTTTGCAACGCCCATCACCGAGCGATGCGCGGCAGGTTTTTGAATAGCTTTCGCCAATGCGCTGCGAGAAGGCTTGCGTTAAGCCTCGCACCTCCGCGACAAACGCACCATCTTGCAGCGTGACTTCACCGAGCCACCCGGTGCGCAAATTCAGATCGCCTTGCGAAAGGTCACGGTAATTCACCAACGATAGCTCGACTTGCGCAAAGTCATAAAGGCCGGCGCGCACATCTTGATCGCGAATCGCATCATTGCTGAGCATGCCTTCGAGGTCCATATTATCGACATTGAGCGCACCACTCGTATCCACCGCCGTCGGCGTAAACCCGCTCGCCGCACGATAGGTGACCGTGTCATAGGTGAGGTCGGCATCATGGTCAGTAAAGCCAAGCACCGTGCCATCACGGCGCGTAATTTTCCATAGGTACGCGAGGCTCGTTACATCGCTCGTAAGATGTGATTTGAGTGCAGCAGAGATGGGTTTCATGGGAACCTCCATCGTCATCCTCGGACAAAATGTCAGCAGGCATTTTGATCCGGGGATCCAGAATTGAAATGTCAGAAAGACATTTCAATCTTCTATGATGTCTTCTGACATCATAGAACTGGATTGCCTGGATGCGTTCGCTTACTGCTCACTTACCGTAGCAATGACATTAGTTGTTTATCTCAGTTCAATCAGCGGAATGTCGAGCCAACTATGAACACCATAATCGTCCAATGTTGCAGACAGTCGGTCGGTATCAAAACGCACGGGAATATCGAATTCAAAGTCGGCGCTTATCTCAATGCCGTTCGCAGGTGCAGCATCACATGTGATGATACCTGTCGCACTATCTATCGACCAACCACTGCTTTGTACTACCCCGTCGAAATAGACAGTGACACTCCCTGACACCGGTTTGGTAATGGTCCGCGATTCGCTCACACCGCCACTGCTATAGGCTTTGGTGAGTTGAAAACTCTGCGTCACATCATCGCCCGTGCCGATCACTTCACCACTCGCTTGATAGTCGGTCCAATCCTTAAAACGAAAACCGTAAGCACGGCCTTTACGCGCACGAAAGAAGGCGATCAACGCATCGAGCTGCGCTTTGGTTTTGACGCCATGCGCCACGTTAAATCGCGCACGCGCCTGTTGCCAATTCACATTGCGCTGCTCATGTCCGCTTTGTGTTTCAACAATATCGGTGGCATATTCTGGCCCGCCAGAACTGCCATAGCTAATATCCTCCGGAAACCGGATGTCGGTAAAAGACATAGTTTTCTCCATGTTAAAGAAGTCGCCATTCCGGCGAAGGCCGGAATCTATATTATCGTATTATGTTTCTATTGAGATCATGGGTCCCGTCCTACGACGGGATGACACTTTAGATGATTTCGTGTTGTGCCAATAACGCGGCTTCGCGCTCCGCTGCCACCTGCTCGGTATGTGGCCCAACGATCGGCTTGTTGCGGTTCGCTGGAATCAGTTTGCTAAGGTCTTTTTCCATCAACAAATCAGGAGTCACAAGCCCTGCATTGATCAAGCTCGCATCGCGCGTTGCTTCCTGATATACATCATCGAAAGCATGCATGAGATGTAACTTCTCTGACTCGCCGAGCTCTTCAAACCGTTCGCTCGACAGTCCCATTTGCGATGCTTTTTCTTTCACCAATTCTTTCAGTGAGCCCAGCTGATAGACACGGACAGCGAATACATCGGAAGGAAGCAATTGTTTTTCGCTAGCAAACTTTTGCACGGCCTCTTGAATCATTTGGCTCGCAAGCGTCTCCTCGGACGGGGTAATCTGACTCGCTGCAATGCCGCCAACAATCGCGCCAGGGATTCCGCCTACGGCCATGCCAGTAGCAAAGCCGCCAAGGGATACAGCTGATTCACCAAAAGCGCGCCCAGTACTACTATCAATATGCTCGAGCGCTTCTTTCAATGTGCTGTCGTTATGCTGTTCTGCGCGAATATCTGCCGCGCGGCGTAGCGCTGATTCGTCAACCTTCTCTGGGATGATGTTCAGAGTTTTCGCAACAATATTGCGGTAGCTATCAATCAGCGTATCAAGCTCACGTGCACTTTCTGCAGAACCCGCCGCGGCATCAACCAATGTCGACGCTGCCATGCCTCCAGGGCCAGCGAATTGCATTGCCATCGATGCACCGCGCAGTGCTGTACCATCTTCCACTTTTGCGATGCCCAAATCTACGGTATGCTTTGCCTCAACCTCTTCCGCGCGAGCTTGCTGCGCCTGGGCTGTCGCCTGTTCAGCAAATGCTGCTGCCTGCGCTTGTTGCGCCGCAGTATATTCTTTTGCTTGTTGCGTCATCTCACCGACTGCTGCGGGAATCGATTTCAGGCTTACAGGCTGGTGCATCACTGTAGGGTTGCCTTCCGGATCCACGCCTGGGTGAAAACTATGCCCCAAATGTGCAGCACCTTCAGCGATCTGCTCACCATGTTCTGCCAGTTCTCTTGCAACCACACGTAACATGCCCTACCCCATCGCAATCGCTGCAGCATCCTGCACGCGTCCATCGAGTTCGGCATTCTGCACCACTGCCGTTTTTGGTGCTTCATTTCGGTTCACAGCCACTGGCTGTGTCGCTGGCTTCGGCGCGGCTGCACGCTCTGGTGCCACGCGCTGTGCCCATGAGTTGGATTGCGCAGGAGCCGTTGGTTTTTGCTGCGCTTTGCGCGCTTTATGTGCGGCAACATCTTGCGCTTGGAGTTGCTTCTCAACATCCGCCACGCGCTGGTCAAACGGGTGCTGCTTATCAATCTCGCCAATCACTTCAATCGCTTTCTTGCCCTCATCATGATATTGCTGCGCCAGGCCCGCCACAATGTGACTCTTCATGCCATATTCCGCCATCTTCGGTGAGAAAGCGCTCAGCAACATCGCATAGGCTTCAACGGTGGGTTTTTCGCCTGATGTTTCCATCGCTTTCATCTCAGTGTACGACTCAAGCGCCGGCGGCTGCGAATTACCAAAGATTTGATTCAACCCCATCAGTCCCGCGATCCCCGCCATCGCACCAATCATGCCGATGGTTGATTTGCCTGCACCGCGCGGCACCAGTGATTTCACCGTTGACGCCGTTTCTTTTGCTGCAGCATTTTGATGGCCACCCATCATGGAAAGGAAGAACGCATCCATACCAAGCGCACCGGCGGTGGTTCCCGCTTCAATCCAGTTTTTGTTCGTTTTCGCATTCGATGCACGCTTCGCCACATCCGAATTATACGGGTCAATGCCTGCTGCGCCCATATCGCTGCGCAGCTGATCAATCATCTCCGCGCGGTGATGGCGATGATGCGCGTAATTGTGAATTTTGACGGCACTACCAAAACCAATCATACCGAGGAACGACGCCTCATGCAGGCTCATCTTTCCGATCCAATTTGGAATCTTTTTAATCGCGCTGCCCACATCACGGAGCCCGCTAGCAACACCATGGTTGCGGATTGATTTCGCAAGCGAGGTTTCCGCACGTCCCACAAGCTGGTTCGCACGCGCAATCGCGCGTTGCTCTGCACGGCTTAGGTTCGACTCTGCGCTCGCGCCGAGGCCGAGGAAATTCCTTACCGAATTGACCGTACCCGTTGCGGTCTCTTTAACATCTTTCACCGCCTTACCGACATCGGGTACCATCGCTTGTGATGCGCCAGCAGCCGCTTCTGCTGCTTTTGGTTGTTTGAGGTTGCGGCCCAATGACTCCGACATATAGTCATATAACGCGTTCATTTTTTCTTGAACGTGTTTGACAACCTTAGTGTTATGACCTTCTGCAGCTGATTTTAGGTAGCCTTTCTGACCACCCGCTCGCCCGCTATGGATAAGCCCTTTAATTTCTTTTGTGCGCTTAGTGATCTCTTCGCCAATTGCTTTTCCTTCCTGAGTCGTAGCGTTTTTAAAGAGCCGCTCCACTCCCTCAAGCGTTGTTTGTGCGCGACCAATTTGGTTACGCACGCCCCCCTCATACCATTGGGCCACCGGGCTTGCTGGGAGGTTGAGAAGATAGCCTAAGCCATCGGCGAATTTTCCGGCACCCTTGAACAGCGTTTGCCCCGTTTCGCCAGCAGCTTTCTCGCCATACTGTGCAACAAACTTCTCACTCATCGCCTCCGCAGCGCGCGCTTGACGGCCTACCCATTTGGCGGTGCGGCCATTCATGCCCTCGCCAATCAGGCCCTTCTTTGCATTCGCGTAATCGCCGGCAACGGTTTCTGGCTTACCGTACATCCAGTGATTGAAGAAGTAGCGCGGCAACTGGTGCAGCTCGCCCACGCGTGTGTTCATCGCACCTGAAACGGCATTCGCAACATGTTTGGCATGGCGGAACGGAGCGCCAACACCGGGCACCTTTCCAGCAACGCCAAGCCCTAAACCGGCCGCAGCGCCGCCTGCCCAAATGTGGAATGGGAGATTTGAAACATCTTCAGCGGTGTTGAGAAAGGTGTGCGGATCTTCAATTTCTGCCCGCAGGCCTTTATATTGCTGGTCATGCGCTAGCTTCGCGCCTTTGAGTGTCTTAATCATTTTGGCAGCAGCCGAGCCACGTGCGCCGAGCACCGCGGGTGCCGCAAGAAGCGCACTATGCGCGCTACCAGGCCCAGCAAACTGCTTCGTATGCTGCGCGGCATTGCGCGCATGTGCACGCAGCGCATCCGTGTCGCCGAATTGCGATGTCGGGCCTTGCGAACCTTGTGTTGGTATATCAAGCACTTACACTATTACCTATACTATTTCTTACTGTTCAGTATAGCATGGCGAGCGCCTATAAATGTGACAGTTTGATGAAGTTTATCGCTCTGTGAGCAATGTAAGGTCCTTATTTATATGACCTTTATGCTCTGGCTGTGACACCGAGTGGGGCATGTGCCTATGCAGCGAGACCGCAACAAACGGGTCGTGTTTAAGGGACGTTTCAGGGCCTTTTGAGTGGGTTTCTAGCGAAATCTCATGGAATGGGCGCATCTGATGCGTCGGGCCAAAAGGTGGCTTAAAACCCTTAGGAACAGTCGTTTTGGCCTTTTCTTTTGCAATGCCTTCGAGCCCCACATCAATCACATGCCGCACATTCGCGACCGATTGCGCCTCATCGCCGAGCACCAACACCTGCCCTCCGAGCAAATGCATCACTTCGGGAACGCCTATATGCCCGGCCACGAGCGCTTTAGAGACTTCACACAACGCTGGAATTAAGGGCTGCATTTCGGCTTCGGTGAAGGGTTGCACCCCATAATCCTGGCGCGCTTTTTGGAACAGAATCACCAGCCGATCCGTCGTGCTGTCGACCGCGCGTGAGCCAAGCCCCGCCTGCTTCACATCAACCACCATATCACGCATTTTTTCGAGCGTCGTCTTCCCACGAAACACCGAACGTTCGCATAGAATATCGAACACTTTCGCGACAATCCCCGCTTGCAAACCCAGCGCGCCTGGCAGCGCAAACGGAAAACTCGTCACCAAGTTAATCCCCGAGCGCCAGGTGATGCGATCAATCGTGCTTTGAATCATCGGGTTCGTACTGCGCCGCAAATCCACCATCGTCACTTCAGAGGACGGCTTACCCATTTCCGCCGCCACGCTGGAACGAAACTCACCCATCGCTTCCGCCAGACGTACATAAAGCGCACCGATCGCAAGCCCGCTAAACGCGGCGGTTTCCGCGTAATTGATGCGCCGTTTCGGGGCATGCGTCATATTCGCGCTCTGTTCAAGCCGCTCGCGGATATGGTCAGGCTTAAAAAGCTGGTCGCCAAGATGTTCATTCAGAAACTGCTCGATGCGCACTGCCTTCTCTTCCATGCGCGCATTATCGATCGAGCGCACATAATATTCGAGCTGCGCTTTGCTAGGAATATGGGCCGCTTCAAGCCGTGTTTTCAGCGTACCGTGAATCTCATCCGCAATCGCTTTCACCGGGTCAGCCAGCGTCTCGGCTTTACCGCTTTGATAGAGTTTATAGCCGCTATTGGCGAGGGTGAACCCCACCATCGCTTCGCCCAGATAGCCGAAGGTTCGCAGCATCGCGAAATAGCCCGGCCGCTCCCAATGGAAATGCGCGCCGAGCCACTCCGTACCCGAGAGGGATCGCGCATGAGTTGCATGCATCATCGGCGTGATGCGCGATTCATCTGAATTCGCATGAGACACACCTTTCGCGCGAGTATGTGGGAGCGCAGACGCCCAGCCATAGAGCATAAATTTCAGCCACTTAATTTCATTCAATCGGCTGTGTCGTTTCGGACGTTTCAAAGCGAAACATTCAACCTATAGATGATTTTAAGTAACAAACATTACTCAATAGTTAATATTTAGCCTTAAAATGGATCAAATTGTCGATATTTGACAAAAAACAGTACATTCTCGCCTTTTAGGCAGCAGGCGAACTAAAATACACGAGAAGGCAGGAGAAGGTATTACAGGGAAGCGTGTGAACCGCGGCCGGGCGTGTCGTCGCCATCGAGAATGTTGCGAACCGCATTACGCGCGGCTTCAAAACGCGCTGAGCCTTGGTCAAAGCGCGCCGCATAACTGCCAACATCGCCGCCTTTCGGCCGCACGCGGCTTTCCTCATCGGATGCTTCACCCATCGCGCTCGTTATCCCTGGCTTCGCATGCACACGGGTGCCTTGCATCCGCCCCTCATGCGCCACTTCATTGACTTTCAACCCAACAATCACATGGCTGTTCGCGGGCTTCTTAATCTCTTTCTCGATCGCGTCTTCGCCCTTCTCTTTCGCGAGTTTCGCCAGATCACGAATCGTTTGAATCTCATCCTTATTCAGGTTCAACGTTTTGAGCTCTTTATCATCCTTCGCCGCGGTTTCTTGAATCAGCCCGACAAGATGGCCACACGCCACATCAACATGACGGCCGAACATGCGATTATCATTTTTAATCTGGTCACTCGGCTCACCCAAATGTTCGCGCACAGCAGGCGGAATCAATGCGCCAATCACGCAGCGCTCTGCTGCCGGCAGCACCTGAATCATGTGACGCAATTCTTGCTCCGTCATCATCGCGCCCGAGAAATATTCATCCGGCGTTTCGCTGCTAAAGGCGGGGGTCATTTTCGAGATGCGTTTGATCTCAGAATCCACCGCGCGCAAATCAATACGCTGACCATCATTGATCAAAATGCTGCGGCCACCGACGAGATGCACAAGGCCCATCACATCGAGCGTGCCCTCTTCTATCGCCTTCGCCATTTTATTCGACGCTTCCATCAGCGCTTCTTCCTGGCGCTTGGGAATGGTTGAACCCGGGCGAAGCTCGCCTTGCAGATTCTGGAAACAGCGCGCGATATATTCAGCCATCGATTTCGCCCGCGTGCCTTCTTTGGTCAAGCCTTTCGGGAAGCTAAAGCTCTTCGCTTCGGGGTCTTTCGAGAATTCCGATTTCAGATGACGGATCATGTCGAACGTTGAAATGCTCGGATAACCATCGACTTTTTGGTTTGTGGTGTAGGAGGCTGACAGCGTATGACCGACAATCGCACCGACCAAGCCGGGTGCCATCATTTTGAGCCAGTTGCTGAGCATGTTTTGTTCTGGCGACTGCTCTTTCTTTTCTTTCGGCGGAGCGATGTTCAGCTTTTCATAGACCGCATCATACGCACCGCTTTCTTCTAAATTCTTCTTCGCCTGATCTTGAATGCTATTATATGACTTTGTGTTTTCCCGACGGAATTTTAGCACGTCTTCTCGGGTCTCTAAGCCAAATTCTTCTGCCTGAATACGGCTGACTTCTTCCGAGAGCAATTTTTGTTTCTCTGTCGTAATCTGTTTACCGAATTTCTTTTTACCCTCGTCATAACTCAGAATGCCCGCACCACGACCATCTTTCATCGCGCCCCATGCACGATAGTTCATATACAGAATCGGCGCGTGCTGTACGGACTCAAGCCCTGCGGTCACCAGGCCGGTCATCAGCTGTGAATGCACACGCTGGCGCGCGGCGAAGAGCACTTCATTATCACCGGCTTTGATACTCATCAAATCGCTGCGTGTATGACCACCCTTAATCTCATCGAGCAGTGGCGCGGCTTGTTTCGCGAGTTCGTTCGCGGCCTTATAATAGCTGTTGCTCGCTCCGTAGAGCTTCATCGCATCATGGCCCAATACAAAGGCTGCCGGAATGCCGAACGAGGCGACCTGCGCCAAACGATTATTATTCTTCTCACCACCCAGCGCTTTATAAATCGCGCTTTGGCCTTCTTGCGTAATCGGTTGGAGGAAGGTGTTATAGGCCGTGGCGAGCATGGTAGCGATATGTTTAGGCACCGAGATAAAGCCAAACATATTGACCATATCGCCTTTCACTTCTACGCCCGGAAGGTTATTCAGCGCTTCTGCCGTGCCTTCATCATTGGACAGTGCTTCAAATTCTTTATGAATCTTCTCAAGCTCTTCGGGCTTCATCTTTGACGTGTCGAGCGTACCATTCATATAGGATTGCAGGCGCGGAGACATTTTCTTGCCACCACCGATCGTCATGCCGCCGAGCATGTTCTTCATCGGATCGCCACCACCAGTGCCGCCACCATTCATAAGGGCGCCAACCGCTGCTTCTCCTATCATGTTACCAATCGACATTCGTCTCTCTTTATTCGTCATTTCGATAGCGACGCAGTCGCTGAGAAATCTAAGTTCTCTCCACTGCTTCGCCAAGGCTACACAGTGTTTGAGATGACAAACCTATTAAAGTTTCTCACTATCAGTATAGCAAGTGCATAGTGAAGTTGTGTGACGATTGTGTTACGTTTTTACGTTTGTCCCTGCTCGCGCTTCCTGCGCTCGCAATGGACCTAAGCGCTGACGCGCACTAAAGGGCTACGCCTTCTGGCTTCGCTGGTGAGTTCATCGAGGTCAGCAGACCGAGTCTTTAGTCGCCGCAGGCGTTAGTCTCAGCGCGTAGGCCAGCAGGCCGGAGCGGGAGAAACCATAACAAATCAGCGAATACTCAATGCGTTTTCATCCGCAATTGTCACAAAACCTTCACACTTCCCCCCGCGCGCGAATGCTATAGTGAGTGATAAGTTATAAAATTACTAAGTGAGTGAAACGATGGCAAAACGCCAGACAATCGACGAAATCAGAGAGTTAGAAGCTGCCGCTGCCAACGCTAGCGGGTCGGCTGATCTTAATCTCGCTGAGTCTATTTCTGAAGGCATGGCTTCAGCGTTTAACCCTACTCTTCCCTTTGGCCTAGCACCTAACGGCGTACTCGGCAACGACACAGAGAAAGACCTTGCTCAAGGCATCCAAAGTGTGCTCGATGCAGTCGCCCTCGATAATATTAGTAACACTATTTTTGACTTTATCGGCAGCATGAGCGAAATGCTTGACGACTGGCTGAAGATGGCCATGAAATGGGTCGAAAGAATGTTTAACAAGACGTTTGTAGAAAAACGTGAAGGCTTTGGTAACTACGTCAAGACCAACACATTATTCGCACATTCTGCACCCGAACTTGATCCGATTGAGACCGCATTTGACGCGGGCATAGAAGGCGTTTCTGGTGTTACCTTTGAACAAACCGTTACCACAGCGCGTAATGCCATTAAAACCGCGATGGATGACCAAATGCTTGGCGCCGCTATCTTCAGTGAAGATCAAGCAGCTAACGAGCAAGCGATGCAAAAAGCACATGCTGCAGCATCTGTCGCTATTCGTACGCTACTCGATAAGAACAAGGACGGGACTGTGCCAAGTG
The DNA here is from genome assembly GCA_964352815.1 of uncultured Azospirillaceae bacterium. Classification (GTDB taxonomy): domain Bacteria; phylum Pseudomonadota; class Alphaproteobacteria; order Rickettsiales; family UBA3002; genus CAYGTO01. The sequence continues at coordinate 30,232 of CAYGTO010000004.1, read as the reverse complement.
CAGAGTTTGAAGCGCAAGTTACTATTCTCTCAGACCGCCTTGCAACGGCATTAACGGGGGTTTCTTCGCCAACACTTGATGGCGTGTATGGCGCAACCACAAGCTATCGTGGTGCGGCTAAGGCTTTTGTTGATAATACAAACATCGCAGGTTCCCCGTTCGACACCGGCACCAATAGCTTTGTTGCGCAAGCGGCCGACGCAATCGGCACCTATAACACGACGATGCAGAGCGCCATTAGTAGCAATGCTGCGCGCGCGAGTGCTGTAAACACCGAAGTCGATGCGCTCGACCAAACAACTACGTTGCAAGCGCTGATCGCTAACAATGCGGATCGCACAGCGATCATCAGTAAGCTCAAATCACTTCGCTCTGACACAGCTGGCGCTCGATTAATCGATGATGCAGAATTCACGATTCTGGAAGAAGCAATTAACGACCCTGCAAACCACACAGGCAATATCAAGCAGATGCTTGAAGCATTAGCGAAGATTGATGTCTCACTGCTGGAAGACATTGTGATCACTGGCAACGGCTCTCAAGCAAATGTGACCATTGACTTTGATAATAGCGCTACGCCGACCGTGCCACATATTATTGAAACCGACGCGACTGAGAAGAAATATCAGGTCGGCTTTTCCTACTAAGATACCCCATTCTACACCAAGCCTCATTATCCTAGAGACATAGAGTCATTCTAAGGACGCGATGCGCATTTGCATTAGGGCGTTGAAATCACTGGATTCCCCCGCCGCAATTGCGTATAGTGCAGCCAATGACGCGAGAAAACACGCGCTGTAGGAGAAAACAGGGATGTTAGGTGGACCCAATTGGCAGTTTCATGCGATCGCCGTGAGCGTGATCGTGGTCATGATCATGGCTATCTACGCCTTCCTTCAGCCTAAAGAAGAAACCATTGTGCAAAAAAGCGCCTATGCGGTGTCTATCGAGCAAGCGACGTATGGCGAGAACTGCAATAAGCTGATCGAGCAGCGCAATAAGATGCTCAAAGCGCAAAGCTCTAGCATGAAGCCAGAAGCGTTGATCACCCGGGGCAATGCTAGCGATATCATCGCAAGCCATTGTAATGGAAAGGAAATCTGTAGCTTCACCGTTTCTCCAACCGCGCTGGGTATTGACCCATATGCGCGCTGTCTGAAAGTGCTCGAGGTGGAATATCGCTGCTTCTCGTTTGACCAGCTGCGCGTCGCTTCTGCACAAGACCAGAACCTCATCGAAATGAGCTGTTCAGGGCTCTGATTTCACCTTTTCTTAACCTAATCACGCTATTCTAAGGGAAGTACTTTGAGGAGCGTTCGATGAAAAAAATTCTACTTCGCGGCTATAATGTGTTGCTCATGGCGAGCATCTCGGTTGGGCTTGTCTATTATTTCCATACGAGCGAAATCATTAAGTTGCCGATGCTCGATGACTATGTCTATGAGGTTACGGGCAGCACGCTTGATGGGTAATGTTGATTCACTCCCATTCGTGCTTATTCTTGATACCTAACCCACACTAATCACACCCGCACTTTCGAAGCGGACATTGAAATATTCTAGATCATCACTTGCCCCGCCCCACTGCATCCGCTGCACCATAAATGGGCCGGAGAGTTGCGTATTATCGCCAAGCGTGAAGCGGCAGTTTACGTGGCTGCGTGACACGGCAGCTCCCGTGGTAATGCCCTCTGCTTCGCCGTCAGAGCGATAGGAGCGCAGGGACAGGCGGATGCTTCGCTCGCCTACCCCATCGACCATTTGGCGCCAAGGCTGCGCAGACACCACCTTGCTCACCACAGGGCGATGGTTGATCTCATATTCCTGAAGCTGTGCTGCTTTCAGCGCATACCAGCTGCCTGATTCGGCCGGGTCTTCCACTTCGCAAAGAATGTTTTGTGCGGGGTATAATTGCATAAGATGGCTCCTTGGATACTGTCATTGCCACGTGCGAAGCGTCAGGAGACGCTGAGTCACAGGCAATCCACTCCATGAATGTCAGAAGACATTCATGGAAATTGAAATGTCTTCCTGACATTTCAATTCTGGATCCCCGGGCTCTTTTGTCTGCTGACAAAATCCCCGAGGATGACATAAAAAATAAAACTATGCTGATTCGGTGAGCACCGCATTGAGCGTGAGTTCACTCGTATAGCGAGTGTGCGTGCGATCGATTTCGATATCGCCGCGGCTCACGGCTAAGCGCGCGAGATTATGGCCGCTCACATTGAGCGCGTGATTGCCATCAAACAGGCTGACCACACGCGCTGCGAGGGTTTCAATTTCATCGCGTTCATGCGCTTTACTCTCAAGCTCAAGCGCTAGAGCGACACTATCAATCCGCATCGCCGAAAGCGTTTCGCTACGCGTTTGCGCCTCACCCATGCGAATCGATGGGCTTGGCGCATTATCGGGAGTGCGGTCAAACACACCGCTCACCGTATTCGCAATCGCGTTGTCTGCGGTTAATGCCGCCTTCACCGCCGCGCGGAATTGTTTCGCTGCCTCACTCATAGCCGCACCTCTCGGTAGGGGCTGTAGAGCGCTTTGCTGGCTTCCGGCATGGCTTGCGTATCACGGTTTTCGTAGAGCGATGCGGTGTGCACCAAGATGCCCTGACGAATAGCAGGCGCCACTTCGACTGCATTGAGATAGCCGGCGTTATAGACGATCTCGATGCGATGGCCGCACGGAATGACGTTGAACACGAGCATATCGCGCGCAGCGGAAATGTAATATTGATCGCCGGCAATCGGCGTCGCAGTTTCATCGACCTGCACGATGCTCACGCTTTGCACGCTCGCGATCGGACCATAGGGGATCCGCACTGATTGCGGCGGGAAGCCGTCATAGGCAAGCTTCCATTGCTGCAACATCAGCGAGCGCCCCATATATTCTTCGGCAGCGCGGCGGGCGGCGGCAATGAAGCTGCTAATCTGCGTGTCTTCATTACTATTGGAAATGCGGATATACTGCTTGGCTTCGCTCAGGCTGATCGGCTCTTCGCTCGGGCCGGTCACTTGCTCGACCAATCGTTTTCGGTAGATAGACATAGATAAATCCTGGGTTGGAATGTGAATGCTGTCATTGCCACGTCAAGCGAGCAGCGCGAGCGCGTACAGGCAATCCAGTTCATTGATGTCAGGAGACATCAATGAATATCAAAAGATCTCCTGATCTTTTGATTGTGGATCCCCGGGCTCTTTTGTCTTGCTGACAAAAGCCCCGAGGATGACACCTATTGTGATTTTTGTGTTGGCGTTCGGCTAAACGCATACTTTCCCTTCGGGCGCCGCAATGCAGGCATGGCAACGCCCGCATGCATAAAGGCGCGCGCTAAATGATCGGGTACATCGACTTCTTCGCCGCGTTTATAAATGCGCACACGTTCCCCGTCCGGCGCGCCGCGCCGACTTTCAAACATAAGTAGTTTCATAGAAGATCCTTGTGTGGCTCGTCGTCATCTCGAACACTGCGTAGCCTTGGCGGAGCAGTGGAGAGATCTAAGATTTCTCGTCGCACGATTCTGCTAACGCTTCAGTGAGGCTCACTCGAAATGACGAGAAAGTATTAACCAATCACTTGGCTTGCTGTTTCGTGAATCTCTTTGAGATTTTTGAGAATCGTATGGTTCTTCGCAAGACCAACCCCAGCACCGAGAAAATTCGGAATGGTAAAATTGACGAAGAAACGGGCATTCTCTCGCGCGCGCTCATCATCAATGCCCCAGCCTTTCATTTCTTCAGCCAGCGCATCTTGCATCTGGAAGGATGGCTTGAGCGCGACGGTGTTGAGCAAACCCATAGATGCAATTTGCGTCAGATAATCTGGCCCTTTGATCGAGAGGAAATCCACTTCTGCCACTTTGAGCAATCGTTCCATACCTCGCTGCCCCACATACTGGGCAATGTAGGCAGTGGGAATCATGATGAGTCCCGTATCGACAATCGATTTGGCATAGGAAAAGGCACGTTCATCGGGCGGGGTTTCCTCACGCCATTTATCATGGCCAGCACTTTTGAAGCCTTGCATCACCGTATCAAGCGTCGCTTCAATCGTGCCTAAACACGGGCGAACAATGGTCTTTGCTACGACATTATCAAGCGCTTTCATTTGATTGGGAGCAACTTTATCAAGCACTGCCACGCTGCCCAAAGCACAGGCAGAACCTGCCAACTCAGAGACTATGCGTACGGCCGCAACCTTACCGAAGTGGGTCTTGGGCAGTGTTTGTTTCTGCGGATCTTCCATTTTGTCATAGATCTGCTGATACCGCCCCTTCGACATGGGCGGGATGTCTTTGATTGCCTGTTTGATATTCTCAAACATTTTGCATTATTTTCCAAATAGTTACACGCAGGGCATAGAATGCCCTATTCTTAGTGTACCATAGGAAAATCAACGCTAATGTGACGTTTTGGTGACGTTTTATGCTCTTCCCCGCTCAGTCTCCCGTCTACGCTCTATGAGCTTCGCCGGGCGTGCCTGACCTCGCGATGGAACTAACGCTTCGCGACTAAAGAGCTACGCCTTCTGGCTACGCTTTTTTCATGTTCGCGCAACTCTTCAGAAAAAATAGCTATTCCTGAGGTTTATACTTCTCAGGCGTGGCGATATTCGAGGTGATTTCATGCGCATCGTCCGGCCCTGGAATATTCAGCATTCCCTCATGGTTGAAGCCATAATCCGTCTCCATGCGTGTCCGCACTTCTTCGCTCGGCTCACCAATCCCCGATTCCACGACCACGCCGTAATCCTCAGGGTAAAAGGTGCCATTCTTTTGTGCTTCCATGAACGGCTCAAGCTTGTCTGCACGCACTGCCACATACGCATACATGGACTCCCCATCAGGGTCTTCCCCGCGCACAAGCAGAATGCATACCGTTTTTTCGGCGATAATGCGCTCCGATCGTGTGAGGTTTGCCATGATGTCTCCTAATGAGACCATACGATACCCTATTGGGCCATACGAGGTCAAGAAGGAGGTGCCGAGCCGAAACCCGGCACCTATAAGGCAGGACGCTATAAATATGAACGATTGTCATCCTCGGGGCGATTGTCAGGAAGACAATCGAGCCCGGGGATCCAGGATTAAAACGTCAGAAGACGTTTTAATTTCCATGAATGTCTTCTGACATTCATGGAGTGGATTGCCTGCGACTCGTGGTCTTGCTAACCACTCGCGCGTGGCAATGACAGCATCACACTATGCAGCAAGCTTCAGCAGCTTCACCGCTTCGGTGTTCACCACTTCACCGCCGACACGTTTGGTCGTGTAATAGCGGATGAATGGTTTCGAAGTGAATGGGTCGCGAAGAATACGAACCCCTGCACGATCGACGATTTGATAGGCGCGTTTGAAGTCGCCAATGGCCACAGACAGCGCATCATTCGCCGCCGCTGGCACATCAGCCGCTTCACGCACCGGAACACCCAGCAAGCTATCCGGCGTGCCTTGGGCCAGGCCGGGCTGCCAGATATACTGATCGGTAGAGGATTCTTTGAGCAAACGCACCGATTGAATCACGCTGCGACGCATGAGGAAGGTCGCGTTTTTCGCATATTCATCTTTGAGCGCGTAATACAGCTCAACCAGGCCGTCAGCGGTGACCACACCGTCAGTACCGGAATCGATTTGCTCGATTTGGCCGAACGCTGTGCCCGCCGTATAGGTCAACAGACCTTTAGGCTGAGACGTGCCGTTACCGCCAAAGAACGCAGCAGACTCAAGGCGCGCAAACTGCTCGCCCACTTTCTGCGCCACCCAGCTTTCGATATCAATCGCTGCATCATCCACGAGTTTTTGCGTGGCTTTAGGCTGCGAATACATCTCGAAAGTAGGGATGTTTTGCTTGCCGATCTGCGCCGTGGTCGTGTCATCACGCGTCCCGGTTTCGCCGGCCCATGTTGCGGCCATCACATCATCATCTTCGATCACATCGAGGGAATCTGACGAGATTTCCGTCACGGTTGCAAGGGAGCGTAGTGGCGATGCGTCTTGCACAATCTGAATGATCTGCTCAGACATTTGCGGGGTGACGAGATAGCCACCATCCGCCGGCGTGCCGACAGAAAGCGACTTCAGCTCGAGACTTTCAAGGCCCGCTTCCATGCCTTTGCGCAAATAGTTGCGCAGGGCCGCTTTATATTCGCCATGTTCTGCGACAGATGCTTTCGCGCCAATCTCAGTAATCGGTCGGCTATCGGCAGTTTCAATCGCATCAATGCGGTTTTTATGGTGATCCAGCGCCGCGCCGATTTTCGACAGATGCTCAAGATAGAGCGGGTCTGCGGCGCCTTTTTTCTCAATCTCAGCCAGGCGGGTGTCGTTCACTTGCTTGAAGTTCTCCCACGCATTGCCAAGCTGATGCACTTGGTTGGTTATCGTTTCTAAAGTCATACTAATCTCCTAGGGTTGACGTTAGGGATGGAATGAAGCATTGGGCGTGTGGGACTGGGTGGTTAGAGCAATATGAGCTGCCCAATGCCTCATACCCAATCCCATATTTGGTGGAATTTCAGTCTTTTAGAGCTTTTCTAAACAAGCGCGCCAAAAGTTAACAATTGTTTAATTTTTTGCTAGCCTTCCTTAAAATTCCTGATAAAGTGGTGCTCAATGAAAGTGTATAGCCTTCAAGAATCACATGCATTCTGCAGAGCGCTATGGTAAAATGCTGTTAAATAAGATAATTATAAGATGATATCGGTAAGCTAATGAATCATTATCTGTCGCAGTCTGACCATTCGCGTACGGAGCAACTGTTGCGCCGCGCCTTCGAGAATATACATGGTCACTCGTTCCGCGATGGACGTGATGATTCAAGCTGGTGGGATGCCTTAATGACTGCCGCCATTAACCTTTCCGATGATGCCCGCCTCGAATCCTATACGGAGCGCGATTTGCTCAAGCTGTTTGAAGATGTGATCCGTATTTCAAATGAAGAATATGCGCTGGCGCAGCAACATATGTCACGCGCCACCAGCTCACTCTATTTGAGCGAAATGGCCCGCGATAATTTCCTCGCAAAAGAGAAAGAACGTGCTGAGCGCCATATTGATGACGCAGCCTCGACGGTCACCACGCTGCAAGTCGCCCATGCGGGGACCGTGCTGCGCGCGGAAGATGTGTTGAAGGATTAATTAACTCCCCAAATAGGGCTTTTTAACGCCCTGACCTAAGTCCGGAGTATCCGGCGGACAGTCTGGAAGCTGGTCTAAACTTTCGACATGATCGATACTTTCTGCCAGTAGCGGGTGGTATCTTTCTTCAAATTCTTCCACCGTGATCTCACCAGCTTCGAGTTTCTGCGCAAGCATCTCGCCTTCTTTCATCCATGAATGCATATCTACGAGATCTCTGGTGCACTTATCTAAAGCTCTGAATCGCTCAGCGGGATGTTCTTTTTCTGACATAACGCCCCTTTGTTTCACTATGGATTGAGTATATCAGAATGAACACTCTTATGCATCCGAAAGTGACGCGATGGCACGCCCTAATGCTTCATTGCCATCACCACTGCTATTGCAAAACCTTAGTCGCTCTCTCAAGCGCTTCATGTAATTTCAGTGCATGGCCATTGCTCGCCGCCTGTTTCCAGAAGTGATTCTCCGATGCTGTTAGTGTCGTTTCGCGAGGAGCGCAGCGACGAAGTGATCCAGAGCGTTTGACACTGGATTGCCGCGTCGATGCTACGCATCTCCTCGCAAAACGATTTCGTCTCATCGAATCATCGCAATTCGGCTTATCGCTTTTAAACACCGTCACCTGCGCCTCTTGATTCGCCGGAAAGGTCACGAGCGAGACTTCAAACAAATCCAGCGCGTGCAATTTGCGCACGCCATTATCCGGGTCATACGAAAACCGCACCGGCGAATAGCCAATACTCATCCCCTTCACCACCCCTTCTTTGAGCAGCGAATAGGCCTCTTTCGCGCGCGGCACATCCATAAGGAGTCGCCCTTCCACATACAGCCCTTGCGGGTCTTCAAAGATGGTGTCGATGACGCCAATCGGTTCATCTATATTATGCTGCCACAACAGTTTAATGTTGCGGCTATTGCTGCGCAATGTTTCGGAAAACGCGCCATGCTGCACCGCATCATTTTGCGTGTCGATGACATCAAACACACTCGCATAGCCGGCGAAATGGCCATCCTGATCAAGCTGTTTCAGTTCCAGCGGCGCACATAAAGATTTGCACTCACGCATCCGCCGCGAGATTTTTTGTTCGTAATGTTGCATAAATAATTTCCTATTACTGATTGTCATCCTCGGGGCGTTTGTTAGGAGGACAAAAGAACCCGGGGATCCAGATTCAAAATGTCAGGAGACATTCTGATATTCTTGGATGTCTTCTGACATTCAAGAACTGGATTGCCTGCACGCGCTCACTACTGCTTCCCCCTTCGCTAAAGCTTCGGAGGACACGCGCTTGGCGTGGCAATGACAGCTACTCTGAGAAACCCACCAACCGCTTCTTCTCTTCATCGCTGAGGAAATCGGCGCGGCTCACGCGTTCCCAGAGTTTCTCACGCTTGTAAGCGAGTGCGGAAATATTATTCGTGTCGATGGTGATCGCCAGCGCATTGCCAAACATCGGGGTAAGCCAATTATTCAGGCTACTCACCGCATGCTGCACACTCGGCAGAATCGTCTGCTCCCACAGCGCCAAACGTGCTTCGGCGAGGTTGCTATAGGTGTTGTCACCGGGAATGCCGAGCAGTTGCGGCGGCACACCGAAGGCCAACGCAATATCGCGCGCGGCGGAATGTTTCATCTCAACATAATCCATATCTTTCGGTGACAGGCTCATCTCTTTCCATTCTAAACCGCCCTCAAGCAGCAGCGGCCGGCCGGCATTATGACTGCCGGAAAACTCACTCTCCATCTGCTCTTTGATGCGCATATATTGCTCTTCCGAGAGATTCGAGGTGCCGGTTTCTTCGCTATGTTTGACGATGAGCGCACCGGATGGGCGCGCACCATTTTGCAAGAGTGACTGATTCCACGAACCGGCTTGGTTATGCTGATCAATACTGTAGGCGGCGGCTTCCACCGGCGACAGCCCATACCAATCATCAAGCGGATGGAAATATTTCAAATGTAGAATGCGCGACTGGCCGGTGACGCGATCGACCGGATAGTCGGTGTATTTTTCGCCAACCTGATAGCGGTAGCCCATCGGCAATCCGTTCTTTCCTGCAAGAATTTTCACCCGGTCCGGGCGCAACACATGCAGCTCGAGCGGCGCTTCGCCCTTCGGCCCAACGGCCTGAATAAAGGCATTACCAGAAATTAAACGGTGCGTGTAGAGCGCTTCGAAAAATGCCGAGCCACCGCAAAACGGGTTGGGGCGCGCGAGCAACGCACGCAGGGGATGCGCGGAGAGCACGCGCGTGTCGCCGCCCCTTCCCTCATGCAGCTGGAGCGGCACGCTGGCCGCCCCTTCCGCAATCATCGCAATCGCACGATGCGCGATCACATTTTTCACATAAGCCTCATCAGCAAAGCGTGCATAGTCGCGGCGCATCCACACTGGCTGGCCTGGCTTGCTCATATAGGTTTGGGCACTTCCGCTTGGGAACGCCGTGTGATATGACTTCTTTTGCGGCGCAACATTCGCATCCGTGCGTGCAAACAATTTGGCAAACAGTGAGGCGCTTTCATGGCCGTTCTGTGTGGTGATATGAGGCATAATTAGTCCTTATTATGTTTGTTCCCGCGCTGCACTACTGTTACGCGCGATGACCCTGACGCCTATCGGCGACTAAAGGCTCGGCCTTCTGGCCTCGTTTCGTTAGTCTTTCGTTCTGCGAGCAAATGGGTCACAGAGTCGTCATCCTTGAGCGGACATTGTTCGTCTCGGGGATCTATTAGCTCTCAAGCGCGCACAGCAGTGTGGTCGAAGATGCCGGGCTTTATGTATTCAAGGAAAGTTCGTTTCGCTGCTGAGTGTATGATGCGCAACCAGTCTTCTGTCGCACCAATCTCAGGCTATATCTAGTTTGTATTTGACTTTGCCTGAACGCGGAAGGGGGCGAAAGCCAACTTTTTTCAGAAAAGTGCATTTTGCTCTATATAACAATAGGATATAGGCCGCCTTCGCCGATGATTTAGCCGCAAAAATAAATGAAAAATGTATTTTTGATACGACCGAGTGAGAGCATTTTCTTATTTTTCCTGCTCACGCTTCCTGCTCGTGCAATGAAACTAATAGCACATTGTCATCTAATCTTCATACCCCTGGCCCATTTGCCCGCTATCCTCCGATGGAATCTGTATGCCTAGCGTATCACAGTCCGGGACCGTGTTTTTGGTCCCACCTAACATCGCGCCCTCCGGAATGAGCCGGGCGGCGCTGTTGATTGACATGAAACCAAAAAGGAGACTCTCGTGTACGTACTCGAGCTTCTGATCAGTGTGGTGGACTGGGCACTCACCAGAAAAGGCGGCTTCATTGTCGCTTCGGTGGTTGCAATGACCGCCCCTATCGGAAGCTGCATAGTACTGCGCTTCCGATGCGACTTCCTCAATCTCCTCGTCATGATCGGCGGGATTATGATGGGAAGCCTTGCCTTGGGCCTCGTGGCCCAGGCGTACTGTCAGTGCGGGATCCTCTCGTACTGAATGTAGAGGAAGGAGGAGACAATGATTGGCTGGTCTATCGTGATCACGCTCACGATCATCCTCCCGCTCATCGCAGGAGGGTGTACTTTCTACTTGCTTCGGCTGTGCGCGCGGGTATACCCGCCATCACCGCCGATCACTAAAGGGATGCTTCTATGCCAGGATATTGGCGCGGCAGCACTTGCCGCGTTCACGTTCGCGGGCTTAGGAGCCCTGATTGTTCTAACATGAGGAGACGACAATGCATGACTTCATCATCTTCGCCTGCCTCGGCGGGATCGCCGCGCCCATCACTACCGCTGGGTGGGAGCGGTAGCCTGCTTCGCAGTCGCGTTCATGTGGCTCTGGTCTCTGCACCACGCCGGCCCATTCTCGATGGACGCATTCCCGTGGCTCATGACCAAAGACGGCATGATCGTCGCGGGCACCGTGGTGAGCACGGCCTCGCTCGCCATTGCTTGGCCGCTGCTGAATCGCTTTTTCAGCTTCGGCCTCGCGTGGCTGCTAGGCCTGCTCGTCGGCATCGCATCGTTCTGGGGGACGGTCTGGTGGCTGGTCTGGCTGGACCTCGCCCCTTCCCGCTTCCCGATCTGAAAGGAGAGAGAGATGTTCTTTTGCCTCATGGCACTGCTTGCGGCGAGCGTCATGCTTCTGGCATACCAGCCACTCTATATGGTGCTCGATCGCAGCCGGGAGCCGGGGCGGAAACACCCGCCCTTCATAGCCTGGCTGGACGACTGGGCGAGCCGCTTGCTCGCCTTGATCGTCGGCATGATCACCTTCGCAGGGGTGTGGTACAACCTCGACGATCAGCCCTTTGAGCTGTCCATCTTCGCCATCCCCCTCTGGGTTTGGCAGACGGTGGGCATCGATGAGTTCACGTCGCGTGCGGCGATCATGGCATCATTCCCAGGTATCACCCTGTTCGGGGTGACATCTTGGGCGATGTGGCCTTCGGGAAAAGGGCTTGCCCTTATTCTTGGGCTCATCATCGGCGCAGTCGTCTTTCTCAGTACGTTCGCTGAACTGTTCAACAATGGCTGGTTCTAGGAGAAAGAAGGAGAAAGACAATGGGTGTAACACGGCTCAAGGACCCTGAACGCCCGCCCGACACCGTCGGGTGGGTTGGTGGGCTGGTCATGGCAGGCGGAATCATCTCCGCCCTGCTAGGGCCAGCGCCGCTCTGGATGTCAGGACTGGTTTTTCTTCTTGGTGCCGCCGCCATGTGGTGGCACCTAAGAGACACCAGGGAGATTCGCCACCGCCGCAAGGCGGAACGGGCGGAACTCCGGAAGATGGAGAAAAATGCGGGCGTTCCCAAAGATACGATCCGCGACGACATCATCTTCTGCCGGAACTGGCAGTACCACGCCGACCGACTCCTGAGAAAGTCGGCGGAAGAGCGGCCGCAGGCGATGTACGACTTCTTCGTGAAAGAGTACAAACGTCAAGCTGATCTATAACTGAGGCACGGTTTCATGAGCAAGGCGGCCCGCTCCGATTCGAAAGGATTGGAGCGGGCGTCTTTTTTTTGGTTTATTGTTATAGGCTGCTTCGTTAGCACCATAGGTGCTGCCTCGCAGAACGCACGAGGACAGTAGTCCGAGCCTTCAGTCGCGATAGCGTTAGGCTCATCGCGAAAGCCAGGAGGCCGGAGCGGGAGCAAATAAATACTACAATCCCCGAATCCGCATCGCGCTTCCTTCGCGTTTGCTGCGCACCCAATTCAGATATTGCGAGAAGGCGTCGACCTGATCATCATGCGCGCCACGGGGAAAGGCGAGCAGCTCATGCTCAAAGCTCGCCAGCCACGGTGCTTCTTCGGGCAGCGCCACCTTCCCTGCTTCAATCAGTGCCGTCACTGCGGCAAAACGCGTCAGCTTATCGCCGCGCGGATTAATCGCAATCACCGGCAGATCGGACTCGCGGCGAAGATCTTGCAGCAGCGACTGGCCCGAGGCTTTATCCTCAATCAGCACGGCATGGGGCCGATAGATCTCATATTGCTGAAGCGCCGCACGCTTGAGTTCGGGATATTCGAGCCGCGCGCGGTAGATATCGAGGATATAGTGCACCCCGTCCTTCTCGCCCACAGTAAGGCACACGGATGGGTCATTTTGGGGCCCGGATTTGATCGCCGTATCCCAACTTTGCGTTATTTTCGTATAAATTGTGTCTAAGTAATCCATTATTAACCTTTTTGTGACTATAGTCTGAATATGTTTGAAAATACTGCACATTCCACCCATGTGAGCAGCGCTGATCATTTCGCCAGCTCCGACGTCTATTTGCGCGCCCGCTATTGCTGGGATGAGCTGGCCCGCGCATGCGTCCTGTTTGATGCAGCGCTTAATGGTGAACCAACACCCGATTTTAAAGCCGTGAGTGACACTGATAAAAACATGGCGATGATTCGCCATCTCGGCGTCACCTATGGCCAGTGCGAGATTCTGGCACGCAATTCGACGCCTGACGGAATTGCCACGCTCAAACGTAACACGCTGGAAAGTCGTCGCCGCGACGCATCAGCTTCCTTCGATACGCCGCAATTTTTGGAAGATGCGGCGAACCGAAAGAAATTTGATGCGGCGTTCGAGGCAGTGACCGAATGCGCCCGTGAGCGTTTCAAGGGCACTTCGCTTGATAATTCGATCGGAGCGTAGTCGTCATCTCGAACATTGCAACGCAATGGAGAGATCTTAGATTTCTCCGTTCACTCAGTGAACGTTCGAAATGACGGTGTTACATTGCACCGCGCAAAACAATTTCCCTTCCCCTCATCCGATAGCGCTTAAACCAGCCGAGCGACACCATCCCGCCTTCATCGGGCACCGGCGCTTGCTGATATTGCGCAGCAAAATGGCGCGAGCCGAGCTCACTTTGCGCACGGGCAAGCAGCGCCTCTCCCTCACGGTTCGGGTGGAGCACCTCGCCCTCTTCACGCAGTTTCACTAGCTGGCCACCGAACGGCGTACAATCAATCACCGTGCGCTCCGGCGCAATGGCCGGCAGGTTCAGATGCTGCCATTCGCTACCGCTACGCTGCAGCAAATAGCCTGCCGTATCCTCCTCATGCAACCGCTGCATCACCAGCACGATCACGCCCTTTTCTTTGCTATCGAGCCGGCTGGCAAAGGTGTGCGAGAACCAATGATTCGCCGCATCGCGCGCGAGCTTTGATTGGCCCTGCAGTGCGCTGAGCGGGTCATCGACAATGAGGAAATCGCCGCCCTCCCCCGTCGCCGCGCCGCCGACCGAGGTGGCAATGCGGTGGCCATGGCGGGTGGTGGCGAATTTCTGTTTCTCATTCTGATCGCGCCGCAACCGCGTCTGTTTGAAAATGCGTTTATACCAACGTGCCTCCATAATGCTGCGGCAATCGAGCGAATGTTTCACCGACAGCGATTGCGCATAGGACGCCGCCATAATTTTCGCACTTGGGTTCATGCCGAGCAAATAGGCCGGCCACGCCACCGACACGCAGAGCGATTTCAGCGCACGGGGCGGCATGTTGATGATCAGTCGGCTCACCTCGCCGCGCCGGCACGCTTCCAAATGTTCAGCAATGGCGTGAATATGCCAGTTATCGAGATAGTCCGTGCCTGGATTCACGGTCGCGAACGCCCGCGCAATAAAGGCAGAAAAATCTTCGCGCAAGAGTTGGTCGCGCCGGCGATGGAGGCCGCGGAGGAGATGGATGGGTAGTGTCATAGGGTTATTTTTTATGTTTTTCCCCGCTCGGTCTACTGACCTCGCGATGGAACTGACGGCTACGCCGACTGAAGGGCTTCGCCTACTGGCTACGCGATGGAAAAAAAGCGATCTTCTGATCGCTATGGTTGCTAAGGGTTCGGCCTACTGGCCTCGTTTAGGGGCGATTAATCACTAAGGCGCCTGTCTATCCTTGTCATCCCGGCGGAAGTCGGGATCTCAGCCTCGATGATTGCAGCAGATTCCGGCTTCCGCCGGAATGACGAGACTATCATAGGTGACATTGAGATTTTCCGGAAGGGGGTGAGGTGCGTTTTTTGGGAGGGCGAGTGACGCCGGAGAGTGTTTCATCTCCGACGCCGCTTATTCCCCGGGCAACCCTCCGCTAGAAGCGGTTGCTTGCCCGAATGCCAGCGGCTACATTCCGCTGGACCTCCCGGGGGAGGTCCGGCCTGGCCGGCGGCATAGGAACGGCAGCCGGAGCCGCCGTTCCTGGGTTTGTGCCCCGATACTCGACCGGGGCGGGCTCCTGCTGACCGGCACAGCCGGCGAGCAGGAGTAGGAGGAGAATCACCACCGCCGCCCCCGCCGCAAGGCGGTTGTGGCGGCGGTTGTGCTCCCCCTCATTTGTGATCGAGAGCACCGCGAGGCGCCCCCGGTCGTCAGCGGTTAATTCGAACCACTTCATGTCTGCTGCATGCAGAAACATGTTTGTCCTTTCTTTTTTGGACATTTCTTTGAAAGGGGCGACAGCGCGCCGCCCCTCTCCATGATCGTTAGCGAACCAAGCCGGCTCGCCGGTCGGCCAGATATCCGGCCACACTCCCGTCACGCTCTGCCTTGAGCGCTGGGATCCGCTCCTTCGTCCCGTCATCACCGATGGTGATAACGGGCGTGAAGATCTGCCACTCTGCGCCCAGGCTTTGGGCATAGAGCAGGAAGAAGCACACAGTGAGCACAGTGAGAGCAACGCCCACCTGATACTCGACCCACCTGGGCATGTTCACGGGCATATCCCCGAAGAACATCGCCATCGCAGTCATGAAGACCACGATGGTGATAAGCGCCAGGAAGACTGGCACGCAAGCCCGAAGGTCATCGCACACCCTTTCCCAAAGGCCGGACGCTCCGCGGCACAGGCCGCGATACACCCAGCCCACGAAGGACGGGATCGTGCTCTCGAGCACGATGTACGCCAGCACGGCGATGAAGAGGAATAGGCCCACCCACACGAGGTGGATGGTCTCGATTTCGGCCAAACCCCAGACCATGAGGGCCAAAGCGGGGAAGTCGACACCCGCCCAATAGGCGAAGGTTGCCACCGCCAGAGCGGTGGCAAACATGCCGCCGCTCAGGAAGTAGGCAACTGTATGCACCACATTACCGATCATTTTACTCGCTCCCTTTGTTTAGATAGCGAAAGATGGGGACTATCCCCGGAACTGTTCATGGCACCACCATGGCACCCTCCGCATTGCAAGCAGCGTGGAGTGAACAGATTAACACTTTGTAGTATAGCGGAATGATGTTACAATTTGATGACAAGTCGCTGATTTTTATTGAATAAATGGGAATTTTGACCCATCGCGCGCCGTCAGCCTATCAGGGTCACGCATGATGTAAGGCTCATTGGTACTTTTATAGGTTTTATGTTTGTCCCCGTTCGCGCTCCTGCGCTCACGATAGACCTAACGGCTGCGCCGACTAAAGGGCTTCGCCTCCTGGCTTCGCTGCGTCTTCTGCCGAGGTCAGGAGACCGGAGCGGGAGCGAACATAAAAACGTCACACAATCGTCACACACAACACGGCAAAATCCATTAAGACAGAGGGATGATTTTGTCACAGCCATGCATGAAATGCATAGCGGTGGGCGATTAGGCAAAAGAATGGATTGAAAAAAGAGCGTTTTTTGAGGATACTGAGGGAGTTCAAAGGATGGCAATGACGGAACAAGGCACATCGTCCTTCGTCGATAAGTTGATCGCGAAGAAGGGACATCTCGTCCATAAGTTAAAAGCGAAGGATTCGACCGGTCGCTGGGCCTATTATTTTGTGCTCGTTGAGCCGCCGCGTGAGCAAGCCTTTATGCAGGCGATCGAGAGCAAAGGCACGATTGACCTGGAAGATTTCGGTAAGGTGATCGCTTCGTGCTATGGCGAAGAGCCGAGCGACGAGGTGAAGGAATATCTCAAAGAAAAATACGATTTCGATGTTTAGGCTTTTTGTGTTCGCTCCCGCGCTGCACTGCTGTTACGCGCGATGAGCCTAACGGCTGCGCCGACTAAAGGCTCGGTCTGCTGACCTCGATCTACCCATAATGTATCATCGATGTTCTCGAAGCGTCTACGGTTTCGGCTCATGCTGAGCCTTTCTTTTCATGATTATGAAAGTGTGATTCTGCGAGAAGACGCGGCAGTCCAGAGCATGTCGCTCTGGATCGCGTCGCGTGACACTGCGTGTCCGCTCGCGAAACATTGTCCTAAGAGCTGACACCTACACTATCCGCAGATAGATGAGCCGTTCTGCAATAATGCATTTTGATTTCGCGACGAAAGAACTTCGCCTATTGGTTACACTTTATTTACATGATTTAGAACAGGCGCATTTGGTTTCGGCCTAAGTTGCACGGGTTTCACCGTGCGATAGCTGGTGGGCAATGTCACAAAAACTATGTATTAACACGCCACCAGACCATCACTGTTCGTGTTAGCAAAACCACCCATGGGCCGCCAGCGCTAAAAAAAATGTCATGGAGTTGTCATATTTATACTCGCCCCTGCCTTCCGCGTTTCTTTTCTTTGCGCTTGCTATCCGTTTTGTGCCGTCTACTGCTTTTGTTCGATGTGTGGCCATGTGATTTGGTTTCCCTGAGGCTCTGCTTGCGCCGGCTGATGGCGCTGGCGAGCAGCTGCCAATCGGCTTCGCTCAGCTGGTGGATCTCGTCTTCCTGCTCGCCTGCCTGGCTTTTCGCGAGCTCCTGCTCAAGCTTGATGAGCTGCTGCTGAAGCTGGCACAGCTTGAGCAGGGTCGAGGCGAGCGAGTCTTTGCCGCAGAAATGTTGGAGATCTTCACGGTCAGCCTCACAGGCCGAATCTTCCGCAAAGCGCTGAAGCATGCGGATATAATCCATCACCGTGACCTGCATCTGCGCAAGCTGCTGCCCATGCGGGTTGTGTTGCGCACTACCCGAATCGCGCATGTGGGGAGTATTATCGTTTTGATTGAATGAATTACTCATATTCTCCTCAGGGGTTTATTTTTCTGTGATAAAATGATGCTTCCCCCCTTCCCTTTTCGCGTCATAGGCGAGATAGTAGCTGTATGGCCGTTCATTCAAACGAGCTGGGGAAGCCTTCTTAGTAGGAATACCCTAGTCATATCATAGGATCTGCCACTTCGGAAGCGCTAGAATATCAACTTTTTGCATGTATCTGTGCAAAAATGAGAGTTTTATACGTTTTTCCACATTTTTGTTAACCTTATGTTAACCAATACCCGTTCTAACTCTACCTGTGATTTAGATAGATCACATAAAATTAAACCAAGAGGTATGAATGCCGTCTCGCACCCTGTTCGTTGTTGTCGTCATTCACCCGCACATGCGCATCCTCGCGCAAGGAGAACACCATGTCATATTTTGCTGATCATGTCCGCCGAAAGGGACGTTACACGAAACCCAGCTATCTGCAGCCTGCGCTCACCTTGAGGGAGATGGAAGAGAGTAGCGAGCGAAGCATGTGGGCCGCCGTGCTGACACAGATGCTGATGGATGCGACGAGCCAGTCGCGCAAAGATGAGGCGCGCAAAGCGAAGCTAGATGCGATTACGTGGCTGACCGAGGCGAATGATGATTTTGTTTTGGTCTGCGAATATGCCGGATATGAACCGGCCCGGGTGCGAGAGAAGGTGAATCAAGTGCTCATGCGCCAGACGATTCTGACGCCAAACGGCGAGCTGGCAGCCGCGCTCGCGCGGCCATGTGCGCGCCACAGCGCCAGCCCTGCACGCATGCGTCATCAGGCGCGTCGCCCCTTAAGCCCGCGCCAAAGCACACAGCAACACCCTACCCCTGCCTACGAACCCCACGCTTAATTGAAAGGAGCCACCATGTCACACCCACAGATTGCCCCAGAAATTGATTTGGGCACCCAAGAGTTAGCCTTCAAACGCTCGCTGGCATTGACCGACGAGCCGATCGATCAGTGTTTCAAGCTCAAGCTAATCACGGAGAAACACCACACCCATGCGCTGCGGTTTCGTTGGCTGTACACGCTGCGTTTTGGCGTCTATCGGATGACCTGCTCTGCCTTTGCAGAGGCCGACTCGCACATCCCGCGCGATGATGACGAATGGCGCGCGGCCCGAGAAGCCGAATTCCACGAGGCGGCGGCGGCGCTCAAAGACAATGGCAGCTATCACGCGCTGAGCAATCTGGTGATTCACCATGAAATGCCCCCCGCTCTGATCGAAGCATTGCGCCAGAGTGACACACTCACGCGCGATGCGCGCCGCGCACTGTTTCGCCGTGACCGTAGCCTTTTTTTGGCACGCGAGGGGCTGACACGGCTCGGGCTGTTATGGCGCAAAAAGCGCTGGCATGAGGACCGCCAAGCGGTTGATTTTTCATGATGAACAAGGACAAGAATTATCTCAATTTTACCCTAGTTTAACGGTGCTTTTTATCTATCTGAAATTCCTTGGTTTTTTTGAATTGATCCGTTGCATGACCACCCGATTTATGGTAATGTCAAGGTAGCTGATGATTTCAGCGCGGTTAGACGTCATAGCACGTCTTGTTTCAATCGGGCTCTGCCCGCTATTTTTAAGGAGCATATCATGACTCTATTTCAACAATTTATGTCTGATGAATCAGGCGCAACTGCGATCGAATACACGTTGATCGCAGCACTCATTGCCGTTGCCGCGGTGGTCGTTCTTGGCCAGGTTGGTGACGAAGTTGAGAAGACATTTACGAAAGTTCGCGACGAGCTACAAAAAGCGAACAACTAGTATTTTACTCGATACCGAAAAAGCCCGCCTTCGTGCGGGCTTTTTTTATGGTTGGTTCAATAGGCTAACGCCGCGAAGCTAAGTTCCAAAACCCTAGAGCGATCAGCGCTGCGCCAATGCCATAAAGCGCCAACTCCGCTTCACCGGGAACCAGAAAGGTCCCGCTCCGATAACGCCCCTCATAGGGCCACAGCACCACCACCGAGCCCATGACAAGCCCATGAATTACCTGCACCGCGCTGTCGTGATAGCGTGTGAGCAGCGCATTGATCAGCTTTGCACCGAGAATGATTCCGGTAAGCGCCCCCGCGATAAAAGGCAGGAGCACCGCAAACTCTGCATCAGCAACCGCATTCAGAATCACCGTATATTTCCCGAGCGCAAGCAGCAGGAACGAGCCTGACACGCCGGGGAGGAGCATCGCCATGATCGCAATCATGCCGCAGAGAAAGAGAATCTCGGGGCTGTTTGGCCAGCCCGTAGGAACGAGATAGACCAACGTATAGCCCGCATAGGCGGCGAGCAACAGGAGCAACGCCTGCAAGGTTGAGCGCGGCGGATGGGTTCGCAGTAACATGATGATGGCACCGATCATCAGACCGAAGAACACCGCCGCCGAACGCATCGGATAATCTTCAATAAGCCCTGGCAAGGAAACGACTTTGGTGAGCAGTAAAATCGCCGAGATAATCCCCGCCCCCACGAGCAGCACAAAGCTGCCATCCATATGTTGATAGGCACGGCCCCACTGCAGCGTCAACAGATGGCGCACGAAACGAAGATCAACCTTTGCGATCGCTGCAATCAGCCGCTCATAGATGCCGAGCATGTAGGCCAGCGTGCCGCCACTGACGCCGGGTATAATGTCCGCCGCGCCCATGGCGATGCCTTTAAGATAGATGAGAAGGGGTGGAAGCATTGTGAGTCATTAGTCGTTAGTCGTTAGTCGTTAGTAAGGGAATCATACCGCCTAGGCAAGCACCGTCATCCTCGAGCGAACATTGTTCGTCTCGGGGATCTTCTAGATGAGATCTCCGACACTCGCAGCAGCTCGGTCGAAGATGACGTGAATAGCGCCCCTACCCCCTCAAATATGACAGTTCGATGAAGTTTTTTTTCTGCGCTAGAAGGCGGCATTTTCTTAAGATATAGTAAGAACTGATTGTCTTGTGATGTTGATAGGTATGCCTTCGGGGTGCCTGATATCACAGACTATCAGCGCGGCAAGCGTGTGTTCCAGCTAATTGCAGTGGAACCCACCCCCGCGTAAGTAAGTGTAAGTGTGAAGTGAGTCGACTTATCTGAAATCCCGAAACATGTGAAGGGAGAGACTGATGACCGATACGATCAACACCACCGCCGACAACGCCACCCAGCAGCTCGCCGACGCCGTCGTCGCGCAGCTGCAACACCATCGTGGCGAAGGGACGATTCCCTCGGATGTGTCGCACGTCGTCCTGTCGGGCGAGCCGTGCGGCAAAGCAACGCTCTTCCTCGGCCTGTCCGGGGATGAGCAGACCGAGCCGCAGGTGGAGGCAGTTGCCACCACCGTGAGGGAACTGCTCAACCCGCAGCTCCATGCCGCGACTTCGACCGAAGTCAATGGCACGAACAACTTCTTCGTCGGCTATATCGTGGTCTCGCTCGTGAGCAAGATCGGGGTGCAGACGCTGGAAGCAGGCGGCGCGCATGCGTTCGCCCCCCTCATCTTTTGAGGTGTTTTTTATGTTTTCTCCCCGCGCTGCACTGCTGTTTGGCTTCGCCGGTCTCCGCTTTGCTCCGGCTCGCGCGATAAAGCTAAGCGCTGCGCGCACTGAAGAGTTGGTCTGCTGACCAACAGATGGATCCCACAATAATAATCTCCCCAGCACTATCCTTATACACACCCCGCCCCTTTATCTTGCGCGCTGGGTGCGGGCTGCTATGATCCGCTCCGATTAAACTAAGGGAGCAAGCTATGAAAACCTTTATCACCACACTCTGTGCGCTCAGCCTCATGGCCTCAGCCGCGCATGCGATCCCGCAGGATGCGGCGATCGATGAACGCAACAATTTCGTCGTCGATAAGCGCGGTAATTGCGTTCGCACCAAATGGATGGAAACCAACATTGACGAATGTAACCCGCCGGCACCTGAGCCCGTTGCGAAACCCGCTCCCGCTCCAGCCCCCGAGCCTGTGGTGAAGCGTGAGCTGCTCAATATTTACTTTGATTTCAACAGCTCAACGCTCAACTCTGAAGGCCAGCATAAGCTGAGTCAGCTGTCACGCTTGATCAACCTCTCACGTAAAATCAGCGATGTGCATATCATTGGCTTTGCCGATGAGATTGGTTCATCAGAGTATAATATGAAGCTTTCGCAAAAGCGCGCGAAAACCGTTGAGTCATACCTTGATGCTAACACGAAGATCGGCGCTTCGGTTGCCGAAATTCGCGGCGCGGGGGAGCTTGAGAATGAAAGCTGCGATGGCAAGAAACGTAAAGAGCGCATCGAATGCCTTTCGCAAGACCGCAAAGTGGAAATCAAATTACTCTATGAAGTATTGCAATAATTATATCAGTTGCGCTGCACTGTTCGGAACCACTCGATCTGCCTGAGCAACAGAATGCACATGAAGGCTGGGAGCAATGCTTCCGGCCTTTTCTTTGCAAAACGCTTGGCTCGCCTTGTCATGCAGCAATAGCGCATTCACCGGGCCGCATTGGCCAGGAATCACTTTGATCAACTCTTTCATCGACTCGATTGGAATGGGATGACAGCCCTCAGCTATGAACTGACCTGCAGAGGCAACGGGCTTGCGTTCCGCGCGCTCGACTGCCGCCGCAATCTCATCGCGGCTCGCAAAAATATTCGGCATGCCATGTAGCGCATCAATCACCATCGCGCGGGCAGCAGCTTGCTGTGACGGCACATACTGTTTCACCAGCGCCCCCGCCTTATCGGCAATCCGCTGCATCGGATGATAGCAATCACCCAGCTCTTGCATAATGTCTGCTGTCAGCTGGCCTTTATCAACCTCAGCGTCTTCGACAATATCCTTCTGTTTCGCAATGTAGCTGGCGAGCTGATTGACGTAATGCAGGCATTCCTCATGCCCCATCACCAGCGGCCCGGAGGCAATGAATTCCGCCGCCGCCTTGGCGATCTTTGTCGCATCATCGGCGCTTTTTTTGCCATATTCCTTTTTCTCGGTGAGATACATCATCACATCGCCAAGCAAATAAGCGCATTGACCTATGATTTGGTAACGATTGCCATCACCATCATTATCTGTGAGCCCACCATAGACCCCCGAGACGCTGGCTGCTGCACCAAGAAGCCCGGCCGTTTCGTTAGGATGCCCCCGGACTTGCTTCGCAAGATGTGCGGGATTAAACATATTGTTATCTTTATGCCAAGGCTCGAGATTCGGATCCTTTTTTGCATCCATCATGAATAATGCCCAAGCAACGCTTGAAAGCACGCTGAAGCCGATATTGCTCCATGCACTCTTACGTCCACCTTCGATCAACTCAGACGCTTTCTCGGTTAATGTGTTTGCGGCATGTAACGCTTTTTCTTCTTTACTAAGCCGTGCCAGTTTAAAAGCAGATGCCCCGACAAATACCCCACACGCCGCAATCATCGCGCTCGCCGCACCGGTAATGGGATTCTCCTTCCACCATTGATCCATATGAGCGAGCAGCCCTTGCTCTTCTCGCGGGCGCATCGTTTCATTCTCCCAGACGGCAACATCCATCGGGTCCGCCTTTTGTGCAAATGCTCTATTCTGGCGTTCCCTCAGCCGTTCTTTTACCAAATCGCTGCTTTCTTTCGCATAGTTTATCAGTAAAACCGACTGCGCAGTGCTCATTAAGAAGGCAATTGAATTAAGTGAGTTCTCTGGGCGGAGCGCTGCCTGTATACGTGTCTCGTCTTCTAATACTTTGCCGCCAAACGCGTTACCAATTTGAATCACATCACCCAGCAAATATAGCCCTGACATCAGCCGCGCGGAATCGGCGAAGGTATAGCGCAGCCCCTCCTCGGCCATATCGATCAAATCGGTCAGGTGGGTCGGGGTATGTTTCAGAAAATGCAGTGATCCCTGCATCAGCCCAGCATCTTTCACCGCCGTGATCAACCCATCATGCGAGCCTTGATGCACGAAATGAATAATCTGGCGCCCTTTCGCATCGGTCTTCAGGGTCGGCTGATAGCCTTTCGCGCGCACATGCTGCGCAATCTCCTGCGGATCGGTTCCAGGCGGCACGAGAATCGTCGCTTCCCAGCGATCCTTCGCGAAGCTGGTCTCGAGGAAGTGGATCTTGCTCGCCGGGTCGTGCGAAATCACCGCATGACGCCCCGCAGCGATGCTCTGCCCTTCTGGATGCTGTGACGCGTTAGTGTTCAACTACTACTCCAATCTATCAGTGTCATCCTCGGGGCGTTTGTCAGCAGGCAAACGATCCCGGGGATCCAGAGTTAAAACGTCAGAAGACGTTTTAATTTCCATGAATGTCTTCTGACATTCATGGAGTGGATTGCCTGTACGCGCTCGCTTACTGCTCGCTTGACGTGGCAATGACATACAGAAAGCGCGCGGCGTTGTATGGCACACGCACGTTTCCACCCTTTATTATGCCGCAAAGCCAGCCGCGGGTGTGTGACAGTTTGGTGAAGATGAAGGCTTTTTTTATTGCTCCCGTTCGCGCTCCTGCGCTCACGATGCTTGGAGCGCGTAAAATTGATACGGCCGTATCAATTTTACTAGTCCAAGTAAGCGCTTACGCGCACTAAAGGGCTGCGCCTGCTGGCTCCGCTGAGAGCCCCTTCGAGGTCAGGAGACCGAATCTTTAGTCGCTAAGGGCGTTAGGTTCATCGCGCGGTGAAGCAGATCAGAAAATGATTGAATATCATTTTCCTGCTAAACGCAGTGCAGCGCGGGAACAAACACAAAAAGCCCAAATATGACAGTTTGATGAAGTTTCCCTCTGATTTTCCTAAATAAATTCCAGTTTTAAGAACCCTCTGATATTCTAGAAGGTGACAGATTCTGCATGCAAGAAACTATCGGGTAAGAACCGAGAATGAGGCAGCAGGATTCTGCCCGTATACATGGTGTATGCGGGGCAACTAAGTGTATGTCAACTAGAAGGACTAACGTCAATGAGTGACAAGACGCGTTGGGAAGTGATGGCGCCAAACGCCATCCCATTCACGATGGGCCAGGTGCTGCGGCACCTGGAAGCGCTGGCGAGCGATGGCTCGGTGACCAGCATCCGCGTGAAAGCGACGTTCGAGGGCGACGACGCTCTGGCTGAGCAGATGCTCGGCTCGGAGATCGTCGTCGAGATCCACAGCGGCAAGGTGACCGAGACGGGCGTGCAAGCGCTCCGCTCGATCATCGATGAGGTCTATCACATCGCCCAAGGCGGTGGCGGGATGGTCATCCATACCGCGTCCTACACGGATAGCGGCATGGTGTCTCCTCACTCCCGGGATTTCCGTATCCCGGCAACGGGGAGAGAGTTCATGGCGCTCCAAATCGACGCACCGCTCTGGGGCGAAACCTTGAGCGGGGACGGTATCACCGTCTTCGGCGGTGGCATCGTCTTCGAAACGCCAGAGCCCTTGATCGACATGATCCTCGGCGAACGCGGAGGTGCCGGCGGCGACAATGTCACCGTCATCACCCTTGATGGCGAGGGCGTGGAAGGCGATGTCGTCTTCAACCTCGTCGACTTCGGTGACGAGGAGGAGGATGAAACGATGTCGGCTACGGCCGTCAGGATCCTCGAGATCTTGACGGATTCGGCGAACCCGGACAGCATCCTCACCGAAGTTATGGCCGCATGGGCAGAGCTTAGCGAGGACGTCGATGACGGCGGTATGGACATGGTGAGGGCCCTCGACGGGCTCTTCCCGTTCGGAGCCAGCGGCTCGGCCGGCGGCTTCACGTCAATTCCCTTCGACGAAGGGTTCGTGGACAACTTCCTCGCGCTAGCGCGGGGGGGGGCTCACGAAGCACTGCCGACCTTCTTCGGGCCTGACAGCGTCGAGAAGGCGGCGGTGACGGCCGGCGGGCTGTTCCATCGTTCGGTGCACCCAGCCGACCGCGAGCGCTTCATCGCGCTCGCGCGTGGGCAGGATCCCGTCCAGCAGCAGCTCGCTCCGGCGATTCGCAGGCTGGAAGGGATCTTGGCGAAGCTGGAGGAGCGCGCCTGATGGCGTCGCCCTTCGCATGCCCGCTGGCCCGGATGGAGCGGACGCTAGCCGAAGCTCAAGCAAGGGCAGAGGCAGCCATCCGCGACACTCAGGTGGCGGTTGACCAAACCAACGCCCACCTCGCAGCGCGAGGTGGGCTGTCCATTCCGGACAGCATAGACGGGGCGCGAGCCTCCGATCGCTGAGCCGGGATCCGCGAGGCTTTCGGGCCTCCGCGGCGACAAGGGAACGGGCGTGTAATGTGCTCGTTCCGACACTTCTGAGGGAGCAATGGTTGCCCCCTCATCGTAGCGTAAGGAGTATGCTTTATGGCGCGTGATACAAGCCATGATGCGTGCGAAAACCCTCGAGTGTCTCCCGAGACGCTCGAGGCCAGACTCGCTCTCGAGCGGGCGCTGGCAGACCTGGAGCAGGCGATTAAGGAGGCGAACGCCTTCTTGCCGCCTTGGCGACGGGTCTGACGCTAACGGAGGGGGCGGTTCGCGCCGCCCCTTCCACTCTCCTCCCCGGCTCGAATGGCTGGGGGAAGATAAGCGGAGTGCTGGGTGGGAAGCCACCCTTCGCTCCATACGCATCGAAAGGAGAGACGATGCACAATGAAGCGCATGCAGACGCGCTGGCTGGCACGATCAGCTATGCACTGTTCACCGCGGCGTATCCCGTGACTCGGGCAACTGACCGGATCCAGATCCGTGTCATGCTCGAAGATTGGGACGCCACGTTTGAACGAACCATGACCGCTGACAGCATCCGGAGGAGACTTCGGGAAAATGCGGTGGTTGTGGCAGGCGAAATCGTGCAGGCCATGGACGGCACCGGCGGGGAACTCACCCTGACGGTGGTGCATCGCGAGGAAGGGGATCGCATCCTCTACTCGCAGTCGCTGACCATCCATCGCGTCCGCCCCGGAGACCTGGTTCTCTGGGACAGCGATAGGCACGCCGAGACCGCCGGACAGCCGGCAACTTCGGCAAGCAACGCCGCCTGAAGGCGGTGCGTCGCGCCAGAAGGGCGCTTCCAATTAGGGGGTGGACAACTGCCCCCTTTTTTTTATGTTCGTCCCTGCTCGGCCTTCCTCCTACGCCAAGGCTTCGGAGGACATGCCTGACCTCGCAATGGACCTAAGCGCTTACGCGCACTAAAGGGTTGCACTGCTGTTGCACGGTTTCTTTATTTGCTCCCGTTCGCGCCATCTATAGACTCGTCATTTCGAACGTGAGCGAGAGCGAGCGGAGAAATCTAAGATCTCTCCACTGCTTCACTATCGTTCGCAGTGTTCGAGATGACATGCCAGTTGTTAGTAATCGCGAACGTTACTACTTCCGATTTTCCCTTGTCATCCCAACTCGTTATCGGCATAGTCTCTTAAAATACATCAGGGAGAATTTATGCGCATCGCGCTGTTATTATTGATTTTCGCTATGCCTTCAGCGGCGCTTGCTACTTCCTCCGAGATTCCTGTTCATTATGCGACCTGGGCATCGATCCTGCCCGCGCTGGTCGCGATCGGCCTCGCGCTGATCACGCGGCAAGTCTACCCTGCCCTGTTCGTCGGCATTTGGCTCGGCGCTTGGCTAGTCGAAGGGCTGCATCTGCAAGGGCTGATCGACGGCTTCTTCCGCGTTGCTGACACCTATGTGCTCGAAGCGCTGGTACCAAACGATGGCGACGGCGAACATCTCTCGATCGCGCTGTTTACCCTGCTCACTGGCGCCATGATCGGCGTTGTTTCGCGCAATGGCGGGATGAAAGGGCTGGTGCAGTGGCTGATTAGCTTCGCCACCACGCGCCGCGCCGGGAACTTCGCCGGGATTGGCCTGGGCGGCATGATCTTTTTTGATGATTATTCGAACACGATGATTGTGGGGAACACGATGCGCCCGCTGTTCGACCGGTTGCGTATCTCGCGCGAGAGGCTCGCCTTTATTGTCGATGCCACCGCCGCGCCGCTGGCCGCCGTTGCAATCATTACAACGTGGAACGGCTTCCAGCTTTCCCTGATCAAAGACGTGCTCCCAACCCTGCCGCCGCTCAGCGTCACAGGATACGAAATGCTACTCTATGCCGTCGGCTATATGGTTTACCCGCTACTCATGCTCTGGTTCGTGGTGCTCAGCAGCTGGATGCAGCGCGATTTCGGCGCCATGCTAGCCGCCGAGCGCGCGAAGATGCTCGAGGAACATGCGCATGATGGTGCCTTCGTGCAGATCAGCTCGATCAGCGCGCCGAAGGGCACGCAGGGCATTATCTGGAACGCGTTGATCCCGATTCTGGTGCTGGTCATCGGGACGGTCAGCGGCCTGTTTATTACCGGTGACGGCGAGACATTACGCGAAATGCTCGGTGATGCTGACCCGATCAAAGCCATGCTGTGGGCATCGATTCTAAGCCTGATTGTCGCCGTGGTGATCAGCGTTGCAACCGGCGCGCTCACACTAGGGCAGACGATGGAAGCGATGGAAGAAGGCATTGTGCCGATGCTCATGGCGGTGATTGTACTGACGCTGGCATGGGCCATTGCCGATGTGAATGCGGCGCTCGGCACGGCGGACTTCATCGTCGCGCAGCTGGGCGAGACCATTTCTCCGGACACGCTGCCCGTGGTGATCTTTATCATCGCCGCCGCCACCGCTTTCGCCACCGGCACGAGCTGGGGCACGATGGGAATTTTAGTGCCCGTGGTGTTGCCGCTGGTGATCACCGCGATGCAGGCCGATAACAGCTTCAGCCCAGAACATTACCACTATCTCTATGCCTCGCTCGCCAGCGTGCTCGCCGGCGCGGTGTGGGGCGATCATTGCTCGCCGATTTCCGACACCACCATTCTCTCTTCCATCGCCTCGCGCTGCGATCATATCTCGCATGTGCGCACGCAAATGCCCTACGCGCTGAGCGTCGGCGGGATTGCGATGGTCGCGCTCACCCTGGGCATGATGTTCAACATGCCATGGTATGTGCCGATCCTCCTCGGCGCCATCGCGGTCTATGTGCTGCTGAAGGTGGTGGGGGAAGAGCGATGATGCGAATCGCGATGATTCGATGATTCGTTATGTGACAGATCTGTGAAGATTTGCAATTTTCATCCGTTTTCGTTTCACATTCCCACTCCCCTTGATTACACCCGATCTTGCATCCCTTTCACTCGTTATTGGCTTTGGCTGAGCGAGTAGGGTGCGACCTCTCATCCTTTCGGGGGTGGGTCAGGTCATCGAAACGGTCAGATAGAAGGAATGATATCATGGCCGATGAGATCGAAGAAACCGGTCTGCAGATGGAAGATGGCACGATCAGAGTGACCATCGAACGGCCGGACGGCTCGACAGCGACGCTGTCGGGCACCGACCCGTTCGAACTCGCGGGGCAGGTCAATATGACGCTTCTCGAGGACGCAGCCGAAGCCATCGCGTATGCGGAGGCTGTGCTGGCAGAGGACCCGGACAATTGGCCAACCCAGGTGACCGTGGCCAACCTCCCTGGTGACAAGGAGGTCTCCATCACCGGAGAGGGCGCCACGGCCATCGTCGAGACGATCATCGGCGAGCTCACCGGCGTCGATGAGGGCGACTGGGACGATGACGACGAAGATGACGTTGTTGGCGTCATCTACCTCAGGGCAGATGGCACTGTCGCGTCAGAAATCTTCGACGACTCTGACCATACCGATGCCACGCTCGAGGACATCCTCAGGAGCGGCTGGGGCGGTCCGGTCTCTGGCGAGTGACACGCTTCGATCAACACCGGATGGGGCAGCAGCAGCGTGCTGTTGCCCCATTCACTTCCATTCCCTATTGCCCATTAATATTCTCATCTTCCCCGCTCCGGCCGTTCGGATGAAAAATAATTCACTAGATTATTTTTCTTATCCTCACCCTTCGCGATGGAACTAACGGCTGCGCCGACTAAAGGGCTACGCCTGCTGGCTGCGCTGAGAGCCCCTTCGAGGTCAGGAGACCGAGTCTTTAGTCGCCGAAGGCGTTAGGCTCACTGCAGAGGCCAGATGGCCGGAGCAGGAGCGAACGCAACCAATTATGACAGTTCTGTGACAATTGCGCCGGAAATGCGTTTTTTTCTTTTCAAAGCAAAAAGCGCTGGCTAGGGTCAAGGCTCATTCCCAGACTTTCTCAAGAGCATAACCGCTTAAGAGAATGGGGGTGAGACGCCTTGGCCATTCCGGCCTGGGCCTTCAACCAAGGAGAAGACCATGACGAGCAAGATCCAGAAGTTCGTGGACGACAATGCCATCGCGACCGCCAATGATCAGCGCGAGACCGAGGGCCATTCGTCCGTCGAGAACACCGCGATCGAGACCGGCACCGGCGACTCCCAGCACGACAGCTGAGAACGTCGGACGCGGCCGCACCTGACCTATTCGGGTAGCGGCCTCATGACTTTAACCCTATGCTGCTGAAAGGCAGCACCCAGACTGGCCGAGGCTCCCCACCGTGGGGGTCTCGGTTCAGTCCACACTTCCCTGTTATCCCTTAAAAGCACACACTTTCGTTTCGCGAGGAACGAGCAACGCGAGTGACGACACGATCCAGAGCGTGTGGCTCGATCTTTCTGGACTGCCGCGTCGCTTCCTCCTACGCTAAAGCTACGGAGGACAAGTCGCTCCTCGCAGAACACTTCCATTCCCTATTGCCCATTGCCCATTCCCATATTACATTCCCCTCATGGT
>CAYGTO010000003.1:0-210164 GCA_964352815.1 uncultured Azospirillaceae bacterium | reverse complement strand
GTGAGCTGGGTTTAGAACGTCGTGAGACAGTTCGGTCCCTATCTGCCGTGGGAGTTGGAAATTTGAGAGGGTCTGTCCTTAGTACGAGAGGACCGGGATGGACAATCCTCTGGTGTACCTGTTGTTCCGCCAGGAGCAGTGCAGGGTAGCTATGATTGGAAGGGATAACCGCTGAAAGCATCTAAGCGGGAAACCCGCCTCAATACCAGATTTCCCATGAGAGTCGTGGTAGACCACCACGTTGATAGGCTGGGTGTGGAAGTGCAGCAATGCATGAAGCTAACCAGTACTAATAACTCGATTGATTTAATGAACACAATTTCAGGCTCTGTACACGCAAGTGTACTGCCAAAAAAATGGGTAAAAGATTTACTTAAGCTTGGTTGTTTTTGCCACTGCAGGCACTGTGTCTCCGACATGACATAAATGCCTGACATGCAGCACAAAATGTTTGATAGAAAACAAACAGACATACATTTCAGAAAATATATTCCTGTCACCTGGGCATCGCCGTGCCTGGGTGACATTAAAAAGCCGGTTTATCCGGCGTGGTGATTATAGCACAGGTGGACCCACACGTTCCCATCTCGAACACGACCGTGAAACCCTGTAGCGCCGATGGTACTGCATCTTAAGGTGTGGGAGAGTAGGTCGTCGCCACGCCTTATAAGCTGGTTTAATGCTTAGCGAACGTAGTGAGCTTAGCGATAACCAGCCCCGTTGAAGGACGGGGCCTCGGTACTCTTGCCGAGAATGACCTTTCGCATTCCCTATTTATTAAGACTACAGATATCGGCCGGAGTTTATCCTCGCGCAGGCGAGGACCGATATGACGAAGCGCGTCTAAAACTGCGGTTTTCATAGAATAAGCGAGCGCTAAGCTTCGTGTCCTCTGCGATTATTTACAACGCGATTACGTTCGTTAATAATGCGATCGCTGAAACTACGATCACGATGATCGAGGCCTTAGATTCGCATGATTCGCTTTGCCGCGGTTTCGTGCACACGGTCATGTTTCAGCTTACCACGTTCTGTTCGTGCACCTTTACGTGTGCTTTTATCTCTGGAAGTGCAGTCATTCTCCAATCTCTGCGCTCTTCTCGAATCGAATTTCTCTACGGCCGAGGCTATGAAATGAGATGAGGTGGTTTCAACGGCGAATTGATCGGCTTCCCTTTCTTCAAGAGACGAGTTGGCATTTTTAGGATTGATATCGCACTTAAATTTATGCAACACCTCGTGGGCAATCACGCCCAGCTGTTCCATTACAGTGTACACAGAGCTGTCAGCAAAGCCTAGATCAGCCAAGATAATATCATTAGAACTCAGAACGGCACAAGCCGAGCTCGTTAACCTATTATAACCTTCTACAACCCACAAATTCGGCGGCTCCAGAATGTTGTTCGAGACACACCACACATCATAAGCGTTACACAGTTCTGGATAATCCTTCGGTGTCACGGGCTTTACAGTAGTTCCTAGAATCTTTTTCATTGAAATATAATAGCATAACTAGCATTGATCTGAGTGTCATTCTCATGACATTTCACACCACCAATCTCCTTGCCACACTCAGCAATAGCTGCCGATCCGCATCGCTGCGCAAATTGGCGAGCACGCGGAAAAATTCATGGCTATGGCCGGGTAGGGCGGGGTGTTCCTCTTCAGCCCCCTCGCTGCCGACAAAACGCGCCATCGGCACGTGCATCGCCTCTGCCAGTGCCATGAGCCGTGAAATGGTCAACCGGTTCTTCCCGGTCTCATATTTCTGAATTTGCTGCGCGGAAATCCCAATGCGTGCGCCTAGCTGCTGCTGCGTTAGCCCCGCGACAATCCGCTCATAGCGCAGCCGCTCGCCAATACGTTGCTCCAGCGCTGGATCACCGCCACGCCGTTTGCCTACCTGTGTCTGGTTCATAATTCCCTCTCCCTTTAAAGTTTAGATAATCACAACATTCAATTGCATATTGCTAAAATCACAACTTTATGTCAAGCATAGTTTTGAATTATGCAACTGCATGTTGAGAAAATCTCCCTTAAAGTGAGAGTATGGCATTGGAAAACTTACGACAGTTGATGGAAGAGCGCGGCGTACGGCAAATCGAGCTTGCGGAGCTGTTTGGCCGCGATAAATCGGTCATCACCCATCTGATGCAGGGGAAGCGCCAGCTCAAGGCAGAGGAGGCGCTGAAGCTTGCTCAGCACTTTAAGGTACCAGTGAGTATGATTCTTGATGAAACGCCTGTTCAAGGTGCTTCAGGACTATCTGAGCCCATGCGTGTGCCGTTTCACGCGCCGCCGCGCCAGCATGCGAGCTCGCCGCAAGTCACGGAAGAAAATGGCGCCTATTTCCTGCAGATAGAGTCAGCAGCAGAGGATGCCTTTGCGCTCGAAGTCGCAGATGATGGAATGAATCTCGCCGGTGTGATGGCTGGTGACATTGTCATTGCCTCGCTCAAAGCCACCTGCCGCGAAGGCGATGTGGTGGTGGCGCAGCGCTATGAAGGGGACGGTGCCGTCTCGATTGTCAGAAAATATCAGGGGAATCAGCTAATGGCCATGTCGACGAACCCCAATCATCATAGCTATCGGGTGGATGAAGATGATGTGCGCCTGGTCGCTCCAGTGACGCGTTTAGTGCGGCTATATTAGTGTAGCGTACGATGGGCAGGCAATTCGGACGTCAGTGCCTCGAGCGCTTCTACGTCGTGGACCGTATGGCTTGGCGTATCGTCTATTGCGTGTGATGCGCCGGCGATCACGGCAGCGCCTTGGCTGGGTTCAATCACACGTCTTGACTCACACTGCTTCCTACATTCTTGGTTTGTTGTTGCATCTGAAGAACGTCCGCGCAGGCTGTTCATAATGGTTTCTTGGTACAGGGTGGTGATACCGCCAGCAAGGCCAAAGAAAACTGCGGTGACTTGAGGTGCAAAACCAACCGCCGTTTGGCCAATTGATGTTAGAATCGGATCGATCATCAGACCGACACTTAGCCCGGCTGCGCATCCTACTGCAAGCGCGAACAATGCCTTAGGCAGCGCCTGTTTTGTTGCTTGATACGCACGCGAAACAAATTCGAAAAAACGATCCATCCTTGTAGCATATCATAGTGATGGGCTGCGGGTATGACAGTTTGGTGACAATTAGCGAACGAGGTTGAGATGCGCCTCATAGTGGCAGCGGCGGACATTCGCATTCGGATGGCTGTAATAGG
This sequence comes from uncultured Azospirillaceae bacterium, assembly GCA_964352815.1. Classification (GTDB taxonomy): domain Bacteria; phylum Pseudomonadota; class Alphaproteobacteria; order Rickettsiales; family UBA3002; genus CAYGTO01. The sequence continues at coordinate 206,947 of CAYGTO010000003.1, read as the reverse complement.
CGAGTTTTTCGACTGTATCGCCGGTCGCTTTGCCTGAAGCCGGAAGGTCATAATCTTTCTGGAATGCACGCATGGCGGCCCGTGTGCGCGATCCGTAGACGCCGTCCACGCCCGTATAGCCGACATGATAGCCCATTTGCGTTAGCTTACGCTGGATGATTTCGACATTGCGCGGGTGGCGCGCATAATTCTTTTGATCCGCACGAACATATCCGCAATGGCTCACCGTATCGGTGTAGTTGTAATGCGCAGGGCGTTGAATCAGTGGTGCCGCGTCGGCACTGTGCGAAATGACGCCACAAATAATGGCGAGGAGAAACGGAAGGATCACGAGATATTTCATAGCTACTTGCCCTGTGAGTTTTTATCTTGTTTTAACTATTTATACGCTTAAAAGTTTAACATAGCGTTAAACAAACCGAGCATTTTAGCTGGTAACTGAGACTGTTATGCGGGTGTGGTTGGTGGCGCTGGCAACGGCGCAGAATCCTTGATGCAATGATTGGATTTGAAATAAACGCCGCGAATTTTACTGGCGCGAGAGTTCGCTGAGCGCAGCTTCTTGGCGCGCTTCAAGCACCGCATCAACGGCCGATTGTTTCGGCCCTTTGGCGAGAATATCATTGAGGAATGCAGGACGCTGCTGGCCCGATGCTAAATGATATTGGGTTGAAATGCCGGGGGTAGCTACGGCGACGATATCGTCAACATCATTGGTTTTCGCACGCGTAGTATCGCGCCCATGGCCGTGTTCTTTCACTTTCTCATGGCCTTTGCCACGTTCGTTCAATTTAGTGTTATGTTTCTCAGCTTCGAGATAATTGACCTTAAACCCTTTGGCCGCGCTGAAGGCGATGGGGAGGGTGAGTGAAAAGGCGCCAATTTGTGCAAGCTTTCCGACATCTTCCGGACTAATATTCGAAAAGACAGGTTGCAGCAGATCGACAGCCCAAGAAAAATCAATACCGCCCATCAGCAAGAACACGCCACCACCAACAACCAAGCTGGTAAGTCCTAATGCGAGTGACCAAAGCAAATTATCTTTCGAGAAGGCGCTATCATAGGCGCCTTTTAAGCCTTGCCAGAACTCACTCATAGGGCCGCGGTTTTTAGGCTCATGGGTGACACCAAACGATTCGTGATCGTTCGCATCAACCGTTTGTCGGGCTTTCTTCTCTTTCTCTTCGCGCTTCATATCATTGGCTTCCAGTTCACTGTGAACGGAATTATGAAGTGATACGTCCAAAATTGCGGACTCGATTGCCATCGAAAAAATCCTTATAGTTTTCTTTTCACTTTATAGTATACGGTAAAAATCCATGAGAAATGTGACAGTTTGATGAAAGTTCTGGAACTGAATGTCTGTTTTTCAAAGAGTTAGAGAGTCATGCATGCATAAGGAGCCACGATGGCGGCATTAAAAAAAGATGAGATAGATCAGATGTTTGCGGTATGGAGTGAACAGATGCCTGAGCCCGTAACTGAGCTCGAGGCGCCGAATCCCTATTGTTTGCTGATGGCGGTGATTATGTCGGCACAGGCGACGGATGTTGGGGTGAATAAGGCGACCAAGGCGTTATGGAAGGTAGCGGATACGCCGCAAAAAATGGTCGCATTGGGCGAAGGAACGCTCAAAGACCACATTAAAACGATCGGACTGTTTAACAGCAAAGCGAAGAATGTGATCGCGGCGAGCCGGATGATTCTGGAAGAGTTTGACGGTGAGATTCCGGCCGATCGTGAGCTGCTTCAGAAACTCCCTGGTGTTGGGCGCAAGACAGCAAATGTCTGGCTCAACTGTGTCCATGGCGAGCCGACGATTGCGGTCGACACGCATGTGCAGCGGGTGAGTAACCGTATTGGGCTCGCGAAGTCGACTGACCCGCTGAAGACCGAGCTACAACTCGAGAAAAAGATTCCGAATGAGTGGAAGCAACATGCGCACCACTGGCTGATCCTACATGGGCGCTATGTGTGCAAAGCGCGCAAACCCAATTGCGGGGAATGTGCGGTGATTCAGTGGTGCCGGTTTAAGGCGAAGACGGTGTAGCTAAGCGCGGCGCCTCGCCATCACCTTCATGTTTGCTTTGAGGCTAAGCATGAAACGCACCGTGTCGAAACCGGCAGCGGTTAGAAGATGACGAATACTTTCGCGCGTGAACCAGTGCAGATGTTCGGGCGGCTTGACCTCATCCCATTCCAAGAACTGTTTTGGGCGACGCCAATGGCCGGCATCGGGCGTTGTGATGAAGAAGAGTCCGCCAGGCGCGGTGAGCGCATAGGCACTGCTGACAAATGCTTGAATGTCGGGCACATGCTCAATCACTTCGGTGCAGTAGATCAGGTCATACGCCGCTTGGTGTTCAGGTCGCTGCGCATGGTCGCTGATGGTTGTGTTTGAAAAAGTAGCGCCCTGCCAGAGCTCGCGAGCAATCTCTATCGCTCCAGCATCCAGATCAATTCCGCGTGCCTCAAAACCTAGCGTGCGTGCGGATTCGACAGCAAAGCCGACATTGCATCCGATATCCAGAAACCGTCTTCCTACCGTATGGCGTGCTAGCTTTGTAATACGACGTTTGGCGCGCTGCAGTTTTCGCTTCTGTTTTTTGGCATAGGACGCATTACCGCCATAGGCTTGGTAGAAGTCAGATAGCGTATCTAATGAAGGAAACGGGGAGGTGTGCATATGACCGCACTGCGAGCATTGCACAAAACTATCGAATAGCTCCTGCTGATCTTGCGCAAAGCGCGCATGGAACTCGCGCGCATTCGGCGCTTCATCGACAACATCAAGAAACTGCTCAACGGAGTGGGGTGATGAAAGGTGAGACGCGTCAGCGCCGCAACAGGGGCATGCGGATGGCAGCATAGATCAACAAGAATGTCTAACTATGCAGCAGCTTTTTTAGGCTTTGCAGCAGCACCTGAGCTTGAGAACTGAACTGTACCCGTCAGTTGACCTCCACGCTCAATTTCAATTTCGCTGTAGCTAATGTTTCCGGTAATGCGGCCTGTTGCGTAGATGATCAAACGATCTGTACAGATCAAATCGCCTTCAAACAACCCACTAATCTCTGCGTTGCGCACTTCAGCACGACCTTTAAAACCACCTTCTTGCGCGATTTCAAGAGTGTCCACATCTGCAAGTGTTGCGTCTACCGCACCTTCAATCACTAAGCGATCGCATGAAGAAATTTCACCTTTCATGTTGATTTGCGGGCCAACGGTTAGAATACGTTTGCCGCTTGATGTATCCATGCCGCTTGATGTCGATGCATCAGCCGAAGGGCGTGACCCGGGGCTTTGCGGTGAAGCGGGGCGGGCGCCTGCTGCGGGAGCGGGCCCACCTGCTTGTGGGCGGAATGCGGGGTTTGGCGGAGTTGCCATTGCTGGGCGTGCTGCACCGCCGCTTGCAGCGGACGATGACGAAGAAGCAGCGCTGCTGTCTTTTGATGCATCTGATGAAGCGGATGACGAGCCGTTCCCCGTATTATTTTCTGATTCAAACATGTCCTGACCTGTGCCCCCTTCTAGTTCATCTTCTTTGCGACGAAACATAACGCCTCCTGTAAAAATAACGACTCTTGCTATCACTATAAATCTACAGAAGGAGAAAAGCCAAGCGCTTTCTTGCGGTTTTCCTAGAAAAAACGCGCTTCTCTGAAAGAGTAAGAGAAAAGCGATTGCGCTTGTGTGCGCCGAAGTTATGCTGCCCTTTCAACAGGGAAAATCATGGCCGTCTATACACACCTTTCATTGGAAGAGATTCGTACACTGATCGATACGCATTACGATGTGGGTGCGTGCGTGTCGGCGGAAGGTATTGCGGAAGGCATTGAAAATAGTAATTACCATGTGCAGTGCGAAGCGAGGGGGCAGCGCATTTCCTACATTTTGACTGTGTTTGAAAAGCGTGTCTCTGCGGAGGATATGCCGTTCTATATGGAGCTGATGCACCATTTGGCGCAGCAAGGGATTAGCGCGCCAACGCCTTTACCAACGCGTGACGATGCGCTGTTTATTGCACCGGCAAAGAGCCCGGTCGGTAAGGCGGCTTCGCTCGTCAGCTTTTTGCCAGGCAGCGCAGTAATGCAGCCATCTCCTGAACAGTGCCACGCTTTCGGTGTGACCGTCGCGACCATGCATCTCGCCGTCGCAGGGTTTGACGGCATGCGCGAAAATGCACTGGGCGCGCATCGTTGGCGTACCTTTTATCAAACGATGGAGCGTGCCTGCACCATGCGTTACTCTGAGATTGCGCTATTGGTAGACGCTTCGCTTGATCGCATCATACAGCATTGGCCGAGCAATCTACCTGCCGGCATTGTGCATGCGGATTTGTTCCCTGATAATGTCTTTTTCACCAAAGGCAGGCATGAGGTGAGCGGGGTAATTGATTGGTACTTCGCATGCCATGACAGCTTTGCCTATGACCTTGCCGTTGTCGTCAATGCCTGGTGTTTTGATGCAGAGCACACCTTCTCACAGGCGCGTTATGACGCGCTGCTTGAGGGGTATGAAACGGTGCGCCCTCTTTCGGATGAAGAAAAACGTGCTATGCCACAGCTTTGTGCTGGCGCGGCGCTCCGCTTTTTGCTGACACGGACCTTTGATGTGCTTCATCATGATGAGAAGGCGCTCGTGACACCGAAAGACCCCGAAGAATATGTACGCAAATTGACGCATTTCACCGCGCGTATGGAGGCGTTATGAAACCAGTGACCATCTACACCGACGGCGCATGCAGCGGCAACCCGGGCCCAGGCGGGTGGGGCGCGGTATTGCTCTACGGTGAACACGAAAAAGAACTGTGCGGCGGCGACGCCGACACGACCAATAATCGTATGGAATTAATGGCGGCCATTATGGCGCTCGAATCATTGAACGAAGCCTGTGACGTGACGCTCTACACGGACAGCAATTATGTCAAAGGTGGGATCACCGAATGGATTGCCGGGTGGAAAGCGAAAGGCTGGAAAACCGCCGCCAAAAAGCCCGTGAAAAATCAGGATTTATGGCAGCGCTTGGACGCGGCAACGGAGCGCCACCAGGTGGAATGGAGGTGGGTCAAAGGCCATGCGGGAGACCCGCTCAATGAACGCGCCGATGCGCTCGCGCGCAAAGGGATTACACTGATTTAGCTAGTCGCGAGTGATGTCACGCGCTTCTGCATCGACTACGCCAAGGGATTCCGTACTATCGAGCGTGCCTGCTTGTGGCGTGGTGCTCTTAAAAGGTGTACTCTTTCGCACTTCATCGAGCGCGGCTTGTAAATCTGTAATGTTAGGCTCTGGCCCAAAGACAATTTGCTTAGACGGTACCGTTTTTAATAGTTCCGAAAAATACATGTCACCAGGTTCGGGGGTTATAAAAACAGTGCGGGCGAATGTTTCAGGAGGTATAGATTCTTTGATTTTTGCTGCCATATTCAGGCCTATATCGTGGTCCAATTTAACAATAGTAAGTTCATCCTTTCCCGCTTTTATATCTCCGGTGACATCGGTACCTTGGCTTGGTCTGTGTTCCAGTGCGAATGCTGGCACACCCTCCAGAGGGTATTTTTCAATATCAGCTTGCAACTCGGCCACTTCTTTCTCGCTGAAGCCGTGAACATAGACTTTGAGTGGTGTTTTGGATGCCATCATGCCTCTCTAAACAAAAATTCACTTGGTTAGGGTTACATTATCGTTTAAAGATTAACATATGATGAAGAGCGTGTTGCTATTTTTTTCCTTAGTATGTGTTCCTCTCACCGCACAGGCGTGGGAGATTAAGAACCTTGATACGGTGCCGCATCAGGTCGAGGTGATGCAGGGCAGCACGAACATTCAGCTCTATACGATTGAGCCGGGAAGAACGCTGCGCGTGCCAGGGCCGGAAGCGCGTGCGCGCGTGGTTGACCGCGGCCGGTTCCAGCGGATTTACGTGACGGATGTCTATGCGATTTGGCCCGAGGGCAGACTCTACCCGCAATTTCGCCGCAGCAATAATAACCGTTAGGTGTGTTTTACAAGGGCCGCTTGCGCGGCAGCGAGACGCGCTACAGGCACGCGGTAGGGTGAGCAGGAAACGTAATGCAGCCCATGGCGCTGGCAGAAATGAATCGATGCGGGGTCGCCGCCATGTTCGCCGCATATGCCGAGTTTGATATCATTGCGCGTGGTTTTGCCGCGTTCTGCCGCAATCTGAATCAGCTCGCCAACACCCTCTTGATCAAGCGAGACAAACGGGTCTTTTTCTAAAATGCCCGACTTTTTATAGGGCTCGATGAAGGATGCTGCATCGTCGCGCGAAATGCCGAGTGTGGTTTGCGTCAGGTCATTCGTTCCGAAGCTGAAGAACTGGGCATGCTGTGCAATATCGCCTGCGCGAAGTGCTGCGCGCGGGAGCTCGATCATCGTGCCGACCAAATAGTCTAGCGTTGTGTTTTGTGCATCCATCACCTCCTGCGCGACTCGGTCCACCAAAGCTTTGAGCTGCTCTAGTTCCTTCGGGTGCATGACGAGCGGAATCATAATCTCAGGCACGACAGCGTCATTACCTTCACCGCTAACTTCTGCCGCGGCTTCAAATATCGCACGCGCCTGCATTTCATAAATTTCAGGGTAGGTGATGCCCAAACGACAGCCACGATGGCCAAGCATCGGGTTGCTTTCATTCAGTGCGTGAATGCGGTGCTTGAGCGCGCTGACACTGATGCCAGCGCCATCGGCCACCTGCTGAATTTCCTCTTCACTATGCGGCAAGAATTCATGAAGCGGCGGGTCAAGCAATCGAATGGTGACGGGCAAGCCAGCCATCACGCGGAACAGATCGGCGAAATCTTGGCGCTGCATTGGGAGGAGTTTTGCCAGCGCGGTTTTTCGCGCCTCGACCGTTTCTGCGACAATCATTTCGCGCATCGCAACAATGCGCTCGCTATCGAAAAACATATGCTCAGTACGGCACAGGCCAATGCCTTCTGCGCCGAAGCTACGCGCCGTTTCTGCGTCTGCGGGCGTTTCCGCATTGGTGCGCACATTCAGCTCGCGCACCTCATCCGCCCATTCCATAAGCGTCGCGAAATCGCCTGACAAATCAGGTTTAAGCGTTGGCACTTTACCTTCCATCACCTCACCAGACGAGCCGTTGAGTGTGATAATATCGCCTTCCTTGAAGGTCTGACCATGTGCGATGAATTCTTTGTTTTGATAATTGATGCGCAATTCTCCTGCACCTGAAACGCAGCATTTTCCCATGCCACGCGCAACAACCGCTGCATGTGACGTCATCCCGCCACGCGCGGTCAGAATGCCATTTGCTACATGCATGCCATGAATATCTTCCGGGCTGGTTTCGATGCGCACTAGAATCACGGGGCCATGTTTGCTTTGTTCTTCGGCATCTTCGGCGCTGAACACAATCTTGCCTGATGCCGCGCCAGGAGAGGCGGGCAGGCCGCGCGCGATCACTTTTGTGTCGGCGGATGGGTCAAGTGTCGGGTGCAGCAATTGGTCGAGCGATTGCGGATCGACGCGTCCGATCGCCTCTTCTTTCGTGATCAAATTCTCAGCCACCATATCCACGGCAATTTTAAGCGCCGCTTTCGCAGTGCGTTTACCACTGCGGGTTTGCAGCATCCACAGCTTGTTATTTTGCACGGTAAATTCGATGTCCTGCATGTCGCGGTAGTGCGCTTCAAGCTTTTCGTAAATCGTCACCAGCTGCTGATACACTTCCGGCATCACCTCTTCCATCGCGGGCAGGTCTGAGCCTTGTTCGTCCTTGCCAGCAATGGTGATTTGCTGCGGGGTACGGATGCCGGCGACAACATCTTCGCCCTGCGCATTCACTAAATATTCACCGTAAAACGCTTTCTCACCGGTCGATGGGTTCCGTGTGAACGCGACGCCGGTCGCGCAATCAGTGCCCATATTTCCGAACACCATCGCTTGCACATTCACCGCCGTACCCCAGCTTGCGGGGATATCATGCAGCGCGCGATAGGTGTTGGCGCGCGGGTTCATCCAGCTATCGAATACGGCGTTAATCGCGCCGCTCAATTGTTCGCGCACATCTTGCGGGAAGCTCTCACCGCGTTCGCGCATCACGCAGTCTTTGTAATGCTGCACCAGCGTTTTGAGATCCGCTTCGGTTAGCTCAGTATCAAGCTCAACATCTTTATCACGCTTCATCTCCTCGAGCATATCCTCGAACATGTAATGCTCCACGCCGAGCACGACATCAGAATACATCTGAATGAAACGGCGATACGAATCATAGGCGAAACGCGCATTGTTGGTTTTCGCGGCCAGTGCTTCAACGGTTTGATCATTGAGGCCGAGGTTCAAAATCGTATCCATCATCCCTGGCATTGAGGCGCGCGCGCCCGATCGCACCGAGACGAGAAGCGGATTGTCCTGGTCACCAAAACCCGCCTTTACTGAGCTTTCAATGGTACGAATGCCGTCTTCAATCGAGGCCATCAGCCCGTCGGGATATTGTTTGTCATTGGCATAGTAAGCGGTGCAGACATCGGTGGTGATGGTGAACCCTGGCGGCACAGGCAGGCCAAGCGCGCTCATTTCAGCGAGGTTCGCTCCTTTCCCGCCGAGCGTATTGCGCATCGACGCATCGCCTTCCGCATTGCCATCACCAAAGGTGTAGACCCATTTATTTTTCATCGAATTAGTCATGTCAATTGCAGCACTTGATGTCATGCGGCTCTTCCTTTATCTCGCTCTATATATTCCTCTGCTTCGTTCTTAGAGCGCTCATAATGCTCGTCCAATTTGCGCAACCAATATTCATCCCCGTCAGTGAGCTTACTATCAAAGGTTAAACATGCGCGTATTTTTTCGTAAGGGCCGCACAACACCACGTCTCGTTCCGATCTGTCATCGCTTACAATGCTTGCTAGGGGAATGGTGGCTTTAATGCCGGGCGTTGACTCTGCAACATCGAGCAATTGTTCTCTCCATTGCGCCCATGCTTCTGGATGCCCACTATTGTCCCAGATTTTCAGAGCAATAGGGTGGTGCCGGAGCATTTCTTGCGCACCAAAGTCACGAATCTCACCGTTAATATTATAATAAAACTGCATTCGCATTTGCGGACGAATGTCGAGATAGCTGCGATCTAGAGAAGTTGGACCAAACTCTACCATGCTTTACGCTCCTTCAATTTCATCAAACGCAGCGACGCGGTTCACATTGCGGCGTACCTGGCTGAGCAGACACAGACGGTTCATGCGCAATTCCTTATCATCGCTGTTGACCATCACCCCCTCAAAAAATGCGTCTAGCGGGGCGCGGAGCGAAGCGAGGATGCTCATGGCGTCGTCAAAGCGTTCTTCAGCCAAAGCTGTTGTAACAGATGCGTCCATGGCTGCAAGTGCGCTGTGTAAGTTGTGCTCGGCCTCCTCTTCGAATAGCGCACTGTTCGGAGCGCCGCTGATGGGGGCGTTGTCCTTTTTTTCTTCCGCCGCAACGATGTTGCCCGCGCGGCGGTAGGCAGCCAGCAAGTTTTCGCCCTCACTACTTGCAAGAAACGCATTCAGCGCTTCCGCCCGCGCGACGATACGCACCACATCCAGCTCCTCATCGCCGCGTGACGCGGCTTCGATCACATCATGGCGCAGCCCTTCCTCTTTAAGCGCAACTTTGAGACGGTCGATAAAAAAGCGTGCAAGCTGCGCAGCAAGATCGTCAGTGGAAACGCTCAATGTCTTCGCGGAGAAGCCCTTCATCGCCTTATCAATAATCAGTGACAGCGAGAGGCGTAGCCCATGCTGGCGAATGATGCGCAGAATGCCGAGTGCACTGCGGCGCAGTGCGAACGGGTCTTTCGAGCCAGTGGGCGCCTCGCCGATTCCGAACATGCCGACCATCGTGTCAAGCTTATCGGCGATGGCGAGGGTGATACCGACTGGCGATCCGGGGAGCCCGTCAGCCGCGCCTTGCGGGAGATAATGTTCATAGATGCCGCGTGCGACCTCGTCGACTTCCTTTTGTTCTTGCGCGTAATATTGGCCCATAATGCCCTGCAAATCGGGGAACTCGCCGACCATGCCGGTGACCAGATCCGCTTTGCAAAGCTCGGCTCCGCGCGCCACATGCTCAAGATTTGCGTGGGGAACAAACAAAGCGAGATGGCCGGACAAATCGCGGATGCGCTGCACCTTTTGTGCAGTGGTACCTAGCTTCGCATGGAAGATGACGGATGCAAGTTTTTCTGCCCATTCGCTGAGCGGTACGGCGCGGTCACTGTCCCAATAGAAAGCACCATCAGACAGACGTGCGCGTAGTACGCGGTTATTCCCATGCTCAATCGCACCTGCATCGCCGGGGACGTTAGCGATAATGAGGTAGTGAGGGGATATCCCGTTCTGCGAGGAGGCGTTAGCCGACCTGTCTTCGCCGAAGCGAAGCTCCGGCTTCGCGCAGGCAGACGCGGCAGCCCATTCTTGCGTATGTGAATGGATCGCGTCGGTCGCTGCGCTCTCTCGCGAAGTGTGGTTTTCTGATTCCGTTGTAGCAAAATATTTTTGGTGCTCGCGCATTTCCGACACCAACACTTCTTTCGGCAGCCGCATGAAGGTTTCGTCAATCGTGCCGCATTTTGGGTGCGGCCATTCGACGAGGCCGGTCACTTCATCGAGCAGCCCACGATCCTCTATCAGTGCGAGTTTTTTCTGCGACAGCAATGCCTCACTTTGCTCCATCATGCGCGATTGGCGTGTTGCGCGATCAACCTGCACATAGGCTTTTTCGAGGGCGGCTTCATAGTCATCTGCATGGGTAAGCGTGATGGCTTCCGGGGCAAGAAACCGATGACCAAAAGTGATATTGCTCGCGGTGATATGGTGGAATTGCGCGGGAATAACCTGATCATCGAGTAGTGCAACGAGGCGATGTAGCGGGCGCACCCAGCTACATTCATAGGCGCCCCAGCGCATCGATTTTGGCCAGCTAAACTCATGCATCACCTGTTCGATGATCGGTTTCAGCGCCTCGCGAGTCGGTTTGCCTTGTTCCTCTTTGACGGCGAAATAAAAAGTGCCTTTTCCTGTGTCGCGCTGTTCAAGCTCATCCACGCTCAGGCCCGTGGATTTCAAAAAGCCCTGCATCGCCTGTTCTGGCGCACCGACTTTGGGCCCTTTGCGCTCGATCGTGATGTCTGGTTGCTGCGCGGGCAGGCCTTCAATGCGAATGCCAAGGTGGCGTGGACTGACAAAGGTTTTCACCGTGCCATGTTCGAGCCGTGAATCTTTAAGCGCTTTTTCAAACCGCTCATGCAGCTGCGCTTCCGCCGGCGCTTGCATCCGTGCGGGCATTTCTTCGGAGAAACATTCGAATAGAAGGGTGGGCATTAGGCGGCTCGCGGTGATCGTTTCTCTCTAGGGTCTAGCGCTTTTAAAGGGCCTTTCGACTGAATCGAGTCCACAAGCGTATCAACGGCAGTATACGCAATACCAAGATCATGATGCATGAATTCTTGTATCTTATGCGCTAATTTGAGGGCTTTGTTAGCATCTTTTATCATGATAGCAGAACATTGCCTAAAAAGGTCACCGCCAGCATCTTTTAAGCGGTCTAGCTCTTGGCTTAATCTTTTATTATGTGAAACAGCCATGCTTTCGCGCGCAAGTGCTCTGTCTCCCTCTTCAAGCGATTCAAAGACTGACATCGCGTCGACAATCCTACCCTCGTTATCAGTTGTGGTAATCATTTTCATTCTGGTCTTTCCTCTTTCTTCTCTACAGTCTTGTAAAAGTTGAAACTCTTTTTCTGCAGCCAGCTTTGCAGCATATCGATTCACATTAATGTGCTCCGTTCCCAAAATAGCCGAAATTTCCCCACGCGTAAGTGATGCGATATCACTATCCGTGGTTTTTTCGCTGCGTAGCCATGACAAAATATCGCTTACATGGACGGGCTTTCCGTCTTCCCCTATCTTGAACAGCTCTTTTCTATTATATTCTCTCCTTGTTGACATCCTTTCCTCCGCTAGTGATGTTTCCTTACTCCAATCGCTTAATCTTCGGTGTTGCTTGCTGCGCATCACCATCGCTCATCACGCAATAACCCATGATGATGACCAAGTCGCCAATATTCACGAGATGCGCAGCGGCGCCATTGATGACGATTTTCTCTGATCCGCGTTCTTCTTCGATGACATAGGTGGTGAAGCGCGCGCCATTCGCAATACTCGCCACATCGACTTGCTCGTAAGGGAGTAGCCCGACTTCATCCATCCAGTCGCGATCAATGCCGATTGAGCCTTCATAGTTGAGGTCTGAATCGGTCACTTTCGCGCGGTGGAGCTTGGATTTGAGCATGAGTCGTTGCATAATAGGTTTCAGGTGTCAGGTTTCGGGTTCCAGTTGTTTTTCGCTTTTCAACGAATTCACCAGGCCATTGAGCATCCGGCCTATCTCGGCGGATGTATTTAACAAAGCGTCTCGCTGTTCTATCGTGATATAGCCGAGTTCAGTGGCAATGAAAAGATGCGTTTCAAGCTCGGCTAAAGAGCCAGAAGCAATCTTCAAATGAGAAACAAAATCTTTTTTGGAATAACGCGTGCGGCCTTCAGCAATATTGGCTGGCACCGATACAGCGGCTCGTTGTGTCTGGCTTACAAGGCCATAGAGTTCGGATTTTGGGTAAAGTCTTGTGCAGCCATACACGTCTTTAACCAGCCTCAAGGATTTCTTCCACACCTCTAAATCCTGATAAGAACGAATCATGAAGCCTCTTTTTCCTGAAACCCGAAACCTGAAACCTGACCCCTCACATATTCTTCACAGCAGCCTTTGGCTAAGGCGCGGACGCGGCCAATATATGCCGCACGTTCGGTCACCGAAATCACCCCACGCGCATCGAGCAGGTTGAACAGATGCGAGGCTTTGATGCAGTGATCATAGGCAGGCAAAGCAAGTTTCTTTTCAAGAAGCTGCGCGCATTCGGCTTCGGCATCTTTAAAATGTTGCAGCAATATGTCGGTGTTTGCATGCTCTAGGCTATAGGCGGTTTGCTCGCGTTCATTGCGTAGGAACACATCGCCATAGGTTACAGGTTTCAGGTTTCGGGTTTCAGGATGACTTCCTGACCCCTGGCCCCTGGCACCAGGCACCTGATTCCATACCAGGTCATACACATTCTCAACGCCCTGAATATACATCGCCAGCCGCTCCAGCCCGTAGGTTAGCTCGCCGGAGACGGGCTTGCACTCAATGCCGCCCACTTGCTGAAAATAGGTGAATTGCGTCACTTCCATGCCGTCGCACCAGACTTCCCAGCCCAGCCCCCACGCGCCAAGAGTAGGGGATTCCCAGTCATCTTCCACGAAACGAATATCATGTTTGAGCGGATCGATGCCGAGCGCGGCGATCGAGTCGAGATAAAGCTGCTGGATGTTGTCGGGTGAGGGCTTCAGAATGACCTGAAACTGATAATAATGGCCCAGCCGGTTGGGGTTTTCACCGTAACGGCCATCGGATGGGCGGCGGCAAGGCTGAACATAGGCCGCGTTCCAATGCTCCGGTCCGAGCGCGCGTAGCGTCGTCGCGGGGTGGAACGTCCCGGCGCCCACTTCCATGTCGTAGGGCTGCAAAATCACGCACCCCTGCTCCGCCCAAAAATGCTGAAGTGTCAGGATGATATCCTGGAATGCGAAGGGGGTTTTGGATGTACTTTTCGACATGCACGCGGTTGTAACCGGGTTGCCTAGGAAAATCAATGGGTATTAGCGCGCAAAGGTATAACTACGCATGCCCGACGCTGTGCGAATAAAACGCCATGTCGAAGCCGAGCGATTGGCTGGCGCGGGCCCATTTGAGGTCGTTCGGCGTATCAAACAGAAGCTCTTTGCTCGCAGGGACATTAATCCAGCTATTTTGCTCAATTTCTGTTTCTAGCTGCCCTGGCGCCCAGCCAGCATAGCCAACAATCAGTGAGGCATGATCCGGGCCTTCGCCTTGCGCCATGTCGCGCAAAATGCCCGAAACAGCGGTAATTGACACATCATCATGGGCGTGTAGCGCCAATTCTGGTTTATATTCGCTACTATGCAGCACAAAGCCGCGTGTGCGTTCCACGGGGCCGCCAAAATAAACATCCAACTCGCGCTGACCGGTTTGCACCGCCGGGTCGGATTCGCCAAGCAACGCGCCATAATTCACGGTATCGATCGGCTGGTTGATCATGCAGCCCATCGCGCCATCATCGCTGTGCGCGAACAGGTAAATCACTGATTTGTGGAACACACTTTCCGTGATAAGTGGAGAGGCGACCAGCAAAGTGCCCGATAAAAACCCATCACTGCCAAGCAGCGAAAATTGCGCATCTTCAATGGTGGAAGCGCTCGACGCGCCGGGTTCAGTCAGGGGAGGGTAGCTGGTGTTCGGGTCAGTTTGATCCATAGATGCCTGCGATTCCTGTTCTTTTTGTTTTTGCTTGAAGAAGGATGTAAATTTCATACTTCGGTCATTCCTTTATCTTACCATATCAAGTGCATATTTGCACGGAAGAAACAGCGCAGCACAGAGCCACCCAAAATGAGACTTGCTTATTTTTCAGCCGATTACGATTATACGGCGCCGCACGGTTTATGTCTTTATCTTAATGTGGGTTTCGCCGGCGGTGATGTCAAGGTTTGCCGCCTGAGCGTCCCCAAGCGCTTCCAACTTGACCATGGCGAGCCCGATGGGGCCTTCGCTGGAGCGCATCTCGCCAATAGTGGTTTCCTTGTCGCCATGCGCGATTAGCGGTGTACCAAGCTCGGGCAGGCTGGCTTCAGGGCTATGCGCCCCGATGCAGACCATGCCTTTGCGCTTCACGCCGCGATAATGCATCCGCGCCGTGACTTCTTGGCCGACATAACAGCCCTTTTGGTAGTCGACGGCGTTCAGCTCTTCATAGCCCATATCGAGGATGAAGCTCCGGTCGGTGGCGTCATACGCGCCTTCCGCAACGACGAGGCTGATGCGGTGCGCATGATAAGAAGCGGGCTCGCCTGCTGCGAGCAGTGATTTCATTGCCTCCGCGCGGCCATAATGGCGCATGCCGAGAGCGTCATGGCGCGGATCATTGAAAGACAGAATCGATTCATATGTAGCAGCGGCATCGCCCCAGCTTGCGGCTACTACCCTATCCGCCGAGATATCTTCAATCTCAACATCGGCGCGCAGCTTATACATGCGCAGTTTTTTCATCAGCTCCGCCGCGTAGCTGTGATGGGTGTCGATGAGGAAATGACCGGCTTCTGGTAATATGAAGAAATCCGCGAAGAGCTTACCTTGCGGGGTGAGCATGGCGGTGAAGATCGGCTCGCCTTTGTCGCAACGCGCCACATCATTGGTGATGAGCCCTTGAAGGAATGTCGAGCGGTCTGGCCCGCTGATGCACAGGATGGATCGATCTATGAGGGGTGCAGAATAAATGGTCATGCAGATAATATAATGCGCGTATCGGGCCTTGCAAAGATCACACGTCGCAACGCGGCTTCAATGGTTTTGGCAGCTTCGGAGAGAGCGTAGCGGCGCTTGGCAGTGTCATAAGCGGCGTTGCCAACATTGAGCGCCGTCTCGGGCGATGCGATCCAGGCTTCGAACGCGTCGGCCATTGCGCGATGATCATTCAGGTCGACCATGACGGCGTCTTGATGTTGCGTAATGATCTCACATGGCCCTTCGCTTGCAGTGGTGACAGTGGGAAGGCCAGCGGCCATCGCTTCGATTAATACAATGCCAAACGGTTCGTGATGGGAGGGCAGGGCGAATATGTCGATCTCTTCAAAAAAGCGCCATTTATCATTCACCCAGCCGGGCAAATAGAGCGCGCTGCCTTCGTCGCTGTGCTCAGGGGCGCGCGTAAGAATAGGTAGACCCGCGCGTTCCGCGACGCGCTGAATTTCATTTAGCTCAGGACCGTCGCCGCCCAAAATGCCATGGAATGGCACGCCTCGTTGATGTAGTTCACCCAATGCTTTTACGAAACAAGGGAAGCCCTTCTTTGCGACAAACCGTCCCATGCTGCCAATACGCACGGGGGAGTGAAATGCGCTGCGTGGTGTGTGATCGGGCACACGTACCATATTGGGTACGTGAAACAGCGTGTGACGTGGCATGTCGATGGCGGCGAGCTCTTCGTATAAATCACGCGTGATGGTGAAGGCGGCGTCGCACTGTGGGAAACGCTTAATATGGTAATTATGCGCGACAGCAATGACCGGGATGCGTCCGCCAAAGGCACGCAGCGCAAATTGAATCGCGCGGTTACCATGCGCAATGACTGCCTGTGCGTCGAAGGCTTCTCCACGTTTGCGCAGCTGCTGCGTGGTGAGGGGATCCCAACGTGAGAGCGGGTTAATGATGCATGATGATTGATTTAAATAGGCAGAAGCTTCCATCGCCCACGCATCTTTGCGAAACACATTCAGCACCTCAATGCCTTGATGCTGCATGGCTTCGGCATAGTCGATCACGGCCTGTTCAATGCCGCCGCGTTTGGTGCCGAGCATCATATTGATGATACGCAAAGAAACCTCTCTTCCTTGCGCTATGTCTATGGCAAAGCAGCCCTGAATGGCAACCTCTTCGTGTCACCATGTGTAGGAATACTCTTACTGGAGTTGGAGTGAGCCGCTGCGCCAGGCGAATTGTGCTGGAGAAATGGTCTCGGCGCTTGTAACCTGAACGGAGTGTAAGCGGCCATCGATCGAGTCTTCCCAAAAGCCCAAAAATTTATTTAATTCTGGGAATTTAGGCGCGAGATCAAGCTCTTGCCAGACGAATGTTTGTAGTAGGGAGGGGTGATCAGGGAAGCAATAGAAGATCTCCGCCGTGGTCAGGCGATAATCTTTGACAAGCAACTCAAAGTCCGCAGGCGTCATACGCTTCCCTATTTTTTTCTTCTTTCTCAAATTATACCAAAAAACAGTGATTTCGGCAAGTTTTGGGCGCGCAAAAGCAGGCGCACATAAAACAATCCTTGTTCGTGGCAGGCAAATTCGCTATCACTTCCGCCGATGCGTATGATGCCTTACATTTTCACTTTTATACTCATGGCATGCGTCAGCGCATGCGCAGCGCCCGAACAGCATCCCCTCGCAGAAACTACGCAAGACGCTTCTCTCAGTACGAGCCATTACACTGCGCCCGATGGCCAGACATTGCCTCTCTCTATGTGGTTGCCGAAAGGCAAATCAGATGCGATCATTCTCGCGCTACATGGCTTCAATGATTACAGCCAGGCCTTCGCATTGCCCGGCACGTTTTTAGCCTCGCAGAATGTGGCCTTGATTGCGTATGACCAACGCGGCTTTGGTCGAAATGAGTCGCATCGGGGCATTTGGGCAGGCCGTGATCATCTGGTGAATGATGTAGCGCAAACACTCCGCCTTATTAAGCAAGGCAATCCGGATGTGCCGCTTTACCTAATGGGCGAGAGTATGGGCGGCGCGATTGCGATGCTTGCGGCGTCAGAAACAGAGGTAGCGTCTCTCATCGATGGGATGATCTTAGTCGGCCCTGCCGTATGGGGCGATGCGTCGCTTAGCGTATTCCACCGCTTTCCGCTGTGGCTCGTCACGCGCACCTTCCCAGCCTCTGAATTTACAGGCGAAGGGCTTGATGTGGTGGCAACAGATAATATGCAAGTGCTCACGCAGATGGCGGGCGACCCGAACATCGTTACGTCAACGCGAGCCGATGCGATCTATGGGCTGGTGAATGTGATGGATGAAACGCATTTGGCCGCGCCAGATATCAGCGTTCCGACCCTGCTTCTGTATGGGCAAAAAGACCAGATCATTCCAGCCGACTCGATTCAGCGCGTGCGCCCGCTCTTTAATCAGAGCGAAGTAACCTATAAAGAATATCCGGAAGGCTATCATATGTTGCTACGCGATCACCAGCGACAGAATGTATATAATGATATGATGGCGTGGTTAATTGGCGTGCGAGAAGAAAAGGTCAGTGACGCGTCCTCAGCGGAATCGATAGCGCCTCTGCGCTAAGCTGTGCACCCAGGCAACAATCCCCGTGACAAGACTACGAAAATTTGGTTCTTTAATAAGGTCTGAATAAAAATGAAGTTTGCGCTTGGGTGGGGTGCAAAAATATGTTACATAATCCATATCGCAAGATGACCGTTTCAGCACTCGCGCTGTGTATCGGAATCACCGCAACGACAGGAACGCCTGCAATCGCGGTTACCGGAGCGAAAGTGTCAGAAGCACAACTTGTGCGTGAAGCCAGGCGCTGTACGCAGCATTTCTCAAAGCATGAGAGGTTTCACGGGATACCGCAACATTTGCTGGCGGCTATCGCGACGACCGAATCGGGACGCTATAGCTCACAGTTAAAAATGTTGTTGCCATGGCCTTGGACCGCCAATGTCGAAGGGCAGGGCTATTTCTATAATAGTAAGCGCGAAGCAGTAGCGAACGTGCGCGAATTTCAGCGGCAAGGTAAGAAAAGCATTGATGTGGGGTGTATGCAGGTGAACCTGTTTCACCACCCAGCTGCCTTTGCGAACCTTGATCAAGCGTTTGACCCCGCATACAATGTTGGTTATGCGGCACGATTTCTCCGTATCAACTATTTAGAGACGGGCGATTGGCAGCGCGCAGCGTCTATTTACCATTCTCGAACGCCTAGCAAAGGCGCGCGTTACTACGCAAAAGTCTATGATCATTGGAAAAAATTGTCTGTTCGCTTGAAGAATGGCCGTGAGCAGCGTGCGGCGATGATGGCATCGAATGACTATTCAAGTGACCCGTTGCAAGAGGTGGCGTTCCTGGCAAATTTAAGTCCTGCCGCCGGTGGGTCTGTCTCTCCAGCACTTCAGCGTCCGCTGCAATCCATTAATCGTATTGCGGTGCTGGATGAAAATGGTGAGTCCAAAGAGTCGCCGGTTTTGGTTATCCGCCCCAAAACCAATAGCCGCGCAGCAACATCATCCGCTCAGGAAGACGACCCAAGCGTGAAACCGATTGAAGTGTCTGTATCCTCTGCGCCGCGCAGTCTTCGCCCTGAAGGAGTACGGCCATCGACGTCGAGCGTCTCTGTGATTCGTAGTTTGCAGCCCGATGCGGTCTTTCCGAACAGTCGTTCAGCGCGGCGTTCTTCTGTGGTGACTGGGCAGAAAAATGCCGTGTTTGTGTTCCCATAAGCTTGCGCGATGAGAAAAATGACTTATATCCAAAAAAGAGGAATAAAATGAGCCAATCTCCTTTTGAAGTGATCGAAGTGTATGACAAAAAAGTCAGCTGTGACGGTGGCTCTGGTCCGCTAGGACATCCGCGTGTCTACCTGCACATTGATCCAGAAACAGACCAGGTCGTCTGCCCCTATTGCAGCCGCACCTTTGTCTTCCACGAACGCCATTATGCGAGCGGATAAACAATGGAACCAAACACATTACTCTTGATTTTTATGATCGCTACGGCCCTCATCTGCTTGGTGGGTATCGCCGCGATGGTGCGCGGCGGGAAGTTCAACCGCAAATATGGTGTGAAGCTCATGGGCGCACGGGTGGTGTTTCAGGGCATTGCGCTGGCTATTATCGCCTTTATCTTGCTGACAAATCAGGCCTAAATTCATGCTGCAACGCATCCATAGTGTCGCTTGAGAGCAAGCGCATTTCCGGCTATAATCATTCTAATAACAAAATCGTCATTCTCGACCGAGCCTAGCGAGCGTCGGGAATCTGATGTAACATAGATCTCCGAGGCGAACAGCAGTTCGCTCGAAGATGACGAAAAACGAACAGGAAGGTGGCCGATGAAAATCCTTGTCCCCGTCAAGCGTGTGGTTGATTACAATGTCAAAATCCGTGTGAAATCCGATGAAACTGGCGTTGAGCTGGGCGGCGTGAAAATGTCGATGAACCCGTTCGATGAAATCGCGGTGGAAGAAGCAATTCGCCTGAAAGAGAAGGGCGCAGCAAGCGAAGTCGTCGCCGTGTCGGTTGGTCCGGCGAAAGTAGAAGATGTGCTGCGTACCGCACTGGCGCTCGGGGTTGATAAGGCGATTCGCATTCAAACCGGCGAAGATGAGGTGATTCAGCCACTGGCTGCATCGAAAATTCTTGAACATATTGTGAAACAAGAATCGCCCGATCTGGTCATTATGGGTAAGCAGGCGATTGATGATGATGCAAACCAAACCGGCCAAATGCTCGCGGCCATGCTAGGCTGGGGCCAAGGAACCTTCGCCTCGGAGTTGAAGATCGATGGTCAAGCCATCGAAGTGACCCGCGAAGTCGATGGCGGCTTAATGACAGTAGGCCTCAATCTACCATGCGTGGTGACGACGGATTTGCGACTGAATGAGCCGCGCTATGCGAAACTGCCCGATATTATGAAAGCGCGCAGCAAGCCGATGGAGACGGTTGAAGCATCGTCGCTCGGCATTGATCTTGCGCCGCGCGTGAGTGTGCTCAAAGTGACCGAGCCGCCGAAACGAAGCGGCGGGGTGAAGGTGGCAGATGTTGATGAGCTGGTCGATAAGTTGAAGAACGAAGCAAAGGTGTTGTAACGCTTTGCGAGCGTAGCGAAGCAATCCAGAGTCACGCCCTGGATCGCGTCAGTCGCTTCGCTCCTTCGCGAAACGTAGGAGTAGAATATGGCAGTATTAATCATTGCAGAACATGATCACAAAACCGTGAATCCGGCGACGCATGCGACGGTCGCCGCGGCGCAGGCAATGAGTGCAGGTGACATTCATCTGCTTGTAGCAGGCCATAATGCAGGCGATGCCGCCGCGCAGGCGACAAAAATTGACGGGGTGGCGAAGGTGCTCCATGCCGATGCCGGGCATTACAGCTGGCCGCTTGCGGAGAATATGGAAGCGCTGGTGGCGCCGCTTGCAAGCAGCTATTCGCATATCCTTGCACCAGCAACGACGACTGGCAAAGATATCATGCCGCGCATCGCAGCGAAATTGAACGTTCAGCAAATATCAGACATTATTGCGGTCGAATCGGCTGACACGTTCCGTCGCCCGATCTATGCGGGTAATGCGATCGAAACGGTGCAAAGTTCTGACGAAATTAAGGTGGTTACGGTGCGACCTTCAAGCTTTGATAAAGCAGGTGAAAGCGGTTCGGCGAGCGCTGAAGTGATTGAATGCCCGTCCAGTTCAGGGCTTTCCACCTATGTCTCGCATAGCGAATCTGAGGGCGATCGCCCCGATCTTGCCGCTGCGAATATCGTCATTTCTGGTGGGCGCGGCTTTGGCGATGGCGAGAAATTTAATGGGCTACTCGAGCCGCTGGCCGATAAGCTGGGCGCAGCGATTGGTGCGTCACGCGCGGCCGTCGATGCGGGCTATGTGCCTAACGATTACCAGGTCGGCCAGACAGGAAAAATCGTGGCGCCTGAGCTGTACATCGCGATTGGTATTTCTGGCGCGATTCAGCATTTGGCGGGGATGAAGGAATCCAAAGTGATCGTTGCAATCAATAAAGACGAAAATGCGCCTATCTTCGAAATCGCCGATTATGGGCTGGTGGGCGATCTGTTCGACATCGTTCCGGAATTGATGGAAAAGCTTTAGTATCCTATCTCGGCGCGATCGCTGCCGCATTGACCCATTGCCTTTCCCCATCTGCTGCGCTATAGCATCGCGCTGGTAACGAAACCCTTTGTCCTATGAGCAATCTGATTCTCAGCATCACCGATGCCTATGTCACCTTTGGTAAGGTGCCGCTGTTTGATGGGCTGAGCTTCAATATTCACGAGGGTGATAAGATTTGTTTGGTCGGGAAGAATGGCGCAGGGAAAACCACGCTGATGCATATGATTTCCGGCGAGCGCGAGCTGGATGGCGGTGAGCGCTGGTCGCTGCCAGGCACGGAGATTGGCTATTTGCATCAGGATCCGCCGTTTGAGCCTGAGATCACAGTGTTTGACTATGTTCATGAAGGGCTTTCCGAGGAATATAAGGGCGAGGAATATCACTACCGCGTGGAGATGGTGACCGAGCCGCTGGGCTTGCGGCTGGAAGATACGATGGGCCGGCTTTCAGGTGGGCAGTTACGGCGCGTGGCGCTCGCACGCTCGCTGGTGGATGAGCCGGATGTGTTGATGCTCGATGAGCCGACCAACCATTTGGATTTGGAAGGGATTGAGTGGCTCGAGCAGTATCTGAAGCAATATCGTGGGACGGTGCTGTGCATCAGCCATGATAAAACCTTCCTCGCGAATATTTCGAACAAAGTGTTTTGGCTGGATCGCGGGAATATTCGCGTCTGCCCGAAAGGGTTCGGCCATTTTGAGCAATGGTCTGCTGAGCTACTGGAACATGAGGCGCGCGAGCTGAAAAACCGCGAATCGGCGCTGGCGCAAGAGATTGAATGGGCAAGCCGCGGCGTCAAAGCGCGGCGCAAACGCAATGTGCGCCGGCTTCAGCTGGTGCATGAGGCGAAGGAAAAACTCCGCGCGGATAAATATCAATTCCGCAAAATCAATAGCAAGCTTGAGCTGGCGCCGCTGGAATCAAGCCAGAGCAGCAATGTGGTGGCAGAGTTTTTCAAGGTGCGAAAATCTTTTGGCGAAAGGGAGAACGCAAAGCCCATTCTCGATCAGTTTAATCTGCGCGTGATGAAGGGAGAGCGGATTGGCATTTTGGGCAAAAATGGCTCGGGGAAAACGAGTTTTCTGAAGCTGCTCGTGGGTGATTTGGCGCCGGATGCGGGCAAGGTCAAACGCGCCTACACGCTGGATATTTCCTACTTTGACCAAAAGCGCAGCACGCTGAACCCGGACCATTCGATCCGCCGCAACCTTTGCAATGGCGATAGCGAATATATCACGGTGGGTAAGAAGCAGCGCCATGTGTGCGGCTATATGAAAGATTTCATGTTCGATCCGCGCGATAAGGATGTGAAAGTGGCGACGCTGTCGGGTGGGCAGAAGAATCGGTTGTTGCTCGCAAAAGTGCTGGCAAATCCAGGGAATCTGCTGATTCTCGATGAGCCGACCAATGATCTCGACATGGAAACGCTCGATATGCTTGAGGAGATTTTGGCGAATTATGATGGTACGCTGTTTGTGGTCAGCCATGATCGCGACTTTCTGGATCAAACGGTGACCAAGACCTTGGCCTTTGAAGGCGACGCGCAGGTCGATAGCTATATTGGCGGTTATAGCGATTATTTGAAAGAATCGGGGAAGCTAAAAAATAGCGAGACAACACCGAAAGAGAAACAGCGCGAATCTTCAAAAACCGGGAGCAGTAAAAAACGTTCCTCCAAAAGCAGTGTCGCTTCCGCCAAAGGCAAAAAGCCCGAAGATGCAAGCGGTACAGCGTCACCCAAACAGCCCGCACCCAAGGCGAAACCCGAACTCACCTTTTCCGAGCAGCATGAGCTTAAAACCCTGATAGAAAAAATTGAAGCATTGGAACAGGAACTAGCGGCACTCAATCAACGCCTCGCTGCGCCCGACTTCTATACCAAAGAGCCCGAAGCCTTCGACCGTGCCACTCGTGAGTATGCTAAACTAAGAGAGCGGCTAGACATGCTAGAAGCCCGCTGGCTCACGCTGGAGACGAAGCAGGCGGGGTAGAATGCTGCGATTAAACAATGTAAGAGTGATATCTATGTACGACTCATCGGCCATTATCTTCTTCTTCATTGTATAAATCTACGCTTTCACTACATTAGAATGTATCAAACGTGTATGACGAATTTATGACCTTTTTCTTAGCACAGCTTAATTCCATCGTCGGCGATATTGACGGCAACACAGCGCGCATCGAGGAGATGTACCGCGAGGCCGCTAAGAAGTTGAAGAAGGGCGAGAAGGGGATGATCATTTTCCCGGAAATGGCCATCACCGGTTATCCGGCCGAAGATATTCTCTACAAAACCGCCTTTCGTAAGGTGGCAATGGAGGCCGTTGAAACGCTTCGAGAAGCCACGCGCGGCGAGGACCTTTCTATGCTTGTCGGCGGCCTATGGGAAGAGGAGGCTTCGCTCTATAATGCGACGTTTCTCCTTGAGAAGGGTGAAATGAATTTTCACAGCTACAAGGCGGCGCTCCCCAATTATGGCGTGTTCGATGAAAAGCGTTTGTTTGTCGCAGGTGATCTTCCAAAGCTGTATAACTTCCACGGGACGCGCGTTGCAATCATGATTTGTGAGGAGACGTGGGATCCGAAATGCCGCGAGCATGTGATTAGCCTCATGCCAGATCTGATTATTTCGCAGAATGCTTCGCCCTTTGAGATGGATAAAGCGCCGCGCCGCTTTGAGATGGTGTCAGAGCTGGCGCAAGAAGCAGGCTGTGATGTGATTTACGTGAATAATGTGGGCGGACAAGATGAGCTGGTGTTTGATGGCCGGTCTTTCGTGTGCAACAAAGATGGGGTTGTGACGCAGAACCTCGCCCATTGCGCCGAAGAGGTGGCGGCCTATGAGCCGGCTAAAGAACCTTTGGAACCCTGCGATTTCTCCTATGCCGACGAGGCGACCATGTACCAAGTGATGGTGCTCGGGCTGAAGGATTATGTGGAGAAAAATGGCTTCCCAGGGGTGATCATTGGCCTGTCGGGCGGCATTGATTCGGGTGTTACCACAGCAGTGGCGGTTGATGCGCTGGGGCCGGATCGGGTGCGTACCGTGCTTATGCCATCGCCTTACACGTCGAACGATAGCAACGAGGATGCCACGGAAATGGCAGAAACTCTAGGCGTACAGATGGATACGATGCCAATCGGTAAACTCATGGAAGCGTATGATGATACGTTTAGCGAGATGTTCAAAGATCAGAAAGCAGACATTACTGAGGAAAATATTCAGGCGCGCATACGTGGCAATATTCTGATGGCGATGAGTAATAAATTTGGCGATATGGTCCTGACGACAGGGAATAAATCGGAACTGTCGGTTGGCTACTCGACGCTGTATGGTGATATGTGTGGTGGTTATTCGGTGCTGAAAGATTGCTATAAAACAAGCGTGTTTGCGCTCGCGCGCTGGCGTAATAAAGGCGAGATCGATTTTAAAGGGAAGGGCATGGAATTTAAAGGGCCTGCGAAAGCAGTGATTCCCGAGCGGATGATTACTAAGCCGCCCACTGCCGAGCTGCGCCATGATCAGAAAGATCAAGATTCGCTTCCTCCATATGACAAGCTCGATAGCATTTTGCAGTGTTTCATTGAAGCACGTCTCTCGCTAGAAGAGGTGCTCGAGCGTGGCTACGAACCGGAAATGGTGCGCAACATCATCAAGCTCATCTATACGGCGGAGTATAAGCGCCGTCAGTCGCCGCCCGGCGTACGCCTATCCGGCATGTCGTTCGGGCGCGATCGTCGCTACCCGATCACCAATCACTGGATCCAGCAACGCGTTATTTAGTATCACGTCATTGCGAGCGAACGAAGTGAGCGCGGCAATCTCAGTAGTCACTTTCAAAAGATTGCTTCGTCGCTATCGCTCCTCGCAATGACAGTTTCCATTTACATTTCACCCCTCAACCATTACAAACCTCTCATGAATCAACCTAAAGTCCGTTTTGCACCATCCCCAACCGGTAAGCTCCATGTGGGCAACACCCGCACCGCGCTGGTGAATTTTTTGTTCGCCAAAGCGCAGGGCGGTACGTTTGTGCTGCGCATCGATGACACGGATCAGGAGCGCTCGAAAGCGGAATATGAAGAGGCGATACGCACGGATTTGAAATGGCTTGGGCTGGAGTGGGATCAGAGTGACCGGCAGTCTGACCGCTTTGAGCGCTATAAGGCGGCGAAGCAAAAGCTGATCGAAGATGGCCGGCTTTATCCGTGTTACGAGACGCCGGACGAGCTGGAAGTGAAACGCAAAATGCTCGCTAGCCGTGGGAAACCGCCGATTTATGATCGCGGCGCGTTGAAACTCACCGATGATGAGAAGCAGGCCTATGAGGCAGAAGGACGCAAAGCCCATTGGCGCTTCAAGCTCGATCATGCAAAAATTGCGTGGGAGGATTTGGTGCGCGGCCCGGTCGAGTTTGAGGGACAGAATCTGTCTGACCCGGTGCTTGTGCGCGAAGATGGCGTGCCGCTCTTTACCCTTTCGACTTCGGTGGATGATGGGCAGATGGGCATCACCCATATTTTGCGCGGCGAAGATCATGTCTCGAACACGGCGATTCAGGTGCAGCTCATGCAAACGCTGGGCTATGATGTGCCGGTCTTTGGCCATACGGCACTGCTGCAAATGGGCGGTGCGAAACTATCGAAGCGCGAGGGTGGCGGTGACATTGAGGGGCTACGTGACGCGGCCTATCTTCCCATGGCGGTCAATTCTTATTTGGCAAAAATCGGTACGTCCGATGCGATTGCGGCGTTTGAATCGATGGATACGCTGATTCAAAGTTTCGATATTACGAAGTTCGGCCGCTCGATGGCGAATTACGATCAGGAAGAGCTGGTGCGGCTGAATGAGAAGCTGATTCATGGCCTGTCCTTCGCCGACGCCAAGCCGCATTTGGTGATGGCGGGATTTGAGCAGGTTGATGAAGATTTCTGGGAACAGGTGAAGCGTAACCTGGCACAATTCCATGACATTAAGGATTGGTGGGCGTTGCTACGCGAGCCGATCGAGCCCTTGATTGAAACCGGTGATGAGGAATTTACCGCGCGTGCGGCGGAATTGCTGCCAGAGGGTGAAGTGAGTGAAGAAAGCTGGAAGACCATGCTCGATGCGCTCAAGAGCGAATCTGGCCGCAAAGGCAAGCAGCTGTTCATGCCACTGCGCCGCGCACTCACCGCGCGTGAGGACGGCCCTGAACTACCGAAAGTGGTGGCGCTTTTGGGGCGCGAACGTACGGAGAAACGCCTACGAGGCGAAGCGGCGTAATTTTCTTATAACCTTAAGGATAATTAGAAAACTGAGAGCTTTACAGGCGTACCCCGGCTGCTATTTCTTGAGCATGCGCTATTTTTTGCTTCAAAGCCTGTTGATTCACATGCGCTGTGGCAAGAGCGTATACAACGTCGCTTGCCTCGCCGCCTTGCAAACCGCTAATAGGAAATGAGGGAGGTGGTCCACTTCCATCTCTTTCGGGGAGATATCCATTCTCTGATAACGTTTTGTATACATGGTTGATGGCAAAATATGAATCCAGCCTAGATTCGCCTTCTCCATTAGGGTCTTTAGGGCTGCCACCGTGGGTAGACTTAACCCTATTCAGAGAATAACAGTTTCCTCCCTCTTGAGAAATTTCTACAGAGAATTTGCCTAAATCTATTGTATGAGTACCTTTTAATGTTCCAGCCGCTAAGTCATCAACTACCCTACGTACCGCGCCTGAAAGTTGATCATCTGTTCTTGTCATATTCATCTTATTTGTCCTTCCTTATATTCTTAATATTTGGGCTTAATAACATAGGATTGTTTCAGAATTGTGACGATTCTTGATTTTTTTGCAAAAATCTCGCCTAATGCTCGTCATGACTAAACAAGACCGCATTACTCTCTATGATTCCACCCTGCGCGATGGCGCGCAGGCGCGTGGGGTTGATTTCACCGTGTCTGATAAAATCGCGATTGCGAAGGCGCTCGATGAGTTCGGCATTGATTATATTGAAGGCGGATGGCCGGGCGCGAACCCGACAGATGATCAATTTTTTGCGGAACAGCCGAAGCTTAAAAAAGCGAAGGTCACTGCCTTTGGCATGACGCGGCGCAATGGCCGTAGCGCGGCGAATGATCCGGGGCTGAACGCGCTGCTCGATGCGCATCCGGGCGCGTTATGCATCGTCGGCAAAAGCTGGGATTGGCAGGTCGAGAACGCATTGGGCGTCTCACAAAAAGAGAATGTGAAAATGATTTCCGACAGTATCGCCCATGCGGTGTCGAAAAAGCGCGAAGTTTTGTTTGATGCGGAACACTGTTTCGACGGGTTCAAGGCGAACTCAGACTACACGCTTGATTGCCTGAAAGCCGCGTATGAGGCCGGCGCGCGCTGGGTGGTGCTGTGTGATACGAATGGCGGCACGCTGCCGCATGAGATCAGCGAGATTGTAACGCAAATTACGCAGCATATTCCGGGCGATCATTTGGGCATTCATTGCCATAACGACACCGAACAGGCCGTGGCGAATTCAATCGCGGCGGTGGAAGCGGGCGTGCGCCAGGTGCAAGGCACGATCAACGGGATTGGCGAGCGCTGCGGCAATGCGAATTTGATTTCGATCATTCCAAATCTGATGCTGAAGCTGGGCTATAAAACCGGCGCGTCTGAGAAAAAACTTCAGCAGCTGGTAAAGTTGTCGCGCCTGGTCGATGAGCGGCTGAACCGGATTCCGAATAGCCATTTGCCCTATGTTGGTAGCGCGGCCTTTGCGCATAAGGGCGGCTTGCATGTCTCGGCGATGGCGAAAAGCACGAAGAGCTATGAGCATATTGATCCGGCGCAAGTCGGCAATCAGCGCCAGATTCTGGTGTCCGATAAGGCGGGTAAGTCAAACATCATCACCCGCCTCGAAGCGATGGGGCTTGGCAAAGAGAAAGAGAACCCGAAGCTGGATGATTTGGTCAAGCTGATCAAGGAGCGCGAGAAACTTGGCTATGCCTATGAAGATGCCGATGCGAGTTTTGAGCTGCTCGTGCGCCGGAAGCTGGGGCTGGTGCCCGAATTTTTTGAGCTGGAGCATTTCCGTGTTACTGATGAGCGGCGATTTAATGCGAAGGGCAGAAAGGTGACGGTGTCGGAGGCGACGGTGAAGCTGACGGTTGCTACAAAATCCAAAAAAACAAACCGTCATCCTGAGCCGCAGGCGAAGGATCTATCGTGTCACAGGATGGAAGATCCTTCGCTCGCTGCGCTCTCTCAGGATGACGGTACCTGCCTGACAGCAGGCGAGGGTAATGGCCCGGTCAATGCACTCGATGCCGCGCTGCGTGCCGCGCTAATGCCGACCTATCCAAAGCTCAAGAAAATGCATCTGAGTGACTACAAAGTGCGAATTCTAACGCCGAAAGATGCAACGGCCGCGCTGACCCGTGTGATGATCGAAAGCACGAATGAGAAGGGTCAAAGCTGGACCACGATCGGTGTGTCGCACAACATTATCGATGCGTCCTATGAGGCGCTCAAAGACGCGCTTACCTACGGGTTGCTTGGCTAAACATACCCATGTGAACGCGCAATTGGCGCTACGTAAGCAGCGTAAACGCTTTGAGCTGCCCGCGCGAAATCGGGTTGTTGGATGTGATTAGCAAACGCCTTCTTTCTCTCTGGCTGTTTTAAGTTTGATGTCAGCTTATCAATCGCTTCGTGCAGTCCTATGCCTGATGAGGTTACTTCGACTCCTGTATATGCAGGTTTAAATAGTATTTCATGCGTATCGCCGTAAGCGCTGGCTTTGGCTGCGTTGAGGAGTTTAGAAAGCGCAGCGGCATGTAACCCGTTGTTTATTGGTGTTTCTAATGTTGCAGATGTATCTTCAGGGGCCGAGTTTTCTCTAACTTCAGCTAAACACGCAATCAACAAATCCACAGGCATCTGGGGGGTATGGCGGTAATCGATGAAGCCTTCTGGAATGCCATGCTTAGTTTTATGAGTTTCTAGAAATGTACGTAATATATCTAAATATTCATGAGGTGGTTCGGGAATAGAAACATGAAGTACATACAGGCCGCCAGCTTCCCTATCATGATCACGTTCCGATTTGCCAAAAGATATTGGTTGTTTACCCATTGTGTCAGCAAGTGATTTCATAGCAAGATTTAACTGTTTGATTTGTGACTGATAATCAGCGGATTTGTAGACAGGAAGGCCTACAAGACCAGGGAATAAATCAGTTTCACCCTCAGGCAGATCTGCTTCTTTTAATGATAGCAGTAAATCCAGCGTGTCGACCAAAGCGAGTATTTTGACGTTTACAGTGTTCTTTCTACGTGGCATTGCATTTTCCTTTTAGACCATATAACAATAATGAAAAATCATTAAAAAACAATGAACTGTAGTGGTGCAATGCAACAATCTCCGAAAATCATCCTCGTTGAGCCGCAAATGGGCGAGAATATTGGTGCGGCGGCGCGGGCAATGCATAATTTCGCCGTGTCGGAGCTTAGAATTGTCAATCCGCGCGATGGCTGGCCCAATGAGCGGGCGCTGAGCCTGTCGGCGGGGGCAAAGCACCTGATTGAGGCGGCGCAGCTCTATGACACGTTAGAAGCGGCCATAGCGGACTGTGACTATGTACTGGCCACCACGGCGCGCGACCGAGAGATGCATAAGCCGGAGGCGGATATTAGTGAAATGTTGTCATCCCGTGGCTTGACCAGGGGATCTCTGGATGCAAGTAGAGATCCCGCGATTAAATCGCGGGATGACAGTGTAGCCATTCTTTTCGGCCCAGAACGCACGGGCCTGACCAATGAACATGTCACGCTGGCGCAGGCGATTCTGCCGATTCCGGCGAATCCGGACTATCCGTCCCTGAATCTTGGTCAAGCAGTTAATATTGTGTGTTATGAGTGGTTTAGGCAAGAATTCGGGATTCGGGAGGCTAATCTTCGTCATCCTGAGCCGCCGGCGAAGGATCTATCGCGCCACAGGATAGAAGATCCTTCGGTCGCTGCGCTCTCTCAGGATGACGGTGTAAATGCAACCCACGGTGAGCTACAGGCGCTGTTTGACCAGCTTGAACCCATGCTTGATCAGGCGAATTTCTGGAGCGTGCCCGAGAAAAAGTCTGCCATGTGGCGCAATATCCGCACTTCTTTATTGAGAGCGGACCTTAGCACGCAGGAAGTAAACACCTGGCATGGGATTTTCCGAGCGCTGTTTGAGTTTAGGTAGATAAAATTAATTAAATCAGTTTGTTATGGGCGTGCAGCCAGTAGGCGAAGCCCTTTAGTCGCCGGAGGCGTTAGGCTCATTGCGAGGTCAGGAGACCGAGCAGGAGCAAATATAAAAACCACACCTGCGGCTAGGCTTTTTACATCGGCTCGATACACTTCCTCCTTCGCTAAGGCTTCGGAGGACAGGCGCCTCATAAAAAGCAAGCCTCGGAGAGATTTTCGAAAAAAGCATTATCAACGCTTTTTTCTCATGAGGCCAGCAGGCCGGAGCGGGGGCGAACACCACAGATCCGCTAAGCATTGCCGCGGCATTCGCCTTGCAACGCTAAGCTTTCTCTGATTTTGCGTTGAAAATCGCTTCTCAAGCGATTTCCATCCGCAATTGTCATAAAACTGTCACACACAGGCTAATGGCGAAATGGTAGATTAGTCATAGTAAATAAAACTATGTGAGCGAATCATGCCATTAGATGGAACTAATTTTGAAACAGCACGCCCGAAATCATATGGACGCAGAGTGCTCGAAAGCTCCGCGGAAAGCGGTTTTACAGGCGCCATAGCCGGCGGAATCGCGTTTGCAGTTGCGGCGCTACCCTTTGCATTAGGTATCGGAGCTGTTCTAGGGCTTGTTGGCGGCGCAGTGGGAATCGTTGCATCAACGAGCTTTTTTACCACGTTAGCAACCACTGTAGGAATCATTAGTGGTGGCGCTGGCTTGGTTGGAGCCGTCGCTGGAACACCTGTAGGCGGTGCAACCGGTGCGGTGGCCTCAACAGTAACAGGCCTGCTCGGTGGCAAGAAAAACGAAGTGATCCGCGGGCAAGCGCGCGGGTTGCAAGCAGAGCAAGAAACCACGCGTCAGCTGATGAATGTACGCGCACAGCAAGAACAGGCAGCGGGCATGTTGCAGCAGGCTGTGATGGAACGCGCGCAGCCACGCCAAGCGATGCACCCAGCCTTTGCCGGCGGTGTGCCAGGCAGTGCAGCGGTGGATATGAATGAAGCAGCGTATCAAGGGCAAGTGCGAGACGCCGCCCTGCTGCAGGAAGCAACGAGATAGGATAGTAAAAATGAGCATGTTAGGCAAATTAGCAACTGGCGCAGTAAGAATTCCCGAGACTATCGGTAAAGTTGCCCTTTGGCCTTTAAGAAAAGGTTCAAAGTTTTTATCGGGTGCGGGGAGTGAAGTCGCAGCTGGTACAGCACAAAGACTTGGGCCAGCGTATCAAGCAGGTTTAGAGACCGTGGGTAAAGCGGCTACAACGGCTGCTAGTGGTGCGAGAGCTGCAACTGCGTTAGAGGCAGATGCTCTAGGTGCTGCAGCCGCAAACTACACAGGCAAAGGCCTTGGTTACGTAGGAAGTAAGGTATATAACCTTGGTAAGGGCACTGCTAACTTTATGGTCAGTAAGAAATTCTTGTATCCTGCCGCAGGTGTTACCGCCGTCGCAGGTGGCTTAGCAGCCGTATCAGCCATGACGCGCAGCTCAGGCGATAGTGAAGAAGCACGTGCATTGGCTGCAGAACGTGCGGAACTTGCCGTAGCAAATGAACGCCTGACTGCAGAAAATCAAATGCGTGAAGCGGTCTTGCAAAACGCAACGCAGCAAATGGCGATGGCGCCGGCCTTCGGTACGCCGCAAATGCCGCACAATATGACAGGCACGCAGCTTGCGACTGCAAGCATGGCGCTGGATGGTGGCCTCAATGTAGCCGCACCACAGCAGCAAGCACAGCTTTAATCATTTCAATACCATAACGTCATCCTCGAGCGAACTGCTGTTCGTCTCGGGGATCGTATCGGTTAGATTCCCGACATGCGCAGCAGCGCCGTCGAGAATGACGGTCTTGCTAATTACCCCTTGACATTCGAAGTAATCCTTCTATACCAACGTGAACTTTGCAGCTCGGAGCAGCTTTCCTCTCTGCAAAGCCAAGAAACTGGTGCACATATTGCCCGCCTTGTGAAAGCAGCAACGAACTAACCATTGCGAGGAAAGATGAGTCGTAGAAGTCCTGTTAAATACAAAATTAGCCGTAGCCTAGGTGAGAGCCTTTGGGGCCGCGCAAAAGACCCTGTTAACCGCCGTTCATATACGCCAGGTCAGCATGGGCCGCTCCGCCGCCGCAAGCTGTCTGACTTCGGAACGCAGCTGCGCGCGAAGCAAAAATTGAAAAAATATTATGGCGATCTGACGGAAAAACAGTTCCGCCGCATTTATGCGGAAGCCGTGCGCCTGAGAGGCGATACGTCAGAGAATCTCGTTGGCTTGCTTGAGCAGCGCCTGGATGCGGTGATCTACCGCATGCGCGTGGTGCCAACCGTCTTCGCGGCGCGCCAGTTCGTGAATCACGGTCATGTGAAAGTGAATGGCAAAAAAATTAACATTCCAAGCTACCGCCTAAAAGTCGGCGATGTGGTGGAAGTGAAAGAAAAGTCACGCCAGATTCCGATGGTGATTGAAGCGGTGGGCAGCGCTGAGCGCGAAACACCAGAATATATTGTGTTAGAAGATCAAGGCTTCAAAGGCACCTTCAAACGCGTGCCACAGCTGATGGATATCCCGTATCCGGTGCAGATGGAGCCAAACCTCGTGGTGGAATTCTATTCACGTTAATCCCGTTATCCATCCCGCTTGAGAAAGCGAGATGCTTGTCTGAGCTTGGGCCGCCTTCGGGCGGCCTTTTTGTTTTTTGCGTTTGTTCCCGCGCTGCACTGCTGTTACGCGCGATGAACCTAAGCGCTTCGCGCACTAAAGGCTCGGTCTGCTGACCTCGTTCCAATATTTGTATATGCCATCCCGCGGCGCGACCGCAGGATCTCGCATTTGATTCTGGCGCGGATTCCAGTAAACTGCAGAAATGCCCATGCCCAAACAGCTCAAGAAAGCCAATATCAACCAGGTGATGTTCACCGCGGTGGGCTTTCTGCGCGCGGGGAAGCCGGCCGGCTATGACCCGGAAGAGCTGCTCAAGCTCTATCAGAACGACATTGATCTGATCGTCGAGCAGGTGTTGGCGGGGAATAAGGATGTGGATCTTCTCATCGCGGAAATTGTTGAGCATATGAACGATACGATGCGTCAGGAGCTGGTGCGAAAAGTGCAAGAAATTGTCCAGGCGCTCGATGCTGAAAAAGCGCAGCTGCTCAAAGCCATTCTCGAGCGTCAGCGCGAGGCGGAGCAAGAGCGCAAAAAAGAAGCGGTGCGTCAGGGGTGGCTGGCCTATTTCTTTTCGCGCGAGACGCTGAAGCGTCTCAAAGAGGCGTTTCTGGTGCGCCCCGGGGCAGAGCGAGAGGTTGAGAATATTGGGATGGAACTGGCAAAAAAAGGTATTTTCACGACGATGCAGCTCGCGAATTTGAGCAGCTTGGGAGAGCTATCGAATAATGTGCAGCAAGTACCGGGGAAAGAGAAAGATCAAGGCCGCGGGTTTTAATTATGCCGCTGCCCGAATGCCTTTATCTTTGAGGAGCTGTTCGAGCTCGCCGGACTCATACATTTCGCGGACGATATCGGCGCCGCCAATGAATTCGCCTTTAATGTAGAGCTGTGGGATGGTCGGCCAGTTTGAGAAATCCTTGATGCCCTGACGAATTTCCGGGTCGCGCAGCACATCGATGTCTTGATATTCATCGACGCCAAGGCGTTCCATCACGGTGACGACAAGCCCGGAAAAGCCACATTGTGGCAGTTTCTTTGAGCCCTTCATATAGAGCACAATGTCGTTATTCTCGATGGTCGATTGGATGGTTTGGGCGGTGTCGGTCATGGGAATCTCCTTTTCCTCTTAGATAGAGAAAAACTCACAAAATGCAAGCTATGCCGGCAATTTCGTCTTCACTGACAGCGCATGGAGCGTGGTGCCCATATCACTGCCGAGGGCGGCGTAGATCATTTGGTGCTGTTGCACGCGACTTTTGCCTTCAAACGTGGCGTCGGTCACGGTGATTTCCCAGTGATCACCATCATCGACCAGCGCGATCATCTGGATGTCAGCATCGGGCAGGGCGGCTTTGATGCGTGATTCGATTTCGGTTTGGCTCATCGGCATGGTGGTCTCCTTTTCACAGTTGGTGTCATTGCCACGGTAAGTGAGCAGTAAGCGAACGCATCCAGGCAATCCATTCTCATGAAGTCAGTAGACTTCATGAGAAATCTAAAAGGTCTTCTGACCTTTTAGATTCTGGATCCCCGGGTTCTTTTGTCTTGCTGACAAAAGCCCCGAGGATGACAATAAAAATATCACGAACTCATATACCCCGGTAGCCAGGCCTCGTGTGATTCTTTCAAATGTGAAATCGGAATGGAGGTCAGGCCGCGCACAATCAACTGATCGCCCTTGGTCTCACCCAAATCAAAGAAATCAATATCAGCTGTATTGAGTTTAAGCATGATTTCTTCCTTCTTCTTCGCGGGCATGGCGATGAGGTAGCGGCCCTGATCTTCGCCAAACGCATAGGCATGCGGCATGATTTCGGGTGGGAAGGCGATTTCGGCGCCGATTTCATAGGCGAAACACATTTCGGCGAGTGCGACGAGTAAGCCACCATCGCTAATGTCGTGGCAGGCGGAAAGCAAACCGACGGAAATGAGGCCGCGGACAAATTCACCGATATATTTTTCTTCTTCCAGATTGACCGGCGGCGGCGCGCCCTCTTCACGGCCGACCAAATCACGCAAGTACAGTGAAGCGCCCAGATGGCCCTCGGTTTTGCCGAGCACTAAAATCGCATGGCCAGGTTCGGTGAAGGCCATGCCGCAGCGCTTCTCCACATCTTCCAAAAGCCCGACACCGCCAATGGCGGGCGTTGGCAAAATACCTTCGCCATGGGTTTCGTTATAGAGGGAAACATTGCCCGAGACGACCGGGTAATCAAGCGCCTTGCAGGCTTCCGCCATCCCTTCGATACAGCCGACAAGTTGGCCCATGATCGCTTCTTTTTCAGGGTTGCCGAAGTTCAGGCAGTTGGTGATGGCGAGCGGCGTTGCGCCGGTGGCGGTGAGGTTGCGCCAGGTTTCGACCACCGCCTGTTTGCCGCCTTCGACCGGATCGGCATAGCAATAGCGCGGGGTGCAATCGGTGCTGATGGCGATGGCTTTCTCGGTCCCATGAATACGCACGACGGCCGCGTCACTGCCCGGGCGCACGACGGTGTCGTTCATCACCATATGATCATATTGCTGCCAAATCCAACGCTTGCTCGCAATGTCCGGGCTAGTGAGCAAGTTACGCAGCGCGAGGCCAATATCAGTGGTGGCAACATCTTCAGCGTTAAGCGTCATTTCTTCGCGGCGAATCGTGTAGGGCCGGTTCAGGCGCGGGGCTTTGTCTGACAGCGGCGCGACCGGAATATCCACCGCGCATTCGCCATGCATGAACACTTCCATACGGCCGGTATCGGTCAGCTCACCGACGGTCGCAATATCGAGTTCCCATTTCTTGATAATGTCATAGGCCATCTGTTCGCGCTCAGGCTTGATCACCATCAGCATGCGCTCCTGGCTTTCTGAAAGCATGATTTCATATGGCGTCATGCTGGCTTCGCGCGTTGGCACTTTGTCGAGGTCGAGCTTAATGCCTAGCTCGCCCTTATCAGCCATTTCGAGCGAGGAGCAGGTCAGGCCGGCTGCGCCCATATCTTGAATTGCGATGATTGCATCGGTGGCCATGAGCTCAAGGCAGGCCTCGATGAGCAGCTTCTCGGTGAACGGATCGCCCACCTGAACGGTCGGGCGTTTTTCTTCCGTATTTTCGTCAAACTCGGCCGACGCCATGGTCGCGCCATGGATGCCATCACGGCCCGTCTTCGCGCCAACATAGAGCACCGGATTGCCAACGCCGCTGGCTTTGGCGTAAAAGATTTTGTCCTTATCGGCGAGGCCGACGCACATGGCATTGACCAGCGGGTTGCCATTATAAGCCGGGTGGAAATTACATTCGCCGCCCACGGTTGGCACGCCGACACAGTTGCCGTAATGGCCAATGCCTGCAACGACGCCGCGCACAATATGGCGCGTTTTGCTATGGGCCGGGTCGCCGAAACGTAGCGCGTTCATTAGTGCGATCGGGCGTGCGCCCATGGTGAACACATCGCGCAAAATGCCGCCAACACCCGTTGCTGCGCCTTGATGCGGCTCGATGAAGGAGGGGTGGTTATGGCTTTCCATCTTAAAAATCGCGGCGTGATTATCGCCCAAATCAATCACCCCTGCATTCTCGCCTGGCCCGCAAATCACGTGCTTACCTTCGGTCGGCAGCTTTGACAGCCAGTTGCGCGTGGTTTTATAAGAACAATGCTCTGACCACATGACCGAGAAAATTCCGAGTTCGGTCAGGTTCGGCTCGCGTTTCAAGATTTTTTTGATCAGCGCATATTCGTCGCTGGTGAGCCCATGCTCAGAGATGATTGCATCGGTGATTTCGAATGCATCGGCTTGATCAGCCTTCTTTTTCGCAGACAACATAGCACTCCTTTGGTTGAATGCACCATAGGTGGCAGCGCTTTTTCGAGCAAGCGAAACTTATCAGTCATTCGGGAGAAAAGGGGTGTTTAGCGGGCTTTTTCGGCCGTATGCTCAGGCTCGCCTAAAATGCGGCTGGCCCAGCTTTCCTTGGCGCCTTCGCGGCGTGCCTCAATCGGCTCTGCGAGCGCGGTGCGTGCGTTGTGTACCGGAGAGGTGGTTTTGTCTTTTTCTGCCGAGCTATGGCAGAGATCGAGGACTTGCTCTTCGCTTAAACCCGCATCTTCTTTGAGGCGTTTCATGCGCTGAATGGTGCGACGTTCCATGCGGTCTTTGAGGCCGCCAATATCGTCATAGAGGCTAATGGCGCCGAGGGTTCCGGAAACAGCCATAAGGACAATGCCTACCGTTGAAGCAGGGCCAAAGGCAAAGAATCCGAGCGCACCAATCGCGGCCACAGTGCCCCATTTGATCGCTTCCACGATCAAGGTGCCCGATGTGGTGTTCGGACGCGTATCATGGTGCATTTCAATGCGCAGCGGGAAATCAGAGGCTTTTTTGCCCACCCAGCCTGCTGCATCGGCGCAGCCATTCATAAATTTCTTCAATGTTTCCATAGTTTCAACCTATGAGAATAATTACTTTCTCACCTTTAAGTATAGCATGACATAGGGCCTGAAATGTGACGATTATATGAAGATTGTTCCCGCTCCGGCCTACTGGCGTCGCAGTTGCAAAAAAGCTGAATTACGCCGCCAAAAGCCCTTCAAACAGCGCTTTGCCGTCCAGCCCGCCGAGGATCGATTCGC
Source organism: uncultured Azospirillaceae bacterium (assembly GCA_964352815.1). GTDB lineage: Bacteria > Pseudomonadota > Alphaproteobacteria > Rickettsiales > UBA3002 > CAYGTO01. The sequence continues at coordinate 168,892 of CAYGTO010000003.1, read as the reverse complement.
TGTGGCGCTCCGGGTGCGGCATCATGCCGAGCACGTTGCGTGAAGCATTGAGAATCCCGGCAATATGCTGCGCCGAGCCGTTCGGGTTGGCGCGCTCATCCATCGTGCCATCCGTATGGCAATAGCGGAAGGCGACTTGGTCATTATCATTCAGCAGCTTGAGCGCATCATCGGTGGCATAGTAATTGCCGTCAAAATGCGCGATGGGGACATTCAGAATTTGGCCCTGCGTATACTGTTTAGTGAAAGGCGAGGCAGCGGTTTCCACGCGCAAGCTCACCTCTTTACACAGGAAAGACAGGCCGAGATTGCGCATCAACGCACCAGGAAGAAGCCCGGTTTCACAGAGCATCTGAAACCCATTACAAATCCCAAGGACGTATTTGCCCTGGCCAGCAAATTGGATGACCGATTGCATAATAGGCGAATGTGCCGCCATCGCACCGCAGCGCAAATAGTCGCCATACGAAAACCCGCCGGGTAGGACGACCAATTCCATGTCGCTAGGGATATCGGCGTCGCCGTGCCACAAACGGCTAACGGTGAAGCCGCATTGTTCTAGAACTGTGATGGAATCACGATCGCAGTTCGAGCCAGGGAAGATAATGACGCCTGCATGCATGTTAGTCGCTCCTGCATAATGCTGTCATTGCCACGCGCGAGTGGTCAGTATACCACGAGTCGCAGGCAATCCATTCCATGAATGTCAGAAGACATTCATGGAAATAAACATGTCTTCTGACATGTTTATCCTGGATCCCCGGGCTCTTTTGTCTTACTGACAAAAGCCCCGAAGATGACATAGTGAAATAATGCATCAAGCCGCATCCTTGCTGTCAGCGGCTTTTGAAATAGTAATATCGTATTTTTCGATCACCGTATTGGCGAGCAGCTTCTCGCACATGTCGCGTGCCTGCGCTTCGGCTTCTTTCGCATCAGCCGCGTCAAACATCACTTCAATGTATTTTCCCTGGCGCACATCGGATACGCCCTGGAAGCCAAGGTGATCAAGCGCGACGAGGCTTGCTTTGCCTTGCGGATCAAGCACGCCATGTTTGAGGGTAATGTGAATATCGGCTTTATACATGCGATGTCCTTTCTCGTTTCAGGAAGAGAAAATGGCGCATCTGCATGGAGGAAGCAAGTTATTTCGGCTTATTGCTCCGGCCGGAAGAGGTCGGTTTCTTCTTACTCGTCGACTTAGAGGTGCTCGCGCTTTTCTTTTTCGGCGCCGCTTTGGTTGTTTTGCTGTTGCCTGAGCTGGCTGCAGGTTTCACAGCAACTGGCCCTGTTGCCCCTTTCTTGCGAACATAGGGTAGCGTTTCAACTTTGCGATCAACGGTTTCAATTAATCCTATATTATCATCTTGCGGTAGATCTTCTCCTTCGCGCAGCAGTCCCAGGCGTCTTGCAATCTCACGATACGCATCTGCAACGCCGCCCAAATCCTTGCGGAAACGATCCTTATCGAGCTTATCACCGCTGGTCATATCCCACAGGCGGCAATTATCAGGGCTGATCTCGTCGGCCAGAATAATTTGCACCATTTCTTCATCATAGAGGCGGCCAAATTCGAGTTTCATATCGATCAGGCGTACGCCAACACCGCCAAAGAGGCCCATTAGATAGTCATTGATGCGGATCGCATAATGGCGAATTTCTTCCAGTTCCATCGGGTCGCAAATATCGAAGGTGAAAATATGTTCTTCGCTAAGCATAGGGTCACCCAGCCGATCATCTTTCAGGTAAAACTCAACGAGTGGCACGCCAATCGGTTCACCTTCGATCGCGCCAAAACGCTCAGCAAACTGCCCCGCCGCATGGTTGCGTACGACCACTTCAATCGGGATAATTTCCACCGCCCGCACCAGCTGTTCGCGCATGTTGATACGTTTGATGAAGTGATTCGGGATGCCAATTTCAAATAGGCGCGTCATCAAATATTCGGAAATGCGGTTATTCAGTACGCCTTTGCCGCTAATCGTGCCCTTTTTCTTATTATTGAAGGCCGTCGCGTCATCTTTAAAATGCGCGATCAACGTTCCTGGCTCCGGGCCTTCGAATAGTTTTTTCGCTTTTCCTTCATAGATGGGCTGTTTGGGGGCCATGGTAACTCGCTTTGATTCACTTGTGATTCGTCTAATAGGATGATTTTCCTAGTGCATTTCTGTATGCATTACCTTATTATACCGCAAATCACAAACAATATTAACTATCATTTGAGGTTAGAATGGATTTTGATGATCGGAAAAAGGCGTTTGAAGAGAAATATGCGCATGATAGCGAGATGCAATTTAAGGTAATGGCGCTTCGTAATAAGCTTCTAGGAAAGTGGGCCGCCGATGAAATGTGTAAAAATGAAGAGGACAGTGAAGAATACGCTAAAGAAGTGATCCTCTCTGATTTTGAAGAAGCCGGCGATGATGATGTTCTGCGTAAAGTGTTTGGTGATCTGAAAAAGGCTGGACTCACCATTTCCGAACAAGAAGTGCGTGAAAAAATGGATGAGTTGGTTGGGGCTGCGCAGAACGAAATCCAGAAACGCGCGAGTGAATAGTTTAACGAGCATTTATTCGCTTATTTCGTATAACACACTCCTTTAACTTGATTCTTTTTCGTGTAAGTGGATTTCGCTGCGAAAACGCTTGTTCATTTTTTGTTAATCTTTTATACGGGCGTCCAAGGATGTCATGCACAGGCCGCTCGCCCATGTGTGGATAATCACAAAATATAGATGGTCTCGCTGAAACGCGTCTATATATAGTGGTGTTAGCACAAAAAACGTCACTAAACACGGAACATGCTCGTATATGTATATAGCACAACAACAACCTATTTCGCGCGGTTACACGACCTATGGCAGCATGAGCGGCGGTCAGCAGCGTAAGCAAGCGAAAGCGAGTGGAAAGCTATATCGTAGAAAGCCTATGCAGCGTCAAACGCATTCTAAGCAGGATCTTCATCCGAACCCGCAGGTTGCCTTTACCTTTGCGGTGATTGCGCTTGCCAGTAAGTTGATGAAGTCGGGCAATATGATCAGCCGTAATAAATATGTGAAATTCTGTGATGTGTTCCCTATGCAGAAGGAAGAGGAGGAGAAAGCCCGCGCGCTTTTGTTCCGCATGGCCAAGGAAACACCATCGTATCGTCAATATGTTCGCCAAATTCATGACATCTTTCCGGACCGTACCGATATGTATCATGAGGTGGTGAGCCGGTTGCTGCAAATCGCGGCAGCGGATCATGAGCTTTCGTCGGATGATGAGCGTTATATCGCCGATATCGCCAAAGAATTCGATATTTCGGAGACGCGCTGGCAAGTGATGGTGTCGCGCTATGGTCTGAATGTCGGCGAATCGAACCCTTATAAGGTACTCGGTGTGCATACCAATGTGTCGAACGACACGTTGAAGACACGCTACCGCGTGCTCACACGAAAATACCATCCGGATTATCAGCTAGCTGGCCAGTCACACGACATGACCAAAGCGCGTTGGTTAAACCGCAAAATGGCCATCATCAACGAGGCCTATGATGCAATATTACGCGAGAGAGGACTGAAGCGAGCCATCGCTTAAGCCATCATCACGCGGAAGAGTGGGAGGAGTGAATTGGCGGATCGCCACATCATTCCATGAGAGAGATATCTCGGCGCTGCTGTGAGCGCGCCGATCAACTGTTGCTTGCCGAGCGACTTGGGGCGCATCATTGAGATGTGCCCTTTTTTTTGCCTCGATCTTTTTATTATGGGCTGCAAATTGCTTTATTCTCTACTTCCGCTGCTCATGTACCCGAAAGTAGACTGCGCTGCGGTTCTCGAATAACACAATTTTCGCCACATATTAAAAAAAGATCGCTCACTGCCTTCTGGGTGCGCTCAGGAAAAAAGGTTCCGTAAGGGGTAAGACATTGGTTCGATGCATCATTTAAGCAATACAGCTTTACACCCTAATCCCGAACCCCTAAACCCTAGCCCATGAAACCGATTCACATTCTCTACGCCATCATCGTCGCCATCAGCTGGGGCGGGAATTTTGTTGCGTCGAAATATGCGGTGATGCATTTCCCGCCAATCTACACCATCCTCATCCGCTATGTGTTGGTGGTGATTCTACTCTTGCCGTTCGCGGGGCCGCGGCCGATGGGGTGGGGGAAGCTGTCGATTCTTGCCTTGCTCATGGTGAGCCTGCATTTCTCGCTTGTTTTTGCCGCGCTGCGCATGGGGCTTGATGTCTCCACCGCCGTTGTCGCAATTCAGATGGGCGTCCCCTTTTCCGTAGTGCTCGGCACCATTTTCCTCAAAGACCAAATCGGCATGTGGCGCACGATGGGGCTGTGCATCGCCTTTATGGGGCTGATGTTGCTTGCGGGCACGCCGAACGTCAGCGAACAATGGGTGCCGTTCCTCCTGGCGGTCGCCGGTGCGTTTTGTTGGGCGTCATCGAATATTTACGCCAAAACCCTTGAAGAAACACGCATCATCCCGATCATCGCCTGGAGCTCGCTGACCGCGCTGCCACAATTGGCTGCCGCGTCATTGATTTTAGAGTCAAACCATATCGAGTTGATCATAAACACGCCGTTCAATGCCGGCGCGGGAATTATCTATTCAGCCATTATTTCTACCATTGTTGCGTATGGGCTGTGGTATCATTTGCTGCGGCTATACCCGGTGTCGCAAGTCACGCCTTTCTCCTTACTGATTCCGTTTATCGGGATTGGGTTGAGCGTTGCGCTGCTTGGCGAAGAGCTTAAACCCGACATGATCCTCGGCGCCTGCGTCACCATGGTTGGCGTCGCAGTGATCGTCTTCAGACGACCGAAACTCGTGCGGTTCAATAAGCTTTAATGGCGGCTAACGCTCGCTTGCACAGGAGCAATGTTCAAATTGCAAGGAATGTTACTAATATATGTATCGATTTGATCACGAAATAGTATGGAAGCTTCGGCCTTATCGAGCTCGTCCATTGACACCCCTTTAGGCCTGGCGAACATAAGGGTAACGCATATATTCCCAATTTCGTCTTTCACGATTTGCGGGAATGCAGAGTAGAGCGGGTCCCCATATTCATTGCAAACAGAGCCTGCGCCTTCAGCACCAGGGGAGATCGCTTTAATTATTTGGCCGGCCAATAGTTCGTAGTAATTATCCATAGCTTCAGTTTTGAGAGGTTCTTCCAACATCTCTGGAGAGAATGAAAGTGATTCGAACCGGACCATGATACCGTAATTTGTATACACATCACCACCATACGTTGTTTGATATAATTTGATTGGTGTAAATTTAGCTCTTTCAAAAAACTGTACGCTGTCCGCGTAGAGTCCATGGTCGCGGAGTAGGCCGTCTAGCTGATCATATTCAATCGGCTCGACGCTATGAGAACGCCAGTGCACTGGGATGCCAGAACTTGATGTTGCGTGTTCATGAGGAGAAGCTTCAGTGGTATGTTTCATAACGTTCCATCCGCTAATTCATTTTGAATCTTTGTATCAAACCCGTTACAAGAGAAGTATGACAATTGTGAGAAGAAAGAGCCCCAATTTCGACGAGCGCGTGAACCCGGATGGGTCTCTGCAACCTGTGGATATGCTGATCATGCATTACACCGGCATGAAAACAGGAAATGAGGCGCTCGAGCGTATGTGTGACGCGGAGGCAAAGGTCTCGGCGCATTATATGGTGGAAGAGAATGGGCGGGTGCTTCAGCTGGTCGATGAGGAAAAACGCGCCTGGCATGCGGGGGTAGCGAGCTGGCGCGGCCATAGCAACATTAATGCGCGCTCAATCGGCATTGAGATTGTCAATCCCGGCCATGAATGGGGTTACCGGACATTTCCCGAAGTACAGATGGAAGCGTTGATTGCGCTTAGCCATGGGATTCTGTCACGCCATGATATTCCTGCGCGCAATGTGGTTGGCCATAGCGATGTCGCGCCGAGCCGAAAGCAAGATCCGGGGGAGCTATTTCCTTGGGAAAGGTTCGCGAAAGAAGGCATTGGGCTGTGGCCTAAGATCGGCAATGGGGAATTGGAAATAGGTAATAGCACGCAATCCATTGCCCATTCCCAATTACCTATTACCTTGTCACAATACGGATACGGCCTCTCCGAATCCCCAAGTGATGATGAGATATCATCCGTCATCAGCGCCTTCCAGCGCCATTTCCGGCCTGAGACAGTCGATGGGCAATGGGACGAAGCATGCCAGAAGCGGCTGGCAGCACTTTTAACACAATTGTAACACACATATCGGTTCTTTTTTCTAATCTCCCTTCGTTAGCGAAGAGGACTTATGTTAGACAAACCAAAAACTGTCATTGATCCGCAAACCATTCGAGTGGTCTCTAGTGGGCAATATCAGCGCATGCATCCAGAAGAAAAAGACTCTGTGACTCACATACGCTATGCCGGTGGCTATTATGCCGTAGAAAAAGGCGGGCATTTGGAACGTGTTACAGATAGCACGTTATATCGCAGGGTTGATGAGGCATATCATGGAGCTTCGAGATAAATACCCCTTAATTCCCACCGAAACTTTACCCAATCCTAAGATTTCTGATCTATCCTAATGGCTGATTTCCAATAGATGAGGTGACTATGGGGGCGAAACCATCGCAAATGATGGCGCGCTATCCTGTCTATATGTCGGCCAATGATAAGGTTGAGGTCGACGAGGCGGTGCGCCACGGAGAGAATTGCCTGCACACGGCCAAGGGTGACATTCCTTTGCGCGGGGCGGACTATATGAGCCGCACACCGACCCAGGGCGAAATCGATGCGCTCAAAGCCTGGTTCGTTAAGCATTGATATTTCATTCATTTTGTGTATAAGGAGCCTCCGAAGAGGGCCAGATGGTCGCTCTCTATCGCTCGCGATAGGGGGAGGAAAGTCCGGGCTCCACGAAACAAGGCAGCGGGTAACCCCCGCCCGGAGTGATCCGAGAGACAGTGCCACAGAAAGTAGACTGCTTTGTATGTAGTTTCGGGGCAATATTCCTTGCAGCAGCAAGGCCAGCCCTGAGCGGCGCTCCATCGCGTAGGTCAGACGACCGAAGCGGGGAGCATATGCAAAGCAACGGTGAAAGGGTGGGGTAAGAGCCCACCGCGCCTTTGGTAACACAGGCGGCATGGTAAACCTTGTCTGGAGCAAGCCCAAATAGGAGATGCGCGCGGCCGTGTCCGAACGCTTTTGGTAGTGCAAAGGTAATCGCCGCAAGTGAGTTTCGCACCAGCATCTCGGGTAGGGTGCATGAGCCGTTTGGCAACAAGCGGCCTAGATGAATGGCCATCCCTGGCAATGCCAGTGACAGAACCCGGCTTATCGGCCCTCTTCGTTGGATAGGTTGTAGGTGTTAGGTTGCAGGTTTCAGAAATAGCCATGCTGTAACCTACAACCTGAAAACTAAAACCTTTATACTTCAGATACCTAGATCCTAATCTCCACATCCTCATCCCCAGCCTTATCCACAGCTAGTGTGTTGATAATCCACTGTTTTCCCCAATTTCGAACTTGACTTTCCCAAATAAAAACCATAATATCCCAAATATATCCAAATAATACCAATAACGACCAGAATGGTGTCGCGGATAGAAGAGGATGGCTTTGAAGGAAATGGCGGGGTGCCGCGCAAAGCAGAATCTCACGAAACATAGATCGTCATTTCGAGTGAGCGCGGAGCGCGACGAGAAATCTAAGATCTCTCCACTGCTTCGCCAAAGCTTGCAGTGTTCGAGATGACGAGAATAACGCGAACATTCTGGCGCTCGAAGCAAATGAAAGGCGGGATGTGATGGGGTTGTTCCTCTCCACATTTGAAAAAAAGATCGACAAGAAGGGCCGAGTGTCGGTGCCGGCGCAATTTCGCAGTGCGCTTCAGCATCAGCATTTCAGCGGCATCATTGTCTATCCGTCTTTCGTCAACCCGTGCATTGAAGCGTGCGGGATGGACCGAATTGAAAAGCTGCATGCGCAGATTGAATCGCTCGACCCGTTTTCAGAAGAGCGTGATGCGTTTGCCACCGCGATTATGGGCGGGTCGGTGCAGTTAAGCTTTGATGGTGAGGGGCGTGTGATGTTGCCCGAACCATTGCTGGAAGAAATGAAGATTGAGGCTCAGGCCGTGTTCGTAGGGAAGGGGGAGACCTTCGAAATTTGGCAGCCAGAGACCTTTAAAGACTATGCGGCAGCGGCAAGAGCGCTTGCCAAAGAGCGGCGCGGAAGTATGAAGTCGCGGCGCGAAACGAATAACAGCTAACGGGTCAGTCAATGACCAGGGGCGACACGGGTGAGAGAGCTAGAGCAGACATCAGATTCCGGTGGGCACGTGCCGGTGATGTTGCCAGAGGTGTTGGAAACATTGGCGCCAGCCGATGATGAGACCTATCTCGATGCGACCTTTGGCGCTGGAGGATATACGCGCGCGCTGCTGAATGCGGCGCAGTGCACGGTGATCGCGATCGATCGTGATCCGAATGTAGTGATGCTTGCCGAAGCGCTTGCCCGGGATTTTCCCGGGCGCTTTCTTTTTTGTTCTGGCTGTTTCAGTGATATGGTTGCTTTGTTGGCCGCGCATGGGATTGAATCCATCGATGGGGTGGTGATGGATCTCGGGGTCTCGTCCATGCAGATTGATCAGGCGGAACGTGGCTTTTCCTTTCAGAAAGACGGGCCACTCGATATGCGCATGGCGGGAGAAAACGGAGATGCGGTGGCGACGCGTAGCGCATCAGAATTGGTTAATACGCTTCCAGAAAAAGAGCTGGCTGATCTGATTTATCTGTATGGTGAAGAGCGTGCCTCGCGCCGAATTGCAAAGGCAATCGTTGCGGCGCGTAATGAGCAGCCGATTGAGCGGACGCTACAGCTTTCAGAAATTGTCAGCAAAGCGATTGGTAATAAGGGCGGGAAAACCGATCCGGCAACCAAAACATTTCAGGCGTTGCGCATCGCGGTGAATGATGAGCTGGGCGAAGTGCAGCGCGGGCTCGAAGCGGCAAAGTCACTTCTGAAGCCGGGTGGCCGGCTGGTGGTGGTGACGTTCCATTCGCTCGAAGACCGGATCGTGAAGCGGTTTTTCAAAGACCATAGTGAGCAGACGGGCGGCGGTGTGTCGCGCCATTTACCGGATATGCCGGCGAATGAGAATGTGTTGGAATTGGCGCTGATCAATAAGAAAGCGATGCTTGCCAGCGATGAAGAGTCACGCGCAAACCCGCGTGCACGTTCTGCCAAATTGCGCGCGGCGCGTAAATTAGAGGTGGCGGCATGAGTATGAAATTTAACATGTTGAGCTGGGTTATCGTCTTCGCCGTCGCGGCCTATGGTCTGTATATGGTGAAGTATCAGGTGGAAGAGTTGCGCCAAGCGAACCTTGCTCTGGAAGATCAGCTGCACCATGAGAAAGAATCGCTTTCAATGTTAACGCTTGAGTGGGCAGCGCTTAATCACCCGTCACGTTTGCGGCGTTTGTCGAATGCACTGCTTCCCATGAAGCCGATGAATGCAGAGCGTGTGGTAGAAATCTCAGTGCTGCCATTGCAGCAAAAAGGTGAGCATGTCGCGCAGGCGGATGAGGGAGTTCGCTGATGCGCTGGCAGCACGCATATGAATCGCGTCGGCGCCCGAAAGAATATGTGATTCATGGTGAGAGCACATCCAAACGTATCATCGATCAAGGGCGTATCCGCATCGTATGCGTGATCATGGTGTTTGCACTGAGTTATGCGGCGTTAGCGATTCGTGTGCTCGAAGTCAGTCTGATGCCGGTGGGTGCGATTCCGTTCAAGCAGTTAGTCACGAACCCGCAGCTTTTACTAAGCAGTGATGGCGAGACTGAGAAGGTCATTGCGGCGCAGCAAAAAGAGTTGAAAGTGCGTCATGCGATTGTCGATCGCCGTGGTAATGTGCTTGCCGATAATATTCGCACGGCTTCATTGGTCGCGAACCCACAGCTTATCCGTGATAAAGAATGGGTGATAACGCAACTGCACCGTATCTTGCCGGAGCTGTCGAAAGAGGTGCTGCTAAATAGCCTATCGCGCGAGTCTAAATTCTCTTACATCAAACGTCACCTTACACCAGAAGAACAAGAAAAGGTCAATGCACTCGGGGTTGCCGGGCTGTTCTTTGAGCCAGATTCTAAGCGTGTTTATCCGTACGGTGATATCTTGGCGCATGTGCTGGGCTATGTCGGGATTGATAATCAGGGCCTATCCGGCGTGGAAAAATATTTCGATGAAACCTTATCTTCGCCTTACGCCGATGAAGCGCTTGCCTTATCGATTGACGTAAGTGCGCAAACGGTGGTGCATGAAGAACTTCAGGCAGCGATGAAAGAGTTTAAAGCAATTGGCGCAACCGCAGTACTTGCCGATATTCATAACGGTGAGGTCATCGCGCTTTCGAGCTTGCCATCGTTTAATCCGAACCGTCCATCGGACGCATCGGAGCAAGCCATGTTCAATCGTGCGACGCTTGGTGTGTATGAGATGGGCTCGACCTTCAAAACGTTCACGGTCGCGATGGGGCTGCATCATGAGGTGATTACACCCTATCAGGGCTACGATATTTCTGACCCGATTCGCGTGGCGGGCTATACGATTAATGACCATCACCCGATGAAAGGATGGCATAGTGTTGCAGATATTTTTGCGCAATCGTCGAACATTGGAACGGTAAAAATTGCGATGGATGTCGGCGCGGAGAAGCAGCAATCTTTCCTTAAAAAGCTCGGCTTGTTCGAGCCTGTAACGATTGAATTGCCAGAGCGCGCAAACCCGATGACACCGAAAAAGTGGCGTGATATTAGTATGATGACGGTGTCCTATGGGCATGGTATTTCTGTGTCGCCGCTGCATATGGTGAAAGCGATTGGTACGTTGGTGCGCGGCGGCGAATCGCTGTCATTGACGCTGCAGAAAACAGAAAAGGCCTCCGTAAAAGGTGAGCGGATTATTAGTGAAGAAGCATCGCGCAATATCAGTAAAATGCTGCGCATGGTGGTCGAAGAGGGTACCGCGTCAAAGGCGAATGTTAAAGGGTATCGCGTCGGCGGGAAAACTGGAACGGCAGAAAAGTTCAAAAATGGAAGTTACCAGCATAAGGATATGGTGACATCATTTGTGTCGGTATTCCCAACAGATCAACCGAAATATGTGTTGGTGACGATGCTCGATGAGCCGCGTGGCACCAAGAAAACCTTCGGGTATGCCACGGCGGGGTGGACCGCTGTGCCAACCGCAGGAAAGATTATCGAACGCGTTGCACCGCTCCTTGGTGTGCAGCCGATCATTGAAATTGAACCCGAGAAAAAAGAGCCGTTCCAGATGGTCCGCCAGACTGAGAAACAGCCAGCCACTCGCCCGCAGCAAGCCCAATTGATTCAGGCCACGTTGCGAGGTGATTATGAGCCGCGCTAACCATTCCCTGAACCGTTTGTTGCATGAAACGATGATTGCGCCGAAATGCGTAGAGGATGTGACGTTGACGGGCTTAGCTTTGGACTCTCGGAAAGTGGAGCCAGGTAATTTATTCGCAGCCATTCGCGGCACGGAAAGCGATGGTGTGGAGTATGTGGATGCAGCCATCGAGAAAGGTGCAGCAGCAATCTTAGTACGTGAAGGTAGGCTACTATCCTCTCCGCCGATTCCGGTGGTTGAGGTTGCGAATGATCGTGCAGCCATTGCACGTCTCGCGGCAGCGTTCTTTAAACCTCAACCTCGCACCATGGTTGGTGTAACAGGGACGAACGGGAAGAGTTCGGTGGTGTCATTTTACCGTCAGCTCTGCACGTTAGCGGGGCGTAAGTCTGCTTCAATTGGAACGATTGGGGTGGAGACAGGTGACCCTGCGTTTGATCAGAAATTTGCTGCGCTGAACACCTCACCAGACCCTATTTCATTGCATCATATGCTGCAGCAATGCACGCAGCATGATATTGATAATGTAGCGATTGAAGCATCGAGTCATGGGCTCGATCAACACCGATTAGATGGTGTGGTATGGACGGCAACGGCTTTCACCAATTTGACACACGACCATCTTGATTATCATAAAACAGAAGAAGCATACTTAGCAGCTAAGATGCGCTTGTTTTTGGATCAGAATTATGTTGCAAAACGCTGCGTGATCAATGCGGACAGTAAGGTGAGTGACTATGTGATTCAGCAATGTATGGATGCTGGCTTCGACATGTTGACGTATGGGAAAGAAGGGAATGATTTCCGTGTAGAAGCGCTGCATGCGACTGCTGAAGGCCTGGACGCGACATTGAATATCTTCGGTGAGCGACATGAGGTGAGTGTTCCGCTCTTTGGCTTGTTCCAGATGGAAAATGTGCTCGCGGCGCTTGGGCTTGCCCATCATGCCGGGTTCAGTGCTGAAGACATGGTGCCGCACGTTGCGCAGTTGCAAGGAGTGACTGGTCGGCTTGAGAAGGTTGCGACACATGCGTTAGGCGCATCGCTTTTCGTCGATTATGCGCATACGCCAGACGCGCTCGAAACGATCCTGACGTCGCTGCGTCATCACACGCAGAAGCGGTTGCATGTGGTGTTCGGTTGCGGGGGTAATCGTGATGTTGAGAAACGTGAAGTGATGGGAAATATTGCGGCGCAGCATGCAGATGTGGTGACCATTACCGACGATAATCCGCGTAGTGAAGACCCCGAGTTGATTCGTGCTGCTATCATGCAAGGTGCCGCGCAGGTGCAAGGGTCAGCTGACGTTCAGGATATTGGTGATCGTAAAGAAGCAATCACCCAAGCAGTGCACGCATTAGAAGCGGGCGATCTTTTAGTGGTCGCGGGTAAAGGGCATGAGACCTATCAAGAAGTTCACGGCGAGCGAACTCATTTTAACGATGCAGAAATTATCAAGGAGTGTGTGAATCATGGTTAAAACGCGATGGAATGCAGAGGATGTAGCAGCCGCATTATCTGTGAACTGTGAAGGAGATTGGCAAGCAACGGGAGTGTCGATTGACAGCCGGACGGTGGCGCCAGGAGACCTGTTTGTAGCGCTGAAAGGCGAGCGGTTTGATGGTCATGACTATGCTAAAGATGCGATTGAGAGCGGCGCGGTTGCCGTAATCGTTTCGCAGCCTGCTGAGGGGGTAGATGCGCAGCAATGCATCATGGTGGATGATACGGAAGTGGCGCTGCAGCAATTGGGTGTCTATGCGCGCAGTAGAAGTGATGCAACGTTCCTCGGAATTACCGGGAGTGTTGGCAAAACAGGGTGTAAGGAAATGTTGTCATGCGCCCTGTCGGCATTGGGTGATGTGTACGCGACAAAAGGCAATTTGAATAACCATTTGGGCGTGCCACTGACGCTCGCGAATATGCCAGAGAAAGTCGATTATGCGGTGATCGAAATGGGTATGAATCATGCGGGTGAAATTTCACAGCTTAGTCAGTGGGTCAAGCCTGATGTGGCTGTGATCACGACTGTGGATGCAGTACACATAGAATTCTTCGATTCCGTCGAGGGGATTGCGGATGCGAAGTCAGAAATCTTTGATGGTATGAGCGATAAAGGCGTGGCGTTTATTAATGCGGACAACCCGCATTATGACCGTGTTAACGCCAATGCTAAAACAAAAGGGCTTTGTGATATCCGTTCCTTTGGATCAACGGAGGAAGCGCAATGTCAGATGAAGCAATATCATTTCGATGAGCGCGGCGAAGGGCTTATCTCTGAAGTGCATGCGGTGGTTGGTGAGACGCGCTTGAGTTATAGCCTTGCGGCGGTTGGGAAGCATTGGGGACTAATGTCCGTTGCGGTATTAGGCATGGTCGATGCAGTGAACGGCGATGTTGCAAAAGCAGCCGTGGCACTCTCAAACTTCCAAGAGCCAGATGGCCGCGGGAAGATCGCAAAGTTAAAGGTGAAGGGCGGCAGTTTAAAACTGATTGATGATAGCTATAATGCGAGCCCTGTGGCAATGGAAGCGGCATTCGAAAAGCTCTATATGCTGAAGATGCAAGAGAAAGGTTCGCGTACTGTCGCAGTGCTAGGCGATATGTTGGAGCTTGGAGATAAGGCGCAAGAGATGCATCTCGCGCTTGTGCCTGCACTGATCAACAATCAGATCGATTTGGTGTTTGCGGCGGGTCAAATGATGAAGCACATGTATGACGAACTGCCCGATAGTATGCGCGGCGACTATAATGAAACCGCCGCGGGTTTGGCACCAAAAGCGGTGGCGAAATTACAGGATCGTGATATTGTACTGGTCAAAGGGTCGAACGGAAGTCGGATGCGAGATGTGGTGGAAGCCATTGATCGCAATGCTGCACTTGTCGAAGACTACGAAACAGAGGCATAACGAGGAGACGCATGCTTTATCAACTACTCTTTCCCTATGCCGAAGATTACGCGATCTTCAACTTGTTTCAATACCTCACTTTTCGCAGCGGGGGTGCGGTACTCACCTCGCTCGTTCTTTCGCTGTGTATTGGTCCATCGCTGATTCGCTGGCTTAAAAAGAAGCAGCGCGAGGGGCAGCCTATTCGTGAGGATGGGCCGGAATCACATTTGCTGACGAAGCAGGGAACGCCGACGATGGGCGGCCTGATGATGCTCATCTCACTTACCGTATCGACAATATTATGGGCGGATATTGAGAACCCGTTCATATGGATGGTGCTCTTGCTCACACTTGGTTTCGGCGCGCTGGGTTTCTACGACGACTATTTGAAAGTGACGAAACAGAACCATAAAGGCCTCTCGGGAAAAGGAAAATTGTTCGGACAAATTCTTCTCTCCATTGCGGCAGTCTATTGGATGCAGCAACATGTCCCCGCAGCATTTAACAGTCATTTGTCTCTCCCCTTTGTAAAGAATCTACTGATTGACCTCGGCTATCTCTATGTTCCTTTCACCCTGATTGTGATTGTTGGTGCATCGAATGCGGTGAATCTCACGGACGGGCTCGATGGGCTTGCGATTGTGCCGATCATGATTGCTGCGGCGAGTTTCGGGATTATCGCCTATGTTTCGGGGAATGCAATTTACTCGGAATATCTGCATATTAATTTGATTCCCGGTAGTGGTGAGCTCGCGGTCTTATGTGCCGCGGTAGTTGGCGCTGGGCTCGGCTTCTTATGGTATAATGCGCCGCCAGCCATGGTGTTCATGGGCGATACCGGCTCACTGGCGCTTGGTGGAACGCTGGGTGGTGTCAGTGTTGTTACGAAGCATGAGATTGTGCTCGCCATTATTGGCGGTGTTTTTGTTATGGAAGCGCTCTCGGTCATGGTGCAGGTGGCGTCGTTTAAGCTGACCGGGAAGCGCGTGTTCCGTATGGCGCCGATTCACCACCATTTCGAAAAGAAAGGCTGGCATGAACCGACTATTGTGATTCGCTTTTGGATCATCGCTGTGGTGCTCGCATTAATTGGCTTAAGCACATTGAAGTTGAGATAGATCATGATCAAATCTGACCTTTGGCGCCATAAACATTACGCACTGATTGGGCTGGGTAAAAGCGGTCATGCGACAGCGGAAGCGATGAAGAAGTCCGCTGCGGAGCTATATCTCTGGGATGATAAATTAAGCGTCGAAGAACAACAGGAATATGAGCAATATGGCCGGGTGGCAGACCCAGACCATATGCCGTGGAATACGATTGAGGCGGTGATTATGAGCCCTGGTGTGCCGCTAACACACCCCACGCCGCACCCGGTGGTTGAATATGCGCATAATCATGAGTTGCCAATTTTGGGTGATATTGAATTGCTTTATCAGGCGTGCCCCAAGGCGAGTTATATCAGCGTTACGGGGACGAATGGCAAGTCGACAACCACGGCGCTGATCCATCACATTTTCAAGACAGCAGAGAAGCGTGTACAAATGGGCGGTAATATCGGTGAGCCGGTGTTATCGCTCAAGCCAATTACTGTGAGCGGCACTTATGTGCTCGAGCTGTCTTCTTACCAGTTAGATCTTGTTGATACGTTCCGGCCAAATATCGCGGTATGGCTAAACATAAGCGAAGACCATCTTGATCGCCATGGCGATATGGCAGGGTATATCGCAGCGAAGAAGAGAATGTTTGCCAACCAGACGGAAGACGATATTGCGATCATTGGGATCGATGATGAATACAGTGAGGCCATATATCATGAGCTGATCTCGGCACGTAAACAGCGTGTAATTCCGATTTCGGTTGATACGATGGTGGGAAACGGAATCGACATACGTAACAATGTGCTGAACAATAATTTAGAGAAAGATTCTCTTCCACTCATCCCGCTCCAAGATTTAAAAACATTGCAAGGAAAGCATAACCATCAGAATGTCGCAGCGGCCTATGCAGCATGTTATGCTTCCGGCATTCCGCACCAGGTGATCGTTGATGCGTTGCACAGCTTCCCTGGGCTTGCGCATCGGATGCAGTATTTGGGTGCGTATCAGAGCATTCATTTTGTCAATGATTCGAAGGCGACGAACGCGGATGCGGCAGCGAAAGCGCTGGAGAGTTTCGATAACATATTTTGGATTGCGGGCGGTGTCGCGAAGGAAGGGGGTATTGCTCCGCTGGAACCGTATTTCTCAAAACTGCGCAACACCTATTTGATTGGCGAGGCGACGGAAGCGTTTGCCAAGACATTAGAAGGCAAAGCGCCCTATGTGAAGGCGAATACGCTAAAGGCGGCGTGTAGCCAAGCGCTCACCGATGCGCATGCCTTCATGGTCGATAGCAGCCAATCGTGCGTGGTGCTTCTTTCACCAGCCTGCGCGTCGTTTGATCAATTTGCGAATTTTGAAATGCGGGGCGATGCCTTCATCTCTTACGTTGAGCATTACATTTCGACCAACAAAACAGAAAGCGGAGCGAAGCATGTATACCGATAGGCGGGACCCCTCCTTTTTGATGCGTTGGTGGTGGACGATTGATCGCCCGACCTGGATCGCATTGATGGTATTAATGAGCCTCGGGGTCGTGCTAACGACCGCAGCAAGCCCCGCCGTGGCGGAGCGGATTGGTCATGATTCATTCCATTTTGTCTGGCGTCAGATGGTGTTTATTTCTATGGCGATTGCCACGCTTGTCTGCGTGTCCATGATGAAAGTACAAACGATTCGGCGGCTCGCTGTGTTTGTATTCTTAGTGATGGTGGTGGCGATGATGCTTTTGCCGATTATTGGGTTTGAAAATAAGGGGGCGGTGCGTTGGATTCGCTTTGCTGGCCTGTCACTTCAGCCCTCTGAATTTTTGAAACCCGCCTTCGCTGTGCTCTTGGCATGGCTGTTCAGCGAGCGTATGCGTACGCCAGGCTTTCCGGGATACCGTATTGCGATCGCGCTTTATTTGATTGTTGCCGCGCTCCTGTTGCTGCAACCTGACTTTGGTATGACGGTGACCGTTACCGCAATGTTTGGTTTGCAATTCTTCCTCGCGGGTATGCCGTTCTTTTGGGTCATTATGCTGATTGCTGCGGCGATTGCGGGCAGTGTGCTCGCCTATCATAGCTTTACGCATGTGAAACGGCGTATCGATCACTTCCTCGACCCATCAAGCGGCGATAATTATCAGGTCGAGAAATCTCTTCAGGCCTTCCGCGAAGGCGGAGTGCTAGGGCAGGGCCCAGGCGAAGGCACTGTAAAGCATTTCATCCCCGATTCGCATACGGATTTTATTTTCGCTGTTGCAGGAGAAGAATTCGGATTGCTCTTATGTTTGATCATTGTGGGTGTGTTCGCTTTTGTCGTGCTGCGCGGCTTTATCAAGCTTTATGAAGAGCATGATTTGTTCGTGATTCTCTCCGTGTCAGGCCTGCTAACTCTCTTTGGAATTCAGGCGCTTATCAATATGGGCGTGGCGGTCAGCTTACTGCCCGCTAAAGGCATGACGCTGCCCTTTATCAGCTATGGCGGCTCTTCCGTGATGGCGACAGCATTGGGCATGGGGATGATGCTTGCCTTGACTCGTAAACGCTATGGCGAGTATAACAGCGCTTTATAACTGAACGAGCGCGTATGACAGAATCTGCCACACAGAAAACGGATCCTCGCCCCATTGTTTTGGCAGCGGGTGGCACAGGTGGCCATATCTTTCCCGCCGAAGCGCTGGCTGAAGAGTTGATCGCGCGTGGGCGTAAAGTGGTGCTCATTACAGATAAGCGATTTGCAGATTATAATAATGTCTCGGACAAAAGCGCTCTAGGGAAGATACCGATTTATTATGTACATGCGGCATCGCCCGGCGGCAATATCATAAAAAAAGTATGGGGTATGGCGTGTATCGCGATTGGTATGATGCAATCACGACAGTTGCTCAAAAAACTGAACGCAGAAGCGGTGGTCGGTTTCGGCGGTTATCCATCCTTCCCTACCATGATGGCGGCGTCTTATTTACGGCTTCCGACCACGATTCATGAACAAAACTCGGTCCTTGGAAAAGCAAACCGTATGCTGACGCATCGCATGCGCCGTATCGCGCTGACCTATGAGAACACGCAGCGTGTGGCAAAGGAAGCGCACCGTAAAACGGCAGTGGTTGGAAACCCGGTACGTGCATCGGTTTGCGCCTTGCGCAATATTCCTTACAGCGAGCTTCAGGAAGACGCGATGCTGAACCTGCTTGTGCTCGGCGGATCGCAAGGGGCGAGCATATTCGGCACGGTGGTTCCTGAAGCGATCAAGCGATTACCTGAGACACTACGCCAACGTATTCGCATCGATCAGCAATGTCGCGTGGAAGATTTGGACCGTGTGCGCGCGATGTATCAAGAGATGGGTGTTAGTGCAAATCTCTCAACCTTCTTTGCAGATGTGGCGAGTAAAATTGCGAATGCCCATCTGGTGATTAGCCGCTCGGGCGCGTCGACTATGGCGGAGCTTTCTGTCGCAGGGCGTCCAGCGATTTTGGTGCCGCTTCCGGCTGCTACGGATAACCATCAATATTATAATGCACAGGCCGCGGAAGATGTTGGCGGTGCTTGGCTCATGCCTCAAGATGGCTTTACCTCAGAGGCACTTGCGGCGCGTCTGGAATCATTTTTGACATTGCCGGGCGCGTTGACCAAAGCGGCGGCGATGATCCAGAAAATTGGGGCGCCAAATGCTGCGCAGAAGCTAGCGGACCTTGTGCTGGATATGGCGGCTGGCGTGCGTGAGAAAAATAAAAAGCCTGCTAAGGAAGCATCTAAAACATCGCAAGCTGATACGCGCTCCTCGATTAGCGAGGCCGCCGCATGACGCCGGCAGTGAACCCTGACGGGAAGACGATCCCGATTCGCCCTTTTCCGGTTGGCAAAACCATGTCACTCGATATTGGCATCATCCATTTCGTCGGCATTGGTGGTATTGGCATGAGCGGTATTGCCGAGCTGCTCCATAATCTAAATTATCATGTGCAGGGCAGTGACATTGCCGAAGGGCCGAATGTCGAACGTCTGCGCGGCCTTGGCATTGAGGTGGCGATTGGCCATATGCCTGAGAATGTTGAGAAAGCCGCGGTGGTGGTGATTTCTTCAGCAGTCAAAGATGGAAATCCAGAAATGGTCGAAGCACGGCGCATGCGCATCCCAGTGGTGCGGCGTAGTGAAATGCTTGGCGAATTAATGCGCTTGAAAATGACCATCTCCATTGCGGGAACGCATGGCAAAACCACGACAACCTCGATGCTCGCCAGTCTGTTTGAAGCGGCGAGTCGAAACCCGACCGTTATTAATGGGGGAATCATTAATGCATATGGGACGAACACGCGGCTCGGCAAAGGTGAGTGGATGATTGTTGAGGCCGATGAATCGGATGGCACCTTTATCAAAATCCCCTCGACCATTGCGGTGGTGACGAATATCGACCCGGAACATCTCGATCATTATGGCAGCTTCGATAATCTGCGTGCGGCGTTCCGTCAGTTCCTTGAGAACCTTCCATTCTATGGCTTCGGCGTGTTGTGTATCGATCATCCGGAAGTACAGGCGTTGGTGGCGAAAATTTCGGACCGGCGGATTGTCACCTACGGGTTCTCGCCACAAGCGATGGTGCGCGTGGTGAATATTGAGCCGCAAGGCGAGGGCCAGCGCTTTGATGTCGAAATCACCGATCAGCAGAGCGACGAGGTTCGAGTGATTGAGGGCGTGTTCCTGCCGATGCAGGGCGATCATAATTTGCGCAACGCACTCGCGGCCCTGTCGGTCTGTTATGAGCTGAACATGGAAGTGGCAGCGATTATCAAAGGCTTCAACGATTTCCAAGGGGTGAAGCGGCGCTTTACCAAGACGGGGAAGGTGAATGGGGTGACGATTATCGATGATTATGGCCATCACCCGGTCGAAATTGCGGCGACACTCTCCTCAGCGCGCCGACTCGCTGACCAGAAAGACAGTCGCGTGATTGCGGTGGTGCAGCCGCACCGCTACAGCCGCGTGCGCGATTTGTTTGAAGAATTCTGCACCTGTTTTAATGATGCGGATCATGTGGTGGTCACTGATATTTATGAAGCGGGCGAATCGCCGATTGAGGGCATCAGTCAGGAGTCGCTGGCCGAGGGTATCCGCTCACATGGCCATCAGCAAGTCTCACTGCTGGAATCTGAAACGAAGCTCGCCGAGACGATTCACCAGATTGCGCAGCCGAATGATTATGTCATATGCCTCGGCGCCGGCTCCATCTCGAAATGGGCAAACGCACTGCCAGGAGAGCTGGAGAAACTGATCGGCCAGCATAACAGCGCTAGCGCCTAAAGAGCCATATTTGCTGTTTCCTGGCCACGAGTAACTGTATCTACCCATCTTTCGTTAACTCCTAGCGCTTCAGGATAACGGTTTGTCGCCTCTGCAATATCTGTTTCTGTCCAGCCAGACTCTAAAAGAAAATGCTTCATAACCATCACATCCATTCTCGTAGGTGGACCATCTTTCTGAAAAATGGTAAAAAGCTGACCATCATTACCCCGATATGCATTGAGCATTGATTCAATCCCTGGCTTTAGACGCTCCTTATCTGGATCATCAAATACCATCTCAACAACAACATAGTTTCCCGGAATTCCCCCATGAGGGTGATCCCCTTCTTTTGCCTCGCGAATGGGAAAATGGCGCAAACTGCATGATCCCCCCTTGGTATCTTGCCTACATGCCCAAGGCTTGGTCCATTCGGGTCTTCTCATGGTTACACTCCGCTCTTGTTAACATAATCAACTTGTTATCTGGAACTGGCGATTGTAGTCAAGAGAACATATGAAATATGAACTAACAAGCATAATGCCTGATCTCCGTGGCAAGCTGCGCGAGAACGCTGACCTGGCGAAGACCAACTGGTTTCGGGTGGGTGGCCCAGCGGAGTTGCTCTTTAAACCGGAAAATGCGGAAGACCTTGCTTACTTTATGAGGCAGAAGCCCGCAGACCTGCCGGTGACGGTGCTGGGCGTGGGCTCGAACGTGATCGTGCGCGATGGTGGGATCGACGGGGTGGTCATCAAGCTCGGGCGGGGGTTTACGGAGCTCAGGGTTCAGGATTCGGGGTTCAGGTTTCAGAGTGAAGCATTTCGCGAGCGAAGCGACGCGATCCATTCTAGCGATGTGATGCGAGAATGGACTGCCGCGGAGGCTGGCGCCTCCTCGCAGAGTGACGAGTCTTTGTTTGTTGGCGCGGGTTGCCTGGATGCCAATGTCGCCCTCTACGCCGCCGATCATGGCATTGCTGGCCTCGAATTTTTGAGCGGCATTCCGGGCACGATTGGCGGCGCGCTTCGGATGAATGCGGGTGCGTATGGCACGGAGATGAGTGATGTGCTGATTGCGGCTGAACTGGTCACCGGCGAGGGAGAGACTAAACGGGTCAGCGTCGATGAGCTGGGCTATAGCTACCGCCATTCGACCGCGCCGAACGATTGGGTGTTTACTAAGGCCATTTTCCGCGTTGAGAAAGGTGAGCCAGAAGAGATACATCAGCGAATTCGTGAGATAAAACAGGCGCGCGAGGCGACCCAGCCAGTGCGCGAGCGGACGGGGGGCAGCACCTTTAAGAATCCCGAGGGGCACAAAGCGTGGCAAATGATTGACGCGGTGGGCGGCCGAGGTTTAGAATTAGAAGGTGCGCAGATGTCGGAGAAGCATTGCAACTTCATGATTAACACCGGCACAGCGACAGCACGCGACCTGGAAGCGCTTGGGGAAGAGATGCGCCGCCGGGTCAAGGATCACTTCGGGGTGGAGCTCCAATGGGAGATTCAGCGCATCGGTAAGCCAGATAGCTCATAAACGCTAGCGTGCGGGCGATTTCTGTGTCGATGTTTTTTCTCTCATCCTCACGTACTTATGTACGCTGCGGTGCTCGAAAAACCCTCTCTTAGAAATCTCCGTCACACCCTCGCGTTTCTGTACTATCTGTATAAGGTAGGTGGATATGACAACAGATTTACATGTAGCAGTATTGTATGGCGGCCTGTCGGCCGAACGTGAGGTGTCACTGATGAGCGGGAAGGCGGTGGCGGCAGCCCTTGAATCGCTGGGCTATAAGGTGAGCCTGATCGATGCAAAGCAGGATGTGGCGGCGCAGTTGACGCAAGCTAAGCCAGATGTGGTGTTCAACGCGCTGCATGGGCGTTACGGCGAAGATGGCACGGTTCAAGGGGTGCTGGAAATGCTCGCAATTCCCTACACCCATTCAGGGGTGCTTGCCTCGGCGCTTGCGATGGATAAGCCGATGGCGAAGAAAGTGTTCGAGGCGGAGGGGCTGCAATGTGCTGCGGGCAGTGTGTGTAGCAAAACGGCAATGCTTCAGGGTGAGCCGATGGCGCGGCCCTTTGTGATTAAGCCGCTCAATGAAGGCTCGAGCGTTGGCGTCAGTATTATTCATGATGATGCGGATTATGCATTTGGCGAAGCAGATTGGCCCTTTGGTGATCAGGTGTTGGTTGAGAAATACATCCCTGGCCGTGAGGTTCAGGTCGCGGTGCTGGGCGAGGGTGAGGGCGCAAAAGCGCTCGGTGCGATTGAGATTCGTCCGAAGCAAGGGTTCTACGATTATGAAGCAAAATACACTGATGGTAAGGCAGAGCATATCATGCCGGCGCCGATTGATGCGAATGCGTATGGGGAGGTGTTGCAATTGGCGGAGCGGGCGCATCGGGCGCTGGGTTGCCGCGGTGTCACGCGTAGTGACTTCCGTTATGATGAAAACCATGGTATATTCTATCTTCTCGAAACCAACACGCAGCCTGGCATGACGCCGCTCTCGCTGACGCCAGAAATTGCTGCGCATGACGGAATGGATTTTGCGACATTGGTGAAAGAACTCGTGCGCATGGCACGATTGGACAATGATCATGGCTAGACGCAAACCACAGCGCAGTACGAAGACGCGGCGGCAACGCCAGTCGGAACGCGTATCGCGCAATAAGGCGAAGACGCAGCTTTATGAACGCATCCGCTTCTATGGGCTGATCGCGCTGTCGGGTATTGCAGTGGTGGGGCTTGGCTATGGCGGCTATTTATATACGCAGCCAGAAAAATATGAGGCGCTGCATCGTTCCGTTGAGCGAAAGCTGGCGCAATGGTCGAATGAGGCGGGTTTTTCTGTGGCGCAGATATACATTGAGGGGCGTGAGAATACGCCGCTTACCACTATCAAGCAGGCGATTAATGTGAAGCCAGGTGACCCGCTATTATTGCTATCACTGGAGTCATTGCGCGCAAAATTGACGGCATTGCCAGAGGTGCGCGACGCGACAGTGTATCGCCAATTGCCTGACCGGCTTACCATCGTCATTCATGAGCGCCAGCCTTCCGCGCTGTGGCAGCATGGTGGCGCGATTCATGTGCTTGATGCAGATGGGGTGTTACTAGAGAATCAGGTTGCCGAACAGATGACGGGGCTTCCGGTGCTGGTTGGTGAAGATGCGCCTGAGCATGCAGCATCGTTGCTCGCAATGATCAATGCTTCCGTGTTGAGCGGAGAGGTGGTTGCTGCGTCGCGCGTTGGTGGGCGCCGTTGGGATGTGTTGCTGCACAGTGGGCTTCGGTTGAAGCTGCCTGAAAAAGATCCGGAAATGGCGCTTGCGCGTTTAGCTGAATTGCAAAGAGAGCAAGGATTGCTTGATCGCCAGGTCGATGTGATCGACATGCGGCTCGAGGATCGTTTATTTGTTGAAACGCGAGAGCAAATGCATAGACAAGCCTCATACCGCTTGCCATAAGGATAGTAGGAGTAAAGAAGATGGCAGTGATGCGCCCTAATGAAATGATCGCGGTGCTCGATATTGGCACAAGTAAAGTCGCGTGCCTGATTGGGCAAACCAATGAAGAAGGCGTGTTTCATGTGCTTGGTATTGGCCATCAGCTTGCTAAGGGAATCAAGGCAGGTGCGATTACCGATGTTGGGGAGGCGCAAACCTCTGTGGTGGCTGCGGTCCATGCGGCGGAAGAGATGGCGGGGAAGACAGTCGATAAGGTCGTGGTGAATCTTTCGGGCGCCTCGGTGATTTCACGCACGGTGAGCGTCGAGCTAGAAATTTCTGGTGATGGCGTCAGCGACCAAGATGTTGTCGACGCGATCCATGAGGGCTGTGATAGTGTGCTCGGTGAAGGGTTAAGCATCGTTCATTGTTTCCCGCTTCATTACAGCGTCGATGATTCGAAAGGCCTTAAGGACCCGCGCGGCATGATGGGAGAATTGCTCAAAGTCGATGTGCATATTGTGCTGGTGAAAAACTCAACCTTGCGCAACATTTCAAACTGTATTGCGAAATGTCATTTGGACATTGAAGATTATGTGTTCGCGCCGCATGCCTCTGCGATGTCTGCCGTGCAAAAAGATGAGATGGATCTGGGGGTGACGCTCATTGATATTGGTGGCGGAACTACAGGCATTGCTGTCTTTGTTGATGGCAAGAATGTATTCTCTGAGTCGTTGCCGATTGGAGGCATGCATGTCACGAATGATATTGCGAAAGGTCTCTCGACGTCGCTGTATCATGCGGAGCGTATCAAGACGGTGCATGGCAGCGCGTTGATTTCACCTAAAGATGAAGATGTAATGATCGATGTGCCTCAGCTGGGTGAGGATGACGATGAAGATGATCCGGCGCAGCTGCCGCGCTCGATGCTTATTGGTGTCGTTCGTCCGCGTCTGGAGGAGATGTTTGAGATGATCCGTGGCCGTTTGGAAACCGCGGGAATGGACAAGGTGGCAGGTCGGCGTTGCGTGATTACGGGAGGCGGAAGTCAAATGATTGGAATGATCGAAATGGCATCGCGTATGCTCGGAAAACAGGTGCGTCCTGGCAAGCCGCATACGATGCCTGGCTTAGCCGATTCGGTCAGTGGGCCGGCTTTCTCTACCGTGGTGGGGATGGTCGATTATATGCTGCACCATAGCTGGGAAGATGAGCTGTTTATGAAGCGGCAAACCTCTTCTGGAATCATGGCTTGGTTGGGGGCTATTAAGCGATGGTTCAGAGAGCGTTTTTAGTGCTGAATCTTGTGGATATACCAGATATTGTGTTCGCCAGTGATATATGAACACACTACTTTGTAATAAATGCAGAACCCGCATGGAGGATCTATGACATTGAATTTGCATGTACCAACACAGCATGACACGCTTAAACCGAAGATCACGGTGGTAGGTGTGGGCGGTGCCGGCGGAAATGCGGTGAACAACATGATTGCCTCGAATTTAGAAGGGGTTGGCTTCGTGATGGCGAACACGGATGCACAAGCGCTTGAGTCCGCAATGACGGATCGTACAATTCAGCTTGGTGTCCATGTGACGCGTGGCTTGGGTGCGGGTGCTAACCCGGATATTGGGCGCGCGGCGGCGGAAGAAGCAATCGAAGAGATTGCGGATCATATTGATGGTAGTCATATGGTGTTTATCACGGCCGGAATGGGCGGTGGTACGGGCACGGGTGCAGCGTCTGTCATTGCGCAGCTCGCGCGTGATCAAGGTATTCTGACCGTTGGTGTTGTGACAAAGCCTTTCCAATTCGAAGGCTCGCACCGGATGAAAATCGCTGAGCGCGGCATTGAAGAGCTTCAAGAATATGTGGATACGTTGATCGTGATTCCGAACCAAAATCTCTTCCGTATTGCGAATGAGAAGACCACCTTCGCGGATGCGTTCCGTTTGGCAGATGAGGTGCTACACTCGGGCGTGCGCGGCGTTACTGATTTGATGGTGAAACCAGGCCTGGTGAATCTTGACTTTGCGGATATCCGCGCGGTGATGAGCGAGATGGGTAAAGCGATGATGGGTACAGGTGAGGCGAGTTCTGAGCATCGTGCGATTGATGCGGCAGAGTCGGCGATTTCGAATCCGCTGCTTGATGATGTGTCACTGAAAGGTGCGAAAGCGGTCTTGATTAACATCACTGGTGGCCCGGATATGACGCTCTTTGAAGTGGATGAAGCAGCGAATCGCATTCGTGATGAAGTTGATCCAGAAGCGAATATTATTTTTGGTTCGACCTTCTCCGATTCACTCGAAGGCATCATGCGCGTTTCAGTGGTGGCCACGGGAATTCGTAGTGCTGAGCAGAATAGAGCGCCGATGGCGCCCAAGCCAGTTAAAGAGTCAAAGCCGATCAGCGGATTTGTTGCGCCGAAAATTCAGTCTCGCCGCGATCGTTCTCCCGCAGAGATTGTGAGAGAATCGGGTGGTACAGCCTTCACACGCCGCGAGCAACGCTTTGACGCGGAGCCAGAGAAAGAGGCACGTGAAGACGTGAAAGATACGCCTGCTGAGCGTTCAAAGGGACCAGATGAAAAGCAGCATCTTACAAAGTCTGTGCGTGAAGAGGTGGCAAAACGCGCTTCAGCTGATCGTGATATGATGCTTCACGAACGTGCGATTATTGAAGAGGTGAGTGCTATGTCTTCAGAGGAAGAAAGCGATAAGGATATTGGTGATTTGTTCATCAGCCCGCGAGCCGAGCACCCCACGCGCGATCGTCAGCGTCAAGCACGTAGCGCCGTAATGGCAGATGAGGCGATGGATGATAAAGATGACGATGAATCATCGTATGGATTTTTCCAGCGTATCACGGGAGTAGGCAAAGCGCTGGCGGCAAAACCAGCCCCACGTGGCAATGCGCAAGTTGCGGAAGCACCACGTGCGCGTGTGAGCGATAAGCCGGCACCGGTCGCTTCGGAAGAAAATGAAGAATATCTTGATATACCTGCATTTTTGCGCCGCCAGGCCAACTGATCAACTGCCATATTGATACAATAAAGAAGACAAAAACTGTTTTCTTTCAAAAAGTTAATTGTATTTCGCAGGAAATCTTTGTATACTTCGTAAAATTTTACATAAATTGATTGAATTCTGTGACGAGTGATGAGCAGCGGACACGTAAACGAGCGCCAGACGACGATTACCAAAACCACTTCATGCCAAGGGGTTGGGGTGCATACCGGTGCGCCTGTGACGATCACGCTTAAGCCGTCAGAGCCTTACACGGGGATCCATTTTGTGCGAACGGATGTTGAGGCCAATGTCGCGATCGTGCCCGCGCGTTATGACGCGGTGACGGAAACCACCTTAGGAACCACGATTACGAACGAATTCGGTACATCGGTGGCAACGGTTGAACATTTGATGGCCGCGCTCTGGGGCTGCGGCATTGATAATGTGACGATTGAAATTGATGGGCCGGAAGTGCCGATTATGGATGGGAGCTCGGAGCCCTTTATTTTCTTGATCGAATGTGCGGGGATTCGCCGCTTTGAGGCGCCACGCCAGTGGATTGAAGTCGATCGTACCATCGCGGTTCGCGACGGTGACAGTTTTGCCATGATTGAGCCTTATGATGGATTCACTCTCGATGTTGAGATTGACTTTGCGCATCAGGTGATTGGCCGCCAGTGCGGGTTTTATGATTTCTCTAAAGTCACGTTCCGCCAGCTTCTGAGCCGTGCGCGTACGTTTGGTTTTGAAACGGACGTTCAGAAGCTTCGCTCAATGGGGCTCGCGCGTGGTGGATCGCTCGATAATGCGGTGGTGATCGGCCAAAATAAGATTCTCAATGAAGATGGGCTTCGTTTTAATGACGAATTCGTGCGTCACAAAGCGCTCGATTGTTTGGGTGACTACTTCTTGCTCGGTGCACATTTGCGCGGCGCAGTGACAACCTCTCGCCCTGGGCATGGCATCAATAACAAGCTGATGCGTGCAGTGATGGAGGAGATGGGCGACGCAGTGGCGCAACATATGTTGCACAGCCCAGCGCATATGACTGCTCCCGCAGATATCAGCAAACAAATCCATTAAACATGATAAAATAGCAGCGAGTAGCTAGCCGTTGATGCTTGCCATCACGGTTCAAAATGGGTAATTCTTAAACCATCTTAATCAACAGGCATGGATGATCATTATGGTCATGATTCCTTGGGCAACGCGCGTCCTTATCATTCTTTGCTGTGGCATAGCGCTTCTTTGGCTAACGGGCTGTGGCGGTGAGGTAGAACAGCAAGAGGCGTCTTCGTCCAATCAATCTGCGAAAGAGCTCTACCAAGAAGCGCAGCTTTTGTTCTCGGGTGGAAGTTATAAAAGCGCAATTAAGGCGTTCGAAGAAGTCGAGCAGCAATATCCTTATTCACCGCTCGCCTCGCGTGCACAAATTATGGCGGCCTATTCTGCATACCGTGGCCAAGAATATGAAGAGGCGGTATTGATCTCGGAGCGTTACGTCAAATTGCACCCTACCGGAAGAAGCGCACCTTATGCATATTACCTACGCGCCTTATCTTATTATGACCAAATTACCGATGTTGGGCGTGACCAAGGCATAACCTCTCAAGCGCGTCAGGCGTTGCGGGAAGTGGTTGCGCGTTATCCGAACTCAGAATATGCGCAAGATGCGCAGCTCAAGCTGGATCTGACAGAAGATCACTTGGCGGGAAAGGAAATGGAAATTGGTCGTTATTATCTTCAGCGCCAAGAATATGTGGCGGCGATTGGTCGATTCCGTTCGGTCGCGGAAGGCTATCAAACCACTAGCCATATCCCAGAAGCGCTTCACCGCTTAGTCGAAACTTATACGATTTTAGGCCTACCGGATGAAGCAGAAAAATATGCGGCGGTACTCGGGTATAACTATCCCGGAAGCAAATGGTATCGATTTAGCTATAAGCTACTTAAAGGAGAGCCGGTCGCAGAACGCGCGGCAGACGATGACTCCTGGTATGCGATTTTTTAGGGAAGAGACATGCTACTTCATTTAGCCATCCGCAATGTTGCACTGATTGAGAGTTGCGACATTCATTTTTCGCAAGGGCTTTGCGTCCTCTCCGGCGAGACGGGTGCGGGAAAATCAATTCTGCTTGATGCGCTGGGCTTAGTTCTCGGCAATCGCGCCGATAGTAAATTAGTGCGCCATGGCGAATCCCAAGCAACGGTCACTGCCGAGTTTGACATTCTTGGTAACAGCGCGATTACGCAGCAACTCGAGACGCTAGGCTTCGAAGTGTATGACAGTTTAGTGCTCCGCCGCGCGTTAGGGGCGAACGGTAAGGGGCGTTGTTTCATCAATGATCAGCCAGCGAGCCTAAGCACACTGCGTACGCTCGGAGATGCGTTGGTGGAAGTGCATGGCCAACATCAGCAGCGTGATTTGATGCAAGTGTCAAACCATCGTGACGTTCTGGATGCGTATGGAAACTTGGAACAAGAGCAGCATTACGTGTCCGAAGCCTATGACCGGTGGAAGCATGCGGAGAAACAACTTCAGGAGCTTGAAGCCTCGATTCAGGCAGCGCGTGAGAAGCAGGAGCTACTGGAGCATACGGCGAAAGAGCTTTCGGATTTAATGCCGCAAGCGGGAGAAGAAGAGGAGCTAGCAGAAATTCGTACACGCATGCTTCAGGCGGAAAAACATGCGCAAAAGCTGCATGATGCAATGGCGATGATTGAAGAAGAAACCGGCGTCGAGATGCAGATCGCATCACTGCAAAAATATTTACTGCGCGGACAAGCGGAAGACGGCCCCGCGCTTGAGCCGGTGATAGAGTATCTTGAGCAAGCGATGGTGCAGCTTCAGAATGCACAAAATCAGCTCCATGCGTTGAGCGATCAATATTACTATGACGAAGCGACGCTTGAAACAACGGAAGAGCGATTGTTTGCGCTCAAGGCAGCGGCGCGGAAATATCAGGTGGGATGTGATGAATTGCCAGATCTTTTGACGCAGACGGAACAGGCGTTGATGGCACTGTCGGGTAGTGAGAATGATTGTGCGGCCCTAAAAACCGAAATTCGTGAAGCCAAAGAACAGTATGAAATGCAGGCCGATGCGCTGAGTGTCGCGCGTAAGCATGCAGGGCAACGCCTTGAGAAAGCCTTGCTGCAAGAGCTGGCGCCGCTGAAAATGCAGAAAACACAATTCCGTGTGCAAATGGGTGTGCTTGAGGAAACCCAGTGGTCACGCTATGGTAAGGATGCGATTACGTTTGTTGCGTCAACGAACCCGGGTAATCCGCTGCAACCGATTCATGAGATTGCATCGGGAGGAGAATTGTCACGCTTTATGTTGGCCCTTAAAGTCGTACTCTCAGGCGTGCGTTCGCGCGGGACAATGGTGTTTGATGAAATCGATACAGGGACTGGTGGTGCGGTGGCGGATGCTATTGGTGCGCGCCTCGCCCAGCTTGGCGAAATGTCACAAGTATTGGTGGTAACGCACTTGCCGCAAGTTGCCGCACGTGGATCGCAGCATTTTCATATCAGTAAGAAGGATAGTCGTGGTAAGACCTTTACCTATGTTAAGGAGCTTGCCACAGACGAACGCCGCGAAGAAATTGCGCGTATGTTAGCTGCAAAAGATGTGACGGACGAAGCCCGCGCGGCAGCAGAAAAGTTATTGGCGAGCGCGGATGAATAAGCCGCTGAGCGCGATGGAGGCGGGGCTGATGAACGCGGATGATGCGCGCCGCGAACATGAGCGACTAGGTGCGTTGATTCAGCATCATGACCAACGGTATTATGCAGAGGATGATCCTGAAATTTCAGATGCGGAGTATGATATGCTTCGCCAATCGCTTGAAACGATTGAAGCACAATTCCCAGAGCTAGTAACGGCTGAGAGTCCGACTCAGAAAGTGGGGGCGTCATCATCATCGGCTTTTTCTAAAGTTACCCATGCGGTACCAATGCTATCGCTCGCGAATGCGTTTAGTGAAGAAGATGTTGCAGATTTCATCGCGCGCACAAAACGCTTTCTTCAGCTGTCCGAAGAGGCGCCGCTGACATTGTTTGCGGAACCTAAAATTGATGGATTATCGTTCTCGGCCCGATATGAAAAAGGTGCTTTAGTAAGTGCAGCAACGCGCGGTGACGGGGCGGCAGGTGAGGATATCACAGAGAATATTCGTCATGTGCAAGGCATTCCGGACCGGCTGACAGGTGACGCGCCGGATGTGGTCGAATTGCGCGGCGAAGTGTATATGGATAAGCATGACTTTCTTGCGCTTAATGCTGCACAAGAAGCAGCAGAGAAGAAGCCCTTTGCCAACCCGCGTAATGCAGCAGCAGGCTCGCTCCGCCAGCTCGATGCGTCGATCACAGCACAGCGCAAACTGTCATGTTTCGTTTATGCAGTGGGTGACGTGAGTGCTGCATTGGCTGCAACACAAGAGGCGATGGTGAATCAGTTTGCCGCATGGGGGTGTGCGGTCAACCCGCTTCATCAACTCTGCGACTCGGCGGAAGCGATCATGGTGTATTACGAGGGAATGCAAGCAAAGCGAGCTGATCTTTCTTACGATATTGATGGGCTTGTTTATAAGGTCAATGACTTAGCGTTACAAGAGCGGCTAGGCCAAGTGGCTCGTGCACCGCGCTGGGCGATTGCCCATAAATTTCCAGCCGAACAGGCGCGCACGGTTGTTGAGGCCATTGATATTCAGGTGGGACGCACAGGTGCATTGACGCCCGTCGCACGGCTAACGCCGGTCACTGTCGGCGGGGTGGTAGTGTCGAATGCGACATTGCATAATGAAGATGAAATCCAGCGCAAAGATATTCGCGTTGGAGATACGGTTGTGATTCAACGGGCAGGCGATGTGATCCCACAAGTCGTGTCTGTGGATGTTGCAAAGCGTCCTAAAGATGCTGCAGCATTTTCATTCCCAAAAGAGTGCCCGATTTGTCAGAGTAATGCAATTCGTGAAGAAGGTGAGGCGGTGCGTCGCTGTATCGGCGGCCTTCAGTGCGATGCACAGCTTGTCGAGCGACTGAAGCATTTTGTTTCGCGTCAAGCATTTGACATTAATGGGCTCGGAGAAAAGCAGATTCACACCTTCTGGCAGGAAGGGCGCATCCACTCACCGGTCGATATTTTTACGCTGCAAGAAAGTGAGCGTAAGAGTTTGACGCCACTGCATGCCAAAGAAGGTTGGGGCACAAAGTCAGCGGAGAATTTGTTTTCAGCCATTGATGAGCGGCGTCACATTGGTTTCGCACGGTTTTTGTATGCGCTGGGGATTCGCCATATCGGCCAAGAGAATGCAAAATTAATCGCGCAGCATTATCATGCATTTAGTGACTTCCAGAATGCGATGAATGCCATCATTAGTGAAGGTGAGTCTTCAGAAGCTTATGAAGGGCTTCTTGATATTGATGGCATTGGCAGCAAGGTAGCTGAAGCGCTGATTCAGTTCTTTGCATCGCAGCATAATCAAACGCTGATCGCCGCATTACTAGAACATATAACGGTTAAGGCGGCTGAGCAGGTGGCGAGTGATTCTGCACTGGCCGGTAAAACCATTGTTTTCACAGGCACGCTTACGCAGATGAGTCGTAGTGAAGCGAAGGCGCAGGCGGAGCGGTTAGGCATGAAAGTCTCGGGCAGTGTATCGAAAAAAACCGATTATGTGGTGGCCGGTGAAGCAGCGGGTTCGAAGCGCAAAAAAGCAGAAGAGCTGGGTGTTGCCATTCTGTCTGAAGATGCATGGCGCCGTTTGAGCGAGGATGCCTCATGAATGAGATGAACGTGTTCGCTCAGCCTGAAGCGCTCCATGCAATGGTGATGAAGTGCGGCAAGGAAAGCGCGATGTTGGTACAGACCGCGACCGAAGACCTGTGTCTTGCGCAGCGCTATCACCATGAGAGCAACACGCTATCGCTCTATGTGGACCAAGAAAACCTTCCGCCGATTCATGAGCGGCTCGACCGTCTGCGATATGCGGGCTATACCATTGCAGACGCAACTGTCAGTGCCGTGGAGCCGCAAGACTGGGCAGCGCTTGCCCAAGCGTCGTTTCAGCCTATTGATGTGCCGCCCTTTTATGTTCGAAGCAGTAGCCATGCGGGAGAGGTGCCGGATGGGCGTGTGCTGATCACGATGGATGCGGGAGCAGCGTTCGGCACGGGAGAACATGCGACGACGGCGGGATGTTTGCGTTTGATCGCAGCATTACCAGAAGAGGTCCAGGGCTCTGCGGCACTTGATCTCGGCTGCGGTACCGGCATTCTAGCGATTGCTTATGAAAAACGCTGGGGCGGTGGGACAGTAGCGGCAGACAGTGATCGCATCGCCGTTGAGGTGACGCAAGACAATATCGTAATCAACCAATGCAAGCGCATCACTTCAGTGCATGGCAGTATTGCCCATCCAGAAGTGCATGGGCAGAGCCCGTACCGTGTGGTTATCGCCAATATTCTGGCCAATCCGTTGATTGCGATGGCGGAAGAAATCGTCGCATCATTGGATACGGGTGGCTATGCTATACTGTCTGGGTTTACCGAAGTGCAGCGTGACGCCGTGTTCGCATCATACCATGCGCATGGCATGGGCTCGATAGAAACGGTAACGCATGAGGGCTGGATCGCAGAGCTGCTGAGAAAAGATTAGCCGATTTCCATCTGCTGATCCGTACCACGCTCAACTGCTGGCGTGTTGACAGTGCGCGTGAGGTCTTCGCGATCGAGCACCGCTTCGCTGACACCGGCTTGCGCCATTTGTTTGCCCGTTGCTTTGACTTCTTTGACAGTCTCTGGCTCGAGCTTCGCTTCGATTTGCTGCGCCACGCGTTCAAATACTGCGGCATCAATAATGATCGGCTTGGCCCCGCCCGCGCGTTCCATCACATTTGCTTTCTGATCAGCTTGTGCTTGGCTTTGCTCTGCCGCTTGCGCATCGCGTGACGGCGGGACAGGCGGGCTGGCGGCCGTTTCTTTCATCGCTTCGGTCTGATCCTCTATCGCCTGGCGCATCTCTTTATCATTTGCTTGGGGTGCCGCTTCCTTTGGCACCTCTTTCGGCACGGCAGCAACGTCAATAGGTTTCTCGGGAGTAGCTGCGACCTCTTGCTGTTCTAGCATATTGCGGCGCATCTCAGCACCGGCCTTATCATGCGCCGCCTCGGCTGCAACCTGTTTTGACTCAGCCGGTTTTTCTGGCACTGCGTCCGCGTTTTGGGTTGGGGCATCCGTTGATGCTTGCAACGTGTCATCCATGAACTCCTGGCGGTCCATGCCTTCCTTCATCTCGCGATACACATCCTTATCTTTGCTCGCAAATGGATTCGGTGGTGGCGTGGGAACCGATGGGCGTGCTTCAAGGTCGGCTTCTTGCGCTGCCGCTTCAGGCTCGATCATTTCGAGGGGGTCTGGGTGTGCTTGTGTCGTCTCCGCGGCAAGAGCCTCTTCGCGTGCTGCTTGTTCAGCAAGGCGGGCTTCGGCTTCTTGTTTCGCGAGTAATTCACGCTCCGATGCTTCTGCCGCCTGTGCAGCTTCCTTCTTTTCTTCATCCACTGGCGCAGAGGCCGTCTCGTCTTTTGTGAGTTTGAGCGCGCGCGCAGTGCTCGGGCCAGTCACGCCATCGACTTCAAGATTATTCAATGTTTGGAAATGGCGAATGGCGGAGCCCGTCGCTTCATCATACTCGCCGCTGATATTGCCCTCTTCAAACAGGCTGAGTTCAACCAAGCGTCTTTGGACCAGCTCGACATAGTCGCCAATGTCGCCGCCACGTAGGGTCAGACTATTCGGAAGATGCTGCGTCATAGAGCTCCTAACAGTTGGCACAGTGTAGCGCGAATGCGGGTTTCTCGCAAGATGCTTACGGGCGCATGTGGAGAGTGGTTAGTGGCAGGTGGTAAGGGGGCGTGACAAGATCCCTTTTTCCCATAGCTGGCGTCCATGATGTGCAATGAGCGGAGTAAGCGCGTCAACAAAATGATCGTATGAATAAAAGCCAAGGGCATGCATTTGTTCCTTAATCGGGGCATGTTCTGCGTTGGATGCGCTGGATACAAACTTGTCAAAATAGCTCAACGCGTCTGCGGGGTCCATGCCGGGCTCAGCAAGCGCGGCGATGACAGCGGCAAGTTGATCTAGACGTGAAACATCCGTCAGATACTCATATCCTGACGTCAAATCACGAAGTGATGCCACATCACTGTCCATACGCTTGCCTACCCTGATTGTATTATTACTACGCATCAGGATAGCAAAAGGGCGTAAATAAAGGCTTAATTATAGGGAGAATGCCACCGATGTCTTAGAAGATTAGAAAGAGTCTAATCTTCGTCAACATATTGTTTTTCAATCTTTTCATGGCGTTCTTGGGCCTCAATGCACAAGGTTGCGACCGGGCGCGCTTCGAGACGTTTCAGACCAATAGGCTCACCCGTTTCCTCGCAGAACCCATACTCACCCGTATCAATGCGGCGCAATGCGGCATCAATTTTGTTCACCAGTTTCAGGTAGCGGTTGCGCGTGCGTAGCTCAACGCCAGCTTCAGTTTCAATGGATGCACGGTCGGCAATGTCTGCCTCGTGCCAGTTCTCTTCACGAAGGTTTTCCATGGTTTCTTGCGACTCTGCGAGCAATTCTTTACGCCAATCACGCAGCTTTAAACGAAAATATTCTAGCTGCTTATCATTCATGTATTCTTCTTTTGCTGTGGGCTTATATCCCTTTGGAAGTTTAACTGCCATTTGCTCGTGCTCCGCATGGTTTAAATATAAGGCAAATAGCCGATCCCGGCATACTGATCAAGACATAATGCGGTTTTTCTCACCTTATCCTGATGTGTCGCTAGTATTTGCAGCTGAAGAGGAGGCATAGCGTGAACTGGGGGTGCGGAATTTCTGAAGCTGTTTCTTAGCTTTAATCCGCTCTAGCACATCCTTGCTCGCCGCTTTTGCCGACAGAAGTTGGTCATAGGTGGGCGGGCCATATACCTCGCGTTTTGCATAGTGCTTCTTCTTTTCATCCGAAAGATAGGCTTCCGTTGGTGATGGGAAATGGATGCCATTATCTTCAAACGTCTCTTTGAGCTGCATATTCTCATTGCGTCGGAGGTTTTGGCGTCCTTTCTCAAACTTATCGATCAGGTTGGTCGGAACCCCGGAATGCTGCGATAAATCTTGGATGTTCCATTTGAGTAAGTCTCTGGATTTTAAGCAGAGTTTGCCGTTGAGCATGAATTTCATAAATGGCTCTCCGGACGAGACATCTCAATCTTAGCGATTTCTACTGCGGCGCGAAGCTCGATATCATCCAGCAGCGCACGCATTTTCGGGTCTGTAGTGATCTGCTTTTGGTGGATCACGTTCGATTGAATGCGCCCCAATAGGGATGATGGGATCGTTCCTAAAAGAAGGCCCATGCGTAGCTCATCGAGCGCGTCTAACGTATTCATGCCTTGATGGTATGCGGCTTTGCGGCCTTGGGCATCTCCTTCAACTTCCTGAAGGCTCAGCAGACCATCAACGGCGTGCGTTTGGGCAAGTGCATCCGTTGAGTGTGTCGCTACACTATCGCTGGCCCCTGCGGCCTCATCAAGCGCTGCGCCGAAGCCGGAAGCCGCTGACTTCTTTAGCTTTTTCTTGTCGACTTTTGCCCCACTACTTGGGCCTTCCACACGCATGATTAATTCCTTATCGCCGCTGGGTTGATCTCTAAGCAAACTATACCGGATTGCGAAGACTCCTGCAATCGAACGATCAATATGTGTGAGTGATTACGCTGCTTGGCACGATTTTAGCATCGCATGAGTGTAAAGTAAAAACAGAACATGAACACCGGCAGACAGATTATGACGACGTTAATTCGAGAAAAAGAACGTAAACGACTGAGAAATGAGGCGATTGTCCATCGCCTTGTCACGCATGCATCCGCATTTTTTGCCCTCTTTACCTTGCTGCTAACGGTATTTTTTGCCGCTTCGGCCAATGCTGCGCGAATTAAGGATATCGTCGAAGTGGAAGGGGTGCGTGATAATATTCTGATGGGATATGGCCTTGTGGTGGGCCTTAGCGGTACGGGGGATCGTCTCCAAAACAATGCCTTTACCGAACAAAGCTTGCTCGCCTTTTTGGAGCGCCAAGGGGTGAATGCGCGTGGATTAACGCAGCTTCGTTCACGCAATGTCGCAGCGGTTTCAGTGACCGCGCGGTTGCCGGGATTTGCACGTGGTGGAAGCACCATCGATGTGTCCGTCAGTGCGTTGGGTGATGCAAGCAGCTTGTTGGGCGGAACACTTTTGGCGACCCCGCTTTATGCGGCGGATGGAAATATCTATTCTGTGGCGCAAGGGCCGATTGCGATCGGTGGTTTTTCGGCTGGACGGGGTGCTGATGAAGGGGGGTCCGGTTCCAATATTACAAAAGGAGTGCCCACGAGCGGCTTTGTTGCGAATGGTGGCATTGTAGAGCGTGAGATTGCCTTTGCAATGAATGATTTGCGTCAAGTGACCCTCGCACTACGTAATCCTGATGTTACCACTGCGAAGAATGTTGCGAACGCGATTAACCGGCAAATTGGTCCAGGCGCTTCGCGCGCGGTAGATCCGGGAACCGTAAGTTTGACGGTGCCGCCATCCTATTTAGGGGATGTGGCTGGCCTGGTGGCAGACATTGAAAGGCTCACCGTGCAGACGGATCAAGCCGCACGCGTCGTGATCGACGAAGCAACGGGAACAATTGTGATGGGTGAGAATGTTCGGATTGATACGGTTGCAGTGGCACAGGGGAATCTTGTGGTGAAAATCGAAGAGACGCCGCAAGTGTCGCAGCCTAATCCATTTGCGCCGGAGGGCGCGACAACGGAAGTGGTCCCTCGCACGGACATTGAAGTGGATGAAGATAATAATCAACGTTTAACAGTCCTTGAGACCGGTGCAACGCTACGTGACTTGGTGGCGGGATTGAATTCACTTGGTGTTGGGCCGCGCGACCTGATTACGATTTTACAAACCATTAAGTCTGCAGGGGCGTTGCAGGCCGATATTGTGGCGAAATAGGGGGGGTATGAGTAACTTGACCTTACAAGCTGGAAACATTGCAAAGATTGGCCAGGAGCAGGGCCAAACCAGTGCGGCGAAATCGAAGGCGATGCAGCTGCAGGGCGCGCAAAGCGAAGCGGAGATCAATAAGGTAGCAGAAGAGTTTGAGGCTGTCTTTATTGCGCAGATGCTGCAAAGCATGTTCGATACTGTGCCTAAGGATGAAGTCACGGGCGGTGGTTATGGTGAAGATGTGTTTCAAGAATTACTCGTAGATGAATATGGCAAGATTCTTGCAGAGACTGGTGGAATAGGAATTGCCGACGATATTAAGCGTCAACTCTTGCAGATGCAAGAAGTGCAATAACATCAAGGTGAGGCATTATGGGTATGTATACACGTAAAGGATATGAAACCGTAGATCGTTCGATGCAACGCGCGGAACATCTGACGCAGCATGAATGGGTAAGCGCTATGGCAGATGGTGATATGGAAATGGTGACGTCGTCTGAGCCGATCGATATCCGCGAACTTCTCGCATTAACGCAAGAAATGTCAGAGCTTTTGGATCAAGAGTCTGCAGCGCTGAAACAATCAAGAGTGGCAGAGGTGGAGTCAATGCAAGAGCGTAAGCGAGAGCTTGCGAGCGCATTAGAAGTTCAGAAAAAACGCATTGTTGAGCACCCTGAAGCGATTAAGTCTCTTAAGATGCCAGAAAAATCGAAACTGGAGAAAGCGATCCTGCGTATGACGGGAGCAGTACAGGAAAATAAAAAACGTGTAGACGCGGCGCGCATTGTAAACCGCCGTATTTTTGAACTGATTGCGAAGGCAGCGCAGAAGTTTCAGGAAACGTCAAACTACACGGCATTTGGCAAAAAGGCAGCGCCACCGAAAGAAACGGTTGCGATACAATTGAATCAAACGTGTTAGAAAAAAGGGCTTAGACATAGTCAAACCATGCATTTAGCGCTACAATCA
This sequence comes from uncultured Azospirillaceae bacterium, assembly GCA_964352815.1. Lineage (GTDB taxonomy): Bacteria > Pseudomonadota > Alphaproteobacteria > Rickettsiales > UBA3002 > CAYGTO01. Next base: position 129,729 of record CAYGTO010000003.1, on the reverse strand, counting down.
GGAGAATAATGTCATGCAAAACATACGCAGTATTGAAACAGGAGGAAGCGTCACAATGATGCCGATGCAGCCAGAGGATCACGAGAGCACAGAAACTGAAATGATGATTCAGAGCCGTTTTGGTGAGGTTAAGGTTAACCCTGCCGCGCCCGTCATTTTTCCAAATGGCATTTTGGGGCTGTCGAACTTGACGCAATATTGCTTAACGGAGTTTCCAACGCCAAAAATGAATGAACATTTCCGTTTATTGCAGTCTCTCGAGGATCATAGCATTTCGTTCATCACGATGCCGATGCAAGCGGAGAATCCGGTGATTTCATTGGAGGATGCTCATAAGACCTGTGAGGAAGCAAATGTTGAAAAAGAGTCGGCCTTGTTTCTGTTCATTGCTTCAATGGAAAAAGTAGGTGATATCATCAATATTACGGTGAATGCGAAAGCTCCGATCATTGTTGATGCAAAACGGAAATTGGCATGGCAGCATGTTTTCAGTCATAATGATTATGATATGAAACATTCGGTGAATGAAATCATCGCATCGTAAAACAAATTCGTCTTAGCTGATCAATGCGCGTTCACACATGGTGGGCGTGCATTTTTTTATGTTCTCCAATATCCTATTCTCTTTCTCAAAGGTTATTTCTGGCACGCGCTTTGCAAATCTCTGAGGTGAATTAGTATCAACTAGGTAAAAAATGAACACACCACTCTTGATGAATATGCTTCTCTCTGGCGCTTCGAATGGCGCTATGGGTGGCGGTGTGTCAGGCGCCTTGAGTAATTCTCAGCGCTCATCCAACGCATCAGGCACGGTGATTCAGAACACGGCCGAAAACCAAACGATCTCGGAAAGTTTTGCCCAGACGCTATTGAAGCAGATTGCCGATGGTGAAACGGCCTCGATTGATCCGGCTGCCTTCTCAACAGAAGGGATGACCGAAACCGAAGCAGCCCTATTGCAACGCATTTCAGCGATGGCAGATAAGGCGACTCCTGAAGAGCTTAAGGCTCTTCAAGCGTTGACTCCATCGGCAGGGGGGCAGAGTGCAGAAAGCGTAACGACATCTTCTGATGCGCTTTACCAACTTTTGAATGACAAGGTGTTGAATACGCAGAGCGGTGACGAGAACGGCACGACGCTACAAGATCTGATCAGTCGAATGGTTGAGCGTGAGAACGGGAAAGCCCAGATTCCCCTACAATATAATCCAGACACAGGGCGGCTCGAGCCGGTGAATTATGATAGCTTGCGTTTGAATGAGTTGACGCCTGCAGCAGGTGAAGAGCTTCCGCAACAGCAAGCCCCTCTTGATGAAGGGGCGTTGCTACAAGATGACCAACAAACTTATGTGCAATATTCCGCAATGAATTATGCCCTCTTGGATGAGCAGGGGCAACAGCGACAGCCCGTAGCGGCGGCTTCGGTGAATGCACCATTGCATCAAAAGAGCCTTGACCTTTTGAATGGTAAGGCGAGCGCTTCTTCTGTACTCACGGAAGTAACCGAAGGGCTGGATGTGGCATCTTATGATTCACGCAATAGTCAACTAAGTGATCGTGCGGATACATTGTCACAGCTTTTATCGCAGCAAGGTTCTATGGGAAAAAGTGAAGGAGCTGCGTCCCTCATGGCCATGAATATGGCGGGCCCTAAAGCAAAGGAAGTTGCTCAGCCTCTCACCCCAGTTGGTTCTGGCCTTGAAACGTTAGCGTTCACCAGTGAACTAGGTGTAGAACAAGCGCAACGCCCGAATGAATTAACCGGCCATGGCAAAATGTTCTCTGCTGAGTTTGCACGTCAGAATGCGCCCACGAACCCCACTGAACAAGTTGCCGTTCAAATTCGTCAACACTCAGCCAGTGGTTTTGATCGTATTCAAATTCAGCTTGAGCCTGCTGAGCTTGGCCGCGTCGAAATTCAAATCGAACTCGGAAAAGATGGTCGTGTCCAAGCGATGGTGAGTGCGGATAATCAAGATACGCTTGATTTACTACAGCGTGATTCGAAGATGTTGCAGCAAGCACTAGAGCAAGCCGGTTTGCAAGGCGATGAGAGCTCGCTTGAGTTTTCATTGAACCAAGGCGGTCAGAATGACGAGAATGCGGATGAGGCGCATAACTCGGCATCATTATTGCAACAGGAAGAATACAATGAAGCAGAGATTGCCGACGCTCATATCGCTCACTACGCAGTGAATATGAGTCAAGGTCTCGACATAAAAGTATAACACGGGAGAGCATTATGAATCAGGCAGCAAAGACTATAGAAATGGATACCGGTGCGGTGGTGATGAACCCACTTCATGAGTTGTATCTCAAGCAGCTTCAAGCCAATGATAATGGCACGAAAAGCGACATGCGCGCGATGCGCAGTGAGGTACTTGATGTGCTAGAAGAGATCATGGGAGCGCAGCGTTCACATTTGCTGACAGTGCGCGCCATGCATACCACAAATGAATTAATGGATGCGCTGGAGGCAGCGTAAGCCGAATAAGAGATAAAAAGAACAAAAAGACATCCTTTTTGTTGTTAGAGTTTTGTCGTCTAGCTCCTTGCCCGCCGCTTCCCGCTGCGGGCTTTTTTTTGCCAGAGTGATTCTAGCGGCCTGTATGATTGAGCAAACTTTCGCTCACGCAAATATGAAGGTTTGATGACAATTGTGGAGAAACCGTCTGCTTTTCTTTGCTTTTCGTAGAGGATCAGTTAAATAGTTAATATTGGGTAAGGAAATTTCAGGTGCAATCATAGAAAAGCCCTGTATAACCAATTAAAAATAACAAGGAACAGGAGTGATCCGCATGAATGAGAAAGCACAGAAGATCTCAGAGTTGGCGTCAGTGATTGGTGATACGGCAACAGTGTCTCGCGCCGATGCGGACAAGGTTCTCACCGATTTAATGGCGAATGCGGGCTATCTTCGACAATCTTCTGCACTTATCAACGATGCGCTTCAGAAAGGCTTTGATGTGCTTCAGCTCCCGAATGGTGACATCGTCACGACGGGCACCAAAACCATCGTCTATCAGTATCAGTGGGATGGAAAGAATCAGAAGCTAAATAAAACGAAGACCAGCGATTCATCGCGCAAAGCACCGAAGCGTCCTAAAGTCGATATCGAAGAGGATGATGAAGAGCTCTAGGCTCTCTACCCTTTCACACAAATCTTAAATGAAATTTAGCCGCGGCTTTCGCCGGAATTCCGCGCTGCCCACGCTTCGAGCCGATCAGTCTCTACAGCAGGAGTGGTACGAGGCGCCGAGGCTTCTCGAACATCCGTTGCGCTTCTGCTTCCCGCATTCGCGATATCTGTGAGTAAGCTGCGTGCGGCCCTAAATTCAGGGTCACGAGTGATCTTTGTAATTTCATCTCGGTCAAGAACACCGTCAACCACTGCTTGATCAGCGTGTTGACCGAGCAGGTGTGCATTACGGTTGAATGCATCTTGTCTAATGTCGAGCTTTCTTAGGTCAATCGTTTGTCCTTTCGTAGCGCCTTCTTCGATGCTTGCAATGAGGTTAGCCAATACAACGGTTGTTGAATGATTCTGAACACGCTGAATCTCGGCAGCCGTTGCACCATCACGTAAATCAAAATTTTCCATGCCTTGCAGTGAATTATAAATGCGCGAGCCAGCATACGGGCTAAGTTGTGCGCCGCTTATTAAGATATCATCTGCTGAACCGCGTACCCCTTCGCGGCGTGCCCCAGCGCGGATAACGCGCGTATCACTGCGTTCATCACGTGCGAACATAGGTTGGTAATCATCGCGTAACGCGGATCCGATCCAATCAAATAAGGCGCCAAAGGAATAATCCCATCCGCGTGCTATCAATGAATCTTCTGTATCGAGCACTAAAGGCTCCATTACATTGCGACGGAACAGGCTCGTCCCTGTATAAACCTGACGTTCTACCCAATCTAAAATGGCCATGGTTACCTCTAATTGTTAATCTCATTTTAGCGTAAAGATGCCCAATCGTTTGTGACAATTGTGTGACAATTGGCGTGTCATAATAAGATAAAATAATATCAAACAGTGCGTTAGCTAAGCGGCTTTTTGATCGGACGCGCTGTCCATCCCAATGACCCCGCCGCAGCGGATGGGTTCGATCGAGGTGGCGAGCCCGGTACGAATATCGGTTTCAACCAGCACGGCGCATACCGTACCTTCGCCGCTCGCGACCTCCATTCGGCCCAGCTTACGTTTGGTCATGTAATGTTTCAGCGGGACGGACGGCTCGAAGCCGATCACTGAATTATAATCGCCGCACATACCGGCATCGGTCTGATAGGCTGTGCCTTTGGGTAAAATATGGCTGTCAGCAGTAGGAATATGGGTGTGGCTCCCAACCACCAGGCTCACCTGGCCATCGAGGAAATGCCCCATCGCACATTTTTCTGAAGTCGCCTCCGCGTGCATATCAACCACAATCGCATCGGTGTCGCGTCCTAACTTAACTCCATCCAGCAACGCTTTCGCGCACTCAAATGGGCTGTTCAGATATTCCTTATGGAAAATTTGCCCCAGCAAATGCATGACGGTTAGGCGTTGGCCGTTCTTTAGCTCGAATGTACGAAAGCCGCTGCCAGGACTGCCTTCCGGGTAGTTATGCGGGCGCAGTAGGCGCGGTTCTTGTTCAAGCAGTTTCGGGCAATCGCGCTGATCCCAGATATGATCGCCGCCGGTTATGACATCGGCGCCGGTATCAAGCATTTCTTTCAGTGTTTCTTTGGTAATGCCAAAGCCACCCGCGCTGTTCTCGCCGTTGATAATCACGGCATCAAGCTGATGTTTCTCTCTTAGCTGGGGCATCCACCGCGTAAGCGCTTTGCGCCCTGCGCGCCCGACCACATCGCCACAAAATAAAATCTTCATTCAATTGGATTACTAGGAAAATCAAGGCAATGCAAGGAATTAGGTGCGTAGTGATGAAGCGCAGCCAACAGGCGAAGCCCTTTAGTCGGCGCAGCCGTCAGGCTCATCGCGCGTAACAGCAGTGCAGCGCGGGAGCGATCAAGAAAACTACAAAAACATACTCACGCCGGTTTCGGTCAGAATCCCATCCAGGCGAATGTCGTGTGGCTCGATTGGCAAGGCGTCAACTTCTTGAAAATCATAGGCAACTCCGATAGTGAGCGGGGGATTGGATGGATCGGCGCTGCGCAGCGCTGCGATGGTCCGGTCATAATAACCGCCGCCATAGCCAAGCCGGTAGCCGGCCGGATCAAAGGCGAGCAAAGGAACGAGAATAATACGCGGGTTGCATGTTTCCGCCTCCGCTGCAGGCTCCTTCACCCCCAAGGTGCCTTGGGTGAGCGGCTGGCCTTTATGCCACTCACGGAAGAGGAGAGGCGCATCTTTTTCGTCAACAACGGGGAGGCATGTCATTTTTTGGTATTTCCTAAGCTTATCAAAAATAAGCGTAATATCGAGTTCGCCGCGCATGGCAATATAGCCCGCCACAGGCGCATCAAAGGCGAGAAGCGGGTGGTCCATGAAATGCTGCGCGATCGACTCGGCCGCGAACAGGCGCTTATCGGCTGGGTATTGTTGGCGCTGGGTCAGTAGTTTCTGCCTAAGCCGTTGTTTTTCATAGGGAAGCTGGTCAGGGTGATAGGAAAGTGGCGAATGCATAGTGGACCTTAGGTAAAGTACCGCGCTGGCCGTGGGATGCATAAAACCTCCCGTGACCCGTGTGGTCAGGTGGGTGCCATATTACTAAGGCCACAGCCGAAGCAAGGGACAGCTCCCTTAAAGGTTACATCGGTCCCGGAGCGTTCGATCCTCACGCACCGCGCAGTACTTCTCTTAATTATAGGGCGCATTTTGGGCATTGTCTAGGGGAAGAACTATTCCAGCCATTCGTAATTACATTGCCCGAGAATTTCGTTCCATTCGCCCTGGCTGTAATCACAGGCTTCGGCTTTGGAGCAAGCGACGAGTAGGCTTGCGGTCAGTATGCCCATGCAAAATGCACGAAAAACCATTAGGCGGCCGTGGCTTTGTTGGTGCGTTGGACCATTTTCTCAAGCTTTTCCGACAAGGTGCTTATAATACCCGAAAATTCGTTTTCCATTGTCTCACGATGTGTGGTCAGCGCATCGGCATTCGCATCCTGCGCGTTACTCTTATAGCGTTCATTTTGCGATTCGACCTGTTCCATGTAGTCATAGAGTTTTTGATGTTCGCCTTGTAGCTCATGCAGCTCATCCGCAATCATCAAGGCACCGAGCAGCATCAAGGTGCTGTCGGGAAGGCGGGTGTTGGTGCCAGCGATTTGGGTGAGGCGCTCATTAAGCTGCCCCGCAAGCATGTTAAGATGGGCTTCCTGGCCATCGCCACATGCGATCTGATATTGTTTGCCACGAATGGAGAGGTTCATAATGCTCATGCGCTTGCCTCCGCATGTTCAAGGATCAAGTCCATCTGTGTCACCGACGTATCGAGGCGGTCACAAACGCTATCGGTCACTTGCTGCAGGTCGAGATAGTCTTGCTGCAACTCCTGAAGCTGGTTACTTAGCTGTACATTCTCGTCACGAATTGTTGCATTCTCTTCTTTCAGCGCGGTGATGTCATGCTCCAGCGACTCGCACAGCTCTTCCCATTCGCTGCGAATTTTCGCCTCGCGCGCGTCGCTTTCTTCAACCTTCGCGCACAGCCCTTCAATGCGCTGCTCTAGCTGGTGAAGCGCTTGTTGCATATGCTGAGTCGCGGTTTCGAGCGGTGAAGACATAAAACTAAGTCGGTTAGAAGTGGCTGTTGAACTAAGTTGATAAGAGAAATAGCAGCGCCTCTCATTTCCGACAAAATAAAAACCGGGGTTATCACCAACCATTCACTTTACGGATTTTCTGCTTTGCAAGTGACGGAAAACTTGTATGATTCCGGCGCAACAAAATGAGGTGCCTGTGTCTTCATCCGCAACCACGCCGTCGGCTCACCATGAGGTGACGCATGATGAACTTGCCAACGCGATTCGCGCTTTGTCGATGGATGCGGTGCAGGCCGCGAATTCTGGGCACCCCGGCATGCCGATGGGGATGGCCGATGTCGCGACGGTGTTGTTCCAAGATGTGTTGAAATTTGACCCGGCCGCCCCGGCATGGCCTGACCGCGACCGGTTTATTCTCTCGGCCGGCCATGGCTCGATGCTGCAATATGCCTTGATGTATTTGAGCGGCTATGAAGATATTACCCTCGATGAAATTAAGCAGTTTCGTCAGCTAAACGCACGTACAGCCGGACATCCAGAGTTTGGCCATGCGCGAGGGATTGAAACCACAACGGGGCCGCTAGGCCAAGGGCTTGCGAACGGTGTTGGTATGGCGCTTGCCGAGCGTTTATTGAACGCACGTTTCGGGGATGATTTGGTCAACCACCATACCTACGTCATCGCCGGTGATGGCTGCCTGATGGAGGGGATTTCGCAAGAAGCCATTTCTTTCGCAGGGCATTTGAACTTGTCGAAACTCGTCGTGTTGTTTGATGATAACGGCATTTCGATTGATGGCCCGACCTCGCTGTCAACCTCGGAAGACCATACGAAGCGGTTTGAAGCCTGCGGTTGGAACGTAACGAGCATTAATGGGCACGACCCGGTGCAAATTGCGCAGGCGCTGTTCTCGGCGAAGCAGAGCGACAAGCCGACATTGATTCGTTGCAAGACGACGATTGCGAAAGGCGCGCCGACCAAGGCGGGCACGGCAGCGAGCCATGGTGCACCGCTCGGGGATGAAGAAATTGCTGGCACGCGTGAAGCGATGGGCTGGAGCCATGCGCCATTCGAGATTCCAGAAGAGATTCTCACGAGCTGGCGTCACGCGAATGATATTGGTAAGCCGGCCCACGAGGCCTGGGCGCAGCGTTATGAAGCCTCTTCGGAAAAGGCGCGTTTTGATGCGTTTCTCGCTGGGGTGAATCAAGCGGCGGTGAGTGAAGTGGTCACCGCACTGAAAAAGCAACTGGCAGAATCGCAGCCTAAAGAAGCCTCGCGTAAATCATCGCAAAATGTGCTCGATGCGCTGCATGCGAAGCTCGATAATTTACTCGGCGGCTCGGCCGATTTGACGGGATCAAACAATACCAAAGCCAAAGAGATGGCGGTGGTGAGCGCGGAGCATTATGAGGGTAGCTACATTCATTATGGGATTCGTGAACATGGCATGGCGGCGGTGATGAATGGCGTCGCGCTGCATGGCGGCTTTGTGCCCTATGGCGGGACGTTCTTGGTGTTCACCGATTATTGCCGTCCGGCGATTCGCCTTTCGGCGCTGATGCAGCAGCAAGTGATTTACGTCATGACCCATGATTCGATTGGGCTTGGCGAAGATGGTCCGACGCACCAACCGATTGAACATGTCGCTTCCTTACGTGCCATGCCGAATGTGAATGTCTTCCGCCCATGCGATGCGAGCGAAACGGCCGAATGTTGGGAGCTGGCGCTGAAAGCGACGGATACCCCATCGATCCTCGCCCTATCGCGCCAAGGCTTGCCGCATTTACGAAGCCAGATGAGCGATGAAAATCTATGCGCGAATGGCGCCTATATCATGTGTGAACATTCGGATGACAACCCGCAAGCGATTTTGCTTGGCACGGGCTCCGAAACCCATCTCTGCGTGGAAGCTGCGAAGGCGCTACGTGAGAAAGGTATGAAAGTGCGTGTCGTCTCTATGCCATGCTGGGAGCTGTTCGAAGCGCAAGAGGAAGCATATAAGCAAGAGGTGTTGGGTGACGCATCCATATTAAAAGTCGCGATTGAAGCAGCATCTGGCTTTGGCTGGGAGCGCTACATTGGCCGCGATGGTGTGTTTATCGGCATGGATGGCTTTGGCGCATCGGCACCAGCGCCTGAGCTATATGCACATTTTGGCATCACCGCGGAGGCGATTGTCGAGGCGGTGGAGAAGAAACTAACTTAAACTGTCATCCTCGGGGTGTATGTCAGTAGGCAAACGATCCCGGGGATCCAGAATAGCTAAAAATCAGAAGATTTTTAGCGTCAGAAAATGTCTCCTGACATTTTCTTCCTGGATTGCCTGTGACCTCGTGCTTCTGCACTCGGCACGTGGCAATGACAATATACAGAAAGAGTGAATGTATGACCATTAAAGTAGGGATTAACGGACTCGGGCGCATTGGCCGCTGCGTAATGCGCGCGGCATTGGAAGAAGGGTTCGATGGCATTGAGATTGTCGCGGTCAATGGCCCGGCGGCGATTGAGACACACCTGCATCTGCTGAAATATGATTCAGTGCATGGCCGGTTTGCTGGCGAGGTGGAAGCGGGCGAAACCAAAGATGGTCATGAGACAATCGTGATGTCGCTCGGTGATCGTAAGCAGGCCATGGCGTTGTTTCATACGCGTGAGCCGAAAGACATTCCGTGGGGTGAGCTGGGCGTCGATGTGGTGCTCGAATGCACCGGTAAGTTCGCGACGGCGGCCGATTGCCAGGTCCACCTGCAGCAAGGTGCGAAGAAAGTGTTGATTTCTGCGCCAGCAAAAGACGAATGCCCAACCATTGTTTACGGAGTGAACAATGACGCGCTCGAGAGTTTTCATGATGTGATTTCGATTGGCTCCTGCACGACGAATTGTTTGGCGCCGATCGCGAAAGTGCTGGATGATACGTTCGGTATTGAAGCTGGGGTGATGACGACCATCCATGCCTATACCGGGGATCAGAATTTGGTCGATGGTTCGCATAAAGACTTGCAACGTGCGCGTGCGGCGGGGCTGTCGATGGTGCCAACGAAAACCGGTGCAGCGAAGGCGATTGGCCTCGTTTTGCCGCAGCTACAAGGAAAGCTGACGGGCAGCGCGATTCGTGTGCCAACCGCGAATGTTTCGCTCGTTGATTTGACGGTAACGGTGAAAAATGCGACCAGCGCGGAGATCGTGAATGCTGCGCTGATGACCGCAGCGAAAGGCGATATGGAAGGCGTGCTGGCAGTTTCGGACGAGCCGCTTGTTTCTATCGATTTTTGCCACCACCCGGCGAGCTCAATTGCTGATCTGAACGGCACGCAGGTAGTAGATGGCAATTTGGTGCGTGTGGCCGCTTGGTACGATAATGAGTGGGGCTTTAGCTGCCGCATGCTTGATATGGCACAATTGGTTGCCAGCCAGTAGGTATCTGTGCTACACCACAATCCATGATTTTACCATCGCTTGATACGCTCGATGTTGCGAATAAGACCGTGCTGTTGCGGCTCGATCTGAATGTGCCGATGCAAGCGGGGCGCGTGGTCGATGATACGCGTATCATTCGTGCGATTCCGACATTACAATATCTCATTGAGCGCCATGCGAAAGTGGTTATTCTCTCTCATCTTGGCCGGCCTAACGGCAAGGTCGATTTAAGCCTGTCGCTTGCGCCGCTGGTGGATGTGCTTAGCGAAGCGCTGTGGGATCGCAATGTCCGTTTTGCGCCGGACTGCGTCGGTGACGTCGCCCGCCGCGCGATTGAAGGGGCGAAGCCGGGCCAGGTGATTCTGATGGAGAATCTGCGTTTTCATCCCGAAGAAGAGGCGGGTGACGAGGACTTTGCGAAACATATGGCAGCGCTCGGTGATGTCTATATCAATGATGCGTTCTCCTGTTCGCACCGCGCCCATGCCTCGATTGTTGGCATTGCCAAACATCTTCCATCGGCGGCGGGTAAGCTGATGCAGGAAGAAGTGACCATGCTCGCTCAGCTCTTTGACCAGCCCGATCGTCCGCTCGCAGCCGTGGTGGGTGGTTCTAAAATTTCAACCAAGCTAGCGCTGCTGAAAAATTTGGTGAAGAAGGTCGACAAGCTGATCATTGGCGGCGCGATGGCGCACACATTTTTGCACGCGCAGGGGATTGATATTGGCGCGTCGCTGTGCGAAACCGATTTGAAAGATACGGCGCTTGAGATTCTGAGTGAAGCGGAGAAAGCGGGCTGCGAGATCTGCCTGCCCACCGATGCCATCGTCACCAACCAATTCGCGGCCCATGCGAAAAGCCAGGTTGTTGATGTAGCGAATATTCCGCCGGGAAGCATGATGCTTGATGTTGGGCCGGAAACGGTGATGGCGTGGTGTCAGGCATTATCGGATTGCAAAACCGCGGTGTGGAACGGGCCGGTGGGCGCGTTCGAGACCAACCCATTTGATGCATCCACGGTGATGCTCGCGCGGATGGCGGCGAAACTGACCGAAGCGGATGCACTCAAAACCGTTGCTGGCGGTGGCGACACGGTCGCAGCTTTGTCACATGCCGGCCTGTCGAAACAATTCACCTATCTCTCAACGGCAGGTGGCGCGTTCCTCGAATGGCTGGAAGGCAAAGAGCTTCCCGGTGTCAGCGCGTTGATGGCCAACCAAGGAAAAGACAATGCGGATTGCCGCGTCGCTGGATGAGTTGCTTGAAGCGCTGCGTGCAGGGGAAACAGAAATGACCACGCCTGAATCGGCCGTGAGCTCGCTCGGGCCGCTCTACATTCGCGAGATGATCGAGATTGCGAAAGAGGAACAGCCTGGCACAACGTTCACGCTTTGGACAGATTGCGGCGATGATGTGGGCGGCTGCATGATGGCGATTCAAGAAGGATTGCCGCATTTGGTGTTTCGTGGCGATCGCGACTATGCGATAAAACTTGAGGACATGGCAGCGCAGAAACAGATCATATTGAAACACGTTACTGCGTCATTCTGAGGAGTGTACACGACGAAGAATCTATATTGCTCGAATAGATTCTTCGCTAAGCTCAGCATGACGAGTATTTGACATCTCAACCAAGGAGGCTCAATGGAATATTTACATACAATGGTGCGCGTGAAGGATTTGGACGCATCGCTTGATTTTTACTGCACCAAGCTGGGGCTGTTGGAGACCAGGCGCTATGACAATGAGAAGGGGCGCTTTACGCTTGTCTTCCTTGCCGCGCCGGGAGATGCGGAGCGCGCGAAGGAAACGAAGTCGCCGCTGGTCGAGCTGACCTATAACTGGCCGGATGAGAATGGCAACAGTGAAGACTATACGGGCGGCCGCAATTTTGGTCATCTGGCGTACCGCGTTGAGAATATCTACACGCTGTGCCAGAGACTGATGGATGGCGGCGTCACCATCAACCGCCCGCCGCGCGATGGCCATATGGCGTTTGTGCGCTCGCCTGATGGCATCTCGATCGAGCTTTTGCAGAAGGGCGATGCGCTCGCGCCCGCCGAGCCCTGGGCGAGTATGGAGAATACGGGGAGCTGGTAGCAGACCCGTCATCCTGAGGAAGCGAAGCTGACGAAGGATCTATGGCGCCACCCGAAGAATAGATCCTTCGCTTTGTTCAGGATGAAGGTGTTAAAGATTTCATTGTGTAAAGTTACACAATCGCTATCGTGTTTTGCCTGAAGACTCGTTAAACAGACAAAAAAGAACATTCAGGAGCAGATCGATGAAGGTCACGCAAAAAGTCAAAAAAATTCTCTCATGGTATGAGGCGGATAACCCGGGAACCAAGGCCAATCTGGCGTGCATGATGATGCAGGGGAAGCTCGCGGGTACGGGGAAAATGGTGATTCTTCCGGTCGATCAGGGCTTTGAACATGGCCCGGCGCGTAGTTTCGCGAAGAACCCGCCGGCGTATGATCCGCATTACCATTTTCAGCTTGCGGTCGAAGCAGGCTTGAACGCCTATGCTGCGCCGCTCGGGATGCTTGAGGCCGGTGCCGATTCATTCGCCGGCGCAATACCGCTGATTCTGAAAATGAACAGTGCGAACTCGCTCGCGACCCATCCCGATGGCCCGAATCAGGCGGTGACGGCGTGCGTCGATGATGCACTGCGTCTTGGCTGCTCAGCGATTGGCTTCACCATTTATCCGGGCTCAGAGAAATTTTATGACATGGCGGAAGAGATTCGCGACCTGTCGGTCGAAGCAAAAGCGAAGGGACTGGCGGTTGTTGTATGGTCCTATCCGCGCGGCGGCAACCTCACGAAAGAAGCCGAAACGGCGGTCGATATTTGTGCCTATGCGGCGCATATGGCGGCTCTGCTCGGCGCGCATATTATTAAGGTCAAACCGCCAACCGATGCGCTCGGTTTGGACGAAGCGAAGAAAGTCTATGAGTCAGAAAAGATTCCGGTCAGCACCCTCAAAGAGCGTATTGCGCATGTGAAGCAAACCACCTTCGGCGGCCGCCGTTTAGTGATTTTCTCAGGCGGTGGTGCGAAAGGCAATGATGCGGTACTCGAGGAAATTCGTGGGATTGCACAAGGCGGCGGCGATGGTTCGATCATTGGTCGCAACTGCTTCCAACGCCCGCGCGAAGAAGCACTTGCCTTGTTCAAAGAGATTATCGCGATTTATAAGGCGGCGTAGCTGCCACTAATGATAGCGGTAACCCGTGCCCGGCCTCATCACCTTCTACAATAAACATGCAGTGGGTGTGATCGGCATGAGGTTCCTGCGCGGCGCGATGTACGAAGCCCCGCGTCATCCAATCAGTGTCAAAACTATCAGATCCCTCACCTCTGGCAATGCGCATCTTAACGTTTGAGCCTTCCATACCCCGAGAATCTGAGTTATAAGCATACATGACATCAAGATCCTCTAGAATGTTACGATCTGGATCATATTCAGGTGCTAGCCATTCTGCGTTTTCGCCATGGCGCGATTCGTTTTGATAGGCGAGGAGCACATCACCTTTTTGAAGCCCTTCTAGCGCTGCGGCCGAACCTTCAATCACCTCTTTGGCAAAGATTCTGCGATTGCCAGGATCAAATCCCCAGATAATGCCTACACCACAAAATTCGTTAATATTGCTCATACTGAAAACAACAAACCATTGCCCTCTGCTTGTTTGATTGCTATGTCATAACAGCGCTATGTTTCAGTTTTATGAAGGTTTGCTAAAAAAATGACAGAGCCTTGTTATCTCTACCTAATTTCACCGCCGCAGCTCGAATTAGAGGCATTTTCGGCGCAGCTTCGCGCGGCGCTCGGGGCGGGGAAGGGTGTCGCGGATGCACAACAATCCTCAAATTGTCACCCCGCACCTGTTGCGGGGTCTGGGGCTGTAAATGAGATAGTGGGTGAAGCCCCGGATCCCGGCATGCGCCGGGATGACAGTGCGGAAGCCACAAACCTCATCGGCGCGTTCCAACTCCGCTTGAAGGACCCGAGTGATATTGCGAAGCCAGCGACGGACGATCAAATCATCGAGGCGGCGAAAGCGCTCCTGCCGATTTGTCAGGAGTATGAGGTCGCCTTTATTATGAATGACCGGCCGGATCTTGCGAAGCAGCTCGGCTGCGACGGGGTGCATCTCGGGCAGGAAGATCTGGCGGAATGGCCAGTGGCGCGGATGCGCGAGCTTCTGGGGGAAGAGGCGATTCTTGGCGTAAGCTGCCACGATAGCAAACATTTGGCGATGGATGCAGCGGCAGCGGGTGCCGATTATGTCGCCTTCGGCGCCTTTCACCCGACCCAGTCGAAAGCACCCGAAAAGCTTGCGAAATATGGCACGCCAACCACCGAGATTCTGGAATGGTGGAGCATCTATACGGAAATTCCCTGCGTCGCAATTGGCGGCATGACGCCGGAAAATTGCACGCCGATGGTCAAGGCCGGGGCGGATTTCATTGCTGCGATCACGAGCGTGTGGGGCCATCCGGACGGGGCCGGGGCAGCGGTGGAGGGCTTTGCTCAGGCGCTTCTCTAGACGCTGACGGCGATAGAGGGGTGCCACATAAAGGTGGCGTGCTTTTCTTGAGTGCATCAATATCAAGCCCATTCATCACGGCTTGAATGTCTCTTGGCGCATGCTCTACCAAAATATCACGTGCCTCCTCAATCTTAGGAACGCCATAGCCAGCAAAGATTTCGTGAATCTCATCGACGACTGTGTAGTGCACGCTAAAGGAATGTTCTGCTCCGGCGTTATCACGAAATGTGATTGTCACATCCTCGGCCTTTGGGTCGCCCGATTCATTAAAAACGCCGCATTCATCCAGCTCATGACTGTTCTCAACCATCGTTTTCTTTCCTTGGTTGCTTTCATTTGGAAATTCGATATATCTACACAGAATAACACAAACCAAAGGATTAGTAATGAGAATTGATGGCGTATCGGTGCGGATTGGCAATGTGCTCGAGCACAAAGGCAAGCTGTGGGTGGTGACCAAAACGCAGCATGTCAAGCCCGGCAAGGGCGGCGCATTCAACCAGGTCGAGATGAAATGCGTGACCGATGGCACGAAATTGAATGAGCGTTTCCGCTCTGACGAGGCGGTCGAACGTGTGCGCCTTGACCAGGACGAATATTCCTATCTTTATGAGGAAGGCGAGGATGTCGTCTTTATGCACCAAACCACCTATGAGCAGATCAATATCAGCAAGGAGTTTGTCGGTGATAATGCGGCCTATTTGACCGATGGGATGATCGTGAAGATCGAGTCTTATGAGGGCAAACCGATTGGCGTGGAGCTTCCGGAAAAAGTCACCTGCAAAATCGAAGAAGCTGATCCGGTGGTCAAAGGCCAGACGGCGGCGTCCTCGAACAAGCCGGCTGTGCTTGAAAACGGCATCCGGATTATGGTCCCGCCCTTTATTGAGTCAGGCGAGATAGTGGTGGTGAACACCGCGGATAATACCTATGTCGAGCGGGCGAAGTAACCAAATCTTAGCATTTCTGTCATCAAACTGTCATATTCCTGCGCTAGTCTTAGCGCTATTGAATTAATGAAAGAGGAATATGATGATAGGCGATACAACAGGAAATCTCGCACCTGCAGCAACAATTGTTTTTGCGATGCAATCGGCTCAGGCGTTGAAGCATGGCACGATTGATGGAAAGCGAATGGACTTACATGTCTTAAAAACCCCAGAATATGATGGAGTTGAAAAAAAACAACGCCCATTAGACAGAATGGAGCTTCGCTACCCAGAAGGCCACCAGACTGAAGTAGCGCAGGATGAGGCTTACCTAAAACGCTTGTTTGGTGATGATGCGGTTACTGTTGCTGAGGTAGAAGATGAACATGGTAAGTCATCCATTATCAAAGTACGCGGCGACGCTATGACATATGAGCGAGTTGAAAGATTAGGTGCGAGCAGAGATATTGCACTGGCTAGCTCACTACCACCATTAACTGGCACAACAATGCTCGCCCCTCTAGGAGACGGCACATCGCGAACGTCCGGAGGGCTCATACTTCCTGCAGGCGTGCGTGAGAAATAAGCGGTCTCGTTAACATTAAACCATTGCCAGCTCTTTAGAATTGCTCTACCAATAGCGTGGAACAACGAAGAGCGATATGGCCTTATCCCCCAACATTTCAGTCATGACCAAAGCGGTGCGTGAAGTGTCGCGCGCGCTGGTGCGTGATTTTGCTGAGGTTGAGAAGCTGCAAATCTCTAAAAAAGGTGCTGCGGGCTTTGTCACCAGCGCTGACCACCGCACTGAGAAAAAGCTATATGAGATGCTTTCTGAAGCGCGTAAAGGCTTCGGTTTTCTGATGGAAGAGCAGGGCGAGGTGAAGGGGAGTGATCCGAACCATCGCTGGGTGATTGACCCGATCGATGGTACGAGCAATTTCATTCACGCCATTCCGTATTTTTGTATTTCCATCGCGCTTGAGAAGAAAAATGCGCAAGGCCATTTTGAAGCGCTCGCTGGCGTGATTTATGACCCGATTCATGATGAGCTGTTTGCTGCTGAGAAGGGCAAAGGAGCAGTGTGTAACGGCATGAAGCTGCGCGTCTCAAGCCGTGATAAAGATTTGATGGTGTCCTGCGCTTCGCCGCGCAAAGACCGCAAACATTATAAAGAAACCCTCGATGTGATCCACCGTGCAGCGGATCATGGCATCACCGTGCGCTGCACCGGCGCGGCTGCACTTGATCTGGCCTATGTTGCTGCGGGCCGCTTTGACGCGATTTGGTATCATTCGCTGCAGCCATGGGATTTAGCCGCGGGCATCTTGATCGTTGAAGAAGCGGGTGGCAAAGTCACTAGCGTGTGCGGTGGCAAAGATGCTCGTAAAGAGTGCAATGTGTTTGCTTCCAATGGTGTGGTCCATTCTTTGATTCAACCTCTATTGATGCCCAGCGCGGCATAAGCCTATGGAGAGCGATGCATCCGTCGTTGCATCCTATCTCTCTGCGGTTATACTGAGCCCAATAACAAATAATATAAACAGGGTTTTAGGCGCATGAGTGCTTCAAAAGCATGGAAAAAGATGCTGCTGTCTGGCGTATGTATGGTGGCATGCGCAGGCGCGGATGCCTCAGCACGCCAGCTTGTTCCTGACCTTCCGAGCGTTGAAATTAACCTGCAAGCGTTGCAGCAGCTTGAGCAAACCATGCGCTTCAGAGGAACGGTGCAGCGCCCACAAGAGGTGGTGCCTGGGAGCATCCAATCGCAGAAAGTCTACCCGCCGGGTTATACCCCTCCAGTGAAGCGAGCCGCGCCGAAACCAGCGCCATCCGAGCCGGCTCCGACATGGGCAAAAGCGCCAGAAAAAACGGCTGAGAAGAGTGTTGCCAAAGCCGCACCTGTGCCAAAGCAAATGCCGCAGGTCAAGCCGATGCCGACGGAGCGCAAAATCCCTAAGCAGAATCAAGAGGTGTTAGAAACAAAAGCACCTCCGCCTCAGCCTAAAAGCGCTACGGCTAATGATGTGCTGAATGATCTGATGAACATGCCGGCCACGCCGGATGGAGGAGATGCGGATCTTGGGCTACCTCCACTGCCAAAGCAACCGAAGAATCCTCCGGTTATTGCGGTCGCGCCGGCGCCAGCCACTTCGGATGGCATCGCTGAAGCGCCAAAGAGAATTCCAGAGCTGCAACCTGATGATGCGAAAGAAGCGCTGCAGGCAAAAATTCCTGAAATTGAAGAGCCTCTACTGGAGCCGCCATTATCGAACATTCCGCCAATTGAACCGGCGCCTACACCCGTCATACCCCGTGTCGTTGAACCGCCGATAATAGGAGAATTTGTTCCAGAACAAGAAACGCCAACAGAAGATTCATCGCCATTCATCAAGACAGAATCGAAGGTGACGAAAAAGGTGGTAACGGCGGATGGTGATATAACCGATGAGCAAGCGATTGAAGCGCTGCTGAATGAGAGCGGGTTAGAAAGCGCGGCCACTGAGCTGCCTGCGCCACCTCCGCTAGCGATGGAAGAGGCCCCCTTAGATCAAGGGCTAGAAGAAACGATAAGTATGGAAGCGCCTGCGTTGAACGTAGAGCCAGCCGTACCGTCTGCGGTGAAGGGTGAGTCTAAGATTGAGGAGATTGGTGTGCCTGAGTTGCCGCAAATAGCCATGCTAGAACAAGCTGCGCCAACGCCGCCCGCAGATGATGTGAGTGCGCCGAGCGTGCCAATGCCAGACATCGCGCCACCACAGCCGACGCCGGACGAGGTGCTGTTCCCAGAAATGCCAGATGTGCCTGCGGAAGTGAACAGTGCGCCTGCGACGCAAGAGCCGTCTTTGCCTTCTTTATCAGCGTTGACCGGAGAGCCGGATCCAATCGATAGCCGGGCTCCCGTAGTGGCTGAAGTGCCGAGCGAACCTGTTGTCTCAGAAGTTTTGAGTAGTGAGGTTGGCTTACCGCCGCTGCCTGTTGAGCACACGCCACAGCCAGAGGCGCCACTACCCGAGACCATGACCGCGCCTGTGCCAGCGTTCGAGCCTCAGTCGGTGGTTGCCGAAACGCCAGAGCCGGCAGTAGCGGAAATTACCACGCCGGTGCCTGATATCACGCCAGAGCCAACGCCCGCAGCTCCTACCCCTGTTGCAGCAATGCCAGACTTACCGGTTCCTCCTGCACCGCCCGGCTCCTTTGATTTAGCCGCGTTGCCCACGCTTCCAGGCGAGGGGGGCACTAATGCGCCAGAGCCAGCGGCTGCACTGACGACACCGCCTGACGCGCAGATTGTGTTCACTAAAGGTGAGAAAACGGTTTCTGACGCGCTTGAGCAGCGGGTGATTCAAATTGCGGAGCAAGCCAAGGCGAATGATAACACCGTTCAGGTTATTGCCTATGCGAGTTCAGAAAGCGAAGAACCAAGCAGTGTCGCAAGCCGTTTGTCGCTCGCACGTGCGCTCGACATTCGCACGATCCTGATTCAAAACGGCGTGAACGAAGACCGCATCAGCCTTCAGGCGCTTGGTAATAAGGTGAAGAACAGCGAAGATCGCGCAGATATTTTCCTGAAGTAATCACGTGGCCTGCGTGAATTGGAGCGTTGCCAGTGTCCGGTATAATTCGTTCGTCTCGAACAGCTCCTGATGCGTCCCATGCGCGACAAGCCTCCCTTGATCCATCACCAGAATCATATCCGCGTTGGTCACCGTTGATAAGCGATGCGCAATCACCATGGTCGTGCGCTGCTCAGAAAGCCGGTGTAGCGCTTCTTGCACTTTGGTTTCCGAAGCAGAGTCGAGGGCGCTCGTCGCTTCGTCAAGCAGCAGGATAGATGGGTCGCGCAGGATTGCACGCGCAATCGCGATGCGTTGCCGCTGCCCCCCGGAAAGGCGTACACCTTTCTCTCCAAGATAGGTGTCGAGACCGTTCGGCAGATGCTCGAGAAAATCGAGCGCATGGGCCGCGCGTGCGGCGTCGAGCACCTCATCATCGCTCGCGCTTTCGCGGCCATAACGAATGTTGGTCCAAGCATCGGCAGAAAAAATCACAGGATCTTGCGGCACTAGACCCACCGCGCCGCGCCACTCCTGCAAGTCAAGATTACGCACATCAATGCCATCAATGGAAACGCTGCCTGAGATTGGGTCATAGAAGCGCAGCAATAATTGTATCAATGTGGTTTTCCCAGCGCCGGAGGGGCCAACAATTGCTATCGTTTCACCCGGATTGACGGTGAATGTGACGTTCGAGAGCGCTGGTTGCTCCGGGCGAGAAGGGTAGGAAAACTCAACACTGTTAAATATAATTTTACCTTTGAGGGGGGAGGGCAGTGCTGTTGGATCTTCCGCGGACACAATGTTTGGCGTTTGCTTAAGTAATTCCATCAGCCGTTCCGTTGCGCCCGCCGCGCGTTGCAACTCCCCGATCACTTCGCTTACCGCCCCGGTTGCGCCGGCCACGACGACAGCGTAAAAGATAAAGGCTGAAAGGTCCCCTGCGGTAATCTCTTCTGAAATCACGGCGCGCCCCCCTACCCAAAGCACGGTCGCAATGGCACCAAAGACCAGAGCGATCACAATCGCCGTGAGCCACGCACGCATCCGAATGCGCTTCAGTGAAACATCAAGCGTATGCTGCACATGGTTACCAAAACGGTCAGTTTCGCTTTGCTCAAGCGTCATGGCGTGAATTGTGCGCACCGCGCCAATCGTCTCTTCCGCATGCACGCTTATGTCTGCGACTTTTTCCTGCGTCTCACGCGACAGCGCGCGAACTTTCTTGCCAAGCACGATGATGGGGATCACCACGATGGGCAGAATAATGAAAATATATTGCGTGAGTTGAATGCTGGTGATCATCAACATGATGAGCCCGCCAGTGAACAGGAGTGCGTTGCGCATGAAAATAGAGATCGAACTGCCAACGACATTTTGTAGCAACGTCGTATCGGTCGTAATGCGTGAGATCAACTCGCCCGTGCGTGTGGTTTCGAAAAAAGTCACATCCATTGTGATGATCTTTTGATAGACAGCATTGCGAATGTCGGCGACCACTTTCTCCCCTACCGAAGAGACAAGATAATAACGCATGAAGGTTGCGGCAGCGAGGATGATGACCACGCCGAGTAGAATAATAAACGCGTTATTGAGAAGCTCGAGATTACCTTTGCTGATCCCTTCATCCACCAGGTAGCGCAAGCCGCTACCAATGCCAAGCACGGCACCCGAAGTGAAGAGCAGTGAAATCGTCGCGCCGATCACGCCCCACCGGTAAGGCATGATGAAATGCTTCATGGCGCCCAGGCTTGAGAGCTTTCCTTTCGGGAGTGCGTTACTGCTTTGCTGTGTCGGGTAGGTCATGGATTAGAAATACACATCAATCCCGAAAATGATTTGAATATCTTTGCGCAGTATTTCCTTCAAATCATTGCCTTCCGCATCAACCCATTCGCGGCAATCATCATCGCAATCAAAATGGCTGCCCCCACTTATTGGCGAAGCGAGCCACATTTGGCGCGAGGCTTCGTGGAGATTGACCACCAACGCTTGGCCGTCTTCGGCTATAATCGTCAAAATGTTGCCTTCCAACTCCAACTCGTCGATCTCTTCGGATTCGTAAAACGATTCGAGCTGATCATGCAGATGCATGAGGGTCGCATTTGCGAAGGCATAAAAGTTCGATGTGTCCATAGCATTCACCCAAGGGTACATGATCGCGTCGTTGCACTTCTTCTGAAAGCCAGCTATAGATGGTTCAGCGAAAATTGAAAAGGAAAAGCTGTCACTTATGGCACGCCCACCAAAGAAACCAGCCCGTAAGGCGAGCAGTGCGCGTAAGCCTGCACGTAAAACGACATTGGCTCGCCGCAAGCCAACGTCTCGGCGCGTTTCACGCAAGAGGAACGCGTCATTGCCATGGTATAAACGCCGCCGCGTGTGGGAGTGGATTGGTTCGAGCTTCCTGACGCTGCTCATTGTGATGGTGATTGCCATCATCTATTTCGCCCATGATCTACCAAGCATTCAAGGGCTTGATGATCTGGAAAAACGCCCCGCGATTATCATCGTGACGCAGCAGGGAGATCGTATTGCGAGCTACGGTGATGTGTATGGTGATTACATTCGCTATGATGATTTGCCGCAACATTTGATTGATGCCGTGCTCGCCACCGAAGATCGGCGTTTCTTTTACCATATCGGCATCGACCCGATTGGTATTTTCCGCGCGATGATGGTGAACATTCAAGCTGGGAAATTTGTTCAAGGCGGCAGCACGATCACGCAGCAGGTGGCCAAGAATTTGTTCTTGAGCCCAGAGCGTACGATCCGCCGGAAGATTCAGGAAATCTTGCTCGCCTTCTGGCTGGAAGCGAATTATAGCAAAGAAAATATCCTCGCTATCTATGTGAACCGGATGTATCTCGGCGCGGGGAATTACGGAATCGACGCGGCGGCCAAGCGCTATTTCAGCACGTCGGGTGATCAGGTTAGCGTTATGGAATCAGCGATTCTCGCTGGCTTGCTCAAAGCACCTTCGCGCTATTCACCGGTTGCTAACCCCGACCTTGCCTATAAGCGCGCGACGCAGGTGCTTCTCAACATGGTGGATGCCGGGTATTTAGATGAAGCGCAAATGGACAAGGCGATCGCGTCGTATAACGCGCCAGAATTGGCTGAAGATGATCTGCCACGTAATAATTACCGCTATTTCAGTGACTGGATCATTGATGAGCTACCGGAATATATTGGGAATGTCGATGCCGATGTCACGGTAACCGTGACGCTGGACCCGAAGCTTCAAACTTACGCGGACAAAGCCGTCTATGATGCGCTGAACAGCTATCAAGAAGAGCGTGATGTGGAGCAAGGCGCGCTACTTGCCATGCGGCCTGATGGTGCGGTGGTCGCGATGGTTGGCGGAAAGAATTACAGTGAGAGTCAGTTCAACCGCGCGACACAAGCGACGCGCCAGCCTGGCTCGATCTTTAAGCTTTTCGTCTATCTTGCGGCGTTGGATGCGGGCCTTACGCCAGACACCAAAGTCACCGATGAGCCGGTTGAGGTGGATGTAAACGGAAAGCTCTGGCGGCCGGGCAATTTTGGTAAAGACTTTGATGGCGAAATGACGATCGCAGAAGGGTTGATGCGTTCGGTGAATACGGTCGCAGTGAAGGTGAGCCTGGCGGTAGGGATTGAGAATGTGGTGGCGATGGCGCGCCGGCTTGGCCTGCCAGATGTGCTTCCCGCGCCGAGTATTGCGCTGGGGACTGATGAAACCACCTTGCTGCAAATGACCACCGCCTTTTCGCATTTAGCGAGCAATGGCCGGAGTGTGACGCCATACGGTATTACAAAGATTATTGCGAAAGATGGTTCAGTTCTCTATGAGCGCGCGAGCTCAGGAAGGCCGCTCGCCCTTTCGACACATATTGTACGGCAGATGAATGACATGCTCGTCAATGTAGTGACTAGCGGCACTGGCCGGAGGGCGTATCTAGGCGGACGTCCGGTAGCAGGGAAAACCGGAACCAGTCAAGATTTTCGCGATGCGTGGTTTGTGGGATATGTACCGCAGATGGTAACGGGCGTGTGGGTTGGCAATGACGATAACCATGCGATGAAAGGCGTGACAGGTGGCAGCGTGCCAGCTGCAATCTGGCAGGCCTACATGTCGAAAGCGCTTGCCGAAACACCAGTGGTTGCCTTGCCGCGAAGTAATGGCGAAGTAGAAAGCTTGCCATGGGAGCACAGCATGAGCCGCCCTGAGTCAGTCGAAGAATTTTCGCAGCAAACACAAGGCACGAGCTTCAACATTTTGCGCAAAGATTTTTGGGACAGTCTTTTCGAGCCTTCAACGCCTTCACAGAACGAGGCAACGAATCCGAATAGCGGGGAGAGTGGTGAAACATTCTATCCAAGCGAGCGCAATGAACAGCGACGCATTCGGCGCTAGGGTGTTCTATATAATATAACGGAAGAGGGTGTGTGAATGTTCACGCAGCCAGATCACGTGGCGCTCATAATGCGGGCACAGCTCTTCGACCAGCCCCCAGAAACGCGCACCATGGTTCATATGACGCAAATGAGCCACCTCATGGGCAACGACATAATCAAGCACCTGGTAAGGCGCAAAGATCAGTCGCCAAGAGAAAGATAAATTGCCATTTTCGCTGCAGCTTCCCCAACGTGTCCGTGGGTCACGAATTGATACGCGATTCACACGTTTATTGATACGTTCTGCTTTTGCATGCGCCATAGCGGTCACTTCGTCGCGGAACAACTCGCGCAGCACCTTCTTAATGCGTATTGTTTTTCCTTGCGCCGGGCCGGTTACATGAAGAATCCCATGTTTAAGCTCATGGCTATGCATGCGGTCGATCGTGTAGAGAATTTCAGTCTCTTTCCCAAAGATCGAGATGATCGCACCCGGGCGTATCTTGCAGCGCGGCGGCAATGCCGACACCGTCTCTTCAAGCCAGCTGGTTTTCTGCTCTAGGAATTTGAGGCCTTGGCGCATATTCGCGCGCTGCGGCAGGGTCAGGTTGATCGCATGGTCTTTCGCATTATAGCGCAGGCAGATACGTTTTGCGCGGCGATTGCGCTTTACCACAACCGGCATCGCATAGCGACCGACCCTAAGAAGTTCGGGAATAGACGAATTGCTCTGAAAAAAATTCAACATTATCTTGCTAGGCCGGGTTTTTGTTTTAAAACTTATTAATAAATGGGGTCGCCGCTCATCACGGAGCACCATAGGTATAAAGGTAAAAAAACGCGGGTAAAGCCCCAAATTCGGCAAATGTGCAAAAATGCGATATCCTTCTGATTTTGTTGAACAGCTCAAAAACCGGCTTCTAGTCTCGGAAGTCATTGGTCGCCGCATCCCTGTACGTAAGGCTGGCCGGGAAATGATGGCGCTATGCCCCTTCCACAAAGAAAAAACGCCTTCTTTCACCATTAGTGACGAGAAGGGGTTCTACCACTGCTTTGGCTGCGGGGCGCATGGTGATGCTATTGGTTTTATTAAGGATTATGAGGGGGTTAGTTATAAGGAAGCGATTGAACGTTTAGCCGATGAAGCGGGTGTCCCGCTGCCGAAACTGTCGCCCGAAGTGCAAAAGAGAGAAGAAGAACGCTTTAATCTTCAGCAGGTTAGTGAGCTTGCATGCCAGTGGTTTCAGTCACAGCTCTTCGCCAATGAAGGGGCAGAGGCGCGACGCTACCTCCATGCGCGCGGGATTAGTGATACGATGATTGAGACATTTCGGATCGGTTATGCCCCCCCCGACCGCCAAGCGCTATTGAATGATCTGAAAGGAAGAAATATTCAAGCAAAACAACTGGTTGATGCTGGTCTGTTCATTGCGCTTGATGGGAAAACCCCTTATGCGCGTTTCCGTGACCGGATCATGTTCCCGATTCGTAGCCGGCGCTCGCAAGTGGTGGCCTTTGGCGGCCGGCTGCTTAGCAAGGATCCTTCGGGTAAAGCGCCGAAATACGTCAACAGCCCAGAGACTGAGCTCTTCCATAAGGGGCACATGCTCTATAACCAGGATCTGGTGATGCGCCCGGCGCGTGATGGCGCTCAGATAGTCATCGCTGAAGGTTACACGGATGTGATTGCGCTACACCGCGCGGAGATTCCGGCGGTCGCCCCGCTCGGCACAGCCCTGACCGCTGATCAGCTCCAGCTTTTGTGGCGTATGACCGATCGCCCAGTTCTCTGTCTTGACGGTGATAATGCCGGCCAGCGAGCGATGCAGCGGGCGATGGATACGGCTCTGCCGCTGCTGTCACCTGGCAAAAGCTTGGCACTGATGACGATGCCTGAAGGGGAGGACCCAGACACATTAGTGAACCGAGCGAATGGCAAGGCAGCCATGACGTCCTTACTCGACGGGGCGCGGGATGTGTCGGAAGCGCTATGGGCGATGCACCGTGATGCGCTGTCTAAAGATCCATCGACTTCGGCGGCGGCGGAAGAACAGCTCATGGGCTATGCGATGAAGGTACAGCATCCAACCATGCGCAAACATTTGGAGCAGTTCTTTAAACAAAAGCTCTATGAAGTGCGCCGCCAGAGTTATCAATCAAAGCCGAACACAGCTTTCCGTAAGCCCGGCAAGGGAAAAATCGCTATCCCTGCGCGGCCAACCAATCTCGGCGCATTGATTGACACGAAAGGGCAGAGTCACGCCACACAATCAGCCGCACGGCAGATTTTGTTGTGCCTGTGTCTTGAGCCGTCTTTATTAAGCGAGGCCGATGCGGAAGATACGTTGAGTATGCTATCGTTTGAAAGCCCCGAGAATCATACGATTCAGAGCTATATTCTTTCTCTGCTCAGTCGCCCAAGCGATTCACTTGCCAGCCAGGCCATGGCTGAGGAATGCCCTGAGATAAAACGATTTATTCAGGAGAATCAAATACTCAACCGCACACACTTAAAGCTTGCGCCACAATTAATTTGGCGAAAGTCCACGAATAGCTACATACGCGCGATGATGGAAACAGAAATCAAAGTTGCAGAGCGCGCCATGGAAGAGGCGATGACCGAAGAGACGTTACGCTATTTTGAAAATATTAAAAAGCAAAAACAATTGCTTGATGCAGAACGAGACGAGATAGAAAGCAATGAGCTAGCCCTCGCATCGGCGCAGGCATCCTAATCTGTGCCTCCGACTTGTGGAAAACCGCGGGCTATTGCTTGAAGGTTTCAGAATAAAACAGCACCTTGCCTAGAGTTAATACTTGAAGTCTATCAAGAAATCTCTATATCTCTTTTCAGTTAAGAAATTGAGATACATTATTATTCTCGGCAAATGACAGAATAAAACAGTGCCTTCATGTAAGGCAGGGGTCGTCTATGGTAGCGAAGAAGAAAACCGCAAAAGCATCAACAGCAAAAAAAACAGCAGCGAAAAAAGCGCCGGCCAAAAAAGCAGCGGTGAAGAAGTCTGCTGCTAAGAAAGCGCCAGCAAAGAAAGTCACAGTGAAAAAGCCAGCAGCCAAGAAGCCTGCTACGAAAAAAACACCGGTAAAAAAAGTTACTACTAAAACAGCGGTGAAGAAATCTCCCGCGAAGAAGACGCCAACCAAAAAGGCCGCTGCTAAGAAAGCGCCTGCGAAAAAAGTCGCGGCCAAAGCGTCACCTAAAAAGGCGGCCACGCGTAATACTACTACAACAAAAACAACCGCGAAGAAGACGACAGCTTCCACCGCATCGAAAAAAACCACTCCTGTAAAGGCTAAGAAGTCTGTGACTGCAACTGTTAAATCAACGAAATCGACCTCGAAAAAGGCAGCATCTAAAGCGCCTGTAAAAGCGAAAGCCACGAAGGCAGCTCCAAAGTCAGCAGCCAAAAAGCCAGCGAAAGCAGAAACGCCGAAGAAGGCGACTGCGAAAGAAAGCAAAACGAAAAAGACGGCGAAGAAAGCCGTTCCGGCAGAAAATCTGAAGAATAGTGTCTCTCCTGATGTCATGAAAAAACTTGCGACGCTGGGTAAGAAGCAAGGCTTCGTGACGTATGATGATTTGAATGCGGTACTTCCTGCGGAAGAATTCTCCCCCGAAGTGATTGATAA
The DNA here is from genome assembly GCA_964352815.1 of uncultured Azospirillaceae bacterium. Classification (GTDB taxonomy): domain Bacteria; phylum Pseudomonadota; class Alphaproteobacteria; order Rickettsiales; family UBA3002; genus CAYGTO01. Next base: position 102,521 of record CAYGTO010000003.1, on the reverse strand, counting down.
TACGATTGATGCGCTTGAAAAAAATGGCATCAAGGTGACGGATCTTGTGGAAGGTGATAGTGAAGAAAAAGAAGTAACGATTGAGGGCGAAGAAGCGGAAGAAGAGGAATCGGAAGCAAAGAGTGATGATTATTACGGTCGCTCCGATGACCCTGTTCGCATGTATTTGCGCGAGATGGGCAATGTCGAGCTGCTCTCACGCGAAGGTGAGATTGCGATTGCGAAGCGCATTGAAGAAGGTCGCGAGATGATTATTCGGTCTTTGTGCGAAAGTCCCGTGGTGATGGACACCATGCTGGCCTGGCGTGATGGGCTATCGACGGGTGAGATTTTACTGCGTGATATCATCGATCTGGAAGGCACCTATAATGCTGAGAATGATTTCTCGGAAGATGAAGATGAGCCTACAGAAGACGAGCTTGAAGAGGCATTTGATACGCTAGAGGAAGAGGAGACAAAAGAAAAAGAGGCCAAAGAAAAAGAGACAAAGGAAGAAGATAAGCCCAAGAAAAAATCCAAAAAAGATTCGGATGATGAAACCGATGAGGATGAAGATAAGGAAGATGAAGAGGGCGAAGGCGAGGAAGAGGAAGAGGACGAGGATGATTATGATGACACGGCAATGTCACTGGTGGCGATGGAAAATGCGCTCATGCCTCAGTTCCTTGAAACGTTAGACGATTTTGCTAAAATCGCGAAAAAGATGAAGCGCTTGCAGGATAAGCGTCTGGGTGCTGGATTTGGCGAAGGTAGTTTCGCCACAGTAGATCAAAAGAAGTATGATGCTCTCCATAAGGATCTTACTGAGCTCATGCTGACGGTGCGTTTGAGCGCGCTGCGTGTCGACGAGCTGATGGATCGTCTCTACGGTGAAAATAAAAAGCTCATCGCACTTGAGACGCGGCTCCTCCGCCTTGCCGAAAAATCCAAAGTCAGTCGCAAAAATTTCCTTGAGCATTACGCAACCAATGAAGTCGCACCGGACTGGATCAAAGATGTTTCTAAGCTGAAGGAGAAGGGCTGGAAAGAGTTTGTTGCCAATCACAAAGATGAAATCATTGAGATTCGTGAGAAGATTGAAGCGGTCGCGAAGCAACAGGGCCTTGATGTGCAAGAATTCAAGCGTGTCGTTGGCGCGGTGAGTAAGGGTGAACGCGAGGCATCACGTGCGAAGAAGGAGATGATTGAGGCAAACCTGCGCCTCGTGATTTCGATCGCGAAGAAATACACCAATCGCGGGCTGCAATTCCTGGATCTGATTCAGGAAGGAAATATTGGCCTGATGAAGGCGGTCGATAAGTTCGAATATCGCCGCGGCTATAAATTCTCAACCTATGCAACCTGGTGGATTCGTCAGGCAATCACCCGTTCGATTGCGGACCAAGCGCGTACGATCCGGATTCCGGTCCATATGATCGAAACAATCAATAAAATTGTCCGCACCGGTCGTCAGATGTTGCATGAAATTGGCCGTGAGCCAACGCCAGAAGAATTGGCGAAACGTTTGGTGATGCCTGTCGACAAAGTGCGCAAGGTGATGAAAATCGCGAAAGAGCCGGTCTCGCTCGAAACCCCGGTGGGTGATGAGGAAGATTCGCATCTTGGCGATTTCATCGAAGATAAAAATGCGATTCTGCCGCTCGATTCCGCGGTGCATAATAATCTGCGCGAAGTCACCACCCGCGTGCTGGCGACGCTGACACCGCGCGAAGAGCGGGTGCTGCGGATGCGCTTTGGCATTGGCATGAACACCGACCATACGCTCGAGGAAGTGGGGCAGCAGTTTAGCGTGACCCGTGAGCGGATTCGTCAGATTGAAGCCAAAGCCCTGCGCAAGCTGAAGCACCCAAGCCGCAGCCGAAAAATGCGCAGCTTCTTGGATAATTATTAAGCATGTCCAGCGCTCCCACCGAGCAGCAAAAACAACAGGCGGCGCGAATTCTCGTCATGATGAAATACGGCATGACCTTCACTTTAATACTGTTAACGATCATCATTGTAACCGTCTTACAGGATTTCCTGTTCCTATCTATCATCCCCGTGGTTGCAGTCGCCGATTACGTCGCGTATAAGAAGATAAAAGAAAATTATGTCAAAGCAGGGCTGGTCGCGGAATCATCGTGTGGCAAACAGTTCGAATAGCAGGAGGCGTTGATGATCGATTTTGGTACCAAACTCTTCACCTGGTTCAAGGGCGAAGAAGTCGGCAAAGACCAGTTCGGTAACCGCTATTTTCAAGAGCGTCGTGAGCCAAGCGAAGGGCGCCGCAAGCGCTGGGTCATGTATAAGGGCCGGCCGGAAGCCTCGAAAGTACCGCCCGCATGGCACACCTGGTTGCATTATACCATTGATAATCCACCCACTGAAGCAGAGCAAATGCCGCAATATGGATGGCAGCAAGAGCATCTACCGAATTTGACAGGGACTGAGCTGAAATATGTGCCGCCAGGCCATATTTTGCGCGGGGCACAGCGCGAGCCCTCGACGAGTGATTATGAAGCCTGGAAACCCGAATAAGAGGACGTTATGAACCGGAATATTATTGAAACCATTATGGGCGGCGTGGTCTTGATCGTCGCAGCCGCTTTCCTAATGTTTGCGTATGAAAACAGTAATGTGAAGTCTGTTGATGGTTACCGTATTGCTGCGCTATTTGATGATGTCGGCGGTGTGGGCCTTGGTAGTGACGTGCAGATTGGCGGCATTAAAGTGGGCGTGGTTGAGTCCGTTGCCATCGACCCAGAAACCTACCGCGCACGTTTAGAACTACAAATCAAGAACGATATCGAGCTACCGAGAGACACTTCGGCATCGATTGCCTCATCAGGGTTGCTGGGCGAAAAATTCATTAAGCTCGAACCAGGCGGTGATGAGCACATGCTCGAAGCGGGCGGTGTAATTTCATACACGCAATCGTCGGTCAGCTTAGAAGAGTTGATTGGCAAATTTGTCTTCTCTGGCGGCGGTGTGGAAGAAGAGGAAGAAGCCCCTTCCTTCGAAGGTGGCGCCAGCGTTCCCTCTAGCCTTAGCACTGACTAAACGGTGCGTGTTTCTGCCGCGTTGGTGGGTCTATGCCTGATGGCGCCGCAAGCATATGCGGAAGAGCCACCGAAGCAGGTCACTGAGAAACCTAAGAAAGAAGAAGCGGTGACGGCGCAACTCCAAGGGCTGAATAAGATTACCGCGCAAGTGCAGAAGGTTCCCGTGAAGGTGGGAGAATTTGCCCAGTTTGGCCGGTTATGGATCCGTGTGCTTACCTGCTGGTCATCGCCGCCTGATCAACGCCCGGAACATGCCGCATTAATGGATATTATTGAGCGCACGCCCGACGAAGGCGATGTGCGTCGCTTCTCGGGCTGGATGTTCGCCAGCTCGCCTGCGCTTTCTGCGCTCGAGCATCCGGTCTATGACATCACGTTGCTCTCTTGTGATTCTAAGAAAAAACAGTAGGTTAGGGACCCTTTCCCGCACCGCTTCTGAAGTGCTTTTCATCCGCAACTTCACAAAACTGTCACATTTCTCGCGCGCAGCTTTGCTATACTGAAGTATAGAAAAAACTGTGGAATGTGAATGTCTCGCAATTGGTCAGCAGAATTAGGGTTTACTCAGCTTGAGGCACGCCATCGTTTGCCCTCAGGCTTACTTGAAGCTGTCATGCAAACGGAAAGTGCGGGAAACCCAAGAGCAGTTTCGCATGCCGGTGCAGAAGGCTTATTTCAGTTCATGCCTAAAACGGCGGCTGGCTATAGGGTTGACCCATTTAATCCTCAGCAATCGGCTGATGGCGCAGCCCGGATGTATCGTGACTTGTTGAATCAGTATGACGGAAACCTTCATATGGCGCTGGCTGCTTACAATCATGGCTCAAGAAACTTGGCGGATAAAGGCATCACCGATATGTCGCCAGAAAACTTCGCTAAACTTCCAGAAGAAACACAAAAATATATTATGAAAATCACCAAAAAAATGGGTGTCGCAGGGCCAGAAGGAGTCTCTGTTGGAGGTGCATCATCCGGTGCAACCGATACCGCTGCACAGGAACACCGCACATCGATGCTTGAAGGCTTGGGAGATGGTTTTGGTAGCTTCGCAATGATGATTCTCAACTTGTTATTGATGGTGTCTGCTGTGGTGCAAAGGCGTTCGTTTGATGAGGTAAGAGAAGAAGCATATGCTTCAATCGATTCTGACCCCAAGCTGGCGAAGATTTTTGGACGAAGTGACAACGGCACTCAAACGCCTGATTCAAGTTCTTCTGTTTCTCGCAGTGGTGGCGGTAAGTCTAGCGGCGCAAATGATGTTACAAAGGATATTGGTGCATTACACCCAGCAATGCGTGATTCAGTCAGAGCGGTTATTGATGAGCTTGCTGCGATGGGTGTTGAAGTGCGTGTTACGGAAACATATCGTGATCCAGCGCGGCAAGATGCATTATTTGCGCAAGGTAGAACAACGGATGGCCCTATTGTGACGAATGCACGGGGTGGCAGCTCTTATCACAACTATGCTGTCGCAGTAGACATTGTCCCTGTGTCCGTCATCGGTACAAAAAACTGGTCACCTAACCATCCGCATTGGGCAAAAGTAGGAGAGGTTGTGCAGCGCCACGGATTTACGTGGGGAGGAAACTTCTCGTCGATTACGGATAAGCCTCATTTCCAAATGCAGGGTATTTCGATTGCAGAGTTGCGCCAGCTTACAGCATCCGGACGCGTCGACGAAAACGGGTTCGTTGAACTCCCAGCATCTGTTGTTGCTCGTTACCAGCGTGGTTCGCAAAGCCTAGGTAGTGATCAATTAGCGTCTGCAGCTGGCAAAGCGCAGGAAGCTACAGAAGCATTGCGTCGTTCAGCCCGTGAAGTCGCCGAAGCCAATCCTTCAGAAGAACGCATTGCGCTTTCAACACCTGCTGCGCCGGCGATCACGCGGCCGCAACCAGCGCTCGCCTAAACCCCTGTTGCATCCCTACCATTTATCCACAAAAAACGCTTGTTGATAACACGAAAGGCGGTTGTCACGTAAAAGTCGCAATGTTACGAATAGGTAACAGCAGGCGCACAAGACGCTGTGCTTAACATATATTTTCGGCAGTCACCAAGATTTTTGGACCAAACCTACGGGAACACTGTCGATGCAGATCACGCGCTATTACACGAAAGAGGGGCAGAGCCCTTACGACGGTATTGCGTTCTCGACCCTCGATATTGACATTCCCCATCATGATCCTTCTCGCCGATGCTGCATGACCGATATCGAAGTGCCGGAGCGCTGGTCTTACATTGCGAGCGAAACGCTGATCACCCATTTCTTCCGTCGCAATGATGTGCCGCGTCATGTGCGTGCGGTTGAAGAGCCGGGAGTACCGCAGTGGCTATGGCGTCACGAAGCAGACCGGGATGCGCTGAATGTTGTGCCAAAAGCAGAGCGCTTTGGCTCGGAAACCAGTGCGAAGCAACTCTTCCACCGCCTTGCTGGCGCCTGGACGTATCATGGCTGGAAGCAAGGCTATTTCGATACCGAAGCCGATGCGCGCGCCTTCTATGATGAATGGTGTCACATGTTGGCGAATCAGATCGTCATGCCGCACGGACCGCAGTGGCTGAATAACGGCCTGCACTGGGCGTATGGCATTGCTGGCGCTTCACAAGGTCATGTCTATGTGGATCATGAAAATAACCGACTCAAGCGCTCTTTCACCTCCTACGAACATCCGCCGCTGCACGATGTCTACCTTCCGAAAGTCAAAGATGATCTCGTCAATGAGGGCGGCATCATGGATTTGTGGAAGAATGAAACGCGCATGTTTAAGTTCGGCGCGGGTACGGGAAGTAATTTCTCTGCGATTCGCAGCGAGGGGGAACAGCTCTCGAGCGGCGGGTACAGTTTCGGGTTGATGCGCTTTTTGCAGGTCGGTGACAAGGCTGCTGGTGCGGTCCGTGCGAGCAACATTCCGCACCGTAGCTGCAAAATGGTGTCGGTCGATCTCGACCATCCGGACATTACCTCGTTCATCCGTTGGCGTATGGACGAAGAACAAAAAGCCGCGGCGCTCTATACGGGTGCGCAGGCGTTGCGCACACATTTAATCGCGCTGATGGAAGCGACGCGCCATGGTAGCGAACAGTCGCGCTGCAACCCGTCGGCGAATCCGCGCTTGAAGCGTGCACTTAAAAAGGCGCGTGCTGCAATGATCCCGGAAGTTTACATTCAGCGCGTGCTCGATTATGCGAAGCAGGGCTATACGGAGATTGATATTCCTGTGTTCGGTCTTGAAGAGCAGTCCGATATTTTTGCTTCGATGAGTTCTTATCAGACGCAGCTTGCCGTGCGGGTTCCCGATGCGTTTATGAAACAGCTGGGCACGTCAGAATCATGGCATACCTCGAAACGCAAGGATGGTAGCCGCGCGCAGGCGTTAGACTCTATGGGGCTGTGGGGCGAAATAGCGCAAAGCGCATGGGCAGTAGGTGCTCCCTCAATGCAATTTAGTGACACGATTAATAGGGCCAATGGCTGTGCAGAATCCGAGGATATTCGTGCATCAAGCACCGGCGGCGACACGCATTTCTTAGATGATACCGCGTCGATTCATGCGTCGATTAATCTCATGCGATGCATGGATGCCAAGGAGGGGTTTGATGCTCAAGCTATCGAACATATTAGCGCGCTTAGTACGATCATGCTCGATATTTCACACGCGATGGCGCAATACCCTTCGCGCACCATTGCGATGCGCACCCACAGTACGCGCCCGATTGGCGTAGGGTTCCATAACCTTGCAGCGAGTTTGATGGGGCAGGGGCTCGCCTATGATTCGGATCAAGGCCGTGCAACAGCAGCCTCGATTGCTGCACTGATGACTGCAGCATGCTACCATGCTTCCGCATTGCTCGCGCGTGACTTGGGGCCGTTTGCCGACTATCAGCACAATACGAGCGCGATGAAACAAACGGTCGCCACCTATCATCATCATGCCACGGCGGAAAAACATACGCTGAGCTCAGTGACGCCGGTTCTGAATCATACAGCGCTCAACAATACTAACTTGTCGGACGCGATTGCGCGTCTGTGGGATATGGCAAAGCATCTGGGCGAAGAGTATGGTTACCGTAATGCGCAGGTTACGACGATTAATGAATCGCAGGTCATGGCGCGTATGCTCGATGCTGCGAGTATCGCTGTATCGCCAGAGAATAGTCTGGTGCATTATGATGTCCGCCCATCTGCTGGTATCGAAAAATGGTCGAAATCACATCTGGTCACCGGGTTAACGGCGCTTGATTATGAACAGGAAGAAATTGAACGAATCTGTTCAGTGCTTTTGGGGCGCCGCGACTTACAAGAAACACCGCACATTAACCGGAGCGTATTGTTAGACCGAGGCTTCTCCGAAGAGGTCGTGCAGCGAGTTGAAGGTGCGCTGACCAATGTTGCGCATCTGTCGCATGCGTTTGACCCATGGATTTTGGGGGATGTCACCTGCCGCAAAGTGCTCAAGCTGAACCATGACCAAATTCACGACGCGTCGTTTGATATCTTGCGAGCCATGGGCTTTAGTCAGGAAGAAATTGATGAAGCGAATCGCTATTGCTGCGGCGATGAGCGTTTGGATGTTGCGCTGTTTAAAGATCCGTCCCATGCGGATGTGTTCGCGATCCGCGGAAGCTCTGTTGCCGCAAAAGAACACACGGTCACTTCTGAGGCGCAGCTCGAAATGATGGCGCAGATTCAGCCATGCATTACGGGCGGTGTCGCGCATCATATTACCGTACCATTTGATACGCCGATCGATCAGATGGCGGAGCTCTTTTATCGTGCGTGGCAGAAGGGGCTGAAGTCGATTTCGCTCTCTAGGGAGAGTGCCGCATTGATGAATGCGGTGCTACGCCATGTGGATGTTGAAGAGGTGGCGGAGGAGACTGCTGAGGAAGAAGAAAGAGACGTGCCGAACATCACGGTGGCCTCGTCGCGCGAGAAAGTGGAAACGGTTGCCAAAGTGCTCGCGGAAGAAGTGGTTGAGAGAAAACGCGGATTGCCAGAACGCCGCGGTGGCTATACGCAAAAGGCGATGATCGGCGATCAGAAGATTTACCTACGCACGGGCGAATACCGTGATGGTGATCTGGGCGAAATTTTTATCGATATGCCAAAAGAAGCAGTAGAAGTGCGCAGTCTCGCCAACCATTTTGCAATGGCGATTTCGATCGCACTGCAGCATGGTGTGCCGCTTGAATCATTTGTGGAAAGTTTCTTGAACATCCCATCGCGGCCATCGGGCGAGGTGATTGGCAATGAAGCGATTCAATCGGCAACCTCGATGGTCGATTATGTGTTCCGCGAACTTGCCATCAGTTATCTTGGGCGCGAAGACCTTGCGGATTGGGCGGATGAGTCGGATGCGAATGAAGACATCAATATGTCATTCACGCAAACCGATCATTTTGCGCAGACCCCATCATTGCTGCAAGATAACGACGTCGTGCCGATGCAAGGCGAAGCGTTTTCGGATATTGATGAGTGTTTGCGTGAGATCAACTCGTTAACACAAGAAATGCGTAACGAATATTTGTCTGTCTATGCAGATAAAGACAAGCAATCAAAAGATTCTAAGCCAGAACGTTTGTCTAAGAAAGACACGCGCGTGAATGATAGCATCATGGAAGAGTTTGAAGAGTAATTACTCTTGCGCGAGTGGGTGATAAGCTTCGACGAGCTTCTTTAAATCTTCCTGCATCACATGCGTGTAAATCTGGGTTGTGCTAATGTCACTATGTCCGAGAAGCTCCTGTATCACCCGTAAATCTGCACCGTTCTGAAGCAAATGCGTTGCGAAGGAATGGCGAATCACATGGGGGGACAATGTGGTTGGGTCCATCCCGGCCTTTATTGCAAGCGCCTTGATGAGTTGGCCAAATCGTTGACGCGTGACATGCCCTTTGCTGCCGTATGATGGGAAAAGATAGAGGCTATCTTCTTCTCCTTTAGGAAAAAATGCTGCACGCATGGGCAGATAATGCTGCAGCGCTTCGCACGCAGTAGAATGCAGTGGTACGAGCCGTTCTTTCTTCCCCTTTCCGGTAACAGAAAGCATCATAATATTTTTGCTATCCAGCGAACGCAATGTCTTGATTGGTAAAGTGACCAGCTCACTCACCCGCATGCCAGAGGCATAGAGCACTTCTAACATGGTATACAGGCGGATACCTTCAGCGCTCTCATCATGCTGCGCAGTATCCAGCAAATGCTGCACCTCATCCGCACTCAAACAATGCGGCAGTGGCTTTGCTCTTTTCGGCCGTGCCGTGTGAAGCGCGGGGTTATCGTGGCGAATGCCTTCAGAGTAGAGAAATTTGAAATAATGTCGAATCGCAGAAAGCTTGCGCGACAAGGTCGAGGCGGCGAGTCCGCGGCTGCCAAGTTCTGTCATGAAGCGGTCAATCGCGTGGTTGCTAAGTGACTCGACTTTAACATCCTTAGGGAGTGATTCCATAAAATCGCGCAAATCCCGATCATACGCTTCGACGGTATGTTTCGAAGCGCCGCGCTCAGCAAGCAACATATCAACGAACAGGTCGCGGTAAGGGAGCGCTGCCATCAGGCTTACCCATCAGAGGGTGCCGCATACAGCGCCATTAAATCCGCCGCCAACGCTTGCATCAGCATACTATCTGCCCAGCTATCATACCCAATGGCATGCATCGCATTCACGAGATCTGCAGCCATTTTCGGGTGCATGGATGCGAGAGGTGTCTCTTGTAGAATGCTTATCATATAGAGGATCACCGGGCCTTTGCGTTGTTCTTCGATGGCGCGGCGCAAGGGCAGCATAAGTGGATGCAGCATGGTGCCGGCATCGGATGCGACCGTTTCACCTGCCATCAGCGCATCGTCGACCGCAAGGCCAGACGCGCTGAGCAGCGTATAAAGCTGTGCCATCAACTGACGCTCATCGCGATCCGCAATAATGTTGGGCGCTGGCAGAGTTAGCGTGATTGCTTCGTAACGGCTCGTCTCGGCATCACCCGAAATACGTGCCTTGAGGAAGCCGATCATCGCTTTCCCTAGCGGAAGCAATGCATGCGAGGAACGATGCTGCTCCAAATGATTCGCCCAGCGCGTTGCCTGCACCGGGTCTGTGTTCGACAGCGCATGAATCAACGCGATCGGTGCAATCTCAAGATAGGGCGTGTCAGGCTTTATTTTCTCAGACATTTGCTCGATCACATCACCGAACAAAGATTGCATCAACGGAATGCGCGTTTCTTTATGTGCGACTTCGAAGAATTTGCGCAAGATAGCGGATTGTTTGGTAAGCTGCGTCGTGGCGATGAGCTGACCATAGAGCGCCGCATGGCCATCTGCCCCGCGGAATGCGGTGGTTGAGGAGAGATCAGCATGCTGGGTGAAGCCGCCGCCATGGTAGGTGGCGTATCGTTCAAACAGCAGCTCTTTCGGCAAAGCACCGACTGTGAAGAGAGATTCTGCAAGACGCAGCGCGTCTTTTTTATCAAGCAGGTCGGACAGTTTCGGGTCTTCTAGCACGGCGCGCTGCAGAGCTAGCGGCAATTCTTCAATGCCGACGAGTGAACGGTATTCTTTCGGCCATACGCCAGGCAGCAGGTAACGCAGCAATCCATACTGAATCGCGTCATATGCATCGCTTGATTCGCTCAGCGCATCATCGTTATCGTCAGAGAAATAAAACGCGGCGGCGTTGTTCGCCGCTTTCGGACTGGTAATATGATAGGCCTTCAGCCAGCGTTCCATCCATGGCGCCAGAAGGTTGGACTCGCTAAGCAAACTTGTTTGCAGCGACGCTTTGGCTTGGTTTCCATCAATCGCATGGCACACGCTTGGCAAAAATGCAGCACTGCCTCCCACCGACGCAGCGATGTCAGGTGTCGCGCGCACCTGATCGCATGCTTTTTTAGAATTACCCGTTTGCAGCGCATAGCCCATCTGCATGATACGATGCTCGGCACTGCGCTGTTCCTTAGGCAGAAGCGTGAGGAGTGTGAGGGCCTTATCGATTTCCCCTATATGGGCCAATGTGCGTGCACGCAGCGTCAGCCAATTCTCGTCATCACTCTCTTTTTCCGGCCCTTGCGTGCGGAATGAAAGCAGCAAGGTTAATAGCTGGCGCATCGATGCGTTATCAATGCCTTGCGGTAGCTTTTGTAGCAGGTTAACTAAGGATTCTTGGCTACTCTCGCGCCAAATATCGTTAGAAAACCCCTGGCTTTGCGGTGTTTCTAAGCCTTCAGACTCATACGTAAGCGCGCTAGTCTCTTCAATCGCAATGGCATCGAGCGGCGGAATAAACGACACCGCGTCCTGCTTGCCCTGATAGGGGGCATCAATCCCGAGCGAAGCAGGCGGCTGCTCCGCGTCTTGCGCGGCCACATAGCCCGCAAACCCAAAAGCGCTAACGCTAGAGGCGAGGATGGTGGAAAAAAATAGGTGGCGATAGTTCGTCATTCTTTCTATGATAATGTTATTCAACGGCTTATAACATAACCACAAATGAGACAAGAGGTTAGGGGCCTTTGCGCACCTCTTTTGTTGTAAATTCGAGTGATCATGACCAAAGCAGATAATGTTGCGCCTTTGAACCCGCTTGGTGGGTATGCGAAGCCGATCGTGCTGGTGGGGTTGATGGGAGCAGGAAAATCGACCATTGGCCGGCGGTTTGCAGAAACACTTGGATGGGATTTCGTGGATTCCGACGATGAGATCGTCGAAGCGGCGGGCTGCAGTATCGCCGATATTTTTGAGATTTATGGCGAAACGATTTTCCGCGATTTAGAACACCGTGTGATTAAGCGTTTACTCGAAACGGAACGTACGGTCATTGCGACGGGCGGCGGCGCGTGGATTCAGCCTGGTGTGCGCAGCTTGATTAAACGTCATGCTGTTTCGGTGTGGCTGAGCGCTGATTTGGATACGCTCACCGACCGCGTGTCACGCCGAACTCATCGGCCATTGCTCGAAACTGGTGATAAGCGAGAGATTCTAAAAAAGCTACTGAACGACCGTTCGCCCATTTATGCGGAAGCGGATCTTAGTATCGATAGCGGCCTTGGCAATCATCATAAGGTGGTGGAAGAGCTGACCGACAAGGTGGCGGCGTTTGTGAAGTGATGAAAACCATTCCCATTCATTTAGGCGATCGCAGTTATGACATTCTCCTTGGCGCAGGCGCAATGGAGAGAATTGCAGAAACGCTGCCGACGAAGCGCGCGATTATCGTGGCGGATGAGTCGCTTGTAGGCATCTATGCGAGGCCGCTGCAAGAAACATTGAAGGCGGCGTCGGTTGATGCGCCTATTATCGAGGTTCCTTCGGGCGAGGGGAGTAAATCCTTTGCCTCGTTTGAGTTGCTTTTAAATCGTATGTTTGAACATCAGCCCGACCGTAAAACCACGCTTATTGCTCTCGGCGGCGGGGTGATTGGCGATCTCACCGGCTTTGCGGCGAGCGTACTTCTGCGCGGTCTTCCCTTCATTCAAATTCCGACAACGCTGCTCGCGCAGATCGATAGTTCCGTTGGCGGCAAAACGGGGATCAACAGTGCCTATGGTAAGAACACGATTGGCGCGTTTTATCAGCCGCAAGCCGTGCTGATCGATACAAATACGCTAGAAACGCTTCCTGAGCGCGAGATGAAGGCGGGTTATGCCGAAATGATGAAATATGGCCTCTTAGGCGATGCGGAGTTTTTCAGATGGTTAGAAACAAATGGCGATAAAGTGCTCGCGCGCGATAGCAAAGCGCTGACCTATGCCATCGCCCATTGCTGCGCGATGAAAGCGCAGATTGTCGCCGAAGATGAGAGAGAAGCAGGCAAGCGGACGCTACTGAATTTGGGGCATACCTTTGGCCATGCGCTCGAAGCGGAAGCGGGCTATGATGGATCATTGCTGCATGGTGAAGCAGTGGCGATCGGCATGGTGCTTGCCGCGCGATTTGCCGTCACACAAGGCGCGCTGCCTCAGGCAGATGCAGACCGTATTCAGCAACATCTTGCATCATTAGGGCTTACACATTCTCCCAAGGCATTAGACACATCATGGCCCATCGATGCGCTCATGGGGCATATGCGCCACGATAAGAAAGCGCAAGACGGGAAAATCACTCTGATTTCGATGCATGCCATTGGCGAGGCGACAATCATCAATGACGCGGATGAAGCCGCCGTGCGCAACGTATGGCAGGAGGCGCTCAGCTAATGGAAGCAATGCCTTGGGTAGAAATCGGAATCATTGCGGCACTCATTTGTTGCTCTGCATTCTTCTCTGGCTCAGAAACTGCGCTGACCGCTATTTCCCGCGCACGCATCTATAAATTAGCCAAAGAAGGCAACCAATTGGCGATGCTAGTTGAGAAGCTACGCGAGCGTAAAGAGTCGCTGATTGGCGGCATTCTACTCGGCAATAATTTGGTAAATATTGCCGCGGCATCGCTCGCGACTACTGTTGCCATCTCGGTATGGGGTGTCGAATGGGGCCCGCTCTATGCGACCATCATTATGACCCTAGTCGTTTTGATCTTTGCTGAGATTTTACCTAAAACCATTGCCATTAATAATGCTGAGAAAATGGCGTTGATTGTCGCGCGCCCAATCCAAATCATCATGCGGGTTTTCGCACCCATCACGAACTTGATTCAATATTTTATTGCGGCGATTCTCAATTTCTTCGGCATTTCAATGGGAGATGACAATCTCAGCTCATCGCATGAGGTGATCAAGGGTACGATCGAAATGCATCATGAAGAGGGCGGGGTAGAGAAGGCAAATCGCGATATGCTAGGTAGTATTCTCGACCTCGATGATCGCGATATTGAAGAGGTGATGATTCACCGTAAACAGGTAAATGCGATCAATATTTCTGATGATCCAGAAGATATTATTCAGCAGATCATTAACTCGCAACATAGCCGTTTGCCGCTCTATAAGAACAGTCATGACAACATCATCGGCGTACTCCATGTAAAAGATATGCTGCCTTTGGTAAAAAATCAAAGCGTGGGTATCACACGTGAAATGATACGCCGCCGTGCTTCGCGTCCCTGGTTTGTGCCTGATACGATCACCTTGGCGCAGCAGCTCTTTGCTTTCCGTTCGAAGCGCAAACATTTCGCTTTTGTTGTTGATGAATATGGTGATTGGCAGGGCATTGTCACGCTGGAAGACATTATCGAGGAAATCGTTGGTGAGATTGACGATGAGCATGACATCATCACCATCGATGACATCATGCCATTTGGTAAAAACGCGTACCGTGTTGGCGGGACGGTTACCATCCGTGATCTAAACCGTCATCTTGATTGGGAGCTTCCTGATAATGATGCTTCAACCGTGGCAGGGCTGGTGCTACACGAATCTCGCGTGATTCCTGAAGAAGGGGCCATCTTTGAATTTTATAATATGCGCTTTGAGGTGATAGAGCGTGAAGGGAATCAGATCACCAAGCTGCAAATTGAGAAGCTCACAAAGGATAATGAGGGCGATGAGTGAGCGTGAGATCATTATCGAATTCATCTCGCAAGGCGCTTATGTCAAAGTGTCTGCCATGGATTCTGAGACGCTGACAGAGGTCTCGATCGTTGGCGACCCGAACGCAGGGGAAGAGCGACTCAGGCAGCTTGCAATTCAGAAGCTGAATTACGTGCTGAGCAAGCAAGCGTAATTGTCATTGCCACGTCAAGCGAGCAGAAAGCGAGCGCGTACAGGCAATCCACTCCAAGAATGTCAGAAGACATTCTTGGAAATTAAAACGTCTTCTGACGTTTTAATCCTGGATCCCCGGAATCTTTTGTCTTTCTGACAAAAGCCCCGAGGATGACATTGTTTAGAGATATTTCTCGCGATAGGCTTTAATATCGTCTGACACTTCACGCTGCATCACATACAGCCCGATCAGGTTGGGAATGGCCATGGAGAGCAGAAGCAGATCACCAAAGTCGACCACGACCTTAAGATTGACCAACCCGCCAAAGAAGGTGAGCGAGCAGAAGAAGATATAGAAGATTACGACGGATTTGGGGCCGAACAGATAGTTCCACGCCCGCTCGCCATAATAGCTCCAGGTGATCATCGTCGAAAAGGCGAACATGAGCACGCAGAGCGCCAACACTTGCGGGAACCAATCAATCACGGTGGCGAATCCGGCCGCGGTGAGCGTCACCCCTTCGCCAAGCTCTGGCTGGTTGTAGACACCGGTTACCACGAGCACCAGGCCGGTCATGGTGCACACCAGCACCGTATCAATCAGCGGCTCGAGCAAGGCGACGCAGCCTTCGCGCACCGGCTCCGAGGTTTTGACCGCCGCATGGGCAATCGGTGCTGAGCCCACGCCGGCTTCATTCGAGAAGAAAGCTCGGCGGAATCCGGCGATCATTGCCCCGACCAAACCACCTGCCGCAGCGTCAACGCCAAAGGCCGAGTTAAGAATTAGCATCATCGCATCGGGTACGAGATGGGCATTGCTCACCAGCACCGTAATCGCGGCGATCACATAGATTGCTGCCATAGCGGGAACAATTCGCTCTGCAGTACGCGCGATTCGCTTAATTCCGCCCACTAAAATGATAAACACAAACATCGCTAGCCCGAGCGAGAGAATAATCTCTGTGCCTTGCAAGAACGGATAGCTATCGACAGCGATCGCCACCGCCTGATTCGATTGCAGCATGTTTCCGCCGGCCACTGCGCCGCCAATACAGCAAATCGAAAACATAATCGCGAGTGCTTTGCCAAGCCACGGCATGCCGCGCTGGGTCATCGCTTCTTCAAGATAATGAAACCCGCCGCCTGAGACTTTGCCCGTCTCCGGGTCAATCTTGCGATATTTATGGCCGACCGTTACTTCGGCAAGCTTGGCCGCTGTGCCGAACAGCGCCGCCAGGATCATCCACACAATGGCCCCAGGGCCGCCCATGGCTAGCGCCACTGCAACGCCTGAAATATTACCTAGCCCGGTCGTGCCGGAAATCGCCGAAGCAAGTGCCTGGAAATGCGTGATTTCGCCTGGTTCGTCTTCCTTATCATATTTCCCGGTCACCACGGCGAATCCATGGGGAATCAGCCGAAAATTTTGAAAGCCAAAGCGAAACGTAAAAAAAATCCCCCCGATCACGAGCCATAAAACAAGGAAGGGAAACCCCTCCGACGTACCAGGAAAGGGGATCGGATAAAACAGCACACTATCAAGGAAGCTGACGAAATCGCCGAAGAGCACTCGCGCTTCTGCGAGGAGCGAACCTTCACTGGCGGTAACATTACTCATGAGGCTTAGTTATACGGGATTATCGTGGCTTTGTCATCTAACTCTCCAAGAAACTTGCTATTTTATAGGCGGCTGCTATACCGGATTCTTTCAATCAATGAGTGAGCCGATGAAACTAAGCCGTTATTTTATCAAGAAATCTGTTGCCCGCATTCAACAAGAGGGCATGACCTCAAGCCTCAAGCGAACCTTGGGGAAATGGAATCTGTTAAGTCTCGGCATTGGCTGTATCATCGGAACAGGAATCTTCGTGTTGACTGGAACGGCGGCGGCAAATCACGCCGGTCCGGCGATCATGCTATCCTTCATTCTCGCGGGTATGGCCTGTGCCTTTGCTGGCCTGTGCTATGCTGAACTCGCTTCGGTGCTCCCCGTTTCGGGAAGCGCCTACACCTATGCCTATGCGACGCTGGGTGAAGTGCTGGCTTGGACGATGGGCTGGCTTCTCGTCCTCGAATATGGGCTGGCATCCGCGACGGTCGCGGTCGGTTGGTCTGGCTATATCGTCAGTTTCTTAGGCGATTTCGGGCTGATTATCCCCGCCATATACACGCAGCCCCCAGGGACGCTGGTTACACTCGCTGACGGCACGCAGGCTGAAGCCATCTTTAACGCGCCAGCGGCGTTCGGAATCTTCATGGTCACTACGCTGCTCTGCATCGGAATCAGCGAATCGACCCGTATCAATAACATCATTGTCGCCGTCAAAGTCTCGGTGATTGTTGCCTTCATTATCGTGGCTGGCTTTTATGTCGATACAGCGAATTGGAGCCCGCTCATCCCTGAAGGCACGGGTGTGCCCGGCGAATTCGGCTATAGCGGCGTGTTGCGTGCCGCGAGTATCATCTTCTTCGCCTATATTGGGTTTGAAGCGGTATCGACCGCGGCAGCCGAAGCGAAAAATCCGCAAAAAGACATGCCGTTCGGCATCATCGGCTCCCTTGTTGTTTGTACCGTGCTCTACATTCTCATGTCGGGCGTGCTGACGGGCGTCGTGCATTATTCGGAGCTCAATGTTGCTGAGCCGGTCGCGGTCGCGGTCGATAAAATCGGCATTGGTTGGTTCTCTTTCTTGATCAAGCTTGGTGCGATCATGGGGATTAGCTCGGTGATGCTCGTCTTGGTCTATGGCCAAACGCGGATTTTCTATACGATCTCGCGCGATGGTTTGCTCCCTCGCTTCCTGTGCGATGTGAATAAGAAAACTCATACGCCGGTCTATAACACGTTGATGGTTGGGACCATTGTGGCGATCGCCGCAGCGTCTACGCCGATTCAAGTGCTGGGGGATCTCGTCTCGCTCGGCACGCTCTCGGCCTTCACCATCATCTGCATCAGCGTGATTTACCTGCGTTACAAAGAGCCAAAGCTTGAGCGTCCGTTCCGCGTACCCTTCGCGCCAGAGTTTAATATGGGGAGCACCCATGTGATCATCCCGATCTTGCCGATCCTTGGGCTGATAACCTGCGGTTATTTGATTTACGGCATGCTGTCTTCAGCGGGCGGCGGTGAAATTTTTGAGAAACTCAAATATTTCTTCCTGCTTGGCGCTGTGATTTACCTGTTCTATGGCCAGTTCAAAAGCCGCCTTGCGCGCGAAATGTTCCCACGTAAAGGCGACCCAGAATTTGTCACGGCTGAACATGAAAAAGGCACAGAGTAACGAAGGAGAATCTATGTATACCTTATTCTACAAACAAGGCGCCTGTTCGCTTGCGGTGCATGTCTTATTGAACGAGCTTGGCCAAGCGTTTGAGCTGAAATCGATTTATGCGGAGAATGGCAAAGACAAAAACCCTGAGCTGCTCGCGATCAATCCGCGCGCCAATGTGCCGACATTGATCGATGAAGATCATGATTTCTTCATGCGTGAGGGCGGGGCAATCCTGACCTATCTCTGTGATACCCATGAATCCTCGCTTATGCCGAACTCTGGCGAAGCGCGTGCGAAAGCGCTGCAATGGCTGATGTTCGCGAACGCAACCCTGCATCCGGCCTACAGCAAACTGTTTGGCCTGCGCGGGAAATATTCCGAGCTGAATATTGAGGATGCCAGCAAGCACGCGCTGGAAGCCGATGCGGTGAAGGCGATTCAAGGCTTGTGGGATATGATAGAGGAAGAGCTGAATTCGAAGAGTGGCGAGTATTTGTGCGGCGAGGCCATGACGGTGGGCGATATTCTCGTGACCGTGATTGCGAATTGGAACGCCTTTGCCAAGATTGATATCACTCTTGGCGATGCGACCAAGAAGCTGCTGCGCAATGTCAGTGGGATGGACAGCTATCAGCAGGCGATGGAAGCAGAAGGTATCAGCTATAAGGTAGCGGCTTAGTCTTATACGTTCGCTCCCGTTCGCGCTACGGCGCTCACTAGAGGGCTGCGCCTACTGGCTTCGCGTACACAGAGTAAGTACGCACCCCCGTTGTTCAACGGGGGTGCATTATGAGGTTACTTCACCCCGCATAAACAGCGAGCCAAATATGAGCAGATTCGCTTCCGGCAGTTGCGCGCGCGCGGCGTCGAGCGCCGTTTCAATAGTGCCCGCTTCGCTATAGTTTAGCCCATGCGTTTCGGCGACCTCTTCGATTTCAGAGAGCGAACAGGCGAGCGGTTCGTTCTGCGGCTGCACGCCGTAAACCGCTTCGATTTGACCCGCAAAAGGCATGAGCATGGCGCTGACATCCTTACCCTGGGTGGTGCCAAAGATGAGGATGGTGCGCTCTTTCTCAAGCCATTTCAAGGACTCAGCAATCGCGACCGCGGCGGCCAAATTATGCCCACCATCGAAATAGAGCGGGTGGGTCTGTTCATGCTCCCACGCAATGCGTTCGAGCCGGCCTGGGTGGTGAATATTCTGCAAGCCCTGCGCGATGGTTTCGCCCGCGATGGGGGACTCAGGCGGCAGGCGACGGATAGCGGCAATCGCGCAGCCTGCATTCAAAATCTGGTGGGTTCCTAGTAGGTTAGGCAGGGGCAGGTCGATCGCCCCTTCCGCATCTTCATAGCGCATGCCATCGCCCGTCTGCGAGATGGTCCAATGCATGCCATGCATGAAAATGGGGGCACCAGCATCCTCGGCTGCCTCAATAATAAGCGCATGTAAATCAGGTGGTTGGTAGCCGATTACCGCGGGCACGCCTTCACGCAATATGCCGAGTTTGTGTTTGGCAATATCCGGCAGGCGGTGGCCTAGCACTTCCATATGGTCATAGGAAATCGTGGTGATGACGCTCAGTGCACGATCGGGAATGACATTGACCGCATCGTCGCGCCCGCCACAGCCCACCTCAAGCAACGTATAGTCAGCTTGGCTTTCCGCGAAAGCGAGCAGGGCCAGGGCGGTGGTGCCTTCAAAAAATTCGAGCTCCAACTCGCCGGCCGCATGACGGCATCGCGTGAGTAGCTCCTCGAGATATGCGTCTGAAATCGGCGTGCCATTCAGCACAATCCGTTCGTTGAATCGCTGCAAATGCGGGGTGGTATAGCTATGCACATGATAGGCTGCGCCTATCAAAATCGCCCGAATCATCGATAGCACCGATCCTTTACCGTTCGTTCCGGCGAGAATGATAGGTGAGTTGAGTTGTTTTTCCGGATGGCTCAACCGCGCGAGCATCGTCTGCGTCCGCTCGATCGCAGTGCCTTCGGGTGTGCGCCATAGCGCCGGCGGCCAGGTGGGGAGGGGGTGCATCATATCGCGATTATGTCATCCTCGTGCGAAATGTCAGCTTGGAATTGTGTGTCGTCATTCCGGCGACCCGCAGGGCGGCGAAGCCAACGCCGGAATCCAGGATCTAAATCGGGGTATTGCGTTAGATCATAGACCCCGGCCTTCGCCGGGGTGACGAGTTAAGGGTGCTTCGATATAGAAAAACATATTCTTATCAATAGCTTATATAGCTATTGTCACAGAAACTTCATAAATAACCAGCTGACCTATGCAAAAAACACATGGTAGAATGAAATGTTGGAGAAATGTGTCATCCTGAGCGAAGCGAAGGATCTACTGTGCGTGAGGCACTATAGATCCTTTGTCGCTCCGCTTCTCAGGATGACGAGGATAGGGAATGATTAAGCGATTCGACGCGAAACATAAGGGTGATCTGGTGCAACGCGCCGATGTCACCATGTTGGGCAAGGGCAGTGTGCTGGCCTTGACGACGCGCGCTTGCGAATCGCTGGAGGATTTGCATCATCAGCTTAAGCAAGGCGCCGCGACTTATCACACCCTCGGCGAACACCATCATGAGGATGGCACCCATACGCTCGTCTTGCGCTCGCCCCAGCCCGCCGAAGCCGTCGCGCGTTCCCTCACCCAAATGGCCGGCAAGGACGCCTACCGCGAAGTGGTGAAGGAGAAAAGCTGGACGGAAAGTGTTGACCTGATGCGCGTGCGGGGGGTGCTGGGCAATATCGGTCAGGCGATGGTATTTTATTCCGGCCTAAAGCGCGGCCTAAATTTTGACAAACCCGCAAAGGCCGATTTATTTAGCTTGGTAAAAGTAAAAGACCCTTATGTCGAGGTGTATTCAGCGGGAACCAGCATTGCCGCAAATATGATCAATCTTGGTTACGGTGTTCAAAAGCGTGGCGATGAAGCGGGGCTGTATCTCACCAAACAGCGCATCAATGAGGCGCTAGGGACCCATGCAATAAGCGCGCAAGAGAGGCAGGTCGAAGAAAATATTGGATCATCAACATTGGATCAGATTGATCATTCATTGAAGAAAAATTCTACCGTTGCCAGCGATTTACTTAAGTTTTTCGGTAAGATGATTTTGTCTAAATCTTCAAGCGATGTCTGGCTGCAACGGGCGGGCAAATTATCGCAATTTGCAAAAATCGTGACGCTTGCAGGGAAAGGAAAAGAAACCGAACCCCAGCGTCAATTAGATGAACAGCCTGAGGCAGATCAGGCAGCGGTGCTTGATTGGGTGGAATATGCCATCCGCGATGTGTTTGGAAAAGAGGTGGCGAAAAAATATATCGACCCAGTGCGCAGGCAGGCGATGCCGGTGTCGGGGCTTTCCGAATTCGCAGCTACTGGGTTTATCATGAATAGTGGTCTTAAAGATTTGTACGAAGCGACCGCGGCGAGTGATGAGAAACTTATCAACGCCAATAAATTCAAAGTAGGCGGTACGGCGATCATTATGCTTGGCCTGCTCTGCAAAGCGGCGGCGCCTTTCTCAGAGAAAAAGATCGATCGCGGCGAACTCTTCGCGCATATCGATGCGGCGCTGGATGTGTTGCCGCAAGGGCATCGCGAGGAACATGTGCCGGAGATTATTGATGCGATGCGCGAGATTCCTGAATTTGGTGAAGCGTCCTATGCCGAGCTGTATGCGGAGCTTACGGCGCATCGGATGATGAAGGCGGCCGAGCAAGCGCCGGCGAATATGAATGCTGCGCCGAGTACGAAAGTGCATGAGGCGGGCCTACAAAGCATGTCATTGCCACGCCAAGCGAACAGCAGTGAGCGCGTGCAGGCAATCCATTCACAAAATGCAAGTAGGCATTTTATGAAATCATATATGTCTGCTGACATATATGATTGTGGATCCCCGCTTTCGCGGGGATGACATGTGATAGATTGCCTATGGGCAGGAGAACCGAGGCCAGATGGCTGGAGCGAAAGCGAACACAAAACTAATACACCATCGGTACGAGCACTGCACACAGCAAGTTAATCACGACCAGCGCAATCACATTATAAATCACCCCGGCGCGGACCATGTCTTTGATATTGAGTAAGCCGCTGCCAAACACGATCGCGTTTGGCGGGGTGGCGATGGGCAGCATGAAGGCGCAGGTGGCCGACAGCGCAGCAGGCACGGCGAGTAGCAGCGGGTCTTGATCGAACGCGACGGAAATGCCGATGATGACGGGCAGAAAGGCGGTCAAAGTAGCGACATTGCTCATTAGCTCAGACAGCAGAATAATCGCGCCGGTAATGATCAGCAGTAGCACCCAGAATGGGACGCCCTGCAGCACGCCGAGTTTTCCGCCCATCCAGCTCGCAACGCCCGTATCGCTCATAAAGCCGGCCAGCGTAATCCCGCCGGCGAGGAGTAGCAAAATCCCCCATGGCACTTCTTTCGTGTCGCTCCATTTCAGCAGTTTTTCGCCTGGCGCATTCTTCTCACCCGAGGGAATCAGGAACAGCGCGATGGCGGCGGCGATGGCGATCGAGGCGTCGTTGAGTGTCACCCCATCGATCATCGCATCGATCGGTTTGCGGAAAATCCACAGAGAGGCCGTGCTCGCGAAGAGCAGGAGGGTACGCCATTCACCCGCGCCCATTTTTCCGAGCGCCTTGAGCTTGGTTTCAATCAGCGTATCCACCCCATCATGCGGGTCGAGGCGGCAGGGGAAAATGACGTAACATAGCCCAAACCAAATCAACGCCATCATGGTCAGCGCGATCGGTGCAGCCAGCATCATCCATTGCGCAAAGCCAATCTCAATACCGAGTTCCGCCTCCATGAAGCCCTTGAACATGACGTTGGTGGAGGTGCCGACCAGCGTCATCATCCCGCCCATGCTGGCGGCGTAGGCGATGCCGATCATCAGGCACACCCCAAAGGCGCGCTTGTCTTTGTGCTCGCCCTTGCCCTCATTGATGAGCAGCAGCGCGACCGAATAGGCGATGGGGAGCATCATCACGGTGGTGGCGGTGTTGGTGATCCACATGGAGAGAAAGGCGGTGGCGATCATGAAGCCGGCAATGACGCGGCGCGGCGAGGTGCCGACCAGCCGGACCGTTTGCAGGGCGATGCGCTCATGCAGGTTCCAGCGCTGCAGGGCGATGCCGAGGATGAAGCCGCCGAGCGGCAGGAACACTGCTTTGGTGGTGAAGCCCTGGCCGGATTCCGCGATCGAGCCGAGGCCGAGCAGGGGAATTGCGACGATGGGCACGAGGCCGGTGACGGCTACAGGAATCGCTTCAGTCATCCACCACAGCGCCATCAAAATGGCGACGGCGAGTACCTGCCAGCCCTCTTGGCTGAGGCCGTCGGGCGCGTCCATCATGAGCATGAGCGCGAAGAGAGTCCCGCCGCCAATCAGCCCGAAAGTTTTGAGCGGGTGATGGCCGGATTCGGCTTCCGCGGAGATGATTTTTTGTAATTCTTCTTGTGCCATACTGTGTGTTTTCGTCATCCTGAGGAATGAGCGAAAGCGAGTGACGTGAGGATCTCATCTGCTTGATTGAGGTTTCTCGTCGCACTGCGTGCTCGCTCGAAATGACATACAGGGGTAACAAAGTTTCGTGTAAACGCAAGCAGCAAGCGTGGTGCAGTGCAATGATTACGCGCCGCGTGCGGCAGCGGAGGCAACTTCAGCGATTTTGGGTGCGTATTTCCTGCCAATACCGTAAGCACCGAGCGCAGAAGCGAGTGCAAGCAAGGCCGTCGGTGCTTCGTGCAATACCGATGACCAAACGGTGCTGGGTTGTTTTTCTGGGTCGAGCACATTGGCTTCTGCCAGCGCGTGGTGCCCTACCAGGCCGGTCATCCACAGGCCTGCCGCCCCGACCATAGCGGTGGTCGCCATTTTAAGGTCCTTGCCGATATGGGTAAGATGCTGCACATCGCTCAAGCCGTTTAGGATAAAATCAGCCTGTGCTTTGGTCGTAGCGACACCCGTCTCGTCGATCACACCGGTGATACCGTTCTTATCAGCGATCACTTTCAAGGCTTCGGTGTCATTCCATGAATCGCCAATATAAAACGGCTTCGTATAGCCCTGCTTTGAGAGGATGGTTTCCAGCGCTTCGGCTTTTCCTTTGCTGCCCTGCACGCTGGTCACGTCTTTGATTTTTCCAAGGACCGTATCGATTTCGGCTTGGGAATGCTGTTTCTCTTTCATGTAGGTTTTTACCTGATCGGTAAAGCGTTTCATGATCTCTTTGGCGGGTGCTTCGGCCGTGCCAGTTAATGGCTGAAAGCCTTTGATGCCATCTTGAAGCAGGTGATGGACGGTCGCTTCAATTGTCCCTTTGCGGAACTGACTATCGGTGAGTTCAATGCGCGCCGAACCGATCAACTCTTCACCTTCGCGTAGCACGGAATAGATATGATTGCCTTGGCTAGCGTCTTTCGCGATGGCGGGGAGATCGATGCCTTTGCCGTTCATATATTCGATATTACCGATGAAGGTTTCGACGCCCGCTTCTACGTAGCGCATGCCATTCGTCGCGATTTCGTGGGCAGTCTCACTCCCATCGCGCAGCACTTGTCTGCCAAGCGCGCCTTCGAGCCATTCTGAGATGATGCGGCCGATGCGATGCTCGCTGCCAGCTTCCGCTTTGGCGATCGAGGTTTGGAGTCGTTCTATCAGACCGTTTGCTGTTTCGGTCACTGCCTTCCCGGCGCCATCAAAGAATTCAAACGCCTTAATTTTATCCTGGCCGGTGGTGAGCGTGCCATTAATGTCCGCGATGATGCTGTCGATCTGGCCGAGCTCTTCAAGCGCCTTGTCGGATTTCACCTTGATATTAATATCTTCAGCCGCGAGGCGGAATTTGGTAAAAGGCAGCACGAGCAAGGAGGCCATAATCGCGCACGGTGCCATTTTGATCGCGAGTTCTGCCGAGCGCTTCAGGCTCTGGCGCATCGAATGGTCGCGGCCATGATCATCGGTATATTGCCATAGCTCCGCCGATTGGTTGGCAATGGTTTGATTATCGCTCTCGGGGTCAGCAATCGTCTCGCGCAGTGCATCGCGTTTTTCTTCAATGCGGCCGACATGTTTGGTGCGGTCTTTGAAATAGCCATAGCCGAATTGTAGCGCGACGCAACCAAGCAAGAGCGGGATGTAGACGTTGGATACGGTGCGTGAAATACTGCCACCAGTAGGCCCTTTTTTGAATTCACGGAAGGATTCGAGCATTTCCGAGATGGTCGATTCCTCTACGGTTTTTTCGGCCCTGATGATGGTTTGTTTGACGGTCTTGAGTCCTTGCGAGGCGATGGATTCACCGCGGCCAGCGGTCTCAGCAATATTAATGGCGGTTTTCCGGCCAGCCGCATCGCCTGTGATGGCTTCATGGGTAATAAATTCGGCCATGCCTTTCTCGGCTTCACCATATTTTATAACGCTACCATCCACCGGCACATAGCGTCCTTCGGGAACGATGACCCGGTCGCCTTCGCGAATTTTATCATAGGGCTGCATTGTTCGTGAATTGTCTTTATGAATCACTTCAAACATATCTTCCTCCGCGGGCAAGAGGCCTTTTAGCCCATCGAGCACGGCTTCGCCTTTTTCACTGATGCTTTCCTCAATACCTTTGGCGATGGCGAAGATGGCAGCGAGCATGGCGGCGGAAGTTTCAAAATCATGCGCGCTGTCTTTTTTCTCCTCATCTTGCATTTTGTTTTCAAGCGGTTTTTCGATGCCTACATGTTTCGCTTTTTGCGAATCAGTCGGGGTGGGGACATTGGGTTTCTTGCGCGCAGTGTCTTTCAGGAACATGCCTGCGCCACCAATGGCGAGGGTCAGGGCGGTCATCAAGAAGTCGGCGCGGCCTGCCTTGCCTTCAGCGAAATATTCCGATGCTTTGCCGACCAAGCTCTCATTAAAATCCCCAAAGGGACGGAACAGCACCGGAGCTGCAAACAGCACGCTACCGGCCACTTTAGTCGCATATTGCGCCTCGGGGGAGTAGTCCTGCATCTGACTATCGACTAGCTTATCGGTGTAATAACTGCCGAGAGGCCAGAGCGCAGCCAGGCCTGTGGTTGTCAGCATATTTTTGAAGGCAGCCGGCTCGAGGTGAAGCTTCTCAGCAACGGTTTTGACGCCGCCATCGATCCGCCCTAACAGGGTGGCGCCCCCTTTAATTGCTGTGTTGGCCGATGCCATAGATGCTTCTTTCTTCTTTGCTGCTCTCTCATAATGATAATGAGAATTATTCGCAACTATTAAATGTGCTTTATTATACAGTAAAGCACAGCCATATGACGGTTTTATGACAGTTCTTAAGATTTATGGCTGTTTTCTAAGATTCTTTGCCACCGACATGCCGGTAGAGCGTGGATTTGCCGATATTGAGCGCTTTGGCGGCGTCCATAATATGCCCCTGATGGGCGTTCAGTGCCAGCTGGTAGATTTCATCGCGAATCTGCTCATACGGCTTAAAAGAACCGTCATCGCTCAGCAAGGCGATGGTAAGCGGATCGCTCTTGGCTGCGGGCTGTTTGTCGGCAGAAGGGGCGATGGCTTCGGCAATCTGGCTCAGCGCGGCGCTCATATCGGGGATGTCGTCGGGGATCTCATGACCGATCGAGGCGGAAGCGGAGCTCTCATAAGAACTAGCTGGGGCAAGGCTGGAGAGGCCGATGCGTCGCCCTTCGGTTAAGAGTACGGCGCGGTAGAGCGCATTTTCAAGCTCGCGTACATTCCCTTGCCAAACGTTTTGTTTTAACCAATTTTCTGCTTCTAAGGTGAAACCTTCAATCTCGGTGTTTTCGCTCTGATTATAGCGCTCGAGGAAATAATGAGCGAGGGGCAGGATGTCCTGTTTTCGCTCGCGCAGGGGTGGGAGGTGGACGGGAAAGATGTTGAGGCGATAAAAGAGATCTTCCCGAAAATGGTTGCGTTCGACTTCTTGTGCAAGATTACGATGGGTGGCGGCGATGATACGGACATTGACCGGAACGGACTGGCCTTCGCCGACGGGCTCGATTTCTCGCTGTTGAAGGGCGCGGAGCAAGCGGACCTGGGCTTCGGGTGCCAATTCGCCGATTTCATCTAGAAAGAGCGTGCCGCCATCTGCCTCGCGAAATTTACCCGGGCTATCGGCAATCGCGCCGGTGAATGCGCCTTTCTTATGACCAAAAAGCGTGCTTTCGACAAGCTCTGACGGGATCGCGCCGCAATTGACTGCGACAAAGGGTTTGCCTGAGCGTGCGCTCTCTTCATGGATAGCACGAGCGAGTACTTCTTTACCTACCCCGCTTTCGCCGGTAACAAGAATGGTGATGTCGGACGCCGCGCCGCGCTGTGCCAGTTTCACGGTGGTGCGCAGGCCGGTGTCGTGGCCAATCATCTCCGTAAAGGCGCCGCTAAGCGGTTGACCGGTCCGTAGCGCTTGGAGCTCACGATCTAGCTCTGAGAGACGTAGCGCGTTCTGGACCGACACATGGATCCGTTCCGGGGAAATTGGCTTGTTTAGGAAGTCATTCGCCCCGGCTTCCATGCATTCTTCGACGTCATTTGCGTCACGATGCGAGGTGACAATGATGACAGGCAGATTTTCACGGATCTTTCGGATATGGCGCAGCGCGACGCGGCCATCAATCAGCGGCATATCGAGATCCATAATGACAATATCGATGGCATGGTCGGTATCGGCGATGATCATATCAATCGCCTGGCGGCCATTCTCGGCCTCCACCGTCTCGTGACCAAAGCGATTCTGGAGCAGCTTTGATAGAAGGGTGCGCTGGGTGGCGTCATCCTCAGCAATCAGCACGTTTACGACGCGATCTATCATCTTTAAGCCTCCCCTTTAGCCTTGCGTAATAATTTGTATAAAATACATTTATATTTCAATATACTATCACGCAATCCTTAAGAAAGCATTACAATTTTTCTGTTTTTGGGAAGGTTTCTCACATTGGGAAGTTCACAATGGGAATATCACCATTTTGCCCGAATTTATAGCAAATTGAAGCTTTATTTCGCTATGTATATCAGTATCTTATTTAATTTTATCTCAATCGAAAAGCTGGCATGCCGGTTGCTTTAGTGGGGGGTATAACAACACAAAAAAAGTTAGGTTAGAGGCAAGATGATGATGAATATTTCGAACAATGCGGTCGATACGCTAAACAAGATTCTTCCAGGGCTGGCAAAAGAGAAAAAAGGCTGGCGCGGATTATGGTTACAACTCTCCCAACTTAACGACACGACTGCTCGCGGTCATGCGATCGAGCTGGCACAGGAGACATTGGCTTCTGAGCTGCGCGATTATCATGGCCGCATCTTTTCGTGCCCAGATGGAGATATTATTGTCTTAGGACTCGGGATTCGTAAAAGTGAACTCGATAGCGTGATTCATTTGTTGAACAACGACCTGAATGCAGAATTTGATGGCCACTTTATCAACCATTGCCGCGTTTGGAATGTTGCAACCCATTGGAGTGAAATCATTAAATGCGTAACGCACAAGCTCTCTTTCGTTCTTTCTAGCGAGTTCGAAAGCCTCAAACAAGAACATGCGGAATTACGCAGCGGGCTTGTGCCCGCACTGACATTGGGCAACCATGATAGCGATGTGATGGAGCTTGCCTACTTACGCCGCCGTGTCCGTCAAGAGAAGGTGGTGTTAGTGATGGAAGGGGACGCGATCAACCAGCGCATGATGGAGCATACCATCCGTGAAGCGATGGGCGAGGGGTGCCGACTGGTGTTCGCGAATAATGCGCTGCAGGCCTATCAGGTGTATGCGCTTCATGCGCCAGATATGGTGGTACTCAACGCAGCACAGCATGTGTCGGAGAACACGCTGGTCCTCGCACAGTTGCGTCAGCTCGATGACGAGCTCTATGCGCTGATGATCAATAAAGAGGGGGTGGATATTGGGAAAAACTCGGTGTTATCCGAGAATATCCGTGGAGTGATTCGTTTCCCATTCGATGCCTCAGAGATCGAACGGCACCTGCCTTTGTGTGACGAATAGGAGTACGCATGGGGATAAGGTGGGATAACTATCTTATAACCTACGCCTGTTCATTGACAGGCGTTGCCGCGCCCGCTAACCCTGATCTCATGTCGATTATGCCAGATCATTGGATTCGCGATCGTGCCCAGAAAGAGGGCATGATTGAGCCGTTTGTCGAAGAGCTCAGCCGCGAGGGAGTCATTTCTTATGGCCTGTCTTCCTATGGCTATGATGCGCGCGTGTCTGATGAGTTCAAAATCTTCACCAATGTTGACTCGGCGGTGGTCGATCCGAAATCATTTGATGATAAGGGCTTCGTGGATCGACAGACCGATGTCTGCATTATTCCACCTAATTCCTTCGCCTTGGCGCGGACGGTTGAATATTTTCGTATTCCCCGCGATGTGCTCGTTATATGTGTTGGAAAATCTACCTATGCGCGATGCGGTATTATTGTGAATGTGACGCCGCTTGAGCCAGAATGGGAAGGGCATGTGACGTTGGAGTTCTCCAACACAACGCCACTACCAGCGAAGATTTATGCGAATGAAGGCGCATGCCAATTCTTGTTCTTGCAAGGGGAGTCGGTGTGCGATGTATCGTATGGTGACCGTAAAGGAAAGTACATGAAGCAGCGCGGAGTGACGCTTCCCAGAGTGGAACAAACACAGGCCCCTGAGCTTGTGACGAACTAACATAAATTTAATATGTGGATAGTAACTGATTATTTACAATTGGCGTGATAATATATACACTCCAAAGTTGATAATAACAGGGTGAAACCCAGAACCAGGTAGGCAGATGATGGTAGATATTCCCGAGCAACGCGGCCCAATTCGTATGTCACGTGATGATGATTATTATGATGGTTTGCCACAAGGCGAGGGAACACGGGTGAATCAAAACATTGACGGGATGCTGAAGCGCCTCTCCAAAAATGACAAGCATTTGGACAATGCAGAGAAACGCCTTGAGATGCTCGATAAGCAAATGGAGCGTATCAGCGATTGGATGAGCCCAGAGCAGGGCAACGATAAGAAAAACAAGTAACCGCTTTTATTCTCTCACTTACATTTAAATTACAGCCGCTTCTTCTCCGGAAAATCTGCCTGCAAGCTTCGCCATAACACCACACACTGCGCCACCATAATGAACAGGTAAGGAATCGATCCTGCGACCGCAAAAGAGCGGATAAAGGGGAGTTCGCGTCCCATCATCAGAGCGGCCGCAGTCACAAGTGCGATAATGCTTCCCCATATCAAGCGGTGGTTCCGCGGAGGCCGGGTCTGGCCATCGGATGAGAACATGGCGAGCACGTAGGATCCGCTATCGGCGCTGGTTACTAGGAAGATAAAGATCAGCCCCAGGATAATGGCGCCCGAAAGCGCAGGATAGGGGAAATATTCCATCAGGGCGAAGGTTACTTTTGAGAGGTCTGAGGTCGCAATGGCGGCCAGCCCGCTTTGCTCAAAAATCTCGATATGCAGCGCCGCCCCGCCGAGGCTGGCGAACCAGAAGAAGGAGAAAATGCTTGGGACAAAAATGACGGCGAGCATGAATTCACGAATCGTGCGGCCCTTACTGATACGCGCGATGAAGACGCCGACAAACGGCCCCCAGGCCACCCACCATAGCAGGTAGGAGATGGTCCAGTCACTTTGCCAGCCCTCAGAATCGCTGTATTGGCGGACATTGAAGGCGAGCTTAATGAAGCGGTCCAAATAGTCTCCTATGCCGCTAACAAAGCTTTGGAAGATGAAGAGAGTTGGGCCAAAATACACCACGAAGAGAGCGAGCGTAATTGCAACCAACATATTCACATTACTGAGAATTTTGATGCCCTTGCCGATCCCTGTGATAGAGGAGGCAATGTAGCTCACCACCAGCACGAAGAGCACGCCGAGCTTTAAATGTAGCATATCGGCGTCACTCAAACTGCCAAGCGATAGGGCGGAGTGTTCTGCAATGCCGGCGCTCATTTGCACGACGCCATAACCAAGCGAAGAGACCAGGCCCGTCACCACCGCGATGCTGGCTAGCGTATTCACCGTCAGCGCGATGATGCGGCGTGAGCGCTTGCTCATATCCATCATGAGTGCTGAGCTTGGGAGCATCGGCAGGCCCTTGCGGAAGGTCGCATAAGCAATGGTCACCGCGGCGACGGCATAGACGGCCCAGGCGTGAATCCCCCAATGGAAGAAGGTGACCACCATTGCGTAGCGCGCGGCAATGTCTTCTTCCACCACCGCATTGGCGCGGGGCGGGGGGTTGGTGAAGTGGTAAAGCGGCTCAGCCGCACCGTGGAACACAAGCCCAGTGCCCATGCCGGCAGCGAAGAGCATGGCGATCCATGAGAGGAAGGAGAATTCCGGCGCGTCTTTGGGGCTGCCCAGCGTGACGTGACCAAAGCGGCCAAAGCCCAGCACAAAGGCAAAGCCAATAAAGAAGGAGAAAATAAGCAGAATCATCCAGCTAAGCTGCGTTCCAAAGGTGTAGGTGATGTCATCGAGCACGGAGGCGGTCTGCTCGGGAATCAGAATTCCGATGGCGATGAGCAAAATGAAAATAAGGTGGCTGATGTGGAAATGGTGTAAGATTTGTCTCATGGATACCCGTTATCGTTGAGCGGATCATAACGATAACGCCCTGAAAAGTACACCCCTTAGGTGAAAATGAGCCTGTTGCGTATTGGAAACAGAGCCATATTAAACCTCAGTAACCTATCAATTCTGTTGGGAATTACACATGACAAACACGTGAATATAAGATAGTATCTATACACTCTCGGTTGTATTTTCTTGTGGGCCCATGAAATTTTTAATTGTTGATGATTCTAAAGTCACGCGCATGCAGATCACAACGTCGCTGCAAAAGACGAAGTATGCCGATTGCGTGCTGGTGGAAGCATCGATGGGTTTGGAAGCGCACGAGCAATTTAAAACACACAAGCCAGACCTCGTCCTGCTTGATTATATGCTCCCCGACACCAATGGGATTGAGATTTTGAAGGAATGGAAAAAAACACATCCCGTGCTGCCCGTTGTCATGGTGACCGGGTTTGACGATGTGCAGCTGGTGGTTGATGCGCTGAATATCGGCGCGCAGGGCTATTTGGTGAAAGATCGGCTGAGCCCCGAAACACTGACCATTGCGATCAATGACGCGCTGAACCGGTTGGAGATGCAATATGAAATCGATCAGCGCCGTAAGCTTGAGCAATTCGCCTACATGCTTGCTTATGATTTGAAAGAAAAGGTTGGTTCGGTCGACGATATCTTCAAGCTTCTTCATGGCCAAACCGGCGATCGCGAGAAGCTGATTGAGTTCCTCTGCCTCGCGAATAAGGTGGCGGATCAGATGAAAGATTTCTCGCATGAGCTGCTCGATGTAGCGATTCTCAAGAGCGATGAGTTGGGCGCGGTCGATAAAACGAACAAAGAATCGACACCCAAAAACTAACTATCTTTTTTCGTTTCTTTTCAGTAGTATATCGTTAACTATTCTGTGGTAACGTGAAGGCTATGAGCAGCAAACGCAAACGTAAATATTACGCCAAAGTGAGCCAGCCACTGGTCGAAGCGGTGGTCAATGGGCTGTTCGCCTTTGAGAAAAAAGAGCAGGCAATCGCCCGCCTCAAAGACTTCAAAACCACCTATCATTTAAGCAAAGACCAGCCGGAGCAGAAGGGCAAGCAACTAGAAGCCCTGCGCTTATGGATCGCCGATTACGATGTGAGCGAAGACGAGATCAAGAAGGGCTATTGCGGCCATTATGCGCTGGTGACCATTAAGAAGAAAAAGGACGGGAAATTCAGCCTGGTGGCGACAAAAGAGCTGACCGACATCAAGCTGCACCCGCATAAGAAATTCCCGAAAAAGAAGCATGCCGGCTGGAGCCACCCGATCATGCGCGCGATCAAGCGCGGCAAGAAGTTCGACGATGCGGCAACGGCGCAGCATGTGCTCGCGCAGCTGCATGAGGAATATCCCGAAACCAGCGTGCCGGGGACGGATAAGCTGAACATTATTGTCTATGAGCGCCAGGATGATGGCAGCCCACCGGTGATCAAATATCAGATGATCGTGAAGGAAATCGACGGCGGACAGTTCATCATCGAGCCGTTCAAAGACCCACGCAAGAAAGGCCCGCCGCCAATGAAGCAGACCGAAAGCCCGACTGAGGTGAAGGGTAACTTCACCGCGATGGTGACGGCAAAGCGCAATTCGAAGCGTAAGAAAATGCCGGTCCGCAAGCCCAAGCCGCAAGATTCTCAGGAATGATGTCATTGCCACGTGCCGAGCGCAGGAGCGCGAGGTCACAGGCAATCCAGCGAATACACGTCATGCTGGTGCATGACACCAGCATCTCACCCCCAGCCCGTAGATCCTGGTGCCATGCGCCAGGATAACGATTGTTTCGCGCGCCAGGATGACAAGTAGGGTGCACGCGATGCATGAGAAATGTGACAACTTCATGACATTTCACGCTTTTTCATGGTTTTTTGTTCAGAAAACCACCCCGCACAGGGTATACTCATAGTTCCACCTCTTTGATTGTTTTGACGTTCGGTCACAGCAGCAAGAGGTCGGACTCGGCAAACAAAAACGCCGAGATCATACTAGCCTAGGAAAGGATAGTCGATGACGGAAACGACCCCGACACCGCCGACTCAGCGCCGCCCGCGGGCGGAGGTGGAAGAGACCGAGCGGCGCCGCGCGCCGAGCGTGATGGACGCTCGGCGCGAGGCGCTCCAGCCGCCCCTCAGCGAAGGGGCGGCGGGTGATCTGACCCGCCGCTGAGGCTATCGAGCAAGGAGGGTCGGGAGCGCTACACGCACTCTCGGCCTTCCGCTCATCGAGCTTATTTTATTTGCTCCCGTTCGGCCTGCTGGCCTCACGATGAGCCTAACGCCTTCGGCGACTAAAGGGCTGCACTACTGTTTCGCTCTTCAATTGCTCCCCGCTCACGCTCCATTCGTTGTTGTCATTGCCACGTGCCGAGCGCAGGAGCGCGAGGTCACAGGCAATCCAATTCCATGATGTCAGTAGACATCAGGGAATATCAAAAGGTCTTCCTGACCTTTTGATTCTGGATCCCCGGGCTAAAATGTCTGCTGACATTTTCCCCGAGGATGACAGAACTATATTACCGGCACTCCACAATCTCACAATCACTGACATGCGCGCGCATCCAGAGCAGCGCGACGATATTCAGCAGCCCCAGCCCCAAGAAAATCTCCGGCACAGCGACCGAAGCGCTGAGCAGCGCCGCGCCAAGCAGCGAGGACAGCACCATATAGAGCGCATTCACCACATTATTCGCCGCGATGATCCGCGCGCGGGTGTCGCAAGGCGCACGCACTTGCAGCATGGCATTGAGCGGGACGATGAACAGCCCGCCGCAAATGGCCAGCAAGGTGATGTCGAGCATGGCGCGCAGGCTGTCACTGCGGGCGATGAACTCGCTCACCCCCAGCAGGCTCGCCTCGGCCATACCTTGGCTGGCGAAATACAGATCGACGGTGAAGAGCGTAATCCCCGCCATAGCATAGGGGACATATTTCACGCTGACCGCGCCTTTGGTGAGGCGCTGGCTGAGGAAGGAGCCAATGGCGATGCCAATGGAAAACAAGGTGAGCAGCAGGGTGATCACCTTTTCATCCCCGCCCAGCGCGAGTTTGGTGAGGGCGGGAAGCTGGGTAAAGATGGTGGCGCCGACGAACCAGAACCAGGAAATGCCGAGGATACAAAAGCGAATCGGGTAGCTTTTCAGCGCCTCTTTGAGCAGATGGAGCGTTTCGCCTGGAATGTTCGGGTTCACGCGCAATTCCGGCTCGAACGGGCCGGAAGGCGGGATGAAGCGCGCCGTGATAATGCCGCACAGGGCGAGGGTTACTAAGGAAGCGGCGACGTATAATGGGCCGGCCTCGAAGGTGACGAGTAGCCCGCCGGTGATGGTGCCGGTGAGGATGGAGAGGAAGGTGCCGGCCTCGAGCCAGGCATTGCCGCCCATGATTTCGTCATCCTCGAGATGGTCGGGGACAAGACTGTATTTGAGCGGGCTGAAAAAGGCAGATTGCGCGCCCATGCCGAACAAAACCACCATCATGAACCAGATATTTTCGAAGTAAAAGCCGGCGGCGGCGATCAGCATCAGGGTCAGCTCGACCAGCTTGATTTTACGCACGAGGAAGGATTTCTCGATCTTATCAGCGAGCTGGCCGGCGGTGGCAGAGAAGAGCACATAGGGGAGGATGAACAGCCCGCCTGCGAGGGTGACGAAGACTTTGGGGTCATACTCACCGATGGTGAAGCTGCCATAGATGATCAGGATGGTCAGCGAGTTTTTCAGCAGATTATCGTTAAACGCGACCAGAAATTGCGTGAGAAACAGCGGCAGGAAACGCCGGGTGGTGAGGAGGTGGCTGAGGTTCGTTGACATGCGCCTGTTATACGTAACGCTCGGAAAAAAAGAACTAACTATTTTGTCATGCGTACCTAAGATTGTCATCCTCGGGGCTTTTGTCAGCAGACAAAAGATCCCGGGGATCCAGGATAAAAACGTCAGAAGACGTTTTTATTTTCATGAATGTCTCCTGACATTCATGAAATGGATTGCCTGTGACTCAGCGTCTGCTGACGCTTCGCACGTGGCAATGACAGCACTTAGGTTATCCCACAAAACGCGCGGCTTCTTCGAGCACGCCTTCTTGGTGTGCGTGATGCACCGGCGCGGGTTCAGGCGTTTTATCTTTCAGATGCCGTGGGGTGCGGTGCTGAATGGTCGCGGCGAGATTTTCGGCTTCGCCGCCGAAGAGCTGCGCGCCATGGCCATTGCCGGGGCCGAAGAAATGGATATTCCCTTCATGCGGCAGGGTGTGCAGCATCACTTTCTCGCCGGCCTTATCTTTGGCATAAATCTGCGGACACCAGCGGCCTTTGGCTTGGTTCTTTTGCGCATCGGGCAAAGCAAGGCCGTAATTCTCGGCAATACTCTCCGCGATGATCGGCGCGGCGCGGTTCAGTGACGGTGCTTCTGCAATCGCGCCCGGCGTATTGATCGAAATTTTCTCATCAAACTGCACCTTCATCCAATCGCCCTTGCGTACGCCATCTTCGATCCACGGCCCGTTTCGGGTGATGGTTTTCGGGGTGAGTTTCAGCACTGAACCATCTTCAAAAGCCACGCTATATTCCTCGCCTCTAATCGCGTCGCCCTTCAAGACTGGCACCTGAGCGGCGACGGGGAATTCGATGTAGGGCGCGGCGTAGACGTCGCTTTTGAGGCCATGTTGCTCCACGGCGTCTTTCATATATTGCCCGGTGGAGAAGATGACATCTTCAACCGTGTAAGGCGTGCCGCTTTGGGTGGTCAGGGTCACACTGTCACCGGCTTGTGTGGCTTGCGCGATCGCTTGCCCATCATGGAAGATAAATTTACCCGGATAGAGTTTCTCCATCAGTGCGATGGCGACCTGATTGAAGGCGTTGATATTGAGCGATATGCCGCAGCAGGGCACGTTCGGATCGAGCGGCTTGAGTGGCTTACTATCGCCTGGCGCAGCGAATTCGATGACGTTGCTGCCATCAGAATAATGCTGATAGGTGACGATCGGCTCCTCGTCGATATCCATCACCCCTTGCGCTTTGAGCTGGTCATAGATGCCATGCTGAAGGGCGAGTTCGTGAATTTTGATATAGAGATCACCGCTGCGGCGAATGGTTTCAGCCTGTTCAGCGTCGCTCGCATTGGCCAGGCGCACCGAACGCGAGCCATAAGCGCTGCCGCTTGGGTAGGCGTCTGCATCGCACAGCGCGTGGCGGTTGAACAGCGCATCGCGCGACATGGCGTCGAACAGATGCACGGTCACATCAGCGCCTTTGCCGCCAATCTCAGCGCCATGGGCGAGTAATCCGAGCGCGGCGGTGACTCCCGCTAAACCGGCGCCAACCACCGCATGTGTATGTTTTTCTGGCATTTTATTATTCTAGCTGAGGGAGTGGTGTTGTGTGTGACAGTTTTGTGAAGAAACGAAGCCAGTAGGCGAAGTCTTCAGTGCGCGAAGCGCTTAGGCTCATTGCGAGGTCAGGAGACCGAGCAGAAGCGAACGTGAAAGATATGTGTGACAGTTTTGTGAAGGTTTTGGTGTTGTCATCCCCGCAGAAGCGGGGATCCAATTACACCTGTCGCATTCTCTGGAATTCAATGGATCCCCGCTTTCGCGGGGATGACAAAAATCTGCATTTGTTGCTAGCCAGGTTTTCCTCCTCCAAAATGTGCATAACCCCAGCCGTGACCTTGTGTGAGCGGGGTTTTATGATAGAAATTGCCAAAATTTAAGTTATCGTCATTCCGCGACTTGACCACGGGATGACACACAACATCTATGAAGAAGCGGAGCCAGCAGGCGAAGCCCTTTAGTGCGCGAAGCGCTTAGGCTCATTGCGAGGTCAGGAGACCGAGCAGGGGCGAAAAGAGAAAACTATGACCCAAGAAAACACCGCCCGCATTGTTCCCATTTCCATCGAAGAGGAGATGAAGAAATCTTACCTCGATTACGCGATGAGCGTGATTGTCAGCCGGGCGATTCCCGATGTGCGCGACGGGCTGAAGCCGGTGCATCGCCGGATTCTGTTCGGTATGATGGAGTTGGGTGTTGATTATAATAAACCCTACAAAAAATCGGCGCGTATCGTCGGTGATGTGATGGGTAAATATCACCCGCATGGTGATAGTGCGATTTATGATTCTCTCGTGCGCATGGCGCAATCTTTCTCAATGTCGCTGCCGCTTGTGGATGGCCAGGGCAATTTCGGATCGATGGATGGCGACTCTGCCGCGGCAATGCGTTACACCGAATCGCGATTGCAAAAAGTCAGCCATCAGCTGCTCAATGATCTGGATAAAAATACCGTCGATTATCAGGAAAACTATGATGGTTCGGAACGCGAACCCAGCGTGTTACCCTCGACCTTCCCGAACATGCTCGTCAATGGCGCGGGCGGGATTGCGGTTGGTATGGCGACGAACATTCCACCACATAATCTCGGTGAGGTGTGCGATGCCGCTTGCATGCTGATCGATAACCCAGAGACGAGTATTGATGAGCTGATGGAGGTGATGCCTGCGCCAGACTTCCCAACCGGTGGGATTATTCTAGGTATGAGCGGTGCGAAAAGCGCGATGCATACCGGGCGTGGCAGCGTGATTATGCGTGGCCGCACGGAAATCGAAACCATGAAAAATGGCAAGGAAGCGATCATCATCACCGAAGTGCCGTATCAGGTGAACAAGGCACGGATGATTGAAAAAATCGCCGAGCTGGTTCGTGAGAAACGCATTGAGGGGATTGCCGATCTGCGCGATGAGTCGGACAAATCGGGTGTGCGCGTGGTGGTGGAAGTGAAGAAAGATGCCTTCCCGGATGTGGTGCTGAGTCAGCTCTTCACCTACACCCCGTTGCAAACCAGCTTTGGCGTGAACATGCTGGCGCTGGATAACGGGCGGCCACAGCTGATGGATGTGAAACATGTGCTGACCAGCTTTATTTCCTTCCGCGAAGAAGTGATTACGCGACGCACAAATTTCTTGCTGAACAAAGCACGTGACCGTGCACATTTATTGATCGGTCTGGCGATTGCGGTGGCGAATATCGATGAGGTCATCAGAGTAATCCGTGCGGCAAAAGACCCAGGCGAAGCGCGAGCGGAACTCATGAGCCGTGACTGGGCGGCGGCTGATGTGATTCCACTGTTGGAGCTGGTCGATGATCAGGGCAACCAGATTCTTGAAAACCGGATCAAGTTTACCGATGCGCAGGCGCGGGCGATTCTTGACTTGAAACTTCAGCGGTTGACCGGTCTTGAGCGCGAGAAAATCGACGGTGAGCTGGGTGAGCTGGCAGAATCGATCAAGGAGTATCTGTCAATTCTGGGCGATCGTGTGAAACTCTACAGCATGATGCGCGAGGAGCTGGTGGCGGTGAAAGACGAGTTCGCCGTGCCACGCCGCACGAGCATCGAGATGTCGGAATATGAGCACGATATTGAAGATTTGATTCAGCGCGAAGAGATGGTCGTGACCGTAACCAGCGGCGGCTATATTAAGCGTGTGCCGCTCGAAACCTACCGTGCGCAACGCCGAGGTGGCAAGGGCCGTTCCGGCATGAACATGAAAGAAGAAGACATCACGACCGAATTTTTCGTCGCCAATACGCATACGCCGGTGCTGTTTTTCTCGAACAAAGGCCAGGTCTATAAAACAAAGATTTATACATTACCGCTTGGCACGCCGCAAGCGCGCGGCAAGGCGCTGGTCAACATCTTCCCACTCAAAGACGGCGAGGTGATCGAGACTTTCATGCCGATGCCTGAAGATGAAGAGGCGTGGGATGATATGCATATTATGTTCGCAACAGCGAAAGGGAATGTGCGCCGGAACGATCTGTCCGATTTCAAAAATATCATGAAAAACGGTAAGATCGCGATTCGTCTTGATGAAGATGACGCCCTCGTGAGTGTGCGCTCCTGCACCGAAGATCAACATCTTCTGCTCGCAACGAGTAAAAACAAAGCGATTCGATTCCCTGTGAATGCGGTACGTGTGTTTAAGTCGCGTACATCGGATGGGGTACGCGGGATTAAGCTGGGTAAAGATGATAGCGTGGTGTCGATGTCGATCATCAACGGTATGGAAGCGAGCAGCGAAGAGCGTGAGCAGTATTTGAAACTCGCCGCCGCCCGCCGCCGCGCCGAGGGCGCGGAAGAGGGCGAGGCGATTGATACGTCCGATGTGACGCTGAGTGATGAGAAGATTACGCAGTTCACCGAAGCGGATCAGATGATTCTGACCGTGACGGAAAATGGCTTTGGTAAGCGCAGTTCTTCCTTTGAATATCGCTCGACTGGCCGTGGTGGCTCAGGGATTATCGGCATCAGCCCATCGAAGCGGAACGGCGATGTGGTGGCGAGTTTTGCGGTTGATGAGGGTGACCAAATCATGTTGATCACCGACCAGGGCAAACTGATCCGCACCAACCTTTCGGATATCCGCATTTGTGGCCGCGCGACGCAAGGGGTGACGATCTTCAAAGTCGACAATAAAGAGAAAGTTGTCTCCGCCGTCCGGATTCGCGCCGATGTGATTGCCGCTGAGGAAGAGGATGAGGGAATTGAAGAGGCGGCAACGGACGTCTCGGCAGAAGAAAATTCTGCTGAAGCGTAGACTCACCGTCATAGAATCTTCATATATCCACCCTTGCACTTGCGCCGTTAAGCCATCATTCTTTTCCTAGGGAAAGGAGAGGGTATGGACGGTTCGCCTCCCATAATACTTGCTGAAAATATTCATGCGGCGATCCAAGAGATGGAACGTATCGACGGGTATGTCGCAGACTTACTGAATTTTACGGAAGACTATCGCGATCAGCTTGACGGTCTGCGTATGACGCGCCTCAAAGATGCCGATCGCTCAGATCCGGGTGATATGCATTTGGGAGTCAAATCGATTGAGCATCTCTATGGTAATGTGATGGGCGCGTTGAAAACCGCACTCGAATGTGCTGCCAGCGATGTGTCCGATACACAGAGTCAACGTTTCCTCAATCGCATGCTCGCGCAGACGCCGCGCTTTATGGCGGCGCTGGATTCGCTTCAAGAGCAATCGCGTCACGTTATCAGCAATGAAGAAGAACGCTATTGGGTGGTCACGGCATGCACGGAAGTAAAAGAAACGATCGGGAAGATCCATATGCTTTTGACCGGGCGTGAACCGCATCAGCCTCCATTCCCACACAGCACAGCAACAGAATGCGCGGCGCTTGGTGCGATTCACGAAAACGCCTTGCAACTGGCGTAAGTTTTTTTTAGTTTCTTTCCATGACTCAAGAACATTGCCAGATCCGCACCGGGGTGTATCCCGGAACCTTTGACCCGATCACGACTGGCCATATGGACATCATCAAGCGTGCGCTGAAAGTGGTCGATAAGCTGGTGATTGCGGTGGCGGAAGATTCGGGTAAGTCACCGATTTTTTCTTTGCAAAAGCGGAGCGAGTTGGTGCAAGCGGATGTTCGGGATGCGCTCGCAGCGGCAGACCAGGCGCGGGTGAAAGTCGAAACCTTTCACGGGCTGCTTGTCAATTTCGCCAAAGAGCAAGAGGCATCTGTGTTGATTCGTGGCCTGCGTGCCGTGTCAGATTATGAATATGAATTTCAGATGGCGTGCATGAACAACAAGCTCGCGCCGGACATTGAAACCGTCTTTTTGACAGCATCGGAATCCACACATTTTATCTCGTCACGTTTTGTGAAGCAAATTGCTAAGTTGGGCGGCAATATCTCCGAGCTGGTATCGGCCAACACCGCGCGCGAGTTGAAAGAGAAGTTCGAACATGGCGACCCGATCACCCCTGCCGCTGCGTTATAATTTCTAATTAAATTGAACGGCAATGGTCTTCTACAGTGCCCATTGGAGCAGCTTCTCTTACAATCCGTGGTGGTATGGTTGCTTCTTTAGCTGCTATGGAACGATTATGCGCTCCGTCTACCCCTTTTCTTCCTTGTTTAGCTTGTTGCCCTGATTCTCGAACGGAAAGTTGCTGATGTCGGTAGAGTTGATCGAAAAATAGACTCATAACAGTATACGCTGTCGTAGAGATGGTTGGCTTAATTGCGCTGACATTTGAGGCGGTTACTGGGTGAAGTGCTGTATTCTTCCTCATAGTGCTAATCTGCTTTTTCAGACGCTCAGCCGCTTCACGCACTTCATTTGCTTCTAGGCTTTCATCCTCCGGATAATAGGATATGAGCGCGTCAATAAACACTTTCGTATTTTTTTCGTTGAGTTTCTCTTCATTTTTCATCGATATCAATCTTTGACTTCTCTATTTATCCATGCATATTAGCACCAATATATGACAATTTTATGACGAGGATCGTATGAAATTTCTATCAATCTTTTTAACATATATCTTCATGACAGGAGCACTCTTTATGACTGACGCAGCAGCCCAAGCGCCCGATGGGGCAGACCCGGAAAACACATTGGTGATGCAACTAGAAGACGGAAATGTCTATATCAAAATGCGTCCCGATGTCGCGCCGAAACATGTGGCGCGTATCAAAGAGCTGACCAAAGAAGGGTTTTATGATGGGGTGGTGTTCCACCGTGTAATCGATGGCTTCATGGCGCAAACGGGTGACCCAACCGGTACGGGAACCGGCGGTTCTGGTAAGAAATTGAAAGCAGAATTTTCCGAAGTGCCGCATACGCGCGGCGTAGTATCCATGGCACGTGCGGCGGAGCGCAACAGTGCCGATTCACAGTTCTTCATTGTGTTTGAGCCGTCTGAATGGCTTGATGGGCAATATACCGTCTGGGGCCAGGTCATCAAAGGCATGGAGCATGTCGATGCAATCGAGCGCGGTGAGCCGCCCACCAATCCTGATAAAGTCATCAGCGTGAAATTGCTGGCGGATGTGCAGTAGCGGTTGTCATTGCTACGCCAAGCGAGCGCGTGCAGGCAATCTAGTTCATTGATGTCAGGAGACATTAATGAATATCAAAAGATCTACTGATCTTTTGATTGTGGATCCCCGGGCTCTTTTGTCTGCTGACAAAAGCCCCGAGGATGACAATAGTATGAAAGTAGACCTCTTCGATTTCGAACTTCCCGAGTCGCGCATCGCGCTTCATCCGACTGAGCCGCGTGATCATTCCAAGCTGTTGCATGTGCGGCAGGATGGGATTAGTGACCGCGTGTTTCACGAATTGCCCGAGCTGTTGCAGTCAGGCGACCTCCTCGTGTTTAATGATAGCAAAGTGATTCCCGCACGCCTATTCGTGCAGAAAGGCGAGGCAGAAATCGAGTTGTTGCTTCATAAGCAAGCTACAAGCGAAAGGAATCGCTGGCTATGTTTTGCAAAGCCGGGCCGCAAATGTAAGGTGGGGGATGTACTGCGTATTGCCGATGGGTTTGAGGCAGAGGTGCTTTCAAAGCAGGAGGATGGACAAATCGTCGTCGCATTTTCACTCGAAGGCGCGGATTTCTGGCAAGCGCTTGAGACCCATGGCCATATGCCGCTGCCGCCCTATATTAAGCGCGACGATACGGCAGAAGATAAGGACCGCTATCAAACGATTTATGCGAAAGAAGAAGGCTCCGTGGCGGCCCCGACGGCGGGGCTGCATTTTACTGAACGTACATTTAATGACCTCAAGGCACGCGGAATTGAGACGGCCTATGTGACGCTGCATGTCGGGGCGGGCACGTTTCAGCCGGTGAAGGTGGAAGATACGGAATCGCATGTGATGCATAGCGAATATGCGGTGCTCGATGAGGTGACGGCGCAGCAGATCAATGACACGAAAGCACGCGGCGGTGAGGTGGTGGCGGTGGGCACGACGGCGATGCGTACGCTGGAAAGTGCGGCGGTAGAGAAGGGCAAAATCGCTGCATTTGCTCAGGAAACCGATATCTTCATTACCCCTGGCTACACATTTAAGATCGTTGACCGCCTGCTGACCAATTTCCATCTCCCCAAATCGACGCTCTTTATGCTGGTCAGCGCCTTTTCAGGCCTGGACACTATGCAGACCGCCTATCAGTATGCCATTGACCATGAATATCGCTTCTATAGCTATGGCGATGCATGTTTGTTGGAGAAAAAATAGTTTCTTATCAGTTATTTAACCCTTTTTCGAGATACTGCGATCATGCCTATGTCGCCGCAGGAATTTGGGAAATATGTCGAACGATTGATTCGAAGTCAGGGAACATTTGTCTCCTCAAAGGGTGAACAAAAAATTGATATTCGTGCGTTGGAAAAGAAGATTGGTATCGAAAGCAAAGGAAGGCCTGAGCGTTCACCGGTCGGCAAATTGCTCGAAGGGCGGGGACGATTGCGCGATGGGCACA
Organism: uncultured Azospirillaceae bacterium; assembly: GCA_964352815.1. Taxonomy (GTDB): domain Bacteria; phylum Pseudomonadota; class Alphaproteobacteria; order Rickettsiales; family UBA3002; genus CAYGTO01. The sequence goes on along the minus strand of CAYGTO010000003.1, from coordinate 58,645 downwards.
TAGATCGATTGATGGAGGTACTCGAGCTTGCGCCCGGTCAGAAAGAGTTTTTCATCAAGAACATGGATGCCGCCTATCCTCATTATCCATACAATTCTAGCCGATCTCTGGCAGAGATTAAGGCAGACGAGGCTGAGCATTTAGGCAAGGTACAGCAGAATCGGAGAGAGGACCGAGCACGAAATGACCGTTGAATCTCAACCATCCTGCGTTATAACACTCTCATGACACTTGATTTTGCGATTCACAAAGAAGATGGCCGCGCGCGGACCGGGCAGTTGCACACGGCGCATGGCTCGATTCGCACGCCCGCCTTTATGCCGGTGGGAACGTGCGGCACGGTGAAGGGGTTGACGCCGGAAGCGGTGAAAGGCCTCGGCGCGGATGTGATTCTTGGTAATACCTATCACCTCATGTTGCGCCCGGGCGCAGAGCGCGTCGCCACGCATGGCGGGCTGCACCAATTCATGAATTGGCCACATCCCATCTTGACGGATTCCGGCGGGTTTCAGGTCATGTCGCTCTCGAAGTTGCGTAAGCTGGAAGAACATGCAGTGACGTTTCAATCGCATATTGATGGCACGACATATGAGGTGTCACCCGAGCGTTCGGTCGAGATTCAGCATATGCTCGATTCGAATATCACCATGGTGCTCGATGAATGTACACCTTATCCCGCTACGCATGAAGAGGCGAAAATTTCGATGGAGCTTTCCATGCGCTGGGCGCAGCGCAGCAAAGACGCGTTTGTGAAGCGCGATGGCTATGGCATGTTTGGCATTGTGCAGGGCAGCACCTATGAAGATTTGCGCACCGAGTCGGCCGAAGCGCTGAAGAGCATCGGCTTTGATGGCTATGCGGTGGGCGGGCTCGCGGTGGGCGAGGGGCAGGAGCTGATGTTTGAGGTGCTCGAGATGACGGTGCCGCATCTGCCGAAAGAGCGCCCACGCTATTTGATGGGGGTGGGTAAGCCCGATGATATTTTGGGCGCGGTCGAGCGCGGGATTGATATGTTTGATTGTGTGATTCCGACGCGCTCGGGACGGCTTGGCCGGGCCTATACCTCGGAAGGGGCGATTAACATTAAGAATGCGTGCTATGCGGATGACCCGCGGCCGATTGACCCGCGTGCGGTCGGCGTGACCAACCGGTTTGAGAATAATTACCCGTGCGAAAACTATTCACGTGCCTATCTCCACCATTTGTTTAAGGCGGATGAGATGCTTGGGCCGATTTTGTTGAGCTGGCATAATCTGGCCTATTATCAGCAGCTGATGGGCGAGATTCGTGACGCAATTCGTCATGGCGAGCTTGCGGAATATGCCGCGGCGACGCGCGCGCGTTGGGCAGAGGGCGAGGCAAGCCGGGGGAAAGTTGCGGCGTAGTTTTTACATTCGCTACCGTGCTGCACTACTGTTTCGCACGATGAGCCTAAGCGCGTTCGAGCTAAAAATGATATTTAATCATTTTTTGGCGCTCTCACCGCACTAAAGGCTCGGTCTGCTGACCTCGTTCGTGACTATGAACTATTACATCGCGAGCTGCGGCTGCTCTTCGATCATTGGTGAGGCGGTGATGTCTTGAAGCGCGGCGGTACCCGGCGCTCTTGGGGCGTCGCTACCGGCTGCTGGCGTACCATTAACGCCAAGAATATCATGAATTTCTTCACGCGTGATTCGGCCACGTTGATTCATCCCTTTGTAGAGCTTATCAATTTTGGAACCGACTTCATGCATGTCTTCACCTTGCGCAACCTGCTTTTCCAGCACTCTGAGCGCGAGCAAACCGATTTCGTTGAACACCATCTGTTGCGGTTTCGCGACGTCGTGTCTGGCGATGACGGAAGCGATGGTGTTGAAGGTTTTTTTGTTGGTGAACAGGCCGTCGGCGTTGAGTTCATAGGCTTTGCGGCCGAGCTCGCTCGTGCCGGTGGGTTTAATGCTAGCCTCGATGCCGTGTGCTTTTAGCTCAGCAAGGAAGGAGTCTTTTGCGATGTTGAAATCTGATTCATGGGTGGTTGGGCCGAGCTCGAATTCTAACCCGCCGCCCTTTCCGAAATCAACGGTGGCGACGGATGCACTGCCTACCAGCGGTGCGAAATGACTCATCATCCGCGCACGCGTTCGAATGTCGCGTAGGATCGCGGTCACGATGTGAGCGGGATGGTGCACGTTCCCGTCAATGACCAGCAGCGGATTGACGCGCGTAGTATTCTGCATCGCGTCAGGATGGGCCGGCGCGATTTTATCACCATTTTTGGTGATCAGGGCGACATGTGCGCCGGAATCGGCATAATATTCAAGCATCGGTGTTTCGTTCAGCCCGGCAACGGCCATCGCGATATTTGGCAAAAACTCGCGACCAAAAGCGACGCGCTCTTTTCCTTCCGGCGGGGTGACTTGCTCAGAATGCAGCGTGTGCACGAGCAAGCGCATGGCATCGCGCATCGAATTGCCGCCTTGGCTGAAGGCGTAACAGATGAGGTCTTTGATGCGCTCCGGTGCATCTGGTCTGAGTTCAATCGGCTTACCGTCTTTGGTGAAATTCGGTTTCCCTTCGCCGTTTGGCATCTGCACATCATCTGGATTCATCGCTGCAATTTTCAACACGGTCGACACCCATTGCTGGCTCGCTGGGGAACCTCTCTCGAACGTGTCTTCAAGCGGCGCATCCACATGTGTGCGAATGTCAGCAAGGCGCTCAAACAGCGCTGCTAGGTTTAGGAAGTTATTTTCCTTCGTGTAGCACAGCGTGACCAGAAGGCTGTCTCGCTGTGTGAGCTGGTCTAAAGCACCTGATCCATCCGCGAAGGCGAAGCCCTCATTTTTATGCATGGGGATAAGGGCTTTCTCGTCTCTCACCCTATCCAGCTTCTCCGCATCGACGTTTCCCGTGGCATATTGTACGAGCCGCTCAATATCTTGCGTGGCCATCGTAACATCAGGGGCGATCTCTTCGAGCCAGCAATGGTTTCCGGTCATCACGACATGGGGGCCATTTTCTTTGCGCACGAGTGCGACCAATTGATCTTCGGTGATAGGCGTGTGTTGGCCGTCTTCGGTTTGTACGAGGTAGAACGGTTTGCCGTCATTTTCGTCCATTTGCACGCTATGCGGATGCTTGAACAGATCAGGCTCCTCCTCACATAACTCCTGATGCCGCGTGAGCATCCGTTCGCCGACATCGCGGCTGATTTCGATGCGCAGTTGATCTAAGTCTTTAGGCGAACCGTCTGTATTTTTGTAGGCGTCAGGTGTAAGCCATTTCGCGCCGCCATCATGCATCACCCAGACGCGAAACAGATTGGAGTAGGGGTTCTGGTTGCCCATGATGACATTATAAAATTCGAGCATAAGGCTTTGCATCGTGTCATAGAGCGCGTGGTCTTCGCCGGTGAAGTTGGCTTCTGCATCTGTGATTGCTCTATTAAACGCTTTGTTGAGTGATAAACCGGTTCTTTTATTGGCATAAAACGCTTTACCAAAGGCGTCTTCTAACGGCGATTCTTCACCCGCAATATTCGCCCGGTACGCCTCCATCGCGTAGATCCATGTATCAAATTCCATTGGGCTCGGTGAGGGTATGTCGGTCATAGTATTCTCTTAATTTTAAATGGTTATATGTACGCTAATCCCACCACTGTACCCTAGGGAGCACGTGATGTGTGTGACGCTTATGTGAAGAAATCAGGGGGTTTTGACGCGTTGCAGCAATGCGCATAGTGCAGAAACTCGCCAAAAACCGGTGAATGGTTTCGCTTGAAATTAAAATAATTCTAAATTAGAAAATCTTAGGTGATGCCATTGACAAAACAGCGCATTTGCGTATGTTCATGCTTCCACGCGGCGTGCCGCAGCGTGATCCCGTAGCTCAGTTGGTAGAGCATCTGACTTTTAATCAGAGGGTCACAGGTTCGAATCCTGTCGGGATCACCATCATAAAAAAGCTTAGTAAGCTTATTTATGATGGTGATGGGAGAAGCTTGCAGAGAATAAGCCGAGTGTATCGAGGCGCCATTCGATGCGTAGCTGAGACCCAGCTATTTCCAACAGGCCGGCCTTCAAAGTAAAATCATTAGCTGCAGATGCAGTATCACTATCTTTAAGTAGCAGCCATCTCTAACGCTTTCAGGCTCTTAGGTATTGTTATGCCGCCGGCACATCAATCAGCAGCAATTCTGCGTCGCTATTTGCGGTAAGGTTCACCCGATCCACATCCGTGATTTCTGCGCCATCGCCTTTGTTCAGCGTATGGCCGTCGAGCGTCACACTGCCGTCGGAGACCAAAAGATACGCCTGATGCGTGATCGCTTGCGTCAGTTCGCTGCCCGCTGCGAGGGTGCCGGCATAGAGATAGGCATCTTGATGAATCTGAAGCGGCGCCCTGCCATCACCCGAGACGAGCAGGGTGAGTTGGTTGCTCGCTTCCTTAGGGAATTCGCGCGCATCCCAGCGCGGCGCAACCCCATGTTGGTTCGGCTCGATCCATATTTGATAGATCACCGTGTCATCATCTTCGTGATTATATTCCGAATGCATGATGCCGCTGCCGGCGCTCATCACTTGTACATCGCCCGCTTCAGTGCGGCCTTGGTTGCCTTGATTATCCTGATGGGTGATCGCGCCTTTGCGCACATAGGTGATGATCTCCATATCGCGATGTGGGTGCATGCCAAAGCCCGTGCCCGCCGCAATGATGTCGTCATTGATGACGCGCAACGAGCCAAAGCCCATGCGAGCAGGGTTGTGGTAACTCGCGAAACTGAAATGGTGCCGCGTGTCGAGCCAGCCATGATGCGCGTGGCCAAGTTCATTGTAAGGGTAGGGAGTGATCATATGATCTCCTAAATTTGTTTCTTTCTCTAAAAATATGGCAAGTTTTGGTGAAAACAAGGAATGTGAAGATTTCATGACATTTCCTCTAACCCCCTAGTCATGCTACCTTTTCGCTGCCATAATGGTCTATTGCAGAAATGTAAGGAACCTATGCGGCCAAATTACGTACAGAAAGCGATCGATAAAGAACGCGACAAAACGCCTGAGCAACAGGCGGAGGATATCGCCTATACGATTAACCATGCGGTGAGTTGTGCGACGCTCGATCTGCTTGGTGGGTCACCTGCAGGCTCGTGGTTTAGTGAGCGCTTTTTCCGCATTGGTTGCGGTCATCAACATCATTGGACCGATTGGCTAAAAGGTGAGGTGCTTGGCGATGTGGCGGCGGTCTTACCGACCATTGCGACGCAGCAATATGTCCCAGGCTTTATGCGTGCCCTTGAAGGCGGTCTTGAATATACGGCGGGGTGGGCGTTTAAAGGTGGCGCTGATAGTGCGGCGCGCCAGTGGGCGAAAGACCATGGTAAATCTTCATGGGATCCTGAAACGCGAGCCTATGCGACTGAGCTTTATAAGCATGAGGTGAGCCACCTGCCGCATGCGTTCTTATGGACTGTCTACTCACTTCCAATTTCAGCATTGTTTGTGACCGCAATGGGAATTCACGATCATTGTGATGGGGATCATGAAAAAGAAGCTAAGGGAAGCACATGCGGTAGCGTGCATGGTAGCGGTTGCGCAAGTAAAGCGCATGCTCACCACCACCGGCATCCTCCGAAAGAATCATTCGGAAAACGCTGGCGTGGAAATGTGTTCCATACGATTAATGGAAAAATTATGAGCAGTGTTGTACTGCTTGGCGCACGTGCATTGTTCCCAGATAAAGCAAAGCAATGGGATAGCTGGGCGAGCCAAACCGTTTATTACCCGGCGACGTATGGCATTAGTGCGCTTTTTGGCATCGATAAAGAAACCGTGGATCGTGCGATTGAGCGCGGCCATCACCAGCACGTTGCGGAGCCCAAACCCTCTGTCAATACGCATGAGCATCAGGGCACTATGCGCCCGCTCGCGGTCACGCAAAGCGCAGCCTAACTTTCCAATTGCGATATCTCGAAAGAGGGCCTTGCTGTTATATTGTGATGGCACAGATCAACGTCTTTTTCTTCACTCGGTGCATCCGCCGCATGATCGATCCAACACGAAAAGAACGCTTCCGCATGGGGGCGCCAATGATGCGGCGGGATACTCAGCGTTTCTTCATTCCTGTAATAATTATAGGGAAAACTGGTATCGATTCCTGCGCGCCAATCGCGCAAATATTCGTGGCCAATGGTTTCCGATGTATATTCAAAATGGTTGAACATATAGACATGCGGCAATGTATGATGCGCCAATGCGCTCACCCCTGATTGCAGCGAGTCGCAAATCACGCGCAGCTCAGGATGGCTCCGAAGTTCATCATCTGGGATCGCAGTGCGCCGCGCGACGGGGATGGCAAATGTGGGCGGGAGGTGACGAAAGATAGGGTCGTTAGCCACCGCCTGATGCTCATACAGCCCGAGCAGTTTCTGTGGCAGCACGGCTTTTTCTAAGCCACAAAAATGATGCAGCGCGGCTTGCGCTCCCCAGCAGATGAAGAGGCTGGGAATGGTCTGCGCTTCCAGCGCATCGAAACACTCTCTCAGCTCCTCAATATAGCCGACCTCCTCATAGGGAAGCTGTTCGACCGGCGCCCCCGTAACAATCACCGCATCCAGCTGCGAGAGTGCCTCGCACCATGGCACATAGAATTGTTGCAGATGTTCTGGATCAATTTTCGTATAGGCATGATGTTGCAGCCGCAGCGGCACCATCTGCACTGACTTGGTTGGATGGGTGAGTACCCGCGCGAAATGTTCTTCCGTGGTCTCCTTGTTGGGCATTAAGTTCAGCAAGCCAATGCGAATCCGCTCCCCCATACTGCCGGCGGGGCGCACATCATATCCCTCTTCGCGCAGAATCTCTGCGATGGGCAATGCGGGGTCGAGCAAGATGGGCATGGTTCTCTCAATCGCTCCCGCTCGACCGTCTGGTCTCGCGATGAGCCTAAGCGCTTACGCGCACTAAAGGGCTTCGCCTACTGGCTGCGCTCTATGTTAAACAGCGGGTCCCTCTAGGCTGCAGCTTTGGTTTCTGAAACCGCCGCAAGTGCCTGCTCTAAATCAGCAATCAAATCATCCGGATGCTCCAGCCCGATCGACAAACGCACCACGTCTGGCCCCACGCCAGCCGCTTCTTTTTGCGCGTCAGTGAGCTGTGAGTGTGACGTCGATGCCGGATGCACAATCAGCGAGCGTGAATCGCCGAGATTCGCCAAATGCAAAAAGAGCTGCGTGTTTTCCACCAGCGCTTTGCCGGCCTCATACCCCGCTTTGAGCTTGATCGCAAACAGGCCGCTCGCGCCTTTGGGGAAATATTTCTCGAGGCGCTTCTTGTTTTCATTCTCATGCAGGGCAGGGTGGGTGACCTCGGCAACGGCCGGATGATTCGCTAAATATTCTGCGATTTTCAGCGCGCTTTGGCTATGGCGTTCGATGCGTAAATGCAGTGTCTCCAGTGCGGTCAGCGTGAGGAATGCATTGAATGGCGACTGGCATGCGCCCAAATCACGCAAGCCCACCGCGATGGTGCGCACGAAGAAAGCGAGGTTGCCGAAACTCTCGGTGAAGGTCAGGCCGTGATAGGAATCATCGGGCTTTGCGAGCAGCGGGAATTTATCATTCTGTGCCCAGTCAAATTTCCCGGAATCGACAATGATGCCGCCAATGGTCGAGCCATTCCCAGTTAGATATTTCGTTGTCGAGAGAATCACAATATCCGCGCCCCATTCGATTGGCTTACACAGGAAGGGCGTTGCAATCGTATTATCGACAATCAGCGGAATCCCTGCCTCATGGGCGATTTTTGCGAGCGCTTCAATGTCTGCGACCGTGCCTTCAGGGTTCGAAAGCGTCTCGGCATAGAGCGCTTTGGTGTTCGCATCGATCAGCGGTTTGAAACTTTCGGGATCAGTAATATCGGCGAATTTCGCCTCCCAGCCGAACTGCTTGAAACTCTTGCTGAGCTGAGTGATTGAGCCGCCATAGAGCTTGTTCGAGGCGACGATATTATCGCCGGGCTGGAGCAGGTTGAAGAAGGCGGTGAGCTGCGCCGCATGACCCGAGGCCGTGGCCACCGCGCCGACGCCGCCTTCGAGCGCTGCCACGCGATCTTGTAGCGCACCGACGGTGGGGTTAGTCAGGCGCGAATAGATATTGCCGAACTCCTGCAGGCTAAACAGCCGCGCCGCGTGATCGGTATCCTCAAACACAAAGCTCGCGCTCTGATAGATCGGCGTTTGCGCCGCGCCAGTCGCTGGGTCAGGCTTAGCGCCCGCGCGCACGGCCAGGGTTTCGGGGTGTAGGTTGGTGGGTAGATCAGACATGGTTTCTCCTTACGACGATCGCTGTCATTGCCACGCGCGAATGGTCAGAAGACCATGAGTCGCAGGCAATCCAGGAAGAAAAAATCAGGAGATTTTTTCTGACGCCAAATGTCTCCTGACATTTGGCTGTTGTGGATTCCATGGACTCGCATGCTACTGCATGCTCACCGTTGGAATGACAACAAACGCCATCCGTTTTAGCAGTTTACATATGGCTAAAGGAGAACAGGTGTCTGGAAGTTCCTCTTTAGCCGGTTATTTTACGTGTCCGCAATTTGGTTAAATCAACACGATGACTACAGTTGAACATAGTTTTGCTGACCTGTCAAGGGGCTTTGTGCAGTGCGGAAATACTCCAATCTGTCACCCCGCATTTATTGCGGGGTCTCCATCTGTACGCCGTAGGCTCTCGGCAAGAGTAAGGAGACTCTGTCATGCGACGGGGTGACAATTACAGGAGCCGCAACTCCGGCGAAGGCCGGGATCTTGTGTGTCACCCGCTTCGCTCCGGGTGCCACGCGGCTTCGCCGCTCGCAATGACGATGTAGCCGAAAATCTTCATCATTTTGTCACATAATTCCAGGCCCTTACCATGCTATCATTCATAGATTTCTTTTGTTCTTAGGAACTTGAAGTCCGAGGCCGCCAGCAGGTAGCCTCGTGTAGTCACGTTATCGGATGAAAAGGAGTAAAACCGATGACACCAGAGAAGAAAGCCGCACTGATCGCGGCGGGGCGGGCGCGCATCTTTCTTTTCTTATGCGCCTTGCCTGCGCCTGCTGATGATGTCATTGCCCGAATGCGTCGCATTCTAAGGGAATCCAGAGCCACACGCACTGGATTCCCTTAGAATTTTGTTTCACAAAATTCAGGGAATGACAGCTTACAAAAACCCCTTTCTTTTCGCAGTGCAGCACGCTATACAGCGCGCAGCATACATTCACACATAAAGGAGAATGCTTCGAGGTCAGCAGACCGAGCCTTTAGTCGCCGCAGGCGTTAGGCTCATCGCGCAGGCCAGACGGCCGGAGCGGGAGCAAATAAAAACTATGACCCAGCTAAGAAACATCGCCATCATCGCCCATGTAGACCATGGCAAAACCACGCTGATTGACTCGCTTTTGCAGCAGTCGGGTACGTTCCGTGACAATCAGAATGTGCAGGAACGGGTGATGGATTCCAATGATTTGGAGAAAGAGCGCGGCATTACGATTCTGGCGAAATGTACCTCGATCGATTGGGAAGAGACGCGGATTAATATCATCGATACGCCCGGTCACGCGGACTTTGGCGGCGAGGTGGAGCGGATTCTGCATATGGCCGACGGGGTGATTTTGCTCACCGATGCGGCGGAAGGGCCGATGCCGCAGACGAAATTTGTGCTGGGTAAAGCGCTGGCGCAAGGTTTGCGGCCAATGGTGGTGATCAATAAGGTCGACCGCCCGGATGGCCGCCCCGATGAGGTGGTGGATGAGGTGTTTGACCTGTTCGCCGCGCTCGATGCCAGCGAAGAACAGCTCGATTTCCCGATTCTCTATGCGTCCGGCCGCGATGGCTGGTGCACCACCGAGCTTGACGGTGAGCGTAAGGATTTGACGCCGATGCTCGAGCTGATTATCAAACATGTGCCCGCGCCAGAAGTCGATCAGGATGCGCCGTTCGCGATGCTTGGGACGCTGCTGGAATCGGATTCTTTCCTGGGCCGGATTCTGACAGGCCGCGTGGCCAGCGGCACGGCGAAGCTGAACGCGCCGATTAAGGTGCTGAACCTTGAGGGAAAACAGATTGAAACTGGGCGTTTGACCAAGCTGATGTCGTTCAAAGGCGTGGAGCGTGTGCCGGTGGAAGAGGCGCAGGCGGGGGATATTATTTCGATCGCGGGGACGAACATTGCCTCGGTCTCGGACACGATTTGTGACCCGGCGGTAAGTGAGCCAATTCCTTCGACACCGATTGATCCGCCGACCATGGCGATCACGATCAGCGTGAATGATTCACCCTTTGCCGGGCAGGAAGGTAGCAAGGTGACGAGCCGGATGATTCGTGACCGGTTGCTCGCCGAGGCGGAAACGAATGTCGCGATTACCGTAACGGAATCTGAAAATTCAGACGCCTATGAAGTGGGGGGGCGCGGTGAATTACAGCTCGGCGTGTTGATTGAAACCATGCGCCGCGAGGGCTTTGAAATGTCAGTCTCGCGCCCGCGCGTGTTACTGAAAGAAGAGAACGGCGCATTGCTGGAGCCGATGGAAGAGGTCGTCGTCGATGTCGATGAGGAACATTCCGGTTCGGTGGTGGAGAAAATTTCGATGCGCAAAGGCGTGATGAGCGATATGCGCCCTTCAGGCGGGGGCAAAACGCGAATCACCTTCCTCGCGCCCTCACGCGGGCTGATCGGCTATCAGAGCGAGTTTCTGACCGATACGCGCGGGACTGGCGTGATGAACCGGCTCTATCACAGCCACGGCCCCTACAAGGGTGACATTGAAGGGCGGCGCAATGGTGCGCTGATCTCGACCGATCAGGGCGAGGCAGTGGCCTATGCCATTTTCAATTTGCAGGATCGCGGCGTGATGTTCATTAACCCGCAGGATAAGGTCTATCAGGGGATGATTGTCGGCGAGCATAGCCGTGATAATGACCTTGAGATTAATGTGCTCAAAGGCAAGCAGCTGACCAACGTTCGTGCCTCAGGGACGGATGAAGCGGTGCGCCTCGTGCCGCCGCGCAAGCTTGTGTTAGAGGAGATGATTTCCTACATTCAGGAAGATGAGCTGGTGGAAGTCACGCCTAAAAGTCTCCGTTTGCGTAAACGTGAGCTGGATCCGAATGAGCGGAAGAAGGCGAGCCGGGCGGCCAAAAAAGCCTCGTAATCGTCATTCCCACGTGCCGAGCGCAGTAGCGCGAGGTCACAGGGAATCCACAACACACTATGACAGTAGTCATAGTGTGTTTCACGTGAAATCTGCTGACTTCATGTGAATAGATTGCCTGGATGCGCTCGCTTTCTGCTCGCTTACCGTGGCAATGACATCGGTGGAAAAGGTGCCCCCCCCCGCCCGCTGCCTAAGCGGCGGACGGGGGATCCGAGACAGGAAGAAGCGGTTAGCTTTACCTGCTTAAGTAGAACTCGTTCGTTTGCTCGACCAGCTTTTCAAGCCGCCGGTCGATCAGTAGATCGAGACACTGTGGCACGAAACGACGAAGTACAATCCTAAGGAGTATTATTCCCGCCGGAGGGGGTGTTTGTCTGGCGGGATGTCGCGCGGGAGCCGGAAGCGGTGGAGGGGAAGCCCTTTATCCGCATTCAGGCGCTGATATATTTGCATGCCGAAGATGAGCAGGGGTCGGCTTTATATTGGGCTGGATGCCTTTATCGAAATTTGGAAATACTTGCCACTCTGAAAAGCGCTCGCGTGGCTTGCGCGGTTTAAACCCTTTTATTGGCTGGGGGATCAGTTTTATGAGCGGTTCGCGTCCTGGCGGTTTAAGCAGCTGGATCACTGCCAGCTAGCAGTGAAAGAAGAAAAGAAAGTCTAAGCGGGTTGTAGACCGGTCTGTTCTTTGTGATAGAAGTGGTAGGCGCTGCCGCTCACAAGCTTCGCACTGTACATGGCGCGATCCGCTTGCAGCATCAACTCTTCGCGGCTTTTATCGCTGGTTTCTGCGCAGCAGCTTATGCCAATACTGACGCCAATCGCGATCGGCTCGTCAATCACATGAAAGGGTTTGCTGAACAAGCGTATGATTTTCTGTGCGACCAATTGCGTATGATGCACCTCGTTCAGCCCTTCGAGCAGGATCGCAAATTCATCTCCGCCAAAGCGCGCGACTAAGTCACAGGCGCGTAATGCGCGTTTCATACGGTTACCCACTTCTTTGAGCAGCGCGTCACCAAAGGCGTGGCCATGTGTGTCATTGACCGCCTTGAACCCATCAAGATCAAGGAACAACACGCCGATCATGCTTTCGCGGCGGCCCATGCGCGCGAGCGCCATATCGAGCGCGGTTTCAAACCGCAAACGGTTGGCAAGACCGGTGAGCATGTCATAATTTGCGAGTTTAATGAGGTCTTTTTCTGATTCTTTACGCGCGACGGCGCACTGAATCGCGTGTGGTAAATATGGGGAATGAAGCTGCTCATGCGTGAGCGCGTCTTGAAGCCCATGACGAATAAAGTCAGTGACTTCGGCCGTGTCGCACTGATTGGTACACAAAATGATTGGTATATCTGGGACGGTATGTTGCAGCCCATGGATCAATTCAGGTTTTACTGCATTGCCCTCTGTCACAGTCGCTTTGGTAAGCATGACGCAGTGAGGGTTCTGCTCCAGCATCATATCTTTTGCTGCGGTGAGAGAATGCGCGTAATGCAGCGCGGCATTGGGGTAGTGCTGCAAAACAGCCGATTCCATGTCGTAAAGCCCCTCATGAGAGGTGTCGACCAGCAGCACGCTAAACCCATCAGTGACAGAAGGGGGGGACGAATTCATCAGATAATTACTCCACACAACACCCTTTCATCATGCCATAAAGGGGCGCGAGTTACAATGGATTTAATTAAAATCTTAAGCATTTGGGGCTAGCTTCTATGTTGGGGCGTGCGGGATAATTCCTCATGAAAAACAGATTCCTAAGGCAGTTATCCTGGAGCTATCTTATTCTTAAGGAAGGGAAACCAAATATTAACGCTTCCGCAGTATGATTAAGGAATAGAGTAACATTCTGTCAGTATCAGGAGTGTGGTGTGAGTCGGTCTTTGTGGTTTCTGGTCATCAGTTCAAGTGCGTATCTTGCGCTCCTTTTCGTGGCGTTTCCAGTGCAAGCGGGCACGGCCTATCCAGGCGCATCATCAGATTATCATTATTCGAACTGGCTCAATCCAGCGTGTTCGGCCCTAACGATTCAGGGCACGCGCCTGTATGAGGCGATTCCTGAATTAGACCATCATGGCGTGGATTCGAAGGTGTTTGCGGAGCAGTTTCGTGAGATTGTTGGCGGGGAGCGTCCGTGCATGGAAAAGCATGCGGCGCTGGATCAATGGGTCGCACGCATTGTTGCTGGCCTTGCGCATGGCTTCGCTAAAACCGCACGCCAAAGCCGTGATATTCTCAATGATTACACCATTCGTAAGCATGTAACGTTGCTGTCCCACGAATATGATGTGGGTGCGCATTGGGACCGGATCGCCGGAACACATGCCGCCTACACGGGCTTGAAGAATGCCCTGCAAACCTACCGCATGCTCGGCCAAAGCGGTGGTCTGCCGCGCATTGCAGAGCAGGGCGGCGCCATCAAGCCAGGAGCTAAAGACGCCCGTGTGCATCCCATTCGTCATTTGCTCTATCTGACGGGTGATTATGTGTATCGCAATGTTGATATGATTCCGAATGCGCGCAATGAAGAGGCGATGCGTCAGCCGGCGCCCTATGATGAAGCGTTGCAAGAAGCGGTCGCGCGCTTCCAAAAACGCCACGGCCTAGAGGATGATGGTGTGATTGGAATGCAAACGATCGCGACGATGAATATCCCGCTACGCAAACGCGTTGAGCAGATTCAGCTCTCGATGGAGCGCTTACGTCAGCTGAATTTTGACCAAGAAGACTATATCCATGTGAACATTCCGGGCTACACACTCACCGCTTATGAGCAGGGTGAGCCAGCGCTGCGTATGCGAGTGATTGTGGGCAAGAAAGACCGCCGCACGCCCGAGTTTGAGAATAAGGTGACCGGTTTGGTGTTTAACCCGACCTGGACTCCGACCACGAATATCATGAAGAAAGACCTGCTTCCGAAAATCCGTAACAATCCTGAGCATGCCAATGGCTATCAGTTCTTTGACCGTTTCACAGGTGAAGAGTTGGTTGCAGAAGAGGTGGATTGGGAATCGGTTTCAGCGCAGGATATCCGTATTCGCCAACCTTCTGGCCGCGGTAATGCGCTCGGCAAGATCAAATTTGTACTCCCTGATTCGGATGCGATATATCTGCATGATACCGCAAAACCGTATCTGTTTAAACGCGCAGAGCGTGCGCTCAGCTCGGGCTGCGTACGCGTGGAGAAGCCAAAGGCCTTAGCACGTTACGTGATGCAGCAACAATCGAGTTCGGTGCTGTCAAAGCTCGATCGCTGGTATGATGGGCGTGATAACCGTCATATCTCGATGCAGTCACCGGTTCCAGTCTACACGACTTACCTAACGGCCTGGGTGAATGATGAGGGGCGTCCGGAGTTTTATAAAGATGTGTATGGCAAGGATGCCGCGCTGCGCACGGCGCTCAATGATGCGCTCACGCCAGATGGTAGCTTCTCGGTCGCGAGTCGCTAACTACCAGTAACGCACTGGCCCCGTATCCATATGGACAAAACCAGAGCCACTATAGGCGCCGACGCCTCCCACTTTCAGTGACTTCGCGGCTGTATGTAGATGATTCAGTTGAACCCCTGGCATCGCAATGTCGATCGCCATGCCGCGCATGTGGTAACTTTTCTTCGCCACAGCGCCAGATTTTCCTGACAGCATCGCATTGGTTTTCGGCGAGCGATAGGCTGAAATCAGATTAAACTTTTCGCTCTTCCCAAGCGAACGACGCAGCACATGCAGCGACTCAATCAGCCGGATATCCATTACCATCACCTCATTCGTGCGATGATCACGTAGCAGATGATTCATGGCGGCAATCGCATCAGGCACATATTCCCCCCGGCTCATATATTCAAACTCGCGCGCTTCGCCGGTATGCAGGCTTTTAAAGCCGATCGAGCGGAATTTACTGTCAACGTTGGCGAGCCCAACGCTTGGTAGGAGGAGCCCCAACGTGCTGATCGATGCGGTTTTCATAAGTTGGCGGCGTGATAGGTCCATAAAGTCTCGAATATAGAGGTTAATGATTTCTTAACTAATACGCGAAGCGACGGTGATTGTCAAATCTGGGGGCATGCGGGCCCTTGTGTCTTCTAAATGCATGCGCTATACAGCAAGTGCTATAAAACAGAGGAGCATTTATGAAAGACATCCACCCTGCCATTAAAGCCCTGGCCTTATTCGGGCTACTTTCGCTTATCGCAGCCCCCATGCTTTTGGGAGGATCTGTTGTGGAAACCCCTGGGCCGCTAGACTCTCAGCCCGATACAGTGATTGGAGAATAATATGAAAACTATCGTTTATTTTTTCGCCCTGATTGGCGGCGTTTCGCTCATTGCGTTGGCAGCGACGATCGTAAAAGAAATTATCAGCTAATTGCTTCGCGCAGGGTTTGGCGACCTACGGCGTATGAGGAATAGTTCACTCGCCATTCCATCGCATAATGGAATGGCGGGTGGCATCATAATTAAATACCAAGGAGAGAAAATGAAACAATTGATACTCGCACTTTCGTGGGTCATGCTTGCGGTAGCGCCAGCCTCTGCGGCGGTAAGCCCAGACCCGCAAATCGATACGGTTGCCCTGCAAGGCTATGATGTCGTGTCATATTATGGAGAAGAGGGGCCGAAGAAAGGTTCTGGCAACCAAGCAGCGTACCATAATGGCGTGACTTATCTGTTTACAGACAAAGCGAACAAGGAAGCGTTTAAAGCGAACCCAGAAAAATACTTGCCGCAGTTCGGTGGCTATTGTGCATTTGGCGTAACAAAGGGCAAGAAGTTCGTCAGCGACCCGCTTGCGTATAAAGTGGTGGACGGAAAGCTCTACCTAAATCTGAACAAAAAGGTTCAGAAGATTTGGGAAGAAGATGTGCCAGGCTACATCAAAGAAGGCACCGGTAAATGGGAAGGTATTAAAGATAAGCATCCTTCTGAATTGTAAAATCTTGTCGTCTCGAACACTGTGAAGCCTTGGCAAAGCAGTGGAGAGATCTTAGATTTCTCGTCGCGCAATAGCGCTCGCTCGAAATGACATGATAGAACGAAAAGGGGTCGCTTTGGCGGCCCTTTTTTAATGGAGCGTTGGCGAGCCAGCCGGAGATTCGTGGCGCTGCGTGACATAATCGGCCCAGCTGTGATGTGCATGTTTCGGAATCGGCCGTGTTGGTGGTTGCGAATCACTCGTCTGCTTAGCGGCCTCATGATGCTGCGTCGGTGCTTCAGACACCATGGCGGTGAGCGTCTCAACAATCTGAGGGTTCATGCCTTTGCTGTGTGCCTCGTCTGCGATAATACGTAGCGCTTTCTCAGTTGGCATGCCTGCGCGGTAGCAGCGGTGGGCTGTCAGCGCGTCGAACATATCGGTGAGATGAATCGTGTCGCGCATGTCTGATAATGTGTTTGTCGTGGTGCTCATCTCGCGGTAACCATCCATGCTGACCAAATCACGCGCGGGTTTCAGCGCGTCGGGCAGGGCGCCATGTGCGATGAGCGCATCAATATAATCCACGCTGGCATCGTCATGGACATTGATCGCCTGACGTTCCGTATCGCTGAGCGTGCCGAAATGCGGGGTGAAAAGCGCATCAAGCTGTGTCGGATCCATCTGCTTAAAGGCGTCGCGATACGCCAGCAGCACTTTCTCTGCAATGTCACGTTGCTCGGCGTTGCCAAGATCCATCTGGCCGTCATTGAGTTGCATCAAATAATCACGCAAATGCCCATCAGTATCCTGCGCTTTCTCACATAGCGCGTGAATCGCTTCTGGCTCAATGCGCTGGGTTTTGTGGAGCAATGCGTCATGAATCGCGAGTTTGCCAAAATCATGCGCGGCGGCGGCAAAGAAGAACATGGGGAGCTGTTCAATCGCGGCGTTTTTGTCCTGTGCCTGCTCGAGAAATACGGCTGAGGCGAGCGGCGTATGGTGGGTGATGTGGGTGTAGGTTTCCGGCGAGTGATGTTTGATCACTTCGAGCACGGTTTCAAACTGGTGTGTCAGCGATTGCGTTTCAGGGGTGTTGAGGAAGTAGGCGGTTAGTGCACGCCCTGCATCTGGGCTGACATGATCGATGCTGTTGATCAGCGAGCTCACATTCGGCGTGTCCCTGAGTTGTTCCAGCCTGGTGCTATCATGCACCAGCGCATCCATGATCGCTTTGGCGTCTGCGCGTAGCTGCGCCGGCTGGTCTGATGCGGTCAGTCCCGGATGCTGCGCATTAAAATGTTGCGCGAAAATGTAAGCAGGTGAATGCATTGCCCTAACATATTATTTTGCCACAGTTTAGTGTAGCTCAGGAGAGGGGCTAGCTAGATGACAGTTTTGTGAAGATTACGCCTGTTTGCCGTCATCCTGAGGAGCGAGCGAAGCGAGTGACCTGCCTTCGCCGAAGCGAAGCTTAGGCTTCGCGCAGGCAGGCGTGAGGATCTTAGATTTCTCGTCGCGCTAGCGCGCTCTGTCGAAATGACGTTTTACGCTGCCTCTGGCTCGGCCTTGAGTGAGGCCTTAATGCTAGAGGCCGCTTCCGCGCAATTATCTGCGGTAGTGATCGGACGACCGACGACAATATAGTCCGCCCCGCGTTCAACCGCTTCACGCGGTGTCAGCGTGCGCTTCTGATCGCTATGTGCCGTTTGTGCAGGGCGAATCCCGGGTACGGTCAGTACAAAATCACTGCCGCAATGTTTACGAATCAGTGGGATTTCATGTGGGGAGCAGACCACCCCATCGAGGCCACAGCTTTGCGCCAGCTCAGCGAGCCGAAGCACCTGATCATCAATGACATGATCGACCCCGACCATATTCAAATCATCCTGATCTAGGCTGGTGAGGACGGTCACCCCCATGATCAGCGGCCGCGCGCCGCCTGTCATCTCCGCCACTTCATTAGAGGCATCGATCGCTGCACGCAGCATCGCATGGCCTCCCGCGGTATGGACAGTCATCATAAAGGTGTTGATTCCCGCCGTCGCACGAATCGCTTTGGCAACGGTGTTGGGAATATCGTGGAATTTCAGATCCAAAAAGACCGGTACGCGCAGATCGGTGATCTGCCGCACCCCGTCCGCGCCATGGGCCGTGAAATATTCCAGCCCCAGCTTGATCCCGCCGACGTGCGGGCGCACCGCTTCGGTCAAGCTGACCGCGCGATCCGTTTCCGTCGTATCGACAGCGCAAATGATGGGATTCAGTGGTAACATAGTCATGAGTATAGCAAGGTCTTATTAAACTAATCTAAACAATTCAGTGGCTTATTCTAAAATGTGTTCAAAATATGGCTCAATTCCTCTTTCTGTTTTGGTGGCGAATCAATCACTTAGCGTATACACCGTCTCGCCGCTGACCACCGTGCGCACCGCGCGGCCTTTGACAGGATGCCCGACGAAAGGAGAGTTTTTCGATTTGCTCGTGAATTGGCTGGGGTCGATGGTCCATTCAGTCTCGAGATCGATCAGCACCAAATCCGCGACCTGGCCCTTCTGCAGCCGTCCGCCCGGCACATGAATGATATCCGCCGCCTTATAGGTCATACGCGCAAGCACATCGCGCAAGGACAGCGTGCCATCATGGTATAGCGCTAGTGAGAGGGGTAGCATGGTCTCCACGCCAACAATCCCAAACGCGCCCTCTTCAATCGGCACACGTTTCACCTCCAGCTCATGCGGCGCATGGTCGGTAGCGATGGCGTCAATCGTCCCATCTTTCAGCCCTTCGATGAGCGCGGCACGGTCCTCAGCGCTACGCAGCGGCGGGTTCATTTTCGCATTCGCGCCATGTTCACGCACCGCATCTTCGGTCAGCGTAAAGTGATGCGGCGCTACTTCGCAGGTCACATTCAAGCCCTTCGCCTTCGCCTGGCGCACCAGCTCGAGCGCCTCGCGCGTCGAAATATGCAGCACATGGTAATGGCCGCCCGTCAGCTCTGAAAGAAGAATATCGCGCGCGACAATCACCGATTCGGAGGCGTTCGGAATGCCTTTAATGCCCAGCTCGGCCGAGACAATGCCTTCCGTGATCGCGCCGCCACCAGAGAGGTTCAAATCTTCGGCATGCTGCGCAATTGGCACGCCCAGCGCCGCACCCATGGTCAGCGCCTGGCGCATCACCTGCGCATCCATCGCCGGCAGCCCATCATCGGTAAAGCCCACCGCACCATGTTCAACCAATGTCTGCATCTCGGTCAGCGACTCGCCTTTCATCCCGGGTGTAATACAGGCATAGGTGCGCACGTGCATATAGCCGGTTTCACGTGATTGTTTTTGATGATAGCCAAGGGTGGTCAGATTATCGATCACCGGCTTGGTGTTGGGCATGCAGGCCGCAGTGGTGATGCCGCCGACCACGCAGGATTTACTGCCGGTCTCGATCGTTTCTTTATATTCCTGGCCCGGCTCGCGGAAATGCACCTGAATGTCAGTCAGGCCGGGGCAGAGCACATGTCCGCCGCCATCAATTACCTCCGCGCCGTCGGGAATCCCCGCTTTGAAAATATCTGGCCCAACATCAGCGATCGTGTCGCCCATGGTGAGCACGCCGCCTTCCTTGCCGCAAGTCTCATCCAGCCCGGTTTCCGGGTCGATGATGCGGACATTGATATAGGCCACGGCCTGATCATCCGCGAGGTTCCATGTGGGTTTGGTGAAATTCTGAGTCATGTACGCTTCCTTGTTCGATGTCATTGCCCGATTTATTCGGGCAATCCAAGAGATGTCGCCTTTGGATTACCCGGACAAGCCGGGTAATGACAACTTCGTTTATACTTTGCGTATCCCATCTATTTCTCCTGGGCAATCCATTCCAAAATCGCCTGCCGCACGGCGACGCCGGCTTCGACCTGCGGCAGAATCAAACTCACATCCGGGTCATCAACCAGTTCGGTTGCAATCTCTACTCCGCGATTGACCGGGCCGGGATGCATGATCAGCGCGCCTGGCTTAGCGAGGGCCAGCTTCTCGCGGCTCAGGCCGTAATAATCATAATATTCATCAAGCGAGCCTAGATACGGCCCGTTCATGCGCTCTTGTTGTAGCCGTAGCATCATAATGGCATCGGCGCCTTTGATGCCTTCTTTCATGCTATGTGTGTGGGCGACACCAAAACTATCGACAAATTGTGGCATCATTGTGGGCGGCGCAACCAGTGTCACTTTCGCACCCATCGTTTTTAGCAACGCCGCGTTACAGCGTGCGACACGGCTGTGCAAGATATCCCCGCAGATTGTAATCTTCAGCCCCTCGAGCGTTTCGAAATGCTGCATTAGGGTGAAGGCATCGAGCAGCGCCTGGGTCGGGTGGGCATGCGCGCCATCGCCGCCATTAATCACATGCGCATTCACATGTTCGGTAAAGAGTTTCGCCGTGCCACTCATCGGATGGCGCACGACAATATAGTCCGCACTCATCGCATTCAGCGTCATCGCGGTATCAATCAAGCTCTCGCCTTTTTTCGTTGAAGAATGTGCGACGCTCATATTGATCACATCAATGCCAAGGCGCTTGCCGGCAATCTCAAAGCTGCTGCGCGTGCGCGTCGAAGGCTCATAGAACAGGTTAATCTGCGTGCGGCCTTTCAGGCTCGTATTCTTCTTATCGGTCTTCTGATTATGTGTGTAATGCCCCTCGGCGCGTTTCAATAGCGCCGCGATGTCGCTCTGGGCAAGCTGCCCGGCGTGGATGAGATGGGCATGGGTATGAACATCAGGCACAGGCTGTATCTACGCGAAAAACCCTGCCAGCGCAAGCAAAACCATTTTGCACAAACACAGAGTTAGCTGTGGTTAGCCCGCGGGATTCGATTGCGGTCATTTGGCAGACATGGGCAAATAGGAACATGAAGTATTCCATGTACGTTCTCTCTCTTCTTACCGCAACCGCATTAGCGGGCTGTTCATTGCAGCCCAGCGATTCGCGGCCGATCGACCCTGATAAGCTGTTCGCTGAGCTAGATCAGCCGGATGTGCCGACGGTGCGCTCGACCATGATCAAAGGGGCGAAGGACGCGGAAAAGAACCAGCAATATCATAAAGCCATCTCGCTCTATAAGCAGATCTTGGATGATGATCCGGAGAATACGGAGCATGCGTTTCGCTTAGCCAATAATTTCCGTAAACTAGGCGATAATGATGCCGCTATCGAAGTCTATAAACAGATTCTGGAGCGTAAGCCCGAGATGATTGAAGCCCTTGAGGGGCAAGCGCTTGCAACCATGGCGAAGGGTGAGTTTAAAGAAGCGAGCCAATTGCTGTCTGAAGTGATGGAGAAGGATAAGAAGCGCTGGAAAACCCTTAATGCTCTGGGGATTTTGTTTGCCACAAAAGGCTTATTCGATGAGGCAGAGGCCTATTACGCGGAGGCACTGGCCTTTAGCCCAAAAAATTCGTCTGTTCTCAATAATATAGCGCTTAGCAAGGCGCTCAAGGATGACTACAGCGAGGCGGTGAAAGCCGCAGAACATGCGGCGTCGCAAGAGCCGAAACATAGCCAAAAACGCAAACATATCGAGCTTAATCTAGCCCTCATTCATGCCGCACATGGTGATCTGAAAGCCGCAGAACTGGTGGCTGGACGCCATTTTGAAGGCGCGCGTTTAAGCAATAATATGGGCCTCTATGCGCATTTGGCGGAGAATGATGCGCTAGCAAAAACCTACCTGAACTCAGCGCTGGCCGGGAGTTCTGTGCATTATCAGCGCGCATGGAAGAATTTAGAGATGCTCAACCAAACCAGTAGGGGTGATGAATTAGCTCCTGCACAGAAAAAGGTCGAGATTCAATAGGTTAGGTTCCGGTGCTCACCTGCGGCTAAATGGTTTATTTCGGCTCGATACACTCACCTCACAAAACATAAGCCTCGGAGATCGCTTCAAGAAAATGATAGATAATCATTTTCGCCCCCGATCTTCATAAAACTGTCACACACAGATGCATCTTCCTTCGCTATGATGGTGGAGAATAAGGAAAATTGTAGGAGAAGACCATGTCTGAGACAGAATTCAACCAGGTGCAAGACGAGTATCGCGGCCCAGGATATACCACAGCAGCCTTAGGAAAAGGTGCGACATACGGCGCAGTGACAGGTGCCGTCGCAGGCGCTGCAGCGGTTGGAACCGATATTGTAAAATCGGAAGCTGGCTGGGGCGGGTTGCTCAAGGGGAAGGATTCAATCAAGCCTGCTGCTGGCAGAGTGTGGGAATCGGCAAAAACAGTAGCAAGTAACTTTGGGCAGCTGTTTAAGAAAACACCAGCGGTCGAAGGCTTTAATGAGATTTCGCGCTTGAATAAGGCAGTGGTTCCAGTGGCAGTAGCAGCGGCAGCCATTGGCGCGGTGCTTGGCCTACGTAATGTGGCGCGTGCAAAAGGCGATCAAGAGACACTCACCGGCGACGCAGTTCGCCTCAGCGATCAGAATAATGAGCTGCGCATGGAAACCCAGGCGATGGCAGAGCAAATGGAACAGGTGGTTGCGGAAGTGCAGGCCAACGCTCGCCAGGTGGCGGATACAGCGGTGAAACAAGCAAAAGAAATGAATGCGAAAGCGGAGGCGGTAAGCGCCAAAGCAGATGCTGTGGCAGAAAAAGTGGTAGCACATAAGCAAGACCATGCTGAGAAAGACGCGCCTAAGCAGAGCCATGCAGAGAAAGTGGAAGCATCACGCGAGGAAGCCGAAGCGGCATCACTCGCTGTTTAAAGACACTCAAACATCGATGATTAGGCCGCGTTTGCGGCCTTTTCTTTGGCCTGATTCCAGAGGTCTTCCATCTCTTCTAGCGAGCTCTCTTTAATATCTTTGCCTTGGGCGCGCAGTGTCTCTTCGATGTAGCGAAAGCGCGACTCAAATTTCGCGTTCGCCCCGCGCAGGGCGGATTCCGCATCGATCTTCTGATGGCGCGCGAGGTTGACCACGGCGAACAGTAGATCACCTAACTCTTCTTCCATGTCGTTCTGGGAGCCGTGCGCGGCCGCTTCGCGCAGCTCATTCAGCTCCTCTTCGATCTTGTCAAACACGGGTGCTATATTGGGCCAATCAAAGCCGACGCGTGAGGCGCGTTTACCAAGCTTTTGTGCGCGGAGCAGGGCAGGAAAAGCAAGCGGAATGTTATCCAGCGCGCTCACAGATGCTTCACTGCCTTTCGCTTGGCGCTCTTGTTCTTTTAGCTGTTCCCAATGGGTGGTTTGCGCTTCTGCGCTGGCGATGTCTTTCTCGCCAAAGACATGCGGGTGGCGCGCGATCATCTTATCGGCGATCGCTCCTGCAACATCGTCAAAGGTGAAATCTTCGCGTTCACTCGCCATTTGCGCATGAAATACGACCTGCAGCAGCAGGTCACCGAGTTCTTCGCGTAGCTCGCCCATATCATTATGATTGATGGCCTCAACCACTTCGTAGGCTTCTTCGAGGCAATAATGGGCGATGCTTTGGTGGGTTTGTTCTACGTCCCACGGACACCCCCCGTCTGGGTCACGTAAGCGCGACATCACATCACTCAAGCGATCAATCGGGGAGTTCATCCGTGGGAAAACGTATAATTAGTTGGCAGCAGGTGCCATGTCAGACAGCTCATCCGCAGTTGATTTCGCATCATCTGCCATTTTCTCTGCTTTGGCTTGAGCGTCTTCTGAAGCTTCAGAAGCGGCGTCTGCCGTTTCCTGTGCTTTTTCTTTCGCTGCTTCGATAGATGCAGTGCTTTCCTCAGCGGCGTTTGTCGTTTCTTCGTTAGCAGCCGTTTGCGCCGCATCTTCTGCGCTTGATGCATCGAGTTTTGGCTCGATATCTAGTGCGTAAGCAGCGCCCGCAATAACAGCGATAGCCGTGGTAACAATCAGTTTCTTTGATAGTGATTTATCCATAACAACAATCTCCTTAAGTAGGTTGTTCAACGCGTTAATAGCAGAATATGAACAAAAATCCATCTTTTTATGCGGGATGAGCACTTGTCAAATGCGTGGCGAGTGGTTACACAATTTTAAGAACCGCTGTCAGGCTTCCGAAGTGGGATAACGAAAGGAAACATTATGACCTTTGTCGTCACAGATGAATGCATCAAATGTAAATATACGGATTGCGTCGAAGTATGTCCGGTGGATTGCTTTTATGAAGGCGAGAACATGCTGGTGATTCACCCAGATGAGTGCATTGACTGCGGTGTGTGTGAGCCTGAATGCCCTGTGGAAGCGATTAAACCCGAATCGGAAGAGCTGATCGATTGGATCGAGATTAACCGGAATATGGCCGAGAAATGGCCGGTCATCACGCAGCAGAAAACGCCAATGCCTGAGGCGGATGAGTTCAAAGATGTGAAAAATAAGCGTGATTTGATGAGCGAAGCGCCGGGTGAGGGTGACTAGCCTTTTTCTTTGTGTAAATAGTATTGAATCTCAGCACCTTACAAAAAATCAAGTAAACTTTAACGAAAAATTTACACTTTTTCGGGTGGTCAGGGCTTTTTTTATGCCCAATTTTGTGGTATAACCTAACTCCCGTTTTTGAAGAATGTGTGTGTGACGGCCCGCTATCGATAGTCATCTATCAGGGCCATTCAAAACCTGGGATTTGAGTGAATCATGTAGATCCTCTCTTTATACTAACCGAAGCGGCGTAGCCGTGTGGATACAACAAAGGGGTAACTAATGACAACAAAAGCAACATTTAAAGTCGGTGAATATGTAGTCTATCCAGCGCATGGCGTGGGTAAAGTGACCGGGAAAGAGTCGCACGAAATCGGAGAAATCGCACTCGATGTGTATGTGATCGAGTTTGAACGCGAGAAAATGGTATTGCGCGTGCCTATGATGAGCGCGGCAAAACATGGCCTACGTCCGATCTGCAGTAAAGATCAGATGGAAAAGGCGCTCAAAACATTGAAGGGTCGCGCGCGCGCAGGCCGTGGGATGTGGAGCCGCCGGGCGCAAGAATATGAAACGAAGATCAACTCAGGCGATATTGTGGCATGCGCGGAAGTGGTGCGTGACCTCCACCGCAATGTTGACCAGTCAGAGCGTTCCTACAGCGAGCGCATGATCTATGAGACGGCCATGAATCGTTTGATCGGTGAAGTGGCTGCTGCACAGAAGCTCGAGCAGGAAAAAGCGCATCGCAAGCTTCTGGATGTGCTGAAAAAGCAAGCAGCATAAGGATTCCGAATCCTCATAAAGAAAAGGCGGCTCTCGGGCCGCCTTTTTTGTGTCTAAATATCGTTGGCCTCTAATACTGCCGCTCAACCATCAGCTTCTTGATTTCACCGATCGCTTGCGCCGGGTTCAACCCTTTCGGGCAGGTCTTTGCGCAATTCATGATGGTGTGGCAGCGATAGAGCTTAAACGGATCTTCCAGCGCATCGAGACGCTCGCCAGTCGCTTCATCGCGGCTATCGGCAATCCACCGGTACGCTTGCAGCAGCACTGCAGGGCCCAGATAGCGATCGGCATTCCACCAATAGCTCGGGCATGAGGTCTGGCAGCAGAAGCAGAGGATACATTCATAGAGGCCATCCAGCTTCGCCCGATCTTCCGGTGATTGCAGGCGTTCCTTGTCTGACGGTGCCGCCGAATGGGTCTGCATCCATGGCTGAATCGACTCATATTGCGCATAGACATGTTTCAAATCTGGCACCAAATCTTTCACCACCGGCATGTGCGGCAGTGGGTAAATACGAATTTCGCCGCTCACCTCATCAATCGGCTTGATACAGGCGAGGGTATTGGTCCCATCAATATTCATCGCGCAGGAGCCGCAAATTCCTTCGCGGCACGAGCGGCGCAGGGTCAAGGTCGAGTCGACCTGGTCTTTAATATAGATCAGCGCATCGAGTACCATCGGCCCACACTGATCGAGGTCAATGGTGAAGCGATCAAGGCGCGGGTTTTTTGGGGTGCCACTGTCATCACGATCTTCCGGATCCCAGCGATAAATGGCAAAGGTCTTCGTGTTCGAGGCATCCTTCGCAACATTGTGCGATTCGCCTTTTTTGATTTTTGAATTTGTCGGCAGTGCAAATTCGACCATGATGAAGTCTCCCTAATGATGCTATTTATAATAGTTCTAAAAAGTTAATTTTCAATGAGTTTTTGCGCTCTATCCGGAAGAAAAACGCTCATCATTGATGTTAAAACATCCCCGTATCCTGCTGATCTTCTGGCTTAAATTCTGGAAAAAGCGGCAAGCCGAGCTTCTGCTTGCTGCGAATTTCATTGATCGTTTTACGCATCACCACATACCGCTCTGGGTTGGTGGGGTGGGTGGTGCTGGTATAAATATTTTCCGGATGGTAATGCGCCATGGCGCGCCAGAAATTCGGGGCTTCTTCTATCCGATAGCCCGCGCGCTGAAGAATATACAGCCCGATATAGTCGGCTTCGAGCTCAAAGCTGGGCGAATATTGAAGCAGGGCGGTCTGGCCGCCAAGTTGCCCAAACGCGCCGCCAGTGCTCGCGCCCGCGGCTGCGGCACCAATATCCACCATGGTGCCGAGCAGCGAGCCGGCAATCGTGTTTTGCTGCACGCGTGAGGGGTGATCCATAATGTTGTGGGCAAGCTCATGCGCCAAGACGAACGCTAAATGCGTGTCATCTTCGGCCAGCGCCATCATAGCGGTGGTCACAAACACTTTACTACCATCGGCGTAGGCATTCGCGCCTTTCTTTGAAGAGATTTCTAAGGGATAGCTGCAATTGGCCTCAGAAACATTCTGATAAAGCTCAAAACACAGCTTCGTGCCTTGCGGATTAATACGGTTGGCAATGCCTTGCAGGCGCCGCTGCATAGCCTTGGTGAGCTTCACTGGCTCAACGATAGGCGGGAAGGGGTTTTCGGTCACTTCCTTACGGAATTTGGCCTGTTCGGCCTGAATCTCGGCTTGACTCGCCATCGGCACATAAGTAGTAGGCTGCGAGCACGCAAAAGTCGTAAGCGCGAGCACGCCGATCGCTACGGCACGTTTGATAGTAGAGGCGAGAATCATGCCCTGAGTGTACTCAAAGCGCATAGCGAATTCCAGTCTTTAGTAGACACGCTTTTTCGGTGGAATCGCATCGCAATCATCGGTTAGCGTGTGCAGACGAACTGGGCGATAGTCGATGTTGGTGTCGCCATTTTCTTCGACCCAGCACAGCGTATGCTTCATCCAGTTCTTATCATCACGCTCCGTATGGTCTTCCTGTGCGTGCGCGCCTCGGCTTTCCTTACGGTTCTCCGCCGATGCCATGGTGATCACGGCTTGACTACGAAGATTATCAAGCTCAAGCGCTTCGATCAGATCGCTGTTCCAAATCAAGCCGCGATCCTTAATGCCAATGTCGCTGAAAGAGCGGTAGATTTTGGTGATTTTCTCAAGCCCTTCCTTGAGTGACGCGTCCGTACGGAACACGGCAGCATGCTGTTGCATGGCTTTTTGCATATTGAGGCGGATCTCAGAAGTTCCAAGCGAGCCTTTGCTGTGGCGGATACGGTCGAACCGCTCCAGCGATTTTTCGGTCGCGCTCAGCGGCGCTTTGCGATGCGCCTGGCGTGGCTTGATCACTTCACGTGCGCGGTGCGCAGCCGCACGGCCAAACACGACGAGATCGAGGAGTGAGTTCGAGCCCAGACGGTTCGCGCCATGGACCGAAATACAGCCCGCTTCACCAATCGCCATCAAGCCGGGCACCACATGATCGGGGTTGCCATCTTTCAGCGTCACCACTTCGGTGTGGTAGTTGGTTTGCAGCCCGCCCATATTGTAATGCACCGTTGGCAAGACCGGGATTGGCTGTTTCTTCACATCGACGCCAGCGAAAATTTTTGCGGTTTCGGCAATGCCTGGTAGGCGTTTATCGATCACATCATCTGGCAGATGATCGAGATGTAGGTAAATATGATCTCTCTCGGCGCCCACACCGCGCCCTTCATTGATTTCCATGGTCATTGAGCGTGACACCACATCTCGCGAAGCAAGGTCTTTCGCCGAGGGTGCATAGCGCTCCATGAAGCGCTCGCCCTCAGAATTCACGAGGTATCCGCCTTCGCCGCGCACCCCTTCGGTAATCAAACAGCCTGCGCCATAGACACCGGTCGGGTGGAATTGAACGAACTCCATATCTTGCAGTGGTAGTCCCGCGCGCACCGCCATGCCACCGCCATCGCCGGTGCAGGTATGTGCTGAAGTGCAGGAGAAATAGGCGCGGCCATAGCCGCCGGTCGCGAGCACAGTTTCATGGCCCCAAAAGCGGTGCAGAGAGCCGTCATCCAGGTTCAGCGCGAGTACGCCACAACATTCGCCCTCATCATTCATCAGCAGATCGATCGCGAAATATTCGATAAAGAATTGCGCGTCATTTTTTAGCGCTTGGGTGTAAAGCGTGTGTAGAATCGCATGACCGGTCCGGTCTGCTGCGGCGCAGGTGCGCTGCGCTGCCGGGCCTTCGCCAAATTCCGTGGTCATGCCGCCAAATGGGCGTTGGTAGATTTTGCCTTCCTCAGTCCGTGAGAAGGGCACACCGTAATGCTCAAGCTCGATCACTGACGGAATCGCATTTTTGCACAGATACTCAATCGCATCTTGATCACCCAGCCAATCCGAACCTTTGATCGTGTCATACATATGCCAGCGCCAATCATCGGCGCCCATATTGCCCAGTGCCGCTGAAATTCCGCCCTGCGCCGCCACCGTATGTGAGCGGGTCGGGAAGACTTTAGTCAAACATGCGGTTTTCAGCCCTTCCGCGGCCATACCAAAGGTAGCGCGCAAGCCCGCACCCCCTGCGCCAACCACGATCACGTCGAAATAGTGATCCTCAAACGCGTAGGCGGTGCCGCCAATGTTGATTTCATTCACATCGATTTTTGATTCTGCCATGATGATTTCCTAGTTTTCGTCTATCTGAACGGGTGAAAGGGCAACAATATCAGCGACTTCAACGGCGCCGTTAAAGTGGAGGGATGCGACGGCCGCGAGGCCCATCAGCATTAATCCCAAATACAGCAGCTTGATCGCGATGAGCATGCCGATTTTGGTGCATTTTGCATGCACATAATCTTCGATGACCACTTGAAGGCCAAGTTTCGCATGGGTGCATACGGCGATGATGAAGGCAGCCATTAGCACGGCGACATAGGGGCTTGAAAACCATTGCTCAATTACCAGAATCGGCGCGCCAATCATTTTGGTAATAACGCTAAACCAGAACCATACGGCCAGCGGCGCGATGACAATCGCCGTCAGGCGTTGATAGATCCAGTGATGCGTGCCGTGGCCAGCAGGGCCAAGCCCATGAGCTTTAGAAGCGTCCGATCGGAAAGGGTGTGGGTTCGTTGCCATGCTTACCATCCTGTCGTTTGAATAATGTGATACCAGGTCACTGCGGTAAGGCCAATTGCGAGACCAACCACGAAAATACCACTAAGCGTCACGTGCTTAAGCTGAAAGCCTTTGCCCATATCCCACCATAGATGGCGAATACCGTTGCTTAAATGGTAGAAGAAAGTCAGCGTCCAGCCTATCAGTGCAATCTTCCCGAGCTGGCTTGCGAAAATTTCTTGTAAGCAGGCGTAATATTTAGCGTCAAATGCCGCCGACCATAGCCATCCAATCAGCACAATCAGGCCGATAGCGTTCACCGTTCCGGTGATCCGGTGCATGATAGAGAGCATCGAGGTGATTTGGGGCTTATAGATTGTCAAATGCGGCGAGAGCGGGCGTTCCGTGCTTGGGTGTGACATAACCTACCTATTTATAATTGTTCTAAAGTATAGCGGCGCTGCGCATAAATGCAAGCCTCCGACCATTACAAAATGGTATAGCGCATCCGAAGTATGAATGCATCTATTTTTCCGAATAAAGCTTGCAAGTGAGGGGGTTATTCACACGTAAATGCGACGCATTTGCATGTGGTTGGGCAGATCAGCTAAGCCATGCTTCGACCTTCGTCTCACATAGGCTAAGCTTTCTCTGATTTTGCGTTGAGAACCGCTATTCAAGCGTTTTTCATCCGCAATTGTCACAGAACCGTCACACATATTCTCAACAAAACCGGTCATAATTATTTCAATTGAATGAAAGGCAGAGATGATGGCACCAAAAAAGAAACCCCCTAAAAATCCCGAAAAGCGGTGGAACGGGTACATTGCCGATTGTGCGGAAAAAATGAAAGATAAGCCCGGCAAGGCCGGGGTCTTCATTATCGGTGATGTCGAAATGCCTGATGGTAAAGGTGGTACGCATAAGGTCACACATATTGTTGCGCCGTACAATGAAGGCAAATTTCGCAAAGATGGCCAAAAATTCTACACCTATGCGAAAGGCGGTGTCAAAAGCGATTCAGATAAAACCATTCTTGAAGGCGCGATCAAAGAGGTGCATGAAGAAACCGGAATTGACTTGAGCCGGATTCTCCATACCAATGGTACAGCTAAGGGAGGAGAAACAGTCGAGCCTTATGATGGGGTAAGCCTGGTCAGGCACAATGGCGACTCTGGTATTCGGGAGTTTGCCACGGTAGCCTATCCCACAAAATCGGGAGCTCCAGAGAAGCTCCGAATGTATATTGTCGAAGTAAAAGGCATTGAAAACCTAATTCCTCACCTGAAAGGGGCTCAATATCGCGGCGAGAATGGCAGCACGCATGTTCAAGAAAGAGCATCCATCACGGCAATACAGGCAGGGCTTCCAAGCGAAATGCAGCTGGTGGATGTGCTAAGGACCGGGCTGTTGCTGCCAACTCCGAAATGTAATGAAACATGGCATGTGCTCAAAGGCCCGCGCTTTACTCCGATTCTTCCTGCGCTTGAAGGCGAATATCGTGGCTATTTGCGTGCGCAAGGACAAGACATCGAGCGAGGTGCGAAAATTATCAAAACGCCCGAAGATATACGCAGCGCGCTAAGAGCATGCCCGTCTTTCCGTCCAGTGATCATGGACCAAGTCAAGGTCATCCGGGCGGCGCTTGAAAAACGCGGAGAAATAAATGATATGTCCGGAGTTAAGCTTGAGCACACCTATCTACCCTGCGCATGGGCGCATGAGGGAGCAGACATTCTCCCCTTTGAAGAGTATGTAGAACGGATTGCTCAAGGGGCAGGCATTGAGCAGAAACCCGATTCTGAAATTCAGCCCGACCGAGACTATCAGGAGAAAATTCTCCAGCAAACTGGGCAAGATAAGCATGGAAACGATATGACGTGTGATAGTCAAATACGGGCACTTGCACCCTTTGCCAATGGCCAGACGAAGAAAGGTGGTGAAAAAACTAGGGATGTACGCGCCGGAGTGTTCTTGACGCCAGAGCACGTGGCGGCCAAACAAAAGGTGCGTGATCTTATTGCCAAGGTCGAGAAAAAAGATAGAGAAATCATGGCGCGTATTCGTAAAGAGGGGGCAGGACGCTTCGGGAGAGCCGCCTAGACTATGCCGCCTTCTCGCGCGGTTTCACAAGGCCGTGCGCTACCAAATGTTCCGCGATTTGAATCGCATTGAGCGCCGCGCCTTTGCGCATATTGTCCGACACACACCAAAAAGACAGGCCATGTTTCACGCTCGTATCCTGGCGCACACGGCTGATATAGACCGCATCTTCGCCCGCACATTCCGCCGGCGTCATATAGCCGCCATCTTCATGGCGATCGACCACCGCAATGCCGTCAGCTTCGTCCCAAATCTCATGCGCATCCTCGACACTTAGCGGCTCTTCCAGCTCGATATTGATCATCTCGCCATGGCCGACAAAGACCGGCAGGCGCACGCAATTCGCATGGACCTCAATCGACGGGTCGAGAATCTTTTTTGTCTCAACGCACATTTTCCATTCTTCTTTGGTCGCGCCATCTTCCATGAACACATCAATATGCGGAATCGCGTTGAAAGAAATGCGTTTCGTGAATTGCTCCGGCTCTTTCACATCATTGACATAGATCGATTTGGTCTGGTCATACAGCTCATCCATCGCCGATTTCCCTGCGCCTGACACCGACTGATAGGTGCTGACCACGACGCGCTTAATCGCCACTTCATTATGAATCGGCGCGAGCGCGACCATCATCTGAATCGTCGAACAGTTTGGGTTGGCGATGATATTGCGTTTCGCAAACTCCTTCAGCTTCTCCGGGTTCACTTCCGGCACAATCAGCGGCACATCTTCATCCATGCGGAAATGGCTGGTATTGTCGATCACCACGCAGCCTTGCTTTGCCGCGCGCGGCGCATGTTTCGCCGACACCGAACCGCCGGGCGAGAACAGCGCGATATCGGTGTTCGAGAAGTCAAAGGTTTCGAGGTCTTGTACCTTCAAAATTTTCTCATCGCCAAAGCTGACTTCCTTGCCGATCGAGCGTGATGAGGCCAACGCCGCCACCTGATTCACCGGGAAATTACGCTCCGCCAGAATGCTCAATAATTCGCGGCCGACATTTCCCGTCGCACCGACAATGGCTACATTAAATCCAGTCATAGGTCTTTAGTCTTTCGTCATTAGTGAATGCATGTTATTAGCCGATTTATTCGGGTAATCCAAGGGAAATATGGCATAGAAGTGACGTTTCGTGAGGAAGCGCACTGGCGCTGACGACCAGCCTTCGCCACCCTGCTGCGCCAAGGCTTCGTCGGGCAGGCGCGACCCATTCTTGCAGTATGAATGGACTGCCGCGTCGCTTCCTCCTACGCTAAAGCTACGGAGGACAAGTCGCTCCTCGCAGAATGGTAACTAAGCAATCAAGCGGAAAGACTAGCGACTCTCATACACCATCACCCAGCGATGTTCTTCCGGGCGATAAAACCCTTCGACATAGTCCGCTTTGGCAAAGCCCATCTTTTCATACAGCGTGATGGCATTTTCATTGAACGGCGCGACGGTGAGGAATGCCGAGAGGGAGAACTCGCTGCAATAGGTCAGGAAGGCCTCAAACAACTGCTTGCCGATGCCTTGGCCGCGCGTGTTTGGATCGACGAAAATTTTGTGCAGGCAATGATAGCCCTCTTTTTCCGTCGGAAACGCAAGCAACACCCCCTGAACCTGATCACCCTCGACCGCGACCCAGCACGGGCAATGTTCCACCCAAATTCGCCAGGTATGTTCGCCATCCGCCAGCACTTCGGGGTTTTCTAAATTATCCCACGCGCGGCGGTCTAGCTCGGCGATGGCGAGGAAGTCGTCAGGTGTCGCCCGGCGGATGGTCATTAGCGCATCATTCCATGTGCTTGTTCTCTGAC
This sequence comes from uncultured Azospirillaceae bacterium, assembly GCA_964352815.1. GTDB lineage: Bacteria > Pseudomonadota > Alphaproteobacteria > Rickettsiales > UBA3002 > CAYGTO01. The sequence continues at coordinate 25,311 of CAYGTO010000003.1, read as the reverse complement.
GGCGAAATCAACGGAAGCAACTTTTTCGTGTGCAAGTAAGTTATGAAGCTGAGGTGCGTTTAATGGCAGTAACACGCGCACTTCATCAGAGGCCCCTTCGACTCTATCAATGCTCGCTGTCCTCAATCTGCCAACAATCTCCCTCATCTCTCCCAAAACGGTGTGAATAGGTGGGTGGCCTTCCACAAGTTTCATAGTAAATGCTTGAGCGTCCGTTTCTGGAATGGCTCTGAGCTCGCCACTCGTCCCATTCTTGCGGATCCAGTCAAGCAGCTTAGGGAATTCTGCTAACTTTGTTTCAACTTCAGGTAAGACTCTCATATCCCCTCCTTCATATTCCTACGCCGCTGCCTTCGCTTTTTGTTCCTCAAGCGCGGCCAGAATCGCGGCGCCCATCTCTGCCGTGCCGACTTTTTGCGCACCCTCTTGCATGATGTCACCTGTACGCAGGCCTTTCGCCAGCGCGCTATCGACGGCGCTTTCCAGCATATCGGCTTCTTTCTGCGCATTGAAGCTATAGCGCAGCATCATCGCAAAACTCAGGATCGTCGCGATTGGGTTGGCAACGCCTTGGCCCGCAATATCCGGCGCCGAGCCGTGGACGGGTTCATACAGCGCCGCGCGTTTGCCGTCGATCTCTTCGCCGAGTGACGCCGAAGGCAACATGCCAAGCGAGCCGGTCAGCATCGCCGCGCAATCCGATAAAATATCGCCAAACATGTTGGTGGTCACCATCACATCAAACTGTTTGGGGTTGCGCACGAGCTGCATCGCGGCATTGTCGACATAGATGTGATCGAGCGCGACATCGCTATATTCGCTATCGCCAATTTGCTGCACTTCCTCGCGCCACATTTCGGTCGCTTCCAGCACATTCGCTTTGTCCACCGAGGTCAATTTTTTACCGCGTTTTTGCGCCAGATCAAAGGCAACACGGGCGATGCGCTGCACTTCGTAATCCGCATAAACCAGCGTATTGCGGCCAACCTTATGGTTGCCTTCCATCGCAACGCCACGCGGCTCACCAAAATAAATGCCGCCCGTTAGCTCGCGCACAATCATAATGTCGAGGCCGCTGACGAGCTCTTTCTTCAGGCTCGATGCTTCGGCCAGCGCGTCAAAACACATGGCGGGGCGCAGATTGGCGAACAAGCCCAGCTCCTTACGAATCGCGAGCAGGCCACGCTCGGGGCGCACGCTGTAATCCAGCGCTTCCCATTTCGGGCCGCCCACCGCGCCGAGCAGAATCGCATCTGCTGCTTTCGCGGCTTCATTCGTCGCGTCGGGGTAGGGGGTGCCGGCCTCATCATAGGCGATGCCACCGATCAGCGCTTCGGAGGTGGTGAAATCAAGCGCGCTGTTCGCGCTGAACCAGTCAATAATCTTTTGGGTTTCGCCGACCACTTCAGGGCCGATCCCGTCGCCGGGGAGGAGCAAAATATGTGGCATAATAGCGTCTCGTTGTTCAGTTGAAAGGCCCTTTTAGCCGATCGTTAGAAGCATGTAAAGCTGTGACCGAATGGGCGGCACGCGACAGGCCGGTTGCGGACAAAATCCTCATGATGGCGACGACGGATCTCTTCTTGCCGGCGCTCCTCTTGATGAAATGTCTCGAGCAGCTTGGTGAAGCGCCCGCGCGCATCCTTACGAGAAAGTTGGTGTTTTTCAACATTGGCGACGAGCAGCCCGGCCGACTCCATCACCGATAAGGCGCTGTCTGAAGTGATGACACGGGTCTCCGTGTTCGCATAGATCGGCTCCAGCTGCGCATTGATGCAGTTTAACCAGGCGCGTGAGATTAGCGGGTGTGTCACTTCGCATTTCGCTGCGGTGGTTTTAATGGTTGAGGTGGTGACGAAGGTCCGGCTGCTGCAGCTTGTAAGCGCAAGCAATAGAGCGATCGGAACCAGCCACCGCATCACTTTAGCTCGCGAACAGCCATGGGGTTTCGCTTTTACGCTGCGTTTCATACGCATCGATCGATACGGCTTTCTCGAGCGTTAGACCAATATCATCGAGCCCGTTCATTAGGCAATGTTTACGAAACGGATCGACATCAAAATCATATTCGACATTCATCGCGCGGATTTTTTGGCTTTCTAAATCGATCGTAATTTCATTATCCGGGTTAGCAGCGACTTGCGTCAGCGCGTCCACCTGATTGTTTGGCAATGCGATTGGCAAGATCCCATTCTTGAAGCAATTATTATAGAAAATATCGGCATAGCTCGGCGCAATCACGCAGCGAATACCAAAATCCAGCAATGCCCAAGGCGCATGCTCACGGCTCGAGCCGCAGCCAAAATTATCGCCGCTGATCAGCACGGATGCGCTGCGATAGGCTTCTTGATTCAGTACAAATTCCGGAATTTCCGCGCCGTCTTTCGTGAAGCGCATTTCGTCAAACAGATTCGCGCCAAGGCCGGTGCGCTTAATCGTTTTCAGAAACTGCTTCGGAATGATCATGTCCGTATCGACATTGATCAAGGGCAAGGGCGCCGCGCGGCCCGTATGTTTCGTGAATGATTCCATGTTTCTCCTTACTGATTCAAGAACACAGGAGAATTAACCGATATGTTGACCAATTTCCAGTCATTATTCTCAATAAAAAGGCGGAGTTCAATGGTTGCATTAGCTTTTTCAAAGCGCGCGTCGCAGACATATTCGGCGCTGATTTCTTCACCCTCTGGCGTGTAATTCATCGTCGCTTGCCCTTCGCATGGACCATAATCGTTCAGCATGCCCAGCTTTTGCCAATAAAGCGTCGAGATGCGCTGCCAATCTTCCATGGAGACGGCTTCCATAAACGCACTGTGTGCGAGCGGCCTCATATAGGGGCCATACCATTTATTTCGCGCAAGTTCAGGAATTTTCTCTTCCACAAACGCGCGTGAGGAAGCGTCTAGTTCAGCACCTTTTGAGATCATGCTGGCGATCCAGACGCCTCCCCCGATGAGGCCGATGAGAAACACGGCTCCAACGATCATGAGTACATTTTTCATTGCGTCGTACCTATGAAGGTTTGTGCGGTGCGTCCGGGTCCATTGGGATGCCGTCTTTTGGGTCGGCAGCGCGGTGGCCAGAATGGGCGTGGCTAGGCCATTCGCGGTTTAACCGCTCGCGGCGACGGGCTTTGGAAAACCAAGAAAATAAACTGCTAAAAAATGACATATGCTCCTCCGTGTGATGCGAAGAGAAGTCTGGCAGTGTTTTTAGCACCCGTCAAGCTGAACCAATTGTCATCAAACTGTCATGCAATGTCTCAGACAGTGCGCTATGGTATCGTTTCATTTAATTGATGAGAGAATGATGGACCGTGAAGACGAATTAAAACTACTACAAACAACCCAATCTATCCCTATGCAGATGTCGCGGGCGTTTCTTACGCTGGCTGGAAAGAAGGATGTTTACCTTTCTGCAGTGAAAGAAGGATGCGAAACAGGCGACTGTATCAAACAGGCTGGGAGTCATGCGTACCTGCCCCCAAAAAAGGAACAATTCGCCTTCGCCAATGTGTTGGAGATTGGTTTTTTAGAGGGTCAGGGACCAGTCCATCTTGATGACTGGGCATTCGCGCAAATTCCTCTCACCTTGTCGTATTATGAAAGGCAATCGATAGGTGATATGGCTGATGACGTGTTTGCACAGGCCGGATATCTCCCTGCGATGGGGCGTGTGCGTATGGCGCTTCAATCGTCACGAGGAGGAGAAGTGGAAATGCTGATTGACGAATATTTTAATGCTATTCCGAAAGATCAGATCAATGAAAATATTCGTGGCCTGGTCTTCCGTATGCTTGGTGTGGATCAGCCCCTTTTCGGCGAGATTGAGCAAAAAGATGCCGAGAAAGCTTCTGCCTTAACCATGGAAGTGGCACAGAATATGAGTCGCACGGATGCGGTGAAGGCAGCGCAGGTCGACATCCATAAAATGCGCGTGGCGACACCGGAAGAGCTTGTGGCGTATGGAGTGGTGCAAGACGCCGCACAAGCAGCGCAGATTATCAAAGATATATACAAAGTTATGTGTGATGAGGTGCAAGGCATTAGGGGCGACATGATTAAGTCTCAGCGGTTTCGCGGTGAGATGGCAAAACAAATCGGGTACAAAACGTTCGATGGTTATCTGAAAGCGATGAAGAAACTATTAGAGCCGTCACCCGTGGCAGACGGCGCGCAAGTAGATGGCACTGTTCAGGAAGCGCCATTACATTCGTTAGGCGCTGCCTAACCCGCCAGTTTCCGAACATCGGCAAGCTTGCCGGTGATCGCGGCAGCCGTTGCCATGGCCGGGCTCATCAGATGAGTGCGCCCGCCGCGGCCTTGGCGGCCTTCGAAATTCCGGTTTGAGGTCGAGGCGCAGCGCTCCCCTTCCTCGAGCTTGTCCGCATTCATCGCGAGGCACATCGAACAGCCCGGCTCGCGCCACTCAAAGCCGGCAGCAACAAAAATTTTGTCCAGCCCTTCCGCTTCGGCTTGCTGTTTCACCAGGCCCGATCCCGGCACCACCATGGCGAGCCTCACATTGCTCGCAACTTTTCTGCCCTCGGCCAGCTTCGCCACTTCGCGCAAATCTTCAATCCGGCCATTGGTGCAAGAGCCGATAAACACTTTATCAATCGGCACATCGGTGAGTTTCGTGCCGGCGCTGAGGCCCATATAATTGAGCGAGCGCTCAACCGCTTCCTTGCGGCCGGTATCAAAACTGTCAGGCGAGGGGACTTGACCGGTGATTGGCAGCACATCTTGCGGGCTGGTGCCCCAGGTGACTTGCGGCGCAATCTCGCTGGCATCCAACTCGACCACCACATCATAGTGCGCGCCGTCATCCGCGGGCAGCGTATTCCAATAGGCGACGGCCTTCTCCCAATCCGCCCCTTGCGGTGCCATCGGGCGGCCTTTCAAATAGTCAAAGGTTTTTTCATCCGGCGCGATCAGGCCTGCGCGCGCGCCTGCCTCGATGCTCATATTACACACGGTCATCCGCCCTTCCATCGACAGATTGCGGATCGCCGAGCCGGCATATTCAATGACATAGCCGGTGCCGCCAGCCGTGCCGATTTTGCCAATCACCGCGAGGGTAATGTCTTTCGCGGTGACATAGTGCCCAAGCTCACCTTCAATCTTGACGAGCAAATTCTTGGCGCGTTTTTGAATCAGCGTTTGCGTTGCCAGCACATGTTCCACTTCGCTCGTCCCAATACCAAAGGCCAGCGCGCCAAACGCGCCATGGGTGGAGGTATGTGAATCGCCGCAAACAATCGTCATGCCGGGCTGGGTGAAGCCTTGTTCCGGGCCGACAATATGCACGATGCCCTGACGCAGATCGTCCATTTTGAAATAGGTGATGCCGAATTCTTCGCAGTTTTTCTCGAGCGTCTCGACCTGAATGCGCGAGGTTTCATCCTTAATCCCCTGCGCGCGGTCGGGCGTGGTCGGCACATTGTGATCCGCCACCGCGAGCTGTGCTTCGGGATGACGCGGCGTCCGCCCCGCCATGCGCAGCCCTTCAAAAGCTTGCGGGCTGGTCACTTCATGAATCATCTGCCGGTCGATATAGAGCAGGCAGGTGCCATCCTCGGCCTCATGCACGAGGTGAGCGTCAAAGATTTTATCGTAGAGGGTTTTGGTGTTCATGTCCTTGTCATTACCTGGCTTGTCCGGGTAATCCAAGAGTTTTTTGGTTGGATTGCCCGAATAAATCGTGCAATGACATGGGGCGAAGATGGCTACCCACCAACATACGTCCCATGTTTCAAATGATACCGCTTTTTGAAATAGCCGATTGCGAAGGCCAGTGCAACGTAGAAGTAGCCAACAAGAAGCCCAAGTGCCAACCATGCTTCACCATAGAGTGCGTATGATAACCCAGTGAGCTGAATGGGGAGTGAAATTCCCCAGAGTTTAAATGCAAACATGGACCAATTTCGTGTAATGAGCAGACCAATAGGAACACATAACAAATATATAAAAGATGCTAATATGATGCCTCCGACAAAGGTTAGCGTGATCCATAGAAGCACATAGCCAATATCTGTTTCCAAAAAACTATCTACGGTTTCACCCGTCACCATTGCATAAATAACGGCAATAGGGATGACGAACATCACTAACATAATGGGAAATAAAACGGGCAGCAGAAGGCTAAGTTTGTAAAACCGCCGTTCATTCCACTGCTTGGTAGGATTCTTGTTCATCTCGTCATTCCGGCGGAAGCCGGAATCTTTTTTGAAATGTGGATGCTAGATCCCGGCGTTCGCCGGGATGACATAATTAGGATTTGTCGCTTTTCGCTTCAGCTTCAGGCTTGGCAGCGGCTTTCTTATCGCCTTTGCGCGCTTTCTTTTCGCCCTTATTCGCCTCTTTCGCCGCTTTCTTCTCAGCGCGCGCAGCTTTTTTCGCAGCAGATTTAGACGTCTTCGACTCTTTCTCTGACTGATCGACCTTACCGAAATCGGTCTTCTCTTTAATACGTGCCGCCTTACCGGTCAGACCACGCAAATAGTAAAGTTTCGCACGGCGCACATCACCGCGGCGGATCAGTTCCACCGAATCAATACGCGGGCCAAACAGTGGGAAAATACGCTCAACGCCTTCGCCATGGCTCAGCTTACGCACGGTGAACGAGGTATGGATGCCACGGTCTTTTTTCGCGATGCACACGCCTTCAAACGCCTGGATACGCTCATTCGCGCCTTCGACAATACGCACATTCACTTTTACCGTATCACCGGCATCGAAATCATCGATACGCTTATTTTCGCTAACGCGCTCTAGTTCCGCGGCTTCAATTTTCTGTACAATATTCATGGCGACCTGCCTATCCTTTATATTTCTCTAACAATTCCGGTCGGCGTACCTTGGTGATCGCTTCAGCTTCTGCCTTGCGCCACTCAGCAATCTTTCCATGATCGCCGCTGGTCAACACTTCCGGAACCGATAATCCGTTCCAAATCGGGGGCTTACTATAGTGAGGATATTCGAGCAAGCAAGCATAATCTTCGGCCAGGCCGAAACTTTCTTCGCCCAGGCTTTCTGCGTCGCCAACCACGCCCGGAAGCAAGCGCACGCAGGCATCGATCAGCGCATAAGCCGCCATCTCACCGCCGGTCATGACGAAATCGCCTAAGGAAAGTTCAAGCGGCTGATAATGTTTGATAATCCGTTCATCAATCGCCTCGAACCGGCCGCACAACAATATCAAGTCATTTGGTTCGCCCCTCACCCGCGCTTCGCGCCCCCTCTCCCCAGGGAGAGGGTTTGGGTGAGGGGCTAATCCGGTGAGCTTTTTAATAATCTCCTGTGTAATGCGCTGCCCACGCGGGGAGAAATAAATCAACTGCGCGTCCGGATGCGCAGCTTTGGCCGCGTCAATCGCTGGCCCGACCACATCGGCGCGCATCACCATGCCCGGCCCGCCGCCATAGGGTGTGTCGTCAACGGCGCTATGTTTGCCATGGCCAAAATCGCGAATGTTGATGGTCTCGAGCGACCATTTGTTTTCCTCCAGCGCCCGCCCGGTCAGTGACGCGCCCAGCGGTCCGGGGAAGAGTTCAGGAAAGAGGGTGAGGGCGGTGATGTGCATGCCGCTGACCTATCCCTTATTCTCGCGCGCGTCAATGGTTTCAGGCGGGAGGAAGGTGAGGGTGCGCTTTTCCATATCAATCTCTGGGAAGGCGCTGTTAAGGAAGGGCTGCATTTCGCTCTTGCCATCACTTGCCCGTGTGATCTCGACAATGTCGCCTGCGCCGAAATTATGCATGGCTTTGATCGTGCCATGGGCGGTGCCATCGCTCAGCTGGACGGTGAGGCCGACCAAATCGTTAATATAAAACTCGTCATCTTCTGCTTCGGGCAGGGCAGAGCGCGGCACGCACAGCTCGGTGCCTTTGAGCGCGTCCGCATCATTGCGCGAGTCTGAGCCCTTGATCGACAGAATCAGCTGGCCTTTTGCGTCGCCGGTGATGGTGCACTCAAACTGCCGCGATCCGTCTTTCGAGGAAAGCGGGCCATAAGCGAGGATATCATCAGGAAATGCGGTAAAGGGCTTGGCCTTGACCTGGCCGCGAATACCGTGCGGACCGGTGATCACCGCGAGGGTGAGGAGGGGTTCTGATGGGGTAGATGTCATGAATTTAGTCTGTTGTTCTGCAAGTTTTTTTAGTCAGAAAATGCGACGCAGTCCAATCATAAAGAACCCAGAAACAGTAATCCCGGCGAAAGCCGGGATCTAGCGTAAGGCTACGAGGCCCCGTTTTCCAACGGGGCTGCATATGTTTCGTGCGTGCCTGGCCTAGCCTTAGTAATTAAAGGCGCCAACAATGGCGAAGGTCAATGCGACTGCAGCAATGGCGATTTCAATGCCCATGACTACTCCTTGGTTCCGTTTTCGTCATTCTGAGGGAAGGGCCATGCCCTGACCGAAGAATCGATGATGCCACACGCACGATAGATCCTTCGCATACGCTCAGGATGACGAAGGTTACTCCTTAGTTTCTTCTTCTGCGTCAGCCGCTTCCTCTTTCGCTTCTTCCGCAGGTGCCTCTTCGGCTGCTGCTTCCTCTGCAGGGGCTTCCTCAGCCGGTGCTTCTGCTGCGGCCTTGGCTTCTTCTTCCGCCTGCTTCGCGGCGTCTGCGTCTGCTTCTGTTTTCAACTCTTTACGGGTCTTTTTGTCTGGACGCTTGCGCGCTTTCTGCGGCTTACCTTCGTAAGATGGTGCTTCCGCCATGCCTTCTTTCGCAAGCAACTTTTGAACACGCTCCGATGGCAACACGCCTTCGCCGAGCCAATGCTCAATACGCTCTTTCACCAGCACCAAACGCTCCGGATTGTCATTCGCAACCATCGGGTTAAAAGTGCCTACTTTTTCGATATATTTTCCATCACGTGGGGCGCGCTTATCGGCCACCACAATGCGGTAATAAGGGCGTTTTTTCTGCCCACCGCGTTGCATACGCATTACTGCTGCCATGTCTTCTCTCCTTCTTTCGCTTGAGCTTCATTGCTCATATAGCCAAGAGTTGTAAGCGTGGTATAGCGGAAAGTATGGCAAGTGCAAGGGGAAAGTATGAAACGGACGGCTATGTTCCTACGATATCTATCGTTGCTGGTCTATTGACTCCACACTGAGTGGTTGCAGGCTCGCATCAACTATTTCAAGTACATTACATGGTGCACACTCATCAATGGCACCATGAGTAAACCTCCTATCTATATGTTCTGCGACTTCTGGGATCTCTAGGCGTTTAGAAATGGAGAGCGCAGTATCTCCTTCCAGGTTACTTATCATAGGGTTGGCCCCATTTTCCAGCATACGCTTTGCCACATGACCTAAATTACGCTCACATGCCCGGTGCAGGGGGGTGTTGCCAGTTTTATCGACAGCATCAAGTGGTGCACCCATTTCTATCATTTTTAAAGCAATATCCGACAAACCTTTCGAGCACGCAATGTGAAGAGGGGTCTCACCAAATATATTCTTTTGTTTCAGTAGAGATGGCCCCTTCTTTGTATCCAGTAATAAGCTGGCAACGCTATGTAAACCTTTCGAGCACGCACAATGCAGCGCATTTTGTGTGTCGTTGAGCCGTGTAGGAATGCCTTTTTGCTCTATAATTGCTATTGCCGCATCTTCCCATCCCATCATACAAGCCAAGTAAAAATCGTTTGTGATTTCAGATGTGACAAGATGTTTTAGAGGGATATTTTGCTTTGCCAAAGAATGTGCAATGCCTGCGAGAGACTCCTTTTGATCCGAACTCAAAGAAGAGAGCTGTCCCATAGAAAGTGGCTTTGCTCCGGCGTTAATCATGGCCGCAACGGTATCACTCATTTCAGTTAAGCTCGCGTAGAAAAGCGCTGTGTCTCCTTGTTGGTTTTCAGTGTTTACACTGGCGCCACGATCAAGCATATGCTCTGCGGCTTTTTCTAATTTGCGAGAACATGCCGCATGTAAAGGCGTTTCACCGCCCATATCGGTTGCATCAAGAGGCGCGCCATGTTGAATCATTGCGATGGCGACGGGCTCCATGCGCTTTAAGCATGCCTCGTGTAGAGCGGTAGAGCCAAACATGTTTTTAACGTCAAGAGCAACGCCGCTTTGTATAAGATCCAGCGCGACACTATTATCTTTTACACGAATCGCCTCTAGCAGCTTGTCATGCTGTAATTTTTCCTCTATTAAAAGCTCTTCTAGAGTTCTCAGTAATGGTTCTTGCTTTTTAGATGATCGCACAGATTTGCTATTCCTCTCGCGTGTTATTGCCATAAAATCACTTTAGTATAGCGGTGCTCTATGACAGTATGATGACGAAATGAGAGTTTTTATCGCTTTATTATGATAAATAATCGACTCTGCGAGCAAAGCGAAGCAGTCCAGAAAGATTGGCCGTCATGCGACGGGATGACACCCACAGAAAGTCTATTCCCTATTGCCAATTCCCCATTGCCCCATTAGTAACTAGCAACCAGTAACAAGCAACTCACACATGACAGACATCACGAAAATTCGAAATTTCTCTATCATTGCGCATATTGACCATGGCAAGTCGACGCTGGCGGACCGGCTGATTCAGGCCTGCGGCGCGGTGGAGGACCGGGATTTGGGTGAGCAGATGCTCGATAATATGGACATTGAGCGCGAGCGGGGGATTACGATTAAATCGCAGACAGTGCGGCTCGAATATAAGGCCAAGGATGGCGAGACCTATATTCTCAACCTGATGGACACGCCGGGCCATGTCGATTTTGCCTATGAGGTGAGCCGCTGTTTGGCGGCGTGCGAAGGCGCGCTATTGGTGGTGGATGCTGCGCAAGGGGTCGAAGCGCAGACACTCGCCAATGTCTATCAGGCGATTGATTTAGATCTCGAAATTATTCCTGTGCTCAACAAAATCGATCTTCCTGCCGCTGACCCTGACCGAGTGCGCGAGCAGATTGAAGATGTGATCGGGATTGATGCGAGCGAAGCCGTGCTCTGTTCCGCGAAAACCGGCCTTGGGATTGACGAAATGCTCGAAGCGATCGTCACCCGGCTTCCCGCGCCGAAAATGGCGGCCTAACCTCTAACTGGCCTATTGCGCTGCGTGTATATCCTGAACCGTGATGCCACTCCCATCCGCGCTCACCGGAAGCTCAACGCCGCGCTGTTGAAAGTGGAATGCGACATTGCCCGCCAACGCCATGCGGCCGTCAGCGTCGCTCTTATCCCACAGATCATTCACGATACTCTCAACATATCGCGCAAATTCGGGATCTTTTTTAAACACATCCGTAATCTGGTGTGTCTGTTCTTCAGTCAGTTTCATCAGATGCCTCCTTTGATTGTGCGTAGCTACTATAATATAGTGACAGCCAATTGTTAATCCTCTATTGATGCGTTCCAATGATGAAAATGGAACATATTAAAGAATAGACGTGCACGACACCCCCCTCAAAGCCCTCCTTATCGACTCCTGGTATGACACTTATCTAGGTGTGATCATTCTCATTCGCGTGTTTGAAGGCGAGATTAAAAAAGGCCAGAAAATCAAGATGATGAATGCGGGAACGGTCCATGACGTCGATCAACTTGGCTATTTTACACCTAAAATGACGCAGGTAAAAAGCTTAAGTGCGGGCGAGGTCGGCTATATGATGACCGGGATTAAGCAGGTGGCCGACACCAATGTGGGGGATACCATCACCGATGCGGGAAAGCCTGCGGATAAGCCGCTTCCGGGCTTTAAGCCAGTGCAGTCAGTGGTGTTTTGTGGGCTGTATCCGACCGATAATGGTGAGTTTGAACATTTAAAAGAGTCGCTCGCGAAATTGCGGTTGAATGATGCCAGCTTTTCCTATGAAATGGAGTCATCTCAAGCGCTTGGCTTTGGCTTTCGCTGCGGATTTTTAGGGCTACTGCATCTGGAAATCATCCAGGAGCGGCTCGAGCGCGAGTTTGACTGTGACCTGGTGACCACCGCGCCGAGCGTGGTCTATAAAATGCATTTGAGCAATGGCGAGACCAAGGAGCTGCATAACCCGGCGGATTACCCCGACCCGACGCAAATCGCCAGCATTGAAGAACCGTGGATCAAGGCGACGATCATGGTGCCCGATGAATTTCTCGGCAATGTGCTGTCGCTTTGCACCGAGAAACGCGGCGTTCAGAAGGATCTGACCTATGTCGGCAGCCGCGCGATGGCGGTGTATCGCTTGCCGCTTAATGAGGTGGTGTTTGACTTTTATGACCGGCTGAAGAGCTGCACCAAAGGCTATGCCAGCTTCGATTATGAGATGGATGGCTATGAGGAGGGTGATCTGGTTAAGGTGACCATTTTGGTCAATGGCGAGAATGTCGATGCGCTGGCGATGATGGTGCATCGCAGCCAGGCCGATCCGCGGGGCAGGGCGCTGTGTGGGCGTTTGAAGGATTTGATCCCGCGTCATCTCTTTAAGATTCCGATTCAAGCGGCGATTGGCGGCAAAGTGATTGCGCGCGAAACCATTGCCGCGATGCGTAAAGACGTGACCGCGAAATGCTATGGCGGCGATGTGTCGCGGAAGCGTAAGCTTCTGGATAAACAGAAGAAAGGTAAGAAAAAGATGCGCTCGATCGGGAATGTCGACATCCCGCAAACCGCTTTTATTGAAGCGTTGAAGATGAGTGATAATTGATTTTTTTAAATCGCTCCTGCTCCGGACTGCTGTCCTACGCAATGAGCCTAACGGCTGCGCCGACTAAAGGCTCGGTTTCCTGACCTCGGTTCTTCTCAATACGTCATCCTCGAGTCGGCTTAGCCGATCTCGGGGATCTTCTCACGTTATGCTACAGAGCTCCGACACGCACAGCAGTGCGGCCGAAGATGACGTTGCAATGTGTCACACAGATCAGCTTAGCCATGCTTCGACCGCCATCTCGCATGACTAGCTTTCTCTAATTTTACGTTGAAAACGAATATTCAATTCGTTTTCATCCGCAATTGTCATACAACCGTCACCGGACTGTCATAAAACTGTAACAAAGCATGTGCATACTGGGAGCATCGAAATTATACCTGAAGGGGATAGAACCATGGCTGAAGAAGCAAAAGCGGCAACAGAAGAAGCAGTGCTAGTACTGACGAATAAAGAAGCAATTAAAGGCGGGTTCTTCGCTGAAATGAAGAAGGCGTTTGAAAGTAAGGGGGCGCTTGCCTCACTTACAGAGAATCTCGGTGGTGAAAATGCAGCATCAAAGATTCAGAACGAGCTCGTAGCCCAGCTCGAAGAAGCAATAAAAGGCATTAAGGGCGCTGAGAATCTCGCCGTAAAAACCGAAGAGGGCGCATTTAAAGCCTTGGCAGAGAAAGTTACGGAAAGTTTGAAAGGCTTGAAAGCTGAAAATTTGGCGAAAGAGGGCGAAGCAGAGAAAGCCATCAAAGAAGCTGTCAAGAAAGCGCTTGGTGACAAGGAAGCTTTTAAAGCAGCTTTTACAGTGGAAGGTGCTGAACTGGCCGGAGTGATCAAGAATCTTGAGAAGGCGGCGCTCGGTGGGCTTGAGAAGGCAGGACGATTAACCAAAGCATGGAATTGGATGGTTAAGCCATTCACCGGCATGACGCGTGTGGCAGAGAATGGTGGGAAGCTCACGGAAACTATCAAAGCCTATGAAGGGTTGGGTGGTCGCGCTGCAAGCGCTGCAGGCCGTTTAGCAATCATCGGTGGTGCGATCCTCGGTGCACGTGCGCTCTTCGGTGGTAGCAAAGAGGATGAGATGGGCTATGACAATGCAGCCTACGCTCCGCAAGGCGGCATGCCGCAAGTCACGCCAGAAGAAATGGCAGCCATGGAAGCAGCGATGCGTCAGGGCGGGCCTCAGATGGGCCACGCAGATATGGTGCGTGCGCAGCAAGAGCTGGCATCGATGGAAGCGGGCCGCGCATAAGCGAACGCAGATTCAAACATCAATAAGGCTGGGAGAAATCCCGGCCTTTTTTAATTGTTTTTTCTGTTCCCCGCTCGATCTCCTGATCTCGCGATGGAACGCCGCTTCGCGGGTTCATGACTGGCGAAGTCTGCTGACTTCGCTTGTGTATTTTCTGAAACTGAAGGGCTACGCCTGCTGGCTTCGCTCGTTAAAATGCTGTCATTGCCACGGTAAGCGAGCAGAAAGCGAGCGCATCCAGGCAATCCATTCCATGAATGTCTTCCTGACATTTCAATTCTGGATCCCCGGGATCATTTGTCTTCCTCCTACGCTAAAGCTTCGGAGGACAGGTCTGACAAATGCCCCGAGGATGACATCCAGAGAGTCCATTAACCTCGCCTTAACATTTTCCTGCTATTTCTAATAGTATGACGAATAAACTGGACACGCTCTATAACGATGCATGCGAGGCATTTGCGCCGCTGATTGCGCTCAATGTCGCGCTGCCGAAACTGGTGACGCTGCGCCAAGTGACGCCGTGTGAGGTGACCGGGGCCATTCCGCGTCAGCAGCTCGTGATCAAGCGGGTCAAAAACCCCGCGCCGCTCACCACCCATTTCGATAAGGATGGCTGGGTGCATTGCGAGGCGAAGATTGAAAGCTGGAACGAGCTCGCGGCGCTGTTCCATGATGAGGTGCTGGATGGTATGTCGCACTGGGCACTGCCGGCGCTCGCGACCTTCGCGCGCCAGATGTATGAGGCGGCTGATAGCTCGCTCGATTTTGTCGAAATTTTCACCGAGCGTGGTAAGTGGCTGATGCATGGCCCGGGAACCGCGCCGGTCCCTGCGAAATATGTGAATGCAAATTCAACGATGGAACTCCACGTTGACGATCTTGATGCTGCTGCGCCGGGTGGATTCCCGCACAATCTGTTTATCCATTTGGCTGCGCAGCATCTCGATTATCCCGAAGAAACTGGCCGCCGTCGCCATTCGACCGGTGCGTTATTTGATGTGTGCTTTGCGATGGAGAAATTGATTGGCCGCGGCACGCTTGCTGAAGCGATCGACGCCTATCTTCTTGAGCGCTGGAACATTCACGCGCCGAGCCGTGATCAAGAATATCGCCAAGCGCAATCGGTCCTTGAAGGTGGGATTCCGTCGGTGAACTCATCACCCGACCGGGTTCGCCAACGTGCGCGGTTTGCGGCGATGATGGAAGTGATTTTATGCGCAAAGGGGAATGCGTATCGCATGCCAATTTTGCAGCATTACCTGCAGTATGTGCGCCTGGATATCGCTTTTATTCTCAAGCAAAAGCCGTCCTTCCCCTATAAAGAGCGCGACGCGTTTGCTGACCGGCTGCATGACAGCATTCTGACGATTATGGAGGTGCCCCATGGCGTTGCCGCGTAACATGAATAGCGCTTCGATTGCCGATATGCGTGAAGCACTTAATGGCATCTATGGCGCGGGTAATGCGACGAGGGAAGTGCATGCAGAACGTGCGTCTGATTTGGTGGCCGCCGCCCTCGCGCCGCATCAACAGGCGCTTGCGGCTGATTTCAGCATTGAGCCCGCTTCATTATCACTTCACAACGCCGCGCGTGGGCGATAGATTACTCACATGCCCACCTCCATTGTCACAGACCCTTTTATAGCGAGTAATCCTTCTATTGATGAAGCCCGCGCTAGAGAAATAGTGAAAAGACAATCATGGAGTGGGGGGCCTAAGGGAGCTATGAGTGTCAAAGTCACGGGTTGCTTGGAAGTGCGAAGTAATGCTGACATTGTCAACGCTCTTGAGGTGCTCGGAATTAATTGGTTTTCAATGAAAGACGTTAATAATGATACGCTTATTACTGTGTCTGATCATCAGGACATACAGCAACTAAGCCGTGTAATAGGGAGTAATGAAACGGAAGTCTCTCACAGCCGTGGCCGCTAATTTTTCGCAAAAAAATCCCCCAAGCACTGACGCACTCAGGGGAATCTTCGTAATGATTGACTCTTAGTGATCCGTCAAGATGCGCATATCAGGGTTCACCATGAGCAAGAATTCAAGGTCTTCCTGTGTGTGATCTGTTTTATTCAAATCGAGCACTTCAAGTGCAGGGTATTCGGCGAGCACTTTCAAATTCTCTAGCGGAATCGAGCTGTATGACAGATTCAATTTTTTCAGCTTAGGCAGCGCTTTTAGATGAACGAGACCAGAACCGTCGAAATTCTTTGGCGCGCTGTGGCCGAATTTCTCTAGGTTTTTTAGTTTCGCTATGGATTTCATCCCTTCATCTGGCAGCGACGATTTGTAGAAGTAGACCTCTTCAAGTGCTTGCAAGCCTTCGAATGATTTGATGCCTTCAGCTGTGAGATTGTCGTGGTGCACAGCAAAATATTTGAAGGTTTTTTCTAGGTTTGGTGCTTGTCCGAAATAGGCGGCCCCTTTGTCATCTAGGCGATACGCTTTTGCCGTAATGGTCATTTTGCGTAGCTTCTTCATATCCTTGAGCGTGCTGAATTGATGTGCATTTTTGGTGACGACACAGTCACGAATCTGGTCGTTAACGTTAGCGACTTGGCCGCATAATTTGAAACCGTCGGCGTGAGCTGCGCCAGAAAGCGCGACGGCTGAAATCAGTGCGACGCCGAGTGTGCGTGTGATGGGTGACATGGTTCTCTCCTCATTTACTTCGTATGTGATACCGCGCTGTGCGATGGGTATTTAATAGCACAGCTGCTCGAGACGACAACGCTAATGCAGCGATATTGTACAGCCATGCGAAGCGCAATGATCTTAATGCTTGCGGCGTGGGTGGAATCGATTATGTTCCTATTCTCGTGGGGCCTTAGCTCAGTTGGTAGAGCGCTTCGCTGGCAGCGAAGAGGTCAGGAGTTCGAATCTCCTAGGCTCCACCATTGCGGATGAAAATGGATTGAATATCCATTTTCAACGCAAAATCAGAGAAAGCTCTGTTTTTCAAAATTGAGTACACGAAATTGAAGAAAAATAGTAGCTGATCTGAACGCTCCAGCCTCCCAAGACTTCTGCGAAGCTATTAGTACGCCGTACCCACTTTTTCCTTCTTCTCTTTCGCGGCGCTGGCCCACCAGGTGAGTTCTTCAATGAACTTCTCAGCGCTTTTCACCAGCCAGCCCTGGTCGGTGCTGCCGTCTTGATTGAGCGTTTGCGATATGGACGGGACCGGCAGCAAGCTAGGAATCGTTGGCATGCCAAGTTCAGGAAGTGTCATGCGAAGCTGCATCGCCGCGCGCACCCCGCCATAACGCCCAACCGAGTAACAGGCGATTCCTGCTGGCTTGTGATACCATTCCTCTAAAAAGTGATCGAGCAGGTTCTTCAGCGCGGGCGGAATACCATGATTATACTCACCTGAGACCATAACCACGCCATCGGCTGCGATAATTTTATCGGCCAGCGCTTGCATCGGCGCAGGGGCGTTGCCCGCATCATATTCCTTATACATCCGATCAAGCAGGGGCAAAGGCGTTTCCATACTGTCGGCAATGACGGGCTGGTGTCCTGCCTCTTTGAGCAACGATGTCAAAAAGCGAACCAGGCGAATGCCTTGGCGGTCTTGCCGCATCGATCCGTAGACGAGTAAAATATTCATAAGTGTCCCTTTCGATATGGATATATCCTTGATATTGGTTTGATAGGAAGCATGGTGCAACAAGTGCTGGTATGCAACCCCGATTCTGAGTATACTCCAGTTCAATCATTCTCTATCATTATGCCCGAAACAGTCACTATTCCAGATATAAAAACGCATAGCGCTTACCTCGAAATGGTTGAAAAGTTTGCGGGGCTAGGGCATTGGCGCATTGATTTGGTTGAAAACACTCTTTTTTGGTCTAGGGAGATTTATCGTATTCATGGTGTAGACCCCGAAACCTATCAACCCGATCTGACCTCTGCGTTGCAGTTCTACCATCAAGATGATCTTCAATATGTTAGCCATGTGGTGGATACGGCGATCCGAACAGGTAAAGACTTTGCGTTTCAAGCACGCTTAGTCGGCCATGATGGTGAAACGCGCCATGTCTATTCGAAGGGTGAATGTACCGCGGATGAGACGGGCGAGGTTGTGTCAGTGTTTGGCATTTTCCAGGACATCACCGAACAGGCAAACTCGGAAAAGATGATCATGGCACACCAAAAGACCATCCAAGCTTATCTCGAACAGGGGTATGATGGCTATTGGGATTGGCATTTGAAGACGGATTATGAATACATGTCGCCGCGTTTCTGGGAAATGCTTGGCTACGCACCAGATGAGAAAGCGCATCATCCAAGGGAATGGCAGGCGCTTATCTTTGAAACGGATTTGGTGCTGGTAAATGATAATCTCAAAAGGCACATCGAAAGTAAGGGGGCGTACCCTTTTACGCAAGAAGTGCGATATCGGCATAAGGATGGGCCAACCGTGTATGTGATTTGCCAAGGGAAGGTCGTGGAGTGGGATGAAAAAGGAGAGCCCGTTCGGATGATTGGCACGCACACAGACGTCACGGAAGTCAAAACGCAAGAGCGTAAGATTCGTGAATCCGAACATTTCCTCAAGCTCATGATGGATAATAACCCTGATTTGATCTTTGTAAAAGACAGAGAATTTCGAATCGTTCAGGCGAATGAGGCTTTCTTTGCTCTGTATCCTAATAAACTCAGGAACGATATTATTGGTAGCACGACATTCGAAGATTATGACCCAAAAGACGTTGAAGAATTCTTAGCAGAAGACAAGCTGGCTTTTGCGAGCGGCTATTCCAGTAAAATTGAGACACTTGTCTTCCCGGATGGGAATAAACGCACCTTATTTACTCAAAGACTGCGGTTTCAGGGGGTGGATGGAGAGGTCTATATTCTTGGCCTTGGTCGCGATATCACTGAGCGTGAGAAGCTTATTACAAAGTTGACCGAGGCGAATGAACGGCTTGAACAATTTGCCTATATTTGCTCGCATGATTTGCAAGAGCCGCTGCGTATGATTAGTAGTTTTTCACAAAAAATAGCGGCGTATCTTAAAGAGCAAGGTAAAGTAGATCGTCAGTTAGATGCCTATTTGAAGTTCTTACTCGACGGCGCGCAGCGCGGTCAGACTCTTATTTCTGATGTTCTTGCCTATTCGTCAGTCGATCGCGGCGATAAGAAGGTAGAGAAGATCGAATTAGAGGGGGTTATACAACATGTGCGTGATAACCTTGTCTCGCGTTTGGAGCAAGATAACGCGCAAATCATTAGCCACAATTTACCAACGATTTGGGGTTATAAAATTCCGCTCTATCAATTGTTTCAGAACCTTATTGCAAACGGGCTTAAATATCAGGAAGACGATAGCACTCCCGTAATCACCCTCTCTGCTAAAGAGGATGAAGAATATTGGTATGTGCTAGTCCAAGATAATGGCATCGGCATTGCGCCCGAATATCAGAAACAGATTTTTGATATTTTTAAACGCCTCCACCACAAAGATGCATATGCAGGCTCGGGTATTGGCCTTGCGATCTGTAAGAAGGTGGTGACGATGCATGATGGGATGATTACGGTAGAGTCGACGCCTGGAGAGGGCTCGTGTTTCCGTGTAAGCTTTAGAAAACGCGCCTTCCAGCCAGAGCAAAGCGCAGCCTGAAGGAATTTCACTTCCCTTTGCTATCACTCCATGATTGCCTTCACGAAACACGCATGGAGCCTTTCTTCTTCGCATCACGTTTACAGCGCTCTGAACAATATTTCACCGCATCCCAGCATCTCTCCCACTTTTTACGCCAGGCAAAAGGCAGGGCACATTGCGCACAATTTTTCTCGGGGAGGTTCGGTTTCTTATGCGCCATTACAACGACTCCAAAAACCGTTTCGCATCCCTCTGAATCTGTTCGAGTTCTTCATTGCTCTTTTTCGCAATATTATTATAGACCAGCCCCATGCGTTGGTTGTCTTTAAATTGCCCCTGGTGGCGCAGCATAAAATCCCAATAGAGATAGTTAAACGGGCAGGCCTCTTCCCCCGTTTTCGCCTTCACATTATACTCGCAGGATGCACAAAAATTCGACATTCGGTTGATGTAAGCGCCTGACGAGCCATAGGGCTTGGTCCCGACCACCCCGTCATCGCCATACAGCGCCATACCCAGCGTGTTAGGAAGTTCGACCCACTCATAGGCATCGGCATAGACCGCCAAATACCAGTCGCACATTTCCTCAACATCCAGCCCCGCAAGAAGCGCAAAATTTCCCGTCACCATGAGCCGCTGAATATGGTGCGAATAGGCGTGCTGTTTCGTTGATTTTACCACCTCGCTGATGCAGCGCATTTTCGTCTCGCCAGTCCAATAAAAATCGGGGAGGGGGCGCGTTGCCTTAAGCGTATTTCGCTCTTTATAGTCCGGCATATGCAGCCAATAAATGCCGCGGATGAATTCACGCCACCCGAGAATCTGGCGAATAAACCCTTCGACCGCATTAATCGGCGCGTGACCGTCTTGATAGGCCTGCTCTGCTGCGGCGCAGCATTCTTGTGGCGAGAGTAATCCGCAATTGATATAGTGCGCAATAATGCTATGCGAGAGAAAGGCCTCATCGACCGCCATCGCATCCTGATAGTCACCAAAGGTCGGGAGATTTTTGGCGATGAAATGGGCGAGTGCGCGCCGTGCATCGCCCTGCGTTACCGCATAGGTGAAGGGTTCTAAATCTCCGAAATGGTCACCGAATTTCTCTTCGACAATGGCGAGCACATCCTTAGTAATCTTATCATGTGAGAACTGCATCGGCGCGGAAAACTGCATGCCCTTTTTCAGCGGTTTGCGGTTCTCCTTATCGAAATTCCACTTACCGCCAGCAGGTTTTTTGCCATCCATCAAAATGCCAGATTCTTTGCGCATTTCGCGGTAGAAAAATTCCATTGTCAGCTCTTTACGGCCATCCGTTGCCCAGGCGTTGAAGCGTTGGTGCGTCGCATAAAAACGATCATCTTCACGAATCTCAACCGGAATATTGAGTTTCTTTTGCCAGCCTTTCATTTTCTCCAGAAGCCGCCATTCCCCCGGCTCGCAGACCACAAGCCGGTCAATCTCTTCTGCGCTGCAGACCTTCTTCACCTCACCGAATAAATCGCCGGAATTCTCCTTATCATCGATCTTCGTATAGCGGACATCATAGCCGTCCGCTTTTAGCTCTGCGGCAAAATGGCGCATCGCAGAAAATAGAAACGCGATTTTCTTTTTATGATGTTTGACGTAGGTGGCCTCCTCCATGACTTCCGCCATGAGGATGATGTCTGCGTTAGGCTCGGCATCGCGCAGTGACACCACCTGTTCATTGAGTTGATCGCCAAGAATCAAACGCAGCGTGGTCATTGTGTTCCCCCTAATATGAATGTCTGCTGACATTCATGGAATGGATTGCCTGTGCGCGCTCGCTTTCTGCTCGCTTGACGTGGCAATGACGGCTTCTATTTCGTTTATATCCTCTTCTATCACCGGGCCGGCAAACTTCTTTATAATCTGACCTTCCGGGTCAATGAGGTAGCTTTCCGGAATACGGAATGTGCCGAACTTTTTTTGCGAAATGCGTGCGGCTTCGTCCCATGCAAAGATCATATTGTTTGCGTCACCCAGCGCTTCAGCATAGGTGTCAGTGACAAATGCTGACGCTTTCTCTTGTTTACTATCAATGGTCAGTGCGAGAATGGTGATATCATCCGGATGAGCCTTTGCGAGGGTAATAAATTCAGGCATTTCGGTTAGGCACGGGCTACACCAGCTTGCCCAAAAATTCAGCAGCACGTAGCGCCCACGATGCTCTGATAACGTAATCATTTCTTGTGAAGCAGGGTGCAATATCGGAGCAGTAAAGTCAGGTGCTACTGAAAGCGAAGTCTTGTCGTGCGCAGTGGGTTCAGCACTTGGTGCGACAAAATTACGCGTGCTGATCGGCGCTTCTGGCCGCGAGAGAACATAGCCAAGCGCAACCGTCCCTGCCAAAAGCAAGAGGATGAGACCAATCATGGTAAACGGTTTGATCATGAAATTAATGCTGCTGTTTTGACTGTTGTATCGCACGCAGCGTCAAAAAGCTAATGACAAGAAGTTCACATAGGCAGAAGGCGATAAGGCCGTACACCGCGCTCTCGGTGAAGCCATAGGAATGTAGCCCAACGCCCAGAAGATTCACGCCAAACCAGGAGATGGCGACGATAATATTCAGCCCCGCCAGGAAAGCGAGCCAGCCGATTTCCGGGAGCTGTTTGGTGATGCGCGCATGGAGGAGCCAAACAATCCAGAGGACGATGAGTAATGCGCCATTTTCTTTCGGATCCCAGCCCCAAAAGCGCCCCCAACTTTGGTCTGCCCAAATGCCGCCGAGAACGGTGCCGACAATGGTGAGCAATGCGGCGATGAGAGTGATGAGGAAGACAGGTTTTAGGTCATAGGTTTCAGGTTTCAGTATCTTTGTCTCTTCTATAACCTGTAACCTGTAACCTCGCTTCCACAGCGCCACATGGGCAAGCGTTCCTGCGACCATGCTGGCGCCATAGCCCATGGTGATAATGATGACATGGGTGGCGAGCCAGATATTCGTGTTCAACACAGCTACGAGCATCTCGAGCGAATCGCCTTCGACATAAAGCGGGCTGATGAAGAGGAGCAGGGCAGCAATCCCAGCGCCTACGGCGAGAATTTCAGTATGCTTCGAACGGAGCACCCATAGGAACCCAAGTAGCGCTGCAACCCAACCGACGAAAAGGACCGACTCATACAATGTGGTAACGGGTGGGCGTTCAAGAATCAGAATGCGCATCGCCAGACCGAAGGAGTGCGAAGTCAGTGCGATGGCGGCGAGACTGACAGCGCCGAGGCGCCAGGATAAAGCGACGCATAGGAGTGATAACACATACCCGCCGATCGCCACCCATTTCCACGACACGGCGTGGTAGAGCTGTTCGAGCGCGAGCGGCTGATCTTCCACGTAAGGCGCGTAGAGTGCGGCTGCTTTCGCCACTGCTGCATCAAACTGCACCGCATCTTGCGCATGAAACGCTCTGGCCATTGCTTGCCATTGCTCCATGAGCGCCGTGGTTTTCGGGGTGCCATTCCCACTGCGAATCAGTTGCCATGGTGTTACCCATTCTGCAGAGGGCTCTTCGGAAAGCGGCAGAATACGCAGCGTTTCATTATATTCTGAGACGGTTGCGAGTACCTCCAAATAGTACGAAAACTCACCCATTGCTAGATCATCGTCGGTATACATACCGTCCGACTCATCATGGTGACGTGCGGCGTAAATCGCTTTCAGCGCTTCTTCCAGATCACGCCGGTAAGGCTGCATATCGAGATAGGTGATAACCTCACGCGCGCCGACTGGAATCTCATATTTGATAAGCATTTCGCGCGCACGCGGCGACACTTCAAGCGGCCGAATCGCGCTGAGTGCTTCGGTGAGCTGCAACATCAGTGCGGCGCGGTCATGCAGTCGCACCACTGCGGCCTCGCGCGCAGAAAGCGTGTTGCGATCTTTCTGGCGCAGTGCCTGCACCATGGCTTTCTTTTCAGTGAGCGCTGGATAGACCTCTTGAAAACTATAGCGTTTTGCCTTATTCGGCTCGAGCCCAAAGCTGCGCGCAACCTCGTCATTGCGGATGGGGAAGAGCGGTTTCTCCGCCATCTGCTCCGGCGCAAACAAGGTAGTAGCGAGCCAGGCAGTGGCAGAGCGATCTTCGAAGCTCGATGCGCCATGTGTATGTTGCAGTGCAATATATGCGAAGTGGCTAAGCGGTTTGATGCGTCCTTCATGCAGTACAGGCAGCGCACCAAACTGATCAAAATCTGTTTCGCGAGCGAAGCGACGCGATCCAGTATGACTGCCCTGGATTGCTTCGTCACTCATTGCATTCGCTTCTCGCAAAACGACTTCTTCTGCCTTGAGAGGTAAGGCAAATGCAATCCATAAAAGTAACATATAGAGCGGGTTCTTCATCGTCGCCTCATCATCAATAGCACATGCCAGAGCAGCCCAAGCCCGATCATCACGCTCGCAATGTAGGGAAAGAGAAGCCCCTCATTCTTCACCGCGGCAAGCACCGATACTGGAATTTCGCCTCCTTCAAAAAAGGAGGATTGATAAAAAGTATAGCCGCCATAGCGCAGCGGCTCGTTCATTGCGATGATGCCGCGCCATTCGCTCGCCCCGTCGATGATCGTCACATCCGATTGATATTCGCGCGCCTCTTCCGTCCCTGGATAAGTGATCTTTTGAAAATCATTCAAACGAATCGCGAAGGGCAAATCGCGCTCGGCTTTTTGCAAACGCAGCTCGTAGCGCTCGCCGTCAGCCTCAAAACTCGGATAGCGCGGCATCGGCTCGAACAGAATGTAGGTGCCGTTGATATCGTCATCCTGGTGCGTGACACCAGGATCTTTTTCTATCTCTTGAGATACTGGCGTCGAGCGCCAGTATGACGGCTTCATCTGGATCTCAAACGTCATCCCCGTATGGTTCGCCTCATCATCCTTCATCAGCTCGCCCTCTTTAAGCGCGACTTGCTGGGCGAGGCCTTTATATAGAACTTCGTCATTCCGCGACTTGATCGCGGAATCTCTACTGCCAGCGTTATCCGCATTTAGAGATCCCGCGTTTAAACCGCGCGATGACGCGTCTCGAACATAGGGATAGGCATGGCGGTGATAGTCGATGATGCGCACGGTAAAGGGCAGGGCGGGCAGATCGATGACCATGCCGTCATGCAGATCATGATGTCGCGCAGACCAGATCAGCTCGCTATCGCGCGTAATCGTCAAGCGGCGCTCATGGTAATCGGTGATGGTGGATTTTTCCATGCCCTTAGCAATTGGAATATAGCCCTCTTGCTGGGTGAGCGCGGTGAGCAGCCCGCCAATGAACAGCACGAGCACGCCGCCATGGGTGAGGAGGGTGCCGATGAAACGCGGCTTCCACACTGATTTGAGAATCAGTTTCGCGCTGAGGCTGAGGGTCATGAGCGCGAGGACGGCATACAGCCCAGGCAGGGGAATCGGCCCGGCCCAGACCCACCACGAGCCGAAGATGCGCTGCTCGGCATCGTAAATCCCGACCTGCGCTTGCAGCAACGTGCCCACCACCACGAGCAGCATCAGCCAGGGGAGGAGGTAGAAGAGGAGCCGTGGCGAAGCCAGGAGGCGAAGCCCTTTAGTGCGCGCAGCGCTTAGGCTCATTGCGAGGCCAGACGGCCGAGCAGGAGCAGACATAAAAAATTGACGCGGTGACGCTAAATATCGCAATACCGGCGAACGCCGGTATCCCTCAGATAGAGACCCCGGCGTTCGCTGGGGTTGCGATGCGTTAGAACGATTCCAAACCATGAGGGGAATGTAATATGGGAATGGGCAATGGGCAATAGGGAATGGAAGTG
>CAYGTO010000002.1:32383-218871 GCA_964352815.1 uncultured Azospirillaceae bacterium | reverse complement strand
GTGCTATTGCAACAGGCTCTGAATCTACCATCGATATTGAAACCACTAGTGATTTGTGGGAGGCGCTGGAAGCTAATGTGACGCTGCTTCTTAATCAAACGGACCCGTCTCAGCTTAACAATGGTGCGCAAGATGGTGCGGCTGCTCCGCAGCTAGCGGCAGTGGGCCAGGATTTTGTGTTAAACCGTCAGGCGGGGCTGCTTTCTGTTTCAGCGACGGATCGTCAGCATCGTGCGGTTGGCGAGTATTTGAACATTCTCAAGCGAAATGCGTCTGCTCAAGTGTTGATTGAAGCGAAGATTGTAGAGGTTGAGCTAGACGAAGCATTCCGTAGCGGAATTGATTGGAGTGCGCTCGATAATGGGTCGGCTCAAGGGCTTGATCTTGACTTTATTGCCGATGAAGATTTTAGCGCTGATGCCTTGGCATCGTTCACGATCATTGATTCACAAATTTTGGGTTTTGATTTGAACTCTGTGGTGTCGCTCACTGAACAATTTGGCACGACACGCACGCTCTCAAGCCCCCGTCTGCATGCCACAAACAACCAGCAAGCGGTGCTTACCTTTGCGGAAAACCGAGTTTTCTTTGAGGTAACCCAGCAAGCAGATACGACAGCAACAGAAAGCGCCACCACCACCGTTGAGTCAACAGAAGTGCAAACCTTTACCGTTCCTGTTGGTATCTTGTTGTCGATCATTCCATCGATCAATCTTGATAGCAACGAAGTCACTTTGAATGTACGTCCAACGCTTTCGCAGATTCTCTCAGTTGAAGAGCCGCCGGTAAACAACGCTGACACCTTCGTCCAACGCCCGATTGTGGAGGTAAGAGAGCTTGATTCGATTATGAAGCTCAAAAGTGGTCAGGTGTTAGTCATTGGTGGATTGCTTGAAGATGCGGTGCAAAATAATGATACGGGTGTGCCCGGATTGAGTGAGATTCCATTTATAGGGAACGCGTTTAAATCGACACAGAAGGTGAGTTCGAAAACAGAGCTTATCATCTTTATCAAAGCGACGATTGTGAGTTCTGAAGGCTCGTACCATGACACAGACCGCCTGATTTACGAGAAATTCACGGATGATCCGCGCCCATTGAGCTTCTAATCCCGTCAATGCGTGGGTGGAAAAGAATGAGGTAAACCATGTTCACAAATATTCGCTATATATTGCTCACAGCGCTTCGTGATTGGCTGTTCTTCGCTTTGATTGCCGGCATTATGCTCGGTGCCTTCATTTCTCATATTTTGGGAAGCACTGCACTCCTCGAGCCTGGCCAGATGACCCTGTCGTTTGTCGCCTCCTCTTCGCGTATCATGCTTATGGTCTCTATTATTGTGTTTGTGTGTTTTCATATTCGCAGTGCGTTTGATAGTAAGGAGATTGATGTGTTACTTTCGCGGCCGATCTCGCGGTCAAACCTGGTGCTCTCCTATGCGTTTGGCTTTATGGTGGTGGCGACCATACTGTGCTTGGTTGCGATCGCTGCGGTGTATTACAGCAATCCGCTGAACAGTAATGGCATGCTAGCATGGAGCACGAGCCTGTTACTCGAGGCATGGCTTGTGTCTGTGATGGCATTATTCGCCGCGCTCACGCTCCGCAGCGCGGTGTTCTCGGTTCTGGCGACGATGGGGCTTTATGCGCTGTCTCGCATGATGGGCTTCTTCACTGCGACCATTCAAAAAGGTGTGGTGTTTGATGATCCGCTGATTACGGAAGTGACGCGTTTCACGCTGAACACGATTTCAATGGTGATTCCACGGCTCGACTTCTTTGTGAAGGGGCAATGGCTGATTTATGGTGTGTCGAGTTACAATGAAATATACCGTTATGCGCTACAAGGCAGCATTTTCATCATTCTGTTGATTGTGATGGCTATCGTCGACTTCAGACGCCGGCAGTTCTGAGGGGCTTATGTCGCTGAGGGCTTCCATCATATACGGGCTATTCGCCATCACGCTAATGGCGCAGGTAGCGTTCTGGTGGCGCACGCATGAGATTATTCCGGATATGGGCATTGTGCCCGATGTACCTGGCGTTGAAACGGTCAAGGCACTGTCCTTTGGTGATGAGCAGGGACTATTCAGATTGCTCGCACTGAATATTCAAAATGCGGGTGATACATTTGGCCGATTCACGGCGCTCTACAAGTATGATTATTTCAAACTCTATCATTGGTTCCGGCTTCTCGACCGGCTTGATAATGAATCCCATTACGTGCCGTCGATGGCGACCTATTATTTTGGCCAAACCCAGCGCCAATCCGATCTGAAATATATATACGATTATTTGGTTGAGCATTCCGCAGATCGGCCTGAAGAAAAATGGTGGTGGCTTGTGCAGGCGTCCTACATTGCCAATCATAAACTCAACGACAAAACACTCGCGCTCAAAGCGGCGAACCATTTAAAGGGGGTGCACTCGATTCCGCTATGGGCGCAGCAAACGCCGGCCTTTATTTATGAGCAGCGCGGTGAGATGGGGTCGGCGCTTTCCATCATTGAAGCGATCATGGAAGATACCGAGAATATCGAGCAAGGTGAGCTTAATTTCATGCGCCATTTCGTTGATGAGCGGCTCAAGCGGATGGAAGAGGTGACGGAGATATTTGAAGAACGTCAACGCCAGCTCGACACGCAAAATGAGAGTTCCAGCGCAGATGAATCTAGCGATGAGGCACCATGAGTGAGCAGTATATCTCAGTGCTCCAAGCGCTGCAGCTGGTAGGGCTTTTCCCCTGTCTGTTTATTATGCTGTTTCTTATCATGTCGGTGCGCAATGCTTCGAAAACATCCATTCCGGTTGTCTATTTTGGTGCGTTGGCCGTGAGTTTTTACCTCCCACTTGCGCCGCTGTTTGCGTGGAGTGAAGCGGAGTCTTCTCAGCAAGTGATGCGGCTGATGGAGACAGCGCTGCCGTCATTAAGTTTCTTGCTCATCCTGCAGCTGATTACGGGACGCTTGCCGCATGCGATCTATTTTCTTATTTTGTTGCTGCCTTTTGGCGGCGGCGCACTGATTATGTTCCAAGAATCGGTGGATGGCACGATCTGTATGCCATCTGAATATTGTATAGAGCGGAATTCCTTTAAAACAGTCTATCACGTTTTGAGCACGAGCTTAGTCTATCTCTTGCTGATGGTGCTGGTGGCAAAACTGTACAGCGGCGCATTAAAGGCAAGCCCGTATCGATCGCACACCTATTGGATGATTGTCTCACTGATCATGATGAGTATTTCTCTGCCGGCGCTCGACCTTGCGGTGCTGGTTGGCATGGTAGAGAAAACCAAGGCAATGGCGATTGATACGGTGATCAAATTTACCTTTATCTATTTGGTCCTTACCTCGCTGTTCCGCGTGTTCGACAATGCGCTGGGTGCCTCCTCTCGCAAACGCAAAGCGAAAGAGGGGCTGTCGGAAAAAGATCTTTCACTGATGACCAGTATTGCTCGTTTAATGGAGGTGCAGCGTGTTTATCGCAAGATGGGCTATAACCGCCAGTCGTTTGCGGAAGATATGGGTGTTCCTGAGCATCGACTGTCGAAATTGCTTAATCAGCATTATCAAAAGAACTTTAACGAATTTGTGAATGGCTTTCGTATCGATGAGGCCAAAGAGCGCTTGATACATGAGCCCGCGACGTCAGTCACTGTCATCGCCTTTGAAGTGGGCTTTAGCAGCATCGCGTCGTTTAACCGGGTGTTTAAAGAGATTGTGGGCGCGAGCCCATCCGAATATCGCCAGCAAGCGGACGCTGCCTAAGATGCTTTCACTTTCTTTGACATTCCATACAGCTGGGATTCTCCGGGAAATGTCCGCTCACGTACGGATTTTGCGTAGGCACTTGCGGCGCTGTCGAGCGTGCTTGCGAGGTTGCCAAACGTGGCAACAAATTTAGGCGTGTTCTCGGTCAGGCCCGCCATGTCTTCCGTGACGAGCACTTGGCCATCGCACTGGGCGGATGCGCCAATACCAATCACGGGAATGGAAACGGATTTGGTAATGCGTTCGGCGAGAGACGCGTCAACGGCTTCCAGAATCATCGCGAAGGCGCCGGCTTGTTCAATGGCTTTCGCATCGCGGAGAATCTGGTTTTGTTCTGCTTCCGAGCGGCCCCGGTAACGGAAGCCGCCTTCATTATGCGCATATTGCGGCATCAAGCCGATATGCCCCATCACGGGGATACCGCGCTGTGTCACGAAACGTACCGTGTCATCGAGCATCACGCCGCCTTCCATCTTTACCGCCTGACAGCCGGTGAAGCGCATGATCTCAGCGGCATTCTCAAAGGCTTGCTCTTTCGAGGTTTGATAACTGCCGAACGGCATGTCGACCACGGTGAAGGCGTGCTGTGAATGGGAGGTGACGGCCTTGCCATGATGTTTCATCATATCGAGCGTGACTTCGAGCGTACTGTCATGGCCATAAAGCACCATGCCCAGAGAGTCACCGACAATGAACATGTCACAATGTGCGTCTAAAATGCGCGCATGCGGCGCGGTGTATGCGGTGAGGCACACAATCGGCACGGATTCCTGCTTCATCGCCTGAAGCTGCGCAATCGAGCGGCGCGTGTTTGTTTGATGCGTTGACATAATGAGCGCATAGCATGGGGAGTGCTATGGCTGCAAGCAAAATAGCGGTTACTTTTGTTCCACGCTTTCGGGCAGGGTGATGGTGATCGTGGTCCCGACATCCAGCTCACTGGTGATTTTGAATTCACCATGCATGCTCTCGATGAATTTTTTCGACAGGGGCAGGCCGAGGCCTGTGCCTTCATATTTGCGTGCGAGCGTGCTGTCGACTTGGCCAAACGGGGTCATCACTTTCGAGATATTTTTTGGAGCAATCCCGATTCCGGTATCTTTCACTTCAATCGAGATTGAATGATCGACGACATTGGGCCAGATCGAGACTTTGACCTCGCCGCCTGCCGGGGTGAATTTCACCGCGTTAGACAATAGGTTGAGTAGTACCTGCTTGAGTTTCTTACTGTCGGTGGCAATAATCACATGTTCGGAAGGCAGCTCCTCAACGAGGGTTACTTGCGCTTCTTCTGCACGCGGAATTACCAAGCGCATGCTGTTCTTGATCAGCTTGGTAATATCAGACTCTTCAATGACAAGCTCAAGTTTTCCGGCCTCGGCTTTCGAATAATCGAGAATGTCGTTGATGAGGCTGAGTAGATGCGTCCCTGAATTATTGATATCCTTAATATAGCTCTGATGCGTATCGCTCAAACTTTGCATAATTTCGTTTTTGAGGATCTCCGAGAAGCCAATGATCGCGTTGAGTGGGGTGCGCAGCTCATGGCTGATATTCGCCAAAAACTGGGCTTTATCACGGCTTTCTGCTTCTGCGGATGCGGCGGCAGCGGTCAGCTCGAGGTTCACCTCATGCTGTTTGGCGATAATCGATTCGGCGCGCTGCGACATGTAGAATAGGATCGCGATTAAGATCAGGAAGATCACGATGATACCGCCGGCGCTCACCCATTGGATGAGGGATAAGTCAGCCCATTTATCGGTAATGTCGTAGAAAATTTCAATAAAGCCTTCAACTTTGCGGCTCCCCGAGCGCGGGTCGGACATGATAGGCACAATGGTATGCACTAAAATACGGTCACTGGTTTTCCCGGCAGGGTTGTAAAAGCCAGCCCCCTCAATGATGCGGCTCACCGTTCTGCCTTGTGCCAGTTCGGACTGTTTGAACAATGTGGCGCCTTCTTGCTTAGCCGAATCCGTGTGTAATATTTTTTCCGGGGCTGAAGAGAGAATCAAGCTGTTATCAGGAAGGTAAAGATTGGCTTTTTCAATGGGTAAGCTTGCGAAAAAGGCGTTGGATACATGGCTAAACAGGTAAAAATCAGTGTCAGCGCCCCAGCGATGAGATGGAACACGCGCTAAATGCCCCACAATCGCTGCATGATGGCGCCATATCCCGCTGACAAAACTCTGGGCGAGCGCCGCGTTATTCGTCTCTGTGATTTGCGCAATATCCTCTTCCACCACCCGCTTGAACAGCGTGCCCACGATCAGTGCGATCGTGATAATCAGCACCAGGCTGATGGCGGAGAAATGGCGAAGATGTTGAAACATCAGTGTGTTACCAGATTTGTGTTGGGTTCCTTGTAGGCTTTAGTTATCGCATATATTCTTTAAAAAATCATTAGTTATCCGAATCTTCGCGTGAAAAAGCCGATGATGCTCAGTGATAGGAAGGATAATGTTTGACTTTCCTCCTCCACTTCGCTAATAACGCCCTTCAAACGTAAGGAGAAACCTATGAAACGTACATTTCAGCCAAGTAATCTGGTACGTAAACGCCGGCATGGGTTTCGTGCGCGTGCGGCAACGCTCGGTGGCCGTAAGGTACTCGCAGCGCGTCGTGCAAAAGGCCGTAAGCGCCTGAGCGCGTAACTTTGTCTCCATTGAATGCTTCCTAAGCAACAGCGCTTGCTGACACGCGTCGATTTCGTGCGCGTGCAAAAAACATGTCGTAAATATGTGATGCATCACTGTATTTTGCAGGTGGCCCGCCAGCCCGCACAGGCGGAGGTGAGTCATTTCCGCGTAGGGTTTACGGTGACGAAACGTTGCGGCAATGCGGTGGTGCGGAATCGTATTCGCCGGCGTCTGCGCGCAGCGATCGATGAAATCAGCCAAGAGCTGACACTTCCGCCGCTAGATATCGTGGTGATTGGGCGAATGAGTACAGCGAGCTGTCATTATAAAGAACTGTTGCGCGATCTACGATATGGCTTTAGAAAGGCACTCCAATCATAAGGCAGTTCATGAAACCATTTTACCGTATCGCGAGTGTTTTGGCGCAGGCCGTTATTACATTTTACCAATGGGTGATTTCCCCGCTCCTTGGCCCATCATGCCGCTATGTGCCATCATGTTCGGCGTATGCGAAAGAAGCACTACGTCTTCATGGCCCGTTCCACGGTAGCCGATTAACGATTAAGCGGATCTTACGCTGCCATCCATGGGGTGGCTGTGGCTATGATCCGGTCCCACCCCTCACACAAAAATAACAGAGAGAGCTATGCACCAACCTCCTAACGTTCCTGATCCAGAAAATACACGTAATATTATGATGGCGGTTGTTGCAGCTGGGGTTTTCATGGTCATCTGGCAGATTTTCGTGCTCGGGCCGGAGCAAGAGGCGATTCAGGCGGCGCAGAAAGTGCAGCAAGATAAAGCAACGATTGCTAAGCTCGCGGAGCAGGGTGATTCACTTGCGCCGAACGCGGTGGAACCGGTTGCACCGGGGAGCCAAACACACACGGCATCCGTATCACCAACGCAGCCTGAAGGGCCACGTATTGCGATTAACACCCCGCGTCTGCATGGCTCACTCTCACTGACCGGTGCCCGGCTTGATGCGCTGACGCTGGCGAATTACCGTCAGGAACTCGATTCGGAGAGCCCAGAAGTTCAGCTTCTCAGCAGACCAGGCAGTGAGTACCCGTATTTTGCCGAATTTGGCTGGGTTGGCACTTCGCAAAATAGCAGCGCACTGCCGAATCGAAACACACGCTGGAGCGTGGTGTCACCAGGCGGTGCGAATGCATCTCTTACGCCCGAACAGCCCTTGATACTGCGCTGGAATAATCGCCGTGGCCTGGTTTTCACGCGTACGATTTCGATCGATGAGAATTACATGTTTACGGTGGAGCAGCGCGTCGAGAATGTAGGCGCGCGCAATCAGCAGCTTTCGTCATATGCGCTGATTAACCGCCAATATCCGCGCGTGGATCAGGAATTCTTCATTCTTCATGAAGGCCCGCTTGCCGTGCAGAACGAGATTCTCGAAGAGTTCAGCTATAGTGATTTGCGTGATGATGAAGCGATTCGCTTTAATGATGTGAAAGGCTGGATTGGCGTCAGCGATAAATATTGGCTGACCGCCCTCATCCCGCCGAAAGGCACGGCCAAAGCGTTTAATTTCAACCATTACCAATCAGGCGACAAAGACCGCTATCAGGTCGATTTCCTCGGTGAAGCGAATGTGTTGCAGCCCGGCGCGGAACTGTCGGTCACCACGCATTTTTTCGCAGGTGCCAAAGAACTTGATTTGATTGATCGCTACAGCGAGCGACTCACTATTCCACTCTTTGACCGCTCGATTGACTTCGGCTGGCTCTATTTTCTGACCAAGCCGTTCTTCCATATTATGACCTTCTTTAACAGTCTGGTTGGGAATTTTGGCCTGGCTATTATGTGCCTCACCATCTGTGTGAAGATGGTGCTGTTCCCGCTCGCCAATAAATCCTATGTGGCGATGGGGCAAATGAAACTGCTGATGCCGCAAATTCAAGAGCTTCGTGAGCGATACGGCGATGACAAGCTGGCGATGAACCAAGAGATGATGAAACTTTACCAAAAAGAGAAGGTGAACCCGATGTCGGGCTGCCTGCCAATTTTGGTACAGATCCCTGTTTTCTTTGCGCTCTATAAGGTGTTGTTCGTCTCGATTGAAATGCGCCATGCTCCGTTCTTTGGATGGATTCATGATCTTTCTGCGCCAGACCCAACCTCAGTGATTAACCTGTTTGGCCTGATTCCGTTTGATCCGCCAAGCTTCCTTGCCATTGGTATTTGGCCGGTGATTATGTGCGCGACCATGGTGATTCAACAAAAGCTGAACCCCAAGCCGACCGACGAAATGCAGGCGAAAGTGATGGCTGCGCTGCCCTATATTTTCCTCTTCCTCTTCGCATCATTCCCGGCCGGATTGGTGATCTATTGGGCGTGGAACAACACCCTCTCGATCATTCAACAATGGGTGATTATGAAGCGCCACGGGCGGAACTAATGCACTCGCATCACCAGCATATGCCGGTGCTAGCACATTGAGGGATGTATGAAATTAGATACTCTTTTTCAGCAATGTGAGTTTGTGAAAAGTGTCGCGAGCCTTGATGGGCTTCCCGTTGCTGACCGTCCGGAGATTGCCTTTGTTGGCCGCTCAAATGTGGGCAAATCGTCGCTGATCAATGCGCTGGTGAATCGTAAGGCGCTTGCGAAAAGCTCATCGACCCCAGGCCGAACGCGGCATCTGAATTTTTTCAATTTAAGCGGCAAGGCGTACCTGGTAGATTTGCCGGGCTATGGATATGCGCGTGCATCGAAAACGGATATTAAGCAGTGGCAGCAGTTGATGCGTGATTATTTGCGCGGCCGTGCACCATTGAAGCGCGTCTGTTTGCTCATCGATAGCCGCCATGGAATTAAGCCGAACGACCTTGAGATGATGGCAATGCTTGATGAAACTGCGGTCTCGTACCAGCTGGTGCTCACCAAAACAGATAAATGTAAGGTGAAAGAGGTTGAGAAACATCAGGAAAGCGCGATGGATGAGATTGCGAATCATGGTGCGGCTTTTCCTGAGGTTTTGACCACAAGCTCTGAGAAAAAAGATGGAATTGAGGCGCTTAGAACAGCACTTGCCAACGCGTTAGAACTACAGTAACACTAGCGCAACACAAGGATTCTGATGCAAACTAAAGGACTTAAGAGCCCTAACGCCATGCTCCGCACCGCCATTACGGTGAGTGAAGCGCTGCCGTATATCCGTAAATTCGCGGGCGAGACTTTTGTGATCAAATATGGTGGGCATGCGATGGGAGATCCAAAGCTCGCAGAAATTTTTGCACGCGATATTGTGCTACTCAAACATATCGGTATCCATCCGGTCGTGGTGCATGGCGGCGGTCCACAAATCGCGAACATGCTTGATCGGTTGAAGATCCACAGTGAGTTTGTTGATGGGCTACGTGTCACGGATCAGGCCGCTGTTGAGATTGTCGAGATGGTGCTTTCCGGTTCGATCAATAAGCAGATCGTCTCAGCGATCACCCGCGCGGGTGGGACGGCGATAGGCCTGTCTGGGAAAGATGGCAATTTGATTGAGGCGCGGAAATTGCGCCGGACCAAGCGCGATCCGGATTCGAACATTGAGAAAATTCTCGATCTAGGCTTTGTGGGCGAGCCGGTGAGCGTGAGCCCAGAGATTCTCGAAGATCTATGCGAGTCGGATATTATTCCGGTGATTGCACCGATCGGTGTGGGTGAGAATGGTGAAACCTATAATATCAATGCCGATACGGCGGCGGGCGCGGTCGCGGCGGCGCTATCTGCCTGTAAGCTGCTCATGCTGACCGATGTGGAAGGCTTACTTGACCCCGATGGCAAGCTCATTAGTAGCGTCACCACTGATGAAGCGCGCCGTTTGATTGCGGAAGGCGTGATTACCGGTGGGATGATTCCCAAGATTGAAACCTGCATTGATGCACTGTCATACGATGTGGAAGCGGCGCACATTCTCGATGGCCGGATTCCACACATTCTGCTCGTCGAGATCTTCACGAAGCATGGTGCTGGCACGATGGTAGAACGCTAAACATGTGATCGCAGCTATTTCATACGTCGTCCTGTTATGGCTCGCGTAAGTTTCCTGCGCGTCGCCTTGCACTCCTAGTAGCAAACACATGCGATTGCATGTTATTCATATTAGGTGCTTGAAGCGATCGACGAGCTCAGTGTAGAGCCCTTTTTTGAATGGGACAATCATGTCTGGCAATGACGCCATATCCGCCCATTTCCATTCGCTAAATTCCGGATGTTCGGTCTCGATGTTGATAGCGCTGTCTTCTCCGACAAAGCGCAATACGAACCAACGTTGTTTCTGTCCGCA
The DNA here is from genome assembly GCA_964352815.1 of uncultured Azospirillaceae bacterium. Classification (GTDB taxonomy): domain Bacteria; phylum Pseudomonadota; class Alphaproteobacteria; order Rickettsiales; family UBA3002; genus CAYGTO01. The sequence continues at coordinate 208,163 of CAYGTO010000002.1, read as the reverse complement.
ATATTTTCCGCCCCATAATGTACCGATCAAATGTTCGGGTAGTTCATAATTTAGCCAATCTTCAGTGCGTGCGATGAGCTGGGTGAGTTCTCTCGTAATGCCCGTTTCTTCCCATAGCTCGCGGTACATGGCATCAAGAATATCTTCCCCCTCATCGACACCGCCTTGCGGCATTTGCCAGGCTTCGGCAGTGTTATCGATACGCTTCGCAACGAATACCTTGCCGTGGTGATTCAGCAGCATGATGCCAACACAAGGGCGGTAAGGAAGCGGGTGCGTCATGTTTTAGTTGCGATAAAAAGAGGAGAGGGGGGCGAGTGCGATGGCTTTTGCATTGAGCGTGGGAAGCCATTGCTCAATCGCATCAATATTTAAGTGTGAGGCTTGCACTACTAAAATAAGTGAACCATTTTCTTTCAGCTTTTCTTCTGCGATTAAGAGTTGGCGGGAAATTTCGACAGGTTCCACAACGGTTGTCCCGAGATAAGCATCCGCGATAGCGATCGACGGGGTTTTTTTACTCGGTGAGAACCGGCTCTCAGTATTGCTCACGAGTAAAAGCAGGCCACGTTTCACCATTTCATCACTAATGAGTGAGAGGATCTTACTATCGCTCGACACCACTTCCGTCGGAGCGAGATAGGTTCCGACATAGCCTTGCATCGCGCCAAGCGTCTGACGTAAATGTTGCGTGAGCGTGACCTTATCACCTCCAAGAAGCAAAGCGCGGTACCCAGGGTCCGTCGCAGGGTAAGAAGCGTCTTGCGCTGGGATTGATAGCCATACTTCCCGGCCGCTCAGACGCAAATCCGATGCGGCTTTAGAGGCTTTGGGGGCGTATGACATAATGCCCGCGCTGATTTCTTTTGGTAGTGCTGCAACTTGCTGCGTGACGCGTTCTTGAAGCCCCGCATCAATGATCATGATCGACAGAATCGCACGGCCTGTGGGGCGTTCATAGGGCACTGCATAGGCTTCGGATGGTGTGAGTCCTTGCTTGCTTATAATGGGGAGATTTCCTTCTTTGGTCTTTTCAAGTAGCTTCTTATTTACCGGTGCCGTTTCAGTTGGTGTAACCATTTTCGGCGGTGCAGGCTTGCGTTCTGTTTTCTTAATCGCCTTAGGCGCGTCTTGAGCGGGCGCTTCTTCTGTGACAACTTTTGGAGGTTCTTTCTTATCTACCTTTGTGACCGAAGGTTTGCTCTCTTCGGCTTTTGGTTTCTCAGGCTCAACGGGAGTTGCTTTGGGGTGGGCCTTCTGAGTGGCGATATTGCGTTTAGGCGGAGTATCGCGGCCAATGATTGCATGATTGTTTAGGTCAACCAAATATAGCTGTCCCGATTGAATCGCTTGTGTGCGCACAATAGGGGAAGCAGAACTAGCCAGATCAAGCAGGATCAAGAGAGACGCGGCCGCAAATACCAACGCAAGCAATAACGCCTTATCCGTCGGTGGTTTGGGAGCCGGATCTAGATCATTGAGCATCGCTTGCCGAAGACTCTGTGTAGACAGATAATGCTTGCAGTAAATCAAGCGCACGCGACAATTGATAGTCTTTGTCGCTCATTTTTTCTTTGTCTTCTTTATCCGATTTGGCGTCCTTCGATTTCTTTTTCTTTGCTTGGTCGTTACTCAAATGGCCATGCAGATCACTCTCTTTACGTGCACGGCTGATATCAATTTTCTCAATTTTCGCTGGCTCGACAATGATATCAGGTTCAATTCCGGTGGCTTGAATCGAGGTCCCCGCTGGCGTGTAATAGCGCGCGGTAGTCAGACGCATCGCACCATGATCTTTGAGCGGAATCACGGTTTGCACGGAGCCTTTACCGAAAGACTTCGTGCCAAGCACGACTGCGCGTTTATGATCTTTCAGCGCACCGGCGACAATCTCAGAAGCCGACGCTGAGCCGTTATTAATCAGAACAACGATCGGTTTCCCATCGGCTAGATCGCCTTGCTGCGCTGTGTAGCGGCGGGTTTGCGAGGGGTCGCGCTGGCGTGTTGAGACGATTTCTCCACGCTCGAGAAACGCATCCGATACGGCAACCGCCTGGTCAAGCAAGCCGCCTGGATTGTTACGCATATCTAGCACATACCCTAGAATCTTATCACCCATCTGGTCTTTGAATTCTTCAACGGCTTGCTCTAGTCCAATAAAGGTGTTTTCGGAAAATGAGGTGATCCGGATGTAGCCAATATCACCTTCACGACGGTGCCGCACCGACTGGATTTTGATGAGATCACGAGTGATCGTGAAATCAAGAGGCTCTGCTTCGCCTTCGCGTAGCACAACGAGTTCAATATCGGTGCCGATTTTCCCGCGCATACGCTCCACTGCTTCAGAAAGCGTGAGCCCCATGACGGCTTCGCCATCAATCTCACTGATATAATCGCCCGCTTCAATGCCTGCATCAAAGGCAGGTGTGTCATCGATAGGAGAGACGACTTTTACCAGGCCATTCTCCATAGTGACTTCAATGCCCAGGCCGCCAAATTCGCCTTTGGTTTGCACCTGCATTTCTTTGAAATGTTTTTTGTTGAGGTAGCCTGAATGTGGGTCAAGGTCGGTGAGCATTCCGTTAATCGCTGCTTCAATCAGTTGCTCATCTTCGACCTCTTCCACATAATCCACGCGGATACGCTCAAACACATCGCCAAACAGATTGAGGAGCTCGTAGGTGTTCGCGTCGCTTTTGGGTTCTTCCGCAAGCGCTGCCGGGGCAACCGACCACGCGCACAACATGGCTCCGAGGGCAAGGGTGGAAGCAATTGATTTCATATCTATCCTAACCTGTTATGAATTATTGCTAAGATGCGCGATCAGAGGGATCGGGTCAATAGCTTTGCTGCCTTTACGCAGTTCAAAATACACTTTGTCGGGGCTGTTTTCCATATGTCCGACAGGCTCACCTTGCTTGACCGACTGCCCCGCCTCGACGAGCAGGGTGGAGATGCCCGAGATGAAGGAGACATACTGCGTGTTATGGGCGAAAATCACCACTTCGCCATAATCGCGAAACTGGCCGGCAAAGAGCACGCGGCCCTCAGCAGGCGCAAGAATTAAACTGTTTGGCCGCGTTTCAATGACCATGCCTTTATATTTTTCGTGATCGGCTTTCACATCGCCGTAACGATAGAGAATTGGGCCGAGCACGGGCATGTGAAATGCCGAGACGGAGGCGCTGTCAGGAGACGGGCTGGTCTGATTTTCTTCGGTTTGAAGGCGCATCATCAGTGCTTCAATGGTTTCGGCTTTGCTCAGAAGCGTTTGCCATTGCGTGTCGGTATTAGAGCTAGGATTATTCATGGTCTCGTAGGCTTTCTGGCGCTCCGAGAGAACGGTGATCAAGGTTCGATAACGCTCCTTAAGTAGCTCATTTTCCTCATAAAGCGCCTCTTCGGTCGAGGTGATGCTTGCCTGCATGAGGCTTAGCTCACTCAGCGTGCTACGCAGCGAGGTGACTTCATGGCGGATCGTGTCCGCGAGCACATCCATCAGCTTGCCTTGGCGCTGCAGCGTGTGGTTCTGACGAGGATCACGCCATGCAATGGTGCTCATGCGCCCCATGCGAATCATATGATGCAGGCTGTTCGACAACATATTTTGGCGAAAGGCGAGGTGCGATTGCACCTGGTTTTCTTGCGCTTTCAGTGCGCTTAACCGTTCCGACTGAGACAGGGTATAGCGCTGCTCTTCTTTGATTTTTTTGGAGAGGGTGAGCGCATCGCGCTGAAGCGCTTCAAACGCATCCTGCATGCTACCAAGCTCTGCTTCGCTAAACGCGGCATTGGGGGTGCTGTTAAAGCGGAAAGGGCCGGAGGTTGCGAAAGAGGGGGCGGCGTATGATAGCAGTGCCGCCGCAAGAATGCTTGTGTGCCACCTAGCCATGGCGTGTTTCAGCACCCCTGCTAGTCATATGGCGCAGCAACGAATGGCCGGTCATTTCCGTTGATGGCTGTAACCCCATCGCTTCGAGTGCTGTCGGGGCGAGGTCTGCGAGGGTGCCGTGCGTGACTTCCAATGACGCGCCTTCCCAATCGGCTGCGACCAGTAATACGGGAACTTGATTCAATGTGTGTGCGGTATGCGGCTGGTTGGAATCATGATCAAACATCGCTTCCACATTGCCGTGGTCCGCCGACACGATCAACGCACCTTGCACGTCGCGAATTGCTTCATGCAGCCGGCCCAAGCACAGATCAATGGTTTCAATCGCTTTGACAGCGGCATCGAAATTGCCCGTATGACCAACCATGTCGGGGTTGGCGTAATTGACGAATATAAAGGCGTAGCTTCCGTCGCGAATCGCTTCCACCAAATCATCGGTGAGCGTATGCGCTGACATTTCAGGCTGCAGATCGTAGGTTTCAACGTCAGGCGAGGGGATCAGAATCCGCTCTTCTCCGTCAAAGGGCTCCTCGCGGCCACCATTCGCAAAGAAGGTCACATGCGCATATTTCTCGGTTTCGGCGATGCGTAATTGGCGTTGGCCTTCCGATGCCACGACTTCACCGAGCGTGTTGCGCACTTCCTCGGGTGGGAAGAGTGTTTCGAGCCAGCGACTATGTTTTGCCGAATATTCGCCCATACTGGCGGCGCTTGAGAAGGCGATGATGGTGCCGCGTTCAAAGCCATCAAAATCCGGATCGCAAAAGGCGGTGGTGATTTGGCGTGCACGATCCGCACGGAAGTTGGTGACGATAAATCCGTCTTGGTCTTGCATGCCTTGATAGGTGCCGATGGTGAAGGGCGGAACGAATTCATCGCCCTGATCGAGCACATCATAAGATTGGCGCAGCGCATCTGCTGCGGAGGTGGCATGGTAATCGGCATTGCCTAGCACCATCGCATCATACGCCCCTTTGGTGCGTTGCCAGCGCGTGTCACGGTCCATTGCGTAGAAGCGGCCACACAGGGTTGCGATGCTGACATTCTCGAGCGACGCAATCGCAGATTCAAGTGTGTCAATGTAGGCTGCGGCGCTGCGTGGCGGGGTGTCACGGCCATCGAGCCACAGATGGAGCTGCACAGTAATCGCTTGATTCGCTGCGATGGTTGCGAGCGCAATCATATGACGCACATGCGCATGAACACCGCCATCGGACACCAGCCCCATCAGATGCAATACGCCGTTTGAGCCTTTAATGGTGCGGAGTGATTCTTTGAGAATTTCATTTTCGGCGAGTGCGCCGGTTTCAATCGCATGGTCAATACGCGGCAGGTCCTGCATGATTTGCCGGCCGCTCCCAATCGTCATATGGCCGACTTCCGAATTCCCCATCTGCCCATCCGGTAATCCGACATGGCGCTCTGACGCATCAAGCACGCCGTGCGGGTAGCGCGCGAGCAGCTGGTCATAGTTGGGTGTGTTCGCGGCGGCGATCGCATTATGGTCGCTCTCATCGCGTACGCCCCAGCCATCGAGAATGCATAATACGGTAGGTGAATGTGACATGGCGATACTATGGACGCAGCCTAGGATGATTGCAAGTATGCAGGTGGGTTAGTCCCGATGGTAAGGATGGCGATTGGCAATGCTCCACGCGCGGTAAAGCTGTTCCATGACCATCGCGCGAGCGAGCATGTGCGGCCAGGTGGCTTTGCCCATCGCCCATAAGTGATTGGCGGCCGCGCGCACCTCGTCTGAGTGACCATCCGCGCCGCCGATTAGCAGAGCTAAGTGACGGGTGCCGTCTTCCTGCGCCTGCGTGATGAGTGTGCTGAATTCTGTGCTGCGCATGTCACGGCCTGTTTCATCAAGCGCGATAATGAGCGGCCGTTCCTTGCTATGCTGTTCAACTGCGGAAAGCAGGAGACGTCCTTCATCGGCTGTGCGCTCTGGGCCTTCCGGTTTTTTGCTTTCGCACTCGCGAAACGTAACATTCCAAGGGAGTTGTTTATGGTAGCGGTCGATTAGCTCTTTTTCAGGCGAAGCTTTGCACTTCCCAATCGCCGCAATCAGAATATTCATGAGAAAAGGCGGTTACATGACGGCTTCTTGTTGCGCTGCAACAGGAATCGCCCACATCTTTTCGATGTTATAAAACTCGCGCACTTCAGAACGGAAAATATGTACCACAACATCGCCCGCATCGATGAGCACCCAATCGCCATTATCGAGCCCTTCAGCCGAGAGCGGCGGCATGCCAACTTCTTTCAATTTATCAATCACATGCAGGGCGATCGAGCTCACATGCCGCTGTGAACGGCCGGTGGCCACGACCATGTAATCGGCAAAGCTGCATTTGTCAGAAATGGGTAAGGTGGTGATATCTTCAGCCTTATCATCATCCAGTGATGCGTTGATAAGGTGTTGAATGCGGTCGGCATCCAAAGGGGGTGTCATCGTGGTAATGATGCGCTCCATTCATTATTCACTATATTCATTATGGATCATAAATGCGTCTTTTCCAAGCGTTTTTCTGAGCCGGGTGGACGATTCTGGATGTGTCGGCATTTGCACATAGGTCCAGGCCGGCGCTTCCATGGCTTTAAACAGCTCGATCTCATCTTCAGGGATCCGTGCGGCGGCATATTTCTCGGCCATAGTGCTCATGAGAGCATTGTCTGTGTAGGGCTCGCGATCGAACACGGCGATCAGATTTTCCTGAATCAATGCCTCCCACTGATGCCATAAATGGAACGATTCTAAATTGTCGGCACCCATCAACCAGATGAATTTGTAAGCCGAAAAATACTGTTTCGTCAGACGCATCGTGTCGACCGTATATTCCAGCCCGTGATCAGCCTCAAAATCCGATACGATAATCTTTGGAATATCGCGGGTGAGGTGGCGGGCAAAATCGAGCCGCTTGGCATAATCTTCAAGGTCAGATTTGCTTTTGAGCGGGTTGGCTGGCGAGACATACCACCAAATTTCAGCGAGGTTGAGTATTTCAATCGCTTCGAGCGACAGATGCACATGTCCCTCATGGGCCGGGTTAAAAGACCCGCCTAAAATGCCAATCGTGATGTTGCTGACATCCATGATACTCTCTTTATTCCCGCGTTGCGCCATCGCTATCGACGACATACTTATACGTAGTGAGTTGCTGACATCCTACGGGGCCACGCGCATGCAGCCGGCCCGTTGAAATACCAATTTCCGCACCCATACCAAATTCACCGCCATCAGCGAATTGTGTGGAGGTGTTGACCATGACAATCGCACTATCGACCGCCTGTGTGAAGCGTGCAGCGGCGTCCTCATCTTCTGTAATGATTGCGTCCGTGTGATGCGAGCTATACCGCTCAATATGCGAGAGCGCTTCATTCATCCCAGAGATGGTTTTGACCGAAATAATGGCATCGAGATATTCGGTTCCCCAGTCGCTATCAGATGCTTTTTTGATGCGGTCATCCGATGCGCAGGCCGCCGCGTCACCGCGTATTTCACAGCCACGCTCATGGAGCGTGTCGACAATGGTCGGCAATATCGTCTCCACAATCGAGTCATCAATGACGAGCGATTCCACCGCGCCACAAATGCCAGTGCGGCGCAATTTCGCATTCTCAATCACTGCAACCGTCTTCGCAGGGTTCGCCGATTCATGCACATAGATGTGGCAGTTGCCATCCAGATGTTGAATTGTTGGAATCCGGCTTTCTTTAGCGATGCGCTCGGTTAGCGCTTTGCCTCCGCGCGGGATAATAATATCGATATAGTCGCGCATCGTCAGCATCTCACCAACGGCGGCACGGTCTGTGGTAGGCACGAGCTGAATCGTATGCTCAGGAATCTTCGCGCTCATAAACCCAGCGATCAGGCAGTTCATGATGGCTTTTGATGAATGGAAGCTCTCTGAGCCACAGCGCAAGATGGCCGCATTGCCCGATTTGAGACAAATAGCCGCTGCATCAGCGGTCACATTGGGCCGCGATTCATAGATGATGCCGATCACACCGAGCGGCACGCTGACGCGTTTGATGCGCAATCCATTGGGTTGTTCCCATTCTGCTAGCGTGCGACCATTTGGGTCGGGCATGGCGGCAATGGCTTCCAAGCTTTTGGCAACCGCTTCAATGCGCGGCTCATCGAGCAGCAACCGGTCGACCATGGCGCCGCTGAGGCCCTTGCTTTTCGCTTTGCTGACATCTTCATCATTGGCGGCCAAAATCATGGCTTGGCTAAAGCGCAGCTCAGCTGCCGCTGCGACGAGTGCGTTTGCCACGGATTCTGCGGGTATCGAGCGAAGCGCCTGTGATGCGGCTTTGGCGCGCATGCCCATTTCATCCATCATATGTAACATGCGCGTGCCTTTCTCAGACTCCGACTTTGCCGTTGTTTTTCGTGCCGTTGCGATCATTATGTTTCACCTTTTCTTCTTACTGTAATTCTGCTCTCTAGGGCGCGTTTTGTCCAGTGTTATGACGCGCGCATCTGTGATAAAACTGGCTAAAAACCTAAGAAAAATCTATGTTTATGTGCACTATCTAGTCAATGCGCCCGACAATCACACGCGTTTTGCTGATGTGATCATGCACGCCGCACTTCTCTTGATGGGTGAGAATCGGAATAAACCAGATCAAAATCATGCTAAAGGTTATCAGCTCGGGCGCGCCTTGCGGCAGAATAGTCGAATAAAGCGGCAGTGTGGGCAGGTGATAAGCAATGTAACGCAGCCAGGCTTCTTCGCGCGATAATGGCCCGGCATGCCGTGTGCTGATGACGTGCAGATTCAGGATGCGTTTGCCCGGCGTGGCTTGCCAGTTGCCTGCCAAAAACTCAGCATAATAGAGGCCATTGACGAAAATATTGACGATGGTGGCGATCAATGGGCTGCTGCCAAACAGGGTCAATGTAAAGAGATTCACCGGCAATAAGATAAAGAAATCAAACAAAATGGCAGCGAAGCGCGGCAAGAACCCGCCATATTCTATCGATTGTTTTCCTAAACTCATAACAGCACCATATCGTCGCGATGAATCACCGCGTCACGTCCTTTATAGCCGATGATGGCTTCGATTTCACCGCTTTGTTTGCCCGCGATCTGGATCATCTCATCATAGCCATAGGCGCTGATGCCGGAGCCGATCGCATCACCTGCCTCGTTGCGGATGGTGATGATATCGCCGCGCTCGAAGCTGCCTTCCGCGCGCGTCACACCAGCGGGTAGCAGGCTTTTTCCGGTGTGAATCGCAGTGCGCGCACCGTCATCGATGGTAATGGCGCCTGATGGTTCAATGGTTCCCGCGATCCAACGTTTGCGCGCATCGATATGGGATGTGGTGGCACGAAAGAGGCTTGAACGTGCGCCTTGGTTCAGTGCGCTTAAAGGGCGCATCGCTTCGCCGTGGCAAATGATCATATCGCAGCCTGCAGAGGTCGCAATTTTTGCGGCAGCAAGCTTGGTGATCATGCCGCCGGAGCCCACATGCGTGCTGCTTTCGCCCGCCATGGCCATAATCTCCGGTGTGATTTGGTCAATGACTGGAACATGTGCCGCGTCTTTTTGAAGGCGTGGGTTTGCGTTATACAGCCCGTCAACGTCGGAGAGCAGCACCAAACAATCCGCACCGAGCATGGCGGCGACGCGCGCGGCGAGCCGGTCATTATCACCATAGCGAATTTCTTCCGTTGCGATTGCATCATTCTCGTTAATGACCGGAATACCGCCATGTTTCCATAGGGTGTGAACCGTCTCCCGTGCGTTCAGATAACGCCGGCGGTTTTCGGTGTCATCGAGCGTGAGCAAAATCTGCCCGACGGGAATCGTATGCGTATCAAGGGCTTCCTGCCATGCGCGCACCAGAAGCGGCTGGCCAGCGGCGGCGGCGGCTTGCTTTTCTTCCAAAGTCAATGCGCCCTGTCCGAGCTTGAGCATGGCGCGGCCATGGGCAATGGCACCCGAAGAGACAATCGCAATTTCATTACCCGATTGGTGCAGCTCAGAGATATCGGTTGCTAATGCTGCGAGCCATGATTGATTGACTTCACCATTCTCCCCGGTCAGCAAATAAGAGCCGACCTTGATCAGAATGCGGCGATACTGTTTAAGCGATTCCATGGCCAGGCTCATCCTGAATGGGTTCATAAAATGGATCGGTTGGTTCCGCTTCATCATCCTGACTTCGGAATGTTTGAATCGCCTGCCACATATCGCGCAGAACCGATTCTTTGCCGTCGCCCGTTACGCCAGAAATCGTTAACACACTTTTGCCGGAGGCGTCTTCCAGCGCGATGCGTTTGGTCTCGATCTCCTCGTCACTCAGCGCATCACATTTATTGAGCGCGAGAATTTCTGCCTTATGTTGCAGCCCGTGACCATAAGCGTCCAGTTCTTCGCGGATGGTGTGATACGCGCCCGTGACATCCTCTTGCGTGCCATCGACCAGATGCAGCAGCACGCCGCAGCGCTCGACATGGCCGAGGAAACGCGTGCCCAGGCCCGTGCCTTCATGGGCGCCTTCGATCAGGCCAGGTATATCAGCGAGAACGAATTCTTTTTCATCGACATAGACCACGCCCAATTGTGGGGTGAGGGTAGTAAAAGGGTAGTCCGCGATTTTCGGTTTTGCGCGTGTGACGGCGGAAAGAAAGGTCGATTTCCCCGCATTAGGGAGTCCTACCAAACCTGCATCCGATAAGAGTTTGAGCTTGAGCCAGATCCATTGCTCTTCGCCCTCTTCCCCGGGCGTGGATTGGCGCGGCGCGCGGTTGGTCGATGAGGTATAGGACAAATTGCCGCGCCCGCCCATACCACCTTTGACGAGCGTGACGCGCTGTCCGGCTTCGGTTAAATCGGCAAGCAATGTGACTTTATCTTCAGCAAAGAATTGTGTCCCGACGGGCACTTTGAGCACGAGATCTTCTGCGCCTTTTCCGGTGCGCTGTTTCCCCATCCCATGATTGCCGCGTTTGGCTTTGAAATGCTGTTTATAGCGAAAATCGATCAGCGTGTTCAGGCTGTTTGTTGATTCGACAATGATACTGCCGCCGCGCCCACCATCGCCGCCATCAGGGCCACCCTTAGGCAAATGCGCTTCACGGCGAAACGAGACGCAGCCCGCACCGCCGGCTCCGCTTTTGATAAAGATTTTTGCTTCGTCTAAAAATTGCATGGTTCCGCTCAATAAAAAAGGGAGCACTTGGCTCCCTTTTATGTCTCAATGCCAAGCGATGTTATGCTGCATTCTCTGCTGGCAACACATTCACATATTGGCGATCGTTTTTCTTTGTGATGAAAGACACATTGCCTTCGATCAACGCGAAAAGCGTATGGTCTTTGCCCATACCGACATTTTCACCTGGGTAGAATTGCGTGCCGCGCTGGCGAACAATAATGTTGCCAGGAATGACGAGCTCGCCACCATATTTTTTCACACCAAGACGGCGTCCCGCTGAATCGCGACCGTTACGTGAACTACCACCTGCTTTCTTATGAGCCATCGTTTTTCTCCTTCTGTTTGCTCCCGCTCCGCACTCCTGTGCTGCGCAATGAGCCTAACGCCTAACGGCGACTAAAGGGCTCGGCCTCCTGGCCTCGCTCAGTTATTTACTGTCTTTCTTTGCTGCGGGCTTCTTCGCCGCGGGCTTTTTTGCTGCCGGCTTATCAGCAGACTTGGGCGCTGCTTTTTTCGCAGCAGGTTTTTTCTCAGCGGTTTTTGCGTCTTTCTTAGGAGCCGCTGCTTTTTTCGCCGCAGGCTTCTTCGCTTCTGGCTTCTCAGCCGCTTTGGTTTCTTTCTTTGCAGCTGGCTTCGCGTCCGCTTTTTTCTCTTCCGCCTTCGCAGGCTTTGCAGCGGTGTTCGCTGGCGCTTTACCATCTGCATTGATTGAGGTGATCTCAAGCGTGGTGATCATCTGGCGATGACCAATTTTGCGGCGATAATTGTGACGGCGCTTCTTTTTGAAGACGATGACTTTCTCATCTTTACCTTGTTTTACGACTTTCGCAGACACACTTGCTTTCGTGCCGAGAGCGAGTTCCTTCTCGCCGCCCAACGCAATCACTTCAGACAAGGTAATCGTCTCACCTTCTTTCGCTTCGAGCTTATTCACCACGAGCATATCGCCCTCAGAGACACGGTATTGCTTACCACCTGCTTTCACTACAGCGTACATTCTTTTTTACCTATGTTTAAATTTAAGAGCTGCAACATACTGCGCGGCAATGGAATGTCAAGCCTTAAACCAATGGTAAAAACCACTCCAGATTGAAGCCGGCGCTTGACCCGGAAGCGTTCGCCGCTATTGTAGCTTACGCTATGGCAAAGACGCAAAAAAGATCCGTGTCGTTTCAAACACTTATCACCTCGATGATGGTGGTGTCGAGCGCACCCTTGCTGGTGCTCGCTTCCTTTGTAGTGCTTGATATTATTAGCCTTTCCAACATGTTATACGCGTATGGCGTGGTGTTTGTCGCCTCCTTTATCTTCGTTTACCCGTTTTTATCGAATTTAAGCGCGCTGACGGCCTATGTGGTGAGTTTGGCACAAGATAAGAAAGTGGTGGCGCCGTCGCTTGGCTTTTTGAGTGCGGCGACGGAACTTTCAGAAGCGCTCGAGACGCTCCAGCGCAGCTATGAAGTCAAGAAGCGCCAGATGGAGACGATTATTACCGAGCGTGAAATCCTGGTGGATACGCTGCCCGATATTTTGATTATGATCAGTGATGAGAAGCGCATTGTGCGTACTAACCGTGCAGCACGAGCAATTTTTGGCCAGAATTTGGCCGGGAAGGCGCTCAAAGATGTGATTCAGAATGATTATTTGAGCGACGCGGTGCATTCGGTGATTCAGGATTTAAAAGGCCGTGAGATCGAGTTCCATGTTGAAGAGCCGGTCATTCGCGACTTTTTGGCGATTATTGAGCGTTTCCCCGTGCCGTCTGAAGGCGGAATTTCCACCATTCTGACGATGAATGACATTACCGAACTGAAAAGTGTTGAACAGATGCGCGCCGACTTTGTGGCGAATGCCAGCCATGAGATTCGCACGCCGCTTGCGAGTATCAAAGGGTTCATTGAGACACTGCTGGGGCCGGCAAAGGATGATCACGAGGTGCGTGAGCAGTTCCTGACTATCATGCTTGAGCAGGCAGACCGAATGCAGCAGCTGATCAACGACCTTTTATCACTGTCGAAGATTGAGATGAATGCCCATTCCGTGCCGACCGATCCGGCGGATATGAATAAGGTGGTACGCAAGATTGCCACGCATTTTGATCATATGGCCAATGATAAGAATATTAATATTACGCTCGATCTGTATGATAATTGCCCGACCGTGAAAGGCGATGAGAATGAGCTGTCGCAGGTGGTGCATAATTTGGTGAGTAATGCGATTAAGTATGGTTATGCAGACGGCGAAGTTACGGTGACGACGCGAGTCACGTCGGAGCTGCCCAAGGATCTCAACATGCGAAAGCATAGCCGGGTGGTGAATATTTCGGTGCAGGATCAAGGCGAAGGCATCCCACGCGAGCATTTGCCGCGCTTGATGGAGCGTTTTTACCGGGTCGATACGGCGCGCAGCCGTGAGATTGGCGGAACAGGGTTGGGACTTGCGATCGTAAAAGGGATCGTAAATCGTCACCGCGGTGCGATCACGGTGGATTCGATCGTGGGTGAGGGCACGCGGTTTGATATTTATTTGCCGATTTATGAGGAAGGGTAATTTTTTATTGTTCCCGCTCCGGCCTCATGGCCTTCGCGGTGAACCTAACGGCTGCGCCGACTAAAGGCTCGGTCTGCTGACCGAGTCAGAGCAAAAGGAAACAGATATGTTCCAAGAATCCAAAACCCATCTGTCATCGGTGAAAGAATCCTATTTTGAGCATATGTTCGTGGCGTTTCGCTACGGGTTCAGCTGCATCGTCGCGGGGGTGATGGCGCTTATTCACGGGCTGATCCCGGCCTGCTTTCAGGAGGCTGCGAGCCGAAAGGTTCAGCGTCTCGCTGACAAAGGCCGAAAATAAAGCCATTCAGCGGGTGCGTGCGCAAGGCATGAAATCTTTTTGCCTTTCCAAGATGAGCAGTGTAGGACAGCGAAAGAAAAAGAGCTGATAGTTTTATGCAATTAGCACATAGCGCGACCGAACGACTGCAATTATGGGGATTGATGGGATGCTCCCTCATCGCCATCGCCACCACGCTTGCCATTATTGCCTCGGTTCTGTTTGAATCGATCCATTTCTTTACCCTGGTGACGCTCGATGAGTTCCTTTTCGGCATGAATTGGAGCCCGCAAACGGCGCTGCGTGCCGACCAGGCAGGAAGCTCAGGTGCGTTTGGGATGATTCCGCTGCTTGCGGGCACGCTCCTGATTACGTTTATTGCGATGGTGGTGGCCGTGCCGGTAGGGCTCAGCTCTGCGATTTATATGAGTGAGTATGCCCATGCCTCGGTGCGCAACTGGGCGAAACCGATGCTGGAAATGCTCGCGGGGATTCCGACCGTGGTCTACGGCTATTTCGCAATCACTATCGTGGCGCCCTTTATTCGTAGCGTGGGCGCGGAAATGGGGCTGACGGTGGCCGCAGAAAGTGCGCTTGCGGCGGGGATCGTCATGGGGGTGATGATCATCCCGTTTATTTCTTCCTTGTCAGACGATATTATTTCATCGGTGCCGAACCATTTGCGTGAAGCGTCATTGGGCCTTGGCGCGACGCAGTCCGAAACGATTCGCCGCGTCGTGCTGCCGGCGGCGCTACCTGGGATTATGGGGGCTGTGTTGCTGGGAATTTCGCGCGCGATTGGCGAGACGATGATTGTGCTTATGGCCGCGGGGCTTGCGGCCAATTTGAGCTTTAATCCGCTCGAAGCCGTGACGACAGTGACGGTACAGATTGTAACCTTGCTGGTGGGTGACCAAGAATTTGACAGTGCGAAAACCCTCTCCGCCTTTGCGCTTGGGCTCACGCTCTTTGTCTTTACCTTAATGTTAAACATTGCCGCGCTGATGATTGTGCGGCGTTACCGCGAACAATATGAGTAGGCCATGGGCAGCGATCATGATCATCAGATTTTAGCCTCGTTGAAACGCCGCAATCGTGCGGAGAAACGGTTTCAATATTATGGCATGGGCGGGCTTATCTGCGCCGGGGCTGCGCTCATTTTGCTGCTGTGGAATATTATTGTGCCTTCGCTCGATGGGTTTGTGCGCTATGAGCTGACAAGCGAAATCCGCACCGCAGCCACAGAAACCAAAGTGGATTATTTTGCGATGATGCGTGAGCAACTCTCGGGCGCCGTGGCACTGGATGGGTTGGAGGATCCGCATAGCAAAGCCTTCGCGGCGCTCTTTACGCTCGCTACTCATAGCATTGTTGAGGAGGCCGTAAAGGAAGAGGGCGCAGCGCCAAGTGATGCGATATCCGTGTCGATCCCACTCTCCGACAAGGCGGATTATTATCTCAAGAATCGCGACAGCGAAGCAGTGTTATTGCTCAGTGAAACACAGCGCGCATGGCTGCATACATTAGAGGGAAAAGGGCTGGTCTCGCTGCATTTTGATATCAATTTCTTAGGTTATGGCGATTCGCGTGAGCCGGAGCTCGCCGGCTATGGGGGTGCGGTGGTTGGCTCGCTCTTTACCATGTTGATTTGTATTTTGCTCGCGCTGCCGATCGCGTTGGGGAGCGCAATTTACCTCGAAGAGTTCGCGCCAAAGAATTTGTTCACGGATATGATTGAGGTCAGCATCAATAATCTCGCGGCGGTGCCGTCGATCATTTATGGTTTGCTCGGCCTGGTCGTGTATTTGCAATTTATGGAGCTGCCGCGTTCTTCGGCGCTGGTTGGCGGGCTGACGCTAGCGCTTATGACGCTGCCGGTAATTATTATCGCAGCGCGCGCTGCGATTTCCGCCGTGCCCTATTCCATTCGTCAAGCGGCATGGTGCATTGGCGCGACGCCGCTGCAAACCACCTGGCAGCATGTGGTGCCATATGAGCTGGCTGGAATTATGACCGGGACGATTCTGGGAGTCGCGCGGGTGATTGGTGAAACGGCACCGCTGCTCATGATTGGCATGGTGGCATTCGTTGCGGATATTCCCGAGGATATTCTCGATCCGGCGACAGTGATGCCCGTGCAAATTTATCTCTGGGCATCCAGCCCTGAGCTGGGCTTTGCTGCTAAAACATCGGCAGGTATTTTCTTGCTCTTACTGATTTTGCTAGCCATGAACGCGCTGGCGATTATGGTACGCAAAACCTATGAAATTCGTTGGTAAGGAGGCCTAAGTGCAACTGACAGGATCGATTAAAGCGCGCAATGTCACCGTCTATTACGGGGATAAGCTGGCGATTGACAATGTGACACTGACCATGCCGCAGAAAAAGGTCACGGCACTGATTGGGCCGTCTGGCTGTGGGAAGTCGACATTCCTACGCTGCATTAACCGGATGAATGATACGATTGAGGGCTGCGAAGTATCCGGCCAAATTTTAATCGGTAATTGTGACATCACGGCGCCATCGATGAATGTCGTTTATCTGCGCGCGCGGGTCGGAATGGTGTTTCAAAAGCCGAACCCATTCCCAAAGTCGATCTATGAGAATATTGTCTATGGGCCAACCGTTCATCGGCTGATTAAGGATAAGGAAGATAGCGATTACATTGTTGAGCAAAGCCTGACGAAGGCTGGCCTGTGGGATGAGGTGAAAGACCGGCTGCATCAATCGGGCACGGGGCTTTCAGGTGGACAGCAGCAACGACTATGCATTGCGCGCGCCATTGCGGTGAACCCAGAGATTATTCTGATGGATGAGCCCTGCTCAGCGCTCGACCCGATCGCAACGGGGAAAATTGAAGAGCTTATTGCCGAACTCAAAACGCAGTACACGATTGTGATCGTGACACACTCGATGGCGCAAGCAAGACGTGTCTCACAAAAGACGGCATTTTTCCATCTTGGGAACATTATGGAGCATGGTGACACAGAGAAAATCTTCGAGAATCCGGACCATGATCAGACAAAAGATTATATCTCAGGCCGTTACGGCTAAATGTCCGGAATGCGCATGTGGATACTAGCATCACTTCTAAAAATATAGTATAACCAGCCTATGCCTGAAAATTTGTCACATATTCCACTGCACGGAGTCCAAGATTTTTTGGTAGAGAACAGCGCGTCGCGTCGCCAGTTCATGCATGTGCTGCGCTTTTGGGAGATTCAACGTGAAGACCGCCCGTTCCCGACAGAAGAAGATTTGATCCCGAGCGGGCTTGGCTATTTGTGGCATCATTGTTATCTGATCCAGCGCCGCGATATTCTAGAGCCGGAGAAAGGCAATTACCAATATATTGGCCGCGAAATTGTGAAGCCTTACGAAGAAGATGTGCTTGAAAAAGATAATGGCCATGTGGTGAACCCGACGGACATGTCACTCGGCGGCAAGTATCAACAAGTGCTTGATAAAAAAGAGCCTTTGATTGATGAAGATGTTTATGAAGACTCCAGAGGCGATGTGGTAAAATATCGCCAATGCCTGCTGCCGCTCGGCACGCCTGAAGAGGTCACGGCTGTGTTTGGCGCGATGTTTTTCATGGTAGAGCGGAAAGACGCGGCATAACACCTCACAAATCACTCGAAAATAGCCCTCTTTTTCTGATTGACAGCCAGGGGGTCTTTGCCTATGTTCCGCCTCTCGAATGAGATAATTAGGATTAGAATATGAAAACCTATTCGGCAAAAATATCAGAAGTTAAGCGCGGTTGGTGGGTCATTGACGCCACGGACGTGGTGACGGGACGTCTGGCGAGCCAGATCGCGCTCATCTTGCGCGGTAAGCACAAGCCCATGTTCAGCCCCAATCTTGATTGCGGCGATAACATTATTGTCGTGAACGCAGAGAAAATTGCGCTCACCGGTAAGAAATCGAGCGATAAGGTCTATTACCGTCATACTGGTTTCCCAGGCGGAATCAAATCAACCACGCCTGAAAAGATTATGCGTTCGGAGCATCCTGAGCGTGTGCTGTATAAAGCAGTAGAGCGCATGATGCCGAAAGGGCCGCTTGGCCGTAAGCAAATGAGCAAGCTTCACGTATATGCGGGCGCAGAGCATCCACATGAGGCGCAGAAGCCAGAAGTGTTCGATTTTGCCTCGAAAAACAGTAAAAACAAACGTGCAGCGTAAATAGGATAGATATGTCAGAAGCGATTGTGATTGAACAGCCGGCAGAAGTACCGGTCACGAAAGAGCCTAAGCTCGATAAACTTGGCCGTGCCTATGGTACGGGCCGTCGTAAAGGTTCCGTAGCGCGTGTGTGGATTAAGCCAGGCATGGGTAAAGTGACCGTGAACGGAAAAGACCAGGAACAGTATTTTGCACGTCCGGTGCTGCGCATGATCTTGAACCAGCCATTTGTCGCGGTGGAGATGGACAACAAATTCGATGTGATCGCAACGGTTAAAGGTGGCGGTCTTTCTGGACAAGCCGGGGCAGTGCGCCATGGGCTGAGCCGAGCGCTCGATAATTTTGATCCGCAGACCTTCCACAAAGCGCTGCGCAAGGGTGGCTTCCTAACACGTGATGCGCGTGTGGTTGAACGTAAGAAGTATGGCCGCGCGAAAGCACGCCGTAGCTTCCAATTCTCGAAACGTTAAGGGTTGCGATTCTATACAACAAAGAAAAGCCTGCCCTTGCGGCGGGCTTTTTTTATGCTAAAAATTTGGACCAGGGGGTATCATGTCTCAATTATTATCCATCGCGATTCTTGGTGCCAGCGGCTATACGGGCGCGGAGCTGGTGCGTCTGTTATCGGCGCATCCACATGCGAACATCGTAGCGCTTTCAGGCGATTCGCAAGCCGGGAAGGCGTATGGCGAGGTCTATCCGCATCTGGCGCATCAGCCATTGCCAGCACTCACACGGATTGACGAAATTGATTTTAGCGGCGTCGATCTGGTGTTTTGCTGTTTGCCGCATGCCACCACGCAAAACGTGCTGGCGGGGCTACCGGATTCCCTCACTGTGATTGACCTTTCCGCGGATTTTCGTCTGCGCGATCGTGAGGCATACCAATCATGGTATGGCAAACCTCATGAGGCGCCCGAGCTTCAGAAAGACGCGGTCTACGGCTTATGTGAGCATAACCGCGCGCAGATTATACAGGCGCGGCTGATTGCCAATCCGGGCTGTTACCCGACTTCGATGCTCTTGCCATTGCTGCCGCTTGCTAAAGCGAAGGCGATCTGGCTAGACCATATCACCATCGCGTCCATGTCGGGCGTGAGCGGGGCAGGGCGCGCGGCGAAACAGGCAACGCTGTTTTCCGAAGTAAATGAAGGTGCCGGGGCGTATGGCGTCGGCGGCCACCGGCATGTGGCGGAAGTGGAACAAGAGATTGGCGCCGTGTCTGATCAGATGCCGACCATCAGTTTCACCCCGCATCTGGTGCCGATGTCGCGCGGGATTAGCTCGAGCATTCACGTCGCGTACCATGAGGGACAGAGTGCCAGCTCGCTCCATGAAATTTTAGAACGAACCTATGTGGATGAGCCCTTTGTAACGATATTGCCGCTCGGCCACACGCCGACCACCCACCAGGTGCGCGGGACAAACCGTTGCATCATTGGCGTGGCGGAAGACCGCATTGAGAAGCGCGCGATTCTGGTGTCAGTGATTGATAATATGATCAAGGGCGCGTCGGGCCAGGCGGTGCAGAATATGAATATTCGCTATGGGTTTGACGAAACGCTCGCCCTGCCGCAGATCGCGACGGTGCCCTAAGGAGCGGATATGACACAGCCACTGATTTTGCCCTTTCAAGGTATTATGCCAAAGATCCATCCGGATGCGTGGATTGCGCCGGGCGCGGTGGTGATCGGTGATGTCGAAATTGGCGCGGAGACCAGCGTGTGGTTTGGCTGTGTGATTCGCGGCGATGTGAACAGGATCCGCATCGGCGAGCGCACCAATATTCAAGATAACACGACGATTCATGTCACCCGAAATACTGGCCCCACGCAGATTGGCTCGGGGATTACGATTGGCCATAATGCTATGCTCCATGCCTGCACGCTCGAAGATGAATGCTTCGTCGGTATGAGCGCGACGGTGCTCGATGGGGCGGTGGTGAAAAACGGCGGCATGCTTGCCGCGGGAAGCCTCCTGACGGCGCGTAAGGAAGTGCCGGCGGGCGCATTATGGGCAGGGAATCCAGCCAAGTATTTCCGTGACCTGAAACCGCAAGAGGCTGAATTTATTGGGATTTCTGCAGAAAATTATGTCAATGACATGAAACAGCATCGCGGTGAGACGGTAGCGCATGCGAACATCACGCCCCCGTGGTAAGAAAATGGCCATAGCGCGCTGCACATAGCGCATTCATGCGCTTCGCTGCGCACGTAGTTCAACCTACGCTTACGCTGCGATGCTCAGAATGCACTATTTTCGCGGTCGCTATCGCCATTTTCATGTATATAACTCCATGAAACACATGGTTTTTTTCTTATAAACTTCACGAAACTGTCACATTATTCCATACAGAGTCTGCTATTCTGTAAGGTGAAAGAAGTAGTAGTATGCGAATTTTTGATAAAGCATTGGAATTTGGCGAGAAAGCACTGACCTGGGCGCTGGGCGCTGGGGCGGTGGCAATCGCTGTGGGTGCGGCGACGACGGCAGCAATCGCGGCTGGAGGCCCGCCCATCATGTTTGCAATGCTTGGAATCCCGCTTGGCGCTGTTGTTTCCTCACGCTTAAATTTCCTAAAACGCTCAAGCAAAGAAAAGAACCTTTTGAACTTCTACCGCGATGAAGCGGCTGCTCTGCTCGAAGTTGATCCGGAGGCGGTGACCATTTCTAACCTCAGGCAGCTTGCTGAGGGGAACCCGAAATTAGGGTTTCCAGCAAATCCAGGGCTTCAGTCAGAGCTCGATGCGTATGATAAAGAACTGAATTATGATTTGATTTCAACAGCAGCTGGGGCAGCCATCACCGGTGTATTGATGGTGTCGCTTGGCGGAGCCGGGCTCCAGGCATTGAATGATAGCCTTATCAATAGCGGCGGTCCTTTAGAAAGCGCGGTCGATTGGATTCGCAATAGTGCACCGGTGGCATTAAAGTTCACAGGCGCGACGTTAGTAGCGGGATTGGTCAACGCAGCCACGAAATTCTCTGTGCGTGGGTTGCTTCAAGACGTCAATGAAGTGAAATCTGAGCGTGTCACTACGGCGCATGAGGCGGTGAAAGACCTCGACTTAGAAATTAAGCGCGGCAATGCGGTTACGCCGATGCAGGTGTTTGGCGCGATGGTGGCGGCGAATACGCAGCTCGCTCAAGAGGTGCAGCGTCAGTTCGGTGCCCATTATGAAGATCTTCCGGCGTCTGCTCAGGAAGAGGCGATTCAGCAATTTGCTCATGTCGAACAAATCAACCAGCTAGCACGCGATGTCTCAGGACGTAATATTCGCCCGCAATCATTGATCTTCTTAGCACTCGGCCAAGAGAAAGCCGTGATACGCAAAGAGGGAATTCAGCCAACCTATCAAGAAGAGATGCGCGCGAAGCTTCGCCAAACCGTGCGCGGGATTACCCAGCCCGTTTCCAGCTTTGCTCGTGATACGCAGCAGGCCGTGTTTGCACGCGGACAGCAGCGCCTAGCGAACCCGGAAGTCGGGTCAATGATGCCGACGCGTTCGCATGTGGCGGGTGTAGTGACGCCTGATCCTCAGGTGATTGGTCGCTACGCACCACCACAGACTGCGCAGACGCCACCACAAAGCTTCGTTCAGCGTGAAATGGCACGCCGCGAAGAAGCACAGCTTGCGGATACGACACTTGCACCCATAGGGTGAGCTAACGCTAGTGTAATCACTTAGAATCCCTCAAAAAATTACCCCGTTGTAATTGGTCAAACGGGGTTTTTATCCCTATAGTTTTACTATGGTATTTTTGAATCACATAATGAAAGCCGCCATGCGGCCCATTTCAGCCATTGCTTCGGCAATGGTAATAAGCGTCGTGATGCCTGCATCACTGATGGCGGAGGAGGAGGCCATGACCAATGCGTATGATTTCTCATTTACAGCGATTGATGGTTCGCCCTTACCGCTCTCACAGTTTGAAGGCCAAGTGTTGCTGGTGGTGAACACCGCGTCGCAATGTGGGTTTACCCCGCAATATAATGCGCTTCAGGAAGTGTATGAGCAATACAAAGATCAAGGATTTACCGTGATTGGTGTGCCATGTAATGCGTTTGGCAAGCAAGAGCCCGGCTCTTCGGAAGAGATCCAAGCCTTCACTGAAAAGGAATATCAGATCACCTTTCCGCTCACTCAAAAAGCGGATGTCTCTGGTGATAATGCCCATCCCTTCTTTAAATGGGCAGGGGAGCAGGCAGGTTTCATCGGTCGCCCGAAATGGAATTTCCACAAATATTTGATTGGCCGCGATGGTCAGTTCATTACATGGTTCTCATCCATGACCTCGCCGGAATCGTCTAAGCTCAAAGAGAGCATCAATGTGGCGATCGCAGACAATTCGGATAGTCTTGACATCAAGGTCAGCCAAAACGAGTAGGATCAAAGGAAGTGGTGACCCCTACGGGAATCGAACCCGTGTTTTCACCGTGAAAGGGTGACGTCCTAACCGCTAGACGAAGGGGTCACTCGAAAAAAGTGAATCTGCACTATATCGATCAAAATGGGCTTGTCAACTTCGAAGCCACCCTGCATTTGCTTAGTCACTAATCGCTGCATCATCAATCAGGAGCTGCGGTGAGATTCGGTCCTGCCAATGGTTCAGTTGAAGCGAGCCGACAAGCGCAAGGCTCTGATAATGCTCAGAAAGAAGCATATCCCCCAGCAAGCCATCGACACTGTTAAACGCAAGCGCGGTCAAGGCGCTGCCCTCGCGCGCGCCCGATGCGTCATCAATAATTTTAAGCCGGATATGTTTTTCTTTAAGCACATCGCGCCGAACAATCCGCGCTTTGGGAATCATGAAGGTGGGAGAGGGGTGGCCCATCCCGTACGGCCCGAGCGCTTCGATTTGTTCAATCAGTTCAACTGAGCAGCCGCTGACCGACAGCGCAGCATCAATCTTCCGGGATTTCTCTTGCTGGTATAGTGCCACGGCGTCTGAAAGGCGCGCGCAGAAAAAATCATACAGCGCGTCAAAGCCGTTCATTTCAAGCGAGAACCCGCCCGCCATGGCGTGGCCGCCACCAGCAAGGAGCAGCCCTTCTTGTGTTGCGGCAGTGATGGCGCTGCCGACATCCACGCCCGTGACAGAGCGAGCGGAGGCTTTGCCGATACCGGCTTCATCGATTGCAATGACGGCGGCGGGCCGTTCGAAGCGTTCTTTCAGGCGGCCGGCGACAATGCCAATGACGCCTGGGTGCCAGCCTTCTTTCGCCACCATAATGATCGGCTGGTTTGATTGTGATTCGGCCATGCGCGTGGCCTCATCTAACACTGAGGCTTCGATGGCTTTGCGCTCTTGATTATACTGATCGAGCTGCGCAGCAATATGGCGCGCCTCTTCCGCATCCTCCGTTGAGAGGAGGCTCGTGCCAAGCGACGCTTTACCGACGCGGCCGCCTGCATTAATGCGCGGGCCTAGCATAAAACCAAGGCTATAGGCGCTGGGCGTGTGGTCGAGCCGGGACACATCGGATAGTGCGGCCAGCCCCGTATTCTGACGTTGTGCGAGCACGCGCAGCCCTTGCGATACATAAGCGCGGTTCAACGTGGTAAGCGGCACGACGTCACACACGGTTCCTAACGCAACCAGATCAAGCCACTGGCGTAGGTCGGGTTCAGCAACACCGAGCGACTCAAACAGCCCGGCATCACGAAGCGCGCGATTCAGCGCAACAAGCACCAGGAAGGTGACACCGACCGCGGCAAGATGGCCGTAATCACTGCTTTCATCCAGCCGGTTTGGGTTAATCACGGCGAGTGCATCCGGGAGCCGTTCGCCGCCAATATGGTGGTCGACGACAATAACATCCATGCCCAGGCGGCACGCCTCCTTAATCGGCTCATAGGAAACGGTTCCGCAATCGACGGTGATGATCAGGTGTGCGCCCTGATCTTTTAACGTAATGAACGCGTCTGTGTTGGGGCCATAGCCTTCTTCAATACGGTCAGGAATGTGGAAGAGTGTTGGCACGCCGAGCATGGCGAAATAGCGTAGTAACAGTGAGGTGGATGTGGCGCCATCGACGTCATAGTCACCAAACACCGCAATGGTTTCTTTGTTGCGGACCGCATCAACGAGCCGCGCAATGGCTTTATCCATATCGCGCAGATGCATTGGATTAGGCAATAAATGGCGCAGGGTGGGAGAGAGGTAATGCTCTACTTCTTCAAGCGTAATATCCCGCCCAGCCATGATTCGTGCGAGGGTGCTTTCAACAGCGTAGCGCTGAGAAACAGCATCCATATAAGATTCAACATCGCTGCCAGAAGCGCGCCATTTCCAGCCTTTACCGCTCGCAGGTTTGTAACGCTCTAGTGAAAGTGCGGCACGCGAATCGCGAACAAGAAGGCCGCTCTCATTCATCGGCAAGCCATGTTTTGCGCGTGAAGTTGTGATCGGTTTCGACGAGGCGAATCGTACCTGTCGTACTACGCATGATCATCGAATGGGTGCGTGCGCCGCCTTCCCATTGCTTGACACCGTTCAGCATCCACCCGTCCGTCACGCCGGTCGCGGCGAACATCACATTGCCGGAAGCGAGCTCTTCGAGCGTGTAGATTTTATCGAGCTCTTCCACGCCCATGCGGGTCGCACGCGCGCGCTGTTCGTCATTGTCAAACAGAAGCCGTCCTTGGAACTGCCCGCCAGTGCAACGCAGCGCGGCTGCGGCGAGAACACCCTCTGGCGCGCCACCAATCCCCATATACATATCAATGCCGGTTTCAGGGAGCGTGCACGCAATGACGCCTGCCACATCACCGTCACCAATGAGGGTGATGCGTGCGCCGGCCTCGCGCACGGCGTGAATCATCGTTTCGTGGCGTGGACGATCCAGGATCATCACCATCAAATCAGAAATCTCACAGCCTTTTGCTTTAGCAAGGCTCGCCAAATTTTCCTTCGGTGAAGCATCGAGCGACACCACATTGTCGGGAAGGTCGCCGCCAACGGCAATCTTATTCATATAGACATCGGGCGCGTGCAAGAAGCCACCCGATTCCGCCATGGCAAGCACGGCCAAAGAGTTTGCACCGCCTGTTGCGCAAATGGTCGTGCCCTCTAACGGATCAAGCGCGATATCCACTTTGGGTCCGTCTCCCGCGCCGACATGCTCCCCAATATAGAGCATGGGCGCTTCGTCGCGTTCGCCTTCGCCAATCACGACGGTACCGTCGATCGCGAGGCTGTTCAGCGCTTGGCGCATGCCGTTCACAGCGGCCTGGTCTGCATCTTTTTCTTTGCCCTTACCAATCCATTGCGCTGCCGATAAAGCCGCAGCCTCAGTGACGCGTACCGCTTCGAGCACAAAGTTTCGGTCGAGGGCATAGACCCGGGTTTCATCGGCGTGTTTTACTTCTGCGTTCATGGTTGCCTCCTATGATAGCATGCGAATCAATTGTGCGTCGCCGCGCACGCTTGAGAGTGATTTAATCTGGCTAAGAGCGGCCTGCATCGACGCTTCTTGCGTCACATGGGTGGTGAGTACGAGCTCGGCAGGCTGGTCATCGCCATGGGTTTTTTGTACAAACCGTTCGACGGATACCTTTTCTTTTGCAAGGCAGGAGGTGATGTCTGCGAGCACGCCTGGCTCATCCGCCACCGGAAGCCGCAGATAATATTGGCATGACAGCGTGTCCATCGCCATCACCGATGCTTTCGATAAGCGCGCATGCGGCACGTTGAACGGATGGTTCTTTTGTCCCTGGGTAATATCAAGAATATCAGAAATAACCGCCGATGCGGTCGGGTCCCCGCCAGCGCCTTGTCCTTCAAAGAGGACACGGCCAACAGCGCAGCCAACCACTTCCACCGCGTTAAATGCGCCATCGATCAGCGCGATTGGCGCGTTACTAGGAATCAAACACGGGTGCACACGTTGTTCCAGCGCATCGCCATGCTGCTGCGTGATGCCAAGTAGTTTGATGGTGTAGCCAAGCTCGGTGGCATAGGCGATATCGGTGGCGGTGATATGGCGAATGCCTTCGCAGTGCACGGCATCCATATTCACTTCGGTGCCGTAGGCGAGCGCCGCCAAAATCGTCAGCTTGTGCGCGGTATCAATGCCATCAATGTCGAAGGTGGGATCCGCTTCCGCATAACCTAATTCTTGCGCTTCTTTGAGTACATCTGCAAATTCTCGCCCTGTCTTTTGCATGGTGGTAAGGATGTAATTACAGGTGCCGTTAAGGATGCCGATGATGCGTTCGGCATGATTCGCATGCAGCCCATGTTGCAGCGCATGAATAATCGGAATCCCGCCCGCAACGGCGGCCTCAAATGTAAGAGAGACATTTGCCTTTTCGGCCTTCGCAGCCAGCATCACCCCATGCTTCGCAATGAGTGCTTTGTTCGCAGTCACGACATGTTTCTGTGCATCCAATGCTGCGCTTACAAGATCGAATGCTGCACCGTCAGAGCCGCCAATCAATTCGACAATGATATCTGCATCGCTCTGGATCAAATCGAGTGGCGAACTAGCCCATTCGATACCATTCAGGTCGATGCCGCGATCTTTGCTCTGATCACGCGCGGACACCGCAACAATGTTCAGCACTTTGCCTGTGCGTTTTTCGTAGAGCGCCGCATGTTCTTGCAGTAATGAAACGGTGCTGCAGCCCACTGTGCCCAGCCCGGCAATGGCAATGTTCATGACAGCACTCATGCGGCTTTTCCTTGATTCAGTGACGCTTTCATTGCCTCTGCATCTTGCGAGAGGAACTGTTTAATGTTGCGGCATGCCTGGCGCAAGCGCTGGCGGTTTTCGACCATGGCAATGCGCACATGATTGTCACCATATTCGCCAAAGCCAATGCCTGGCGCGACGGCGACTTCCGCATGTTCAAGCAGCAATTTTGAAAATGCCAGCGAGCCAATATCTTTATACTGATCGGGCAGCTCGGCCCAAATGAACATGGAGGCGGCAGGGTTGGGAACATCCCATCCAGCGCGGCGTAGCCCATCAACAAGCACGTCACGGCGGTCTTTATAGAGTTGGCGCATCTCTTCGACACACTTTTGCGGGCCGTTGATCGCAGCGGCCGCAGCGACCTGAATCGGCGTGAAGCTGCCGTAGTCGAGGTAAGATTTGATGCGTTTCAGCGCGTGAATCAATGTCGGGTTTCCTGCAGCAAAACCCACACGCCACCCAGCCATATTGTAAGTCTTGCTCATGGTAGTGAATTCGACCGCGATGTCCTTTGCGTTCTTAACCTGAAGCACCGAGGGCGGCGGGTTGTTTTCGAAATAGATTTCGCAGTAAGCAAGGTCGGACAGGATATAAATGCCATGATGGCGACAAATATCGACAAGTTCCTCGTAAAATTCGAGCGGTACGGTCGTGGTGGTCGGATTGCATGGGTAGTTGACGATGATCGCGAGTGGCTTGGGTGAGCAATGGCTGATCGCGTATTTCACTTGTTCCAGAAAAGGTGCATCATCCATGCGCGGCAAATGCCACACGGAGGCGCCGGCGATGATCGAGCCGAACGGGTGAATCGGATAGGATGGGTTCGGCACCATGATGATATCGCTTGGCGAAGTAATGGCCTGGGCTAAGTTTGCAAGCCCTTCTTTCGAGCCGATGGTGACGCAAATTTCTTTTTCTGGATCAATATCGACATCAAATCGGCGTTTATAGTAACCGGCTTGAGCTTTGCGAAGCCCTGGAATGCCGCGCGACATTGAATAGCGATGGGCTTTGGGGTCCATGGCGGTTTCTTTAAGCTTCTCGATAATATGCGGCGGCGGCGGTTGGTCAGGGTTTCCCATGCCAAGGTCTATGACATCGCGCCCGCCCGCGCGGTGCGCGGCTTTCATCGCATTCACTTCTGCAAACACGTAGGGCGGCAGACGGTTTATGCGGTAAAAATCTTCAGGTGGTGTTTTCATGGGCGGAAGCTTAGCGGCGTGTAAGGCTTAAATCTACAGGATTTTTTCGCCTATCCTATGACGCGTTTAATAGGCGTTGTAGCGGCGTGTTGCTTCGCGGCGCGCAGAATAGCGTGATGGGGCCACATAGTTGTTCACGGTTGCGGGCGGAGCGCTCAGATGGAAGGTGCCTGTAGGTGCGGTGTTCGTAGCAGCGGTATTGGTGCTCTCAGGCTCCTGATAGGTCGGCTGATAGCTGTAAGCGGATGGGGTCGGGGATGGAACGAATGTTTCAACAGGCGTCGCACTGGGTGAGGTCTGCACAGGCGGCTCATAGCGCGGAGCGGGGCTCGCCTGAATCACTGGCACAGCGTTCTCCACGGGTGCTTTTGCCACAGGCGCGGCTTTGACGACAGGAGACGTAATTGGCGCTGGGGCAGCAACGGGTTCAGGGGTGACTACCGGTTGTTGCACAACCGGTAGTGTCGGAAGCGGTGCTACCGATGTTTGCAGCGCGGCGGCCGGCGGTGTGGCTAGCTCCAGGCTTGCTCTTGGGGCTTGGTCTTCGCGGCTTGCAATCGCGGGGAGAGGGGCCACCGCGGATTGTGGCTGGTGCGCGGCCACAACAGGCGGCGGTGCTGGCTGAACAGTTTCCTCGTTGTCTGAACCAAATCCGAACATATTAGCAATGTCATCCATGGTGTTCGATTCGTCTTCTTGGGGTGCCGTGTTATAGGATTCGTAGGGCGATGTCGCCGATGGTGCCGTATTTTGGAAACGTGGCGCAGGGGCAGACGATGGTAGCGATCGCCCGCCGCGTTTAATATTCTCCTGATTGCCCGAAGAAGTAGTACCGGTTGCCACCGCGCCACCACGTGAAGACAGCCGCCCTTGCTCATCGGTGGCGCGGGGTGCATTAGCCATTGGCGGATTTAGTTGCGGTGTGCGGCGTTCCCCTTGAACAAAATTATGACGCTCTTTATTCTCCTCAATATCAAGGATCCCACAGCCGGCGAGACCGGTCATGGCGAGCATGGCGCCCATCAACGACCATTTAAGCCCAAACATAACGCCATTTTCTATAGTATAATAAGTGGGATGTTTCATCTGCATACACCAGAACATATCACTCTGCTACAGGCCCGCCAATCAAATCCCCTTTTTTGTCCAGAAGCGCTTAAATAGGCGACAAATGAACGATTGCTTCCTCGGCTCGCAGCGGATATAAAGCGGTTCAGCATAGAGAGAGGGGCCATATGCCGAAGAATGAAGCAATGACCGCGCAGCATCATGTGCGTCACGCGGGGAAGAAAATTACGAAACGTGCGCGGCTCGTTAGTAACCGGGATAGCAAACCCGCTGCCGCGCCTACGCAAGAAAAGAAACCAGCGCGTGCCACACCCCAAGCACAAGCGAAACCCACCCAAGCGACGAAAAAAACCATGGAACAGGCGAGCAAGCAGTTTAACCCGCAGAAATTTGCTGAGAATATGGGAAAAGCCTCTGAATTATGGCAGCAAATCATGGCGGTGATTAAATATCCGGCGCTTTCCTCGAGCCCGCATTTTAGTATTGACCCGTTGCATCTGCAAGAAGCGTGGGGCCAGGCGATTGCCGGCATGATGGCGAACCCAGGTGGCTGGATCGAAGCTAGCATGGCGATGTGGCAGGATTATACCAATTTTTGGCAGCACACGGCGCAGCGTATGCTTGGCAACACGGATAACCCTTATATCCAACCTGATATGCGTGATCGCCGCTTTAAAGGTGAGGAATGGCAGGAAAATCTGTTCTACGACTACGTGAAAGAGTCGTATTTGCTGGCGAATAAATGGATGCAAAAAGGCCTGCAGATCACAGAGATCAGAGACTCACACACCAATCACAAGCTGAACTTCTTCGCGCGCCAATTCATGGATGCGCTGAGCCCGAGCAATTATCTCTTTACCAACCCGCTGGCGATGAAAGAACTGCTTGAGAGCAATGGCGACAATCTAGTGCAAGGGCTTCAATTCCTGCTCGAAGATATTGAAAAGGGTCACGGCAATCTGCGTATTCGTATGACCGATGAATCTGCGTTTGAAGTGGGCAAAAACCTCGCCTGTACTAAGGGAAGCGTCGTTTATAAGAATGACTTAATAGAGCTGATTCAATATGCGCCGCAGACCGAGACGGTGCATAAGCGCCCCTTGCTTGTGATGCCGGCATGGATCAATAAATATTACATTCTCGACCTTCAGCAAAAGAACTCACTGGTGCGCTGGCTCGTGGAGCAGGGACATACGGTGTTTATGATCTCTTGGGTGAACCCGGATGAGTCGCTGAGTGATAAAAGTTTTAGTGATTATTTGCGAGAAGGCCCTCTCGCAGCGCTTGATGCGATTGAAAAAGCGACGGGAGAGCGTTCGATTAATACGATGGGCTATTGCTTGGGCGGTACATTGCTTTCGATTGCGTTGTCTTATTTGAAATCAAAAGGTGAGGAAGACCGGATCGCCAGCGCGACTTACTTGACGACACTAACAGACTATAGTGATGTTGGTGATATTGGGGTGTTTATTGATGACACCACGATTGCAGCGATTGAAGATCGGATGAGCACACACGGATATATGCCGGCGGAAGATATGTCGCAGACCTTTAATATGCTGCGCTCGAATGATCTGATTTGGTCGTTCTATATCAACAATTACTTGCTTGGGAAAAACCCGTTCCCATTCGATATTCTGTATTGGAATTCTGATTCGACGCGGTTGCCGATGGAAATGAATACGTTCTATCTGCGCAATTTCTATCAGAAGAATCTGTTGATCAAGCCGGGTGGGGTGCATGTCGCGGATGTGCCGATCAATTTACGCAAAGTCGAGACGCCGGCTTATCTTCTCTCTACAAAAGACGATCATATTGCCCCGTGGCAATCTTCCTATGTGACCGCGCAAATGTTCTCGGGGCCGGTTCAGTTTACGCTTGCTGAGTCGGGGCATGTGGCCGGAGTGGTGAACCCGCCAGGCAAGGATAAATATGGTTATTATGCGAATGATGCATTGCCCGACAGCCCTGATCAGTGGATTCAAGAGGCAAACTATACGAAGAAATCATGGTGGACGCATTGGCAGAAATGGGTCAAACCGTATGCGGGAAATATGGTCAAAGCACGTAAGCCGGGCTCTAAGAAAATGCCCGTGATAGAAGCGGCGCCAGGAAGTT
Source organism: uncultured Azospirillaceae bacterium (assembly GCA_964352815.1). Lineage (GTDB taxonomy): Bacteria > Pseudomonadota > Alphaproteobacteria > Rickettsiales > UBA3002 > CAYGTO01. The sequence continues at coordinate 176,989 of CAYGTO010000002.1, read as the reverse complement.
ACGTAAAACGCTGCGCTTAAGCGGCCAGCTGTTTCACTAGCTGTGTATTAATAAAGGGGCTCTTTTCGAGCTTCTTTTGTTCGCTCGGCAAAAAGCCTACCAAACACTCATCCATCGTGAGGCACGAATTATCAGCATCGCGTTTGAGCCGCTCGATAATGCCCCGCCGCATTTGTGCTTCGTCATGCACAATATCGGTTGATTCGGACATGCTTCTCGCAAGGCCTTCAATTTTAACCATCACCTCTCCATGCGACGCGTTTTGTAGCTTAGGGTCATGGCGAATCATTTCCGCTGCACTGGTGACCACACTATCAAAGGTGGCGCCGCGGTCTTTGCCTGCGAGTAGCTGGAATCCGCCGCCAACGGTTGAGAACAATGCGCAGCCGCCTAGGCCAAGGCGTTTACTTAAATTCGCAGTTTGAGTCAGCTCACTGCTGCGTTCGATCTGTGATGCGGTCATGCTGATGGCATTTCCGAGTAACGCCACACCGCCCGAGACTTGTACGGGCTTTTCATGGATATAATCTGCCACAGCATAGCCAAAATTCACGATGGGCTGAAGAATGCCGCTATGTTTACGGAATGTGTCGAGACTTTGAATAATATCTTCCCCAGTCTTTTCTCCGAGAAAAGCGTCTGTGTTGATCATCGAACGCCCCCCCTTCTCAGGGACCAGCGCTGCGATCAAATAGCTGGTGAGAAACGCAATGCCTGAAGCGCGCTCAATGGGCACAGCGCGTGTGTAGGTGGAACGAATTTGCAGCAAAATACCAAGGCCATTGGCGATGGAGCCTATTTCCCATGGGTAACGTTTGGTGAGATGGGTGATGGCATCATAGATGCCTTTTGATGTGTCGGATTGTGCACCCGCTGAATCGGCCCTTTCATAGAGTTCTGAAAGCAGCGGATAAACGTTGTCCGTCCCGCGGGCGGGGTTACCATGTGCGGTAACGACAAAGCCACCCGCTAAAAAACACAAGGCCGAGGCGAGCACGGAATAGTCGACAGGGCCAGCCGCTTTGGTCGACCGTATCGAGCCAATCGCAAAGCCAAGGTAGCAGAGATTGGCGAGCGTATAAATTCCCCCCGTGATCGTCCCACTATTCTTAACGAGCTGGTTCATCAGCCCATCAGACATGTCAAAAGCATTATCATGAGAAATGGTTTCCAGCGCGAGTGAAGGCGAGATAGTGATGGGGTGTACTTTGGTATGCTGCGCTTCAAGCCAATGAGGGAAATGCTTGGTCAATAAGCCATGTAGCGCTTCATCCGAGCCAAAGTGAGACAGGCGCAATACGTGCCGTTTTTCGGAGCCATAATATCCCGGCACAGCACGCACGCCATGCGTATTCAAGAACTCTGTCAGTAAAGAGAGAGAGCCGGGCGGAGCACCCTCTGGTGCGACAATCATGGCCAGCCGCTCCCCATCGAGCCCGTCGAGCACCTTCACAGAGTGAATTGTGATATTTTTTATACTCATCACTCCAGCATATCAGGCCGATTCAGAAGTTATGTGAAGCTTTGATGACAATTCTGACAAATAATCATTCATTATCATGATGTTATGATTATTTGTCAGGGCGTGCTGCAGTGCGGGAATCTCCGATTTATCTAAAATTGTTCTAAAACTGAACAGATCTCTTAACGGCTTCTTAATAGATAAAGGGTATATTAAGAATGTTGGGAGAAGAATAATTAACACCTTAGCGTGCAAGTCTAAGGAAATAATCCAGTCGTGTGCTAGAGGATAAGGATAGAATATGGACTCAAGGTTTGTACAGCAGCTTGCATGTACCACGGCGCTTAGCGCTTGCGTGGTAGCCAATGCTGCGTACGCAAATCCAGATGGCGGCAACGTAGTGGCAGGGTCTGCGACCATTGATCAGGCCGGTAAAACCCTGACCATCAATCAAAGCAGCAACAAGGCGGTCATTAACTGGCAGTCATTCAACATTGCGGCTGATGAAATCACACAATTTAATCAACCCTCTTCATCGTCGATCACCCTCAACAAGGTGTTGAGCCCGAATGCGTCGGTCATTGCCGGACAGCTCAAAGCCAACGGTAATGTCATGGTGATCAACCAGAACGGAGTGGTGTTTACTGACACGGCGAAGGTCGATGTGAACAGCTTGGTCGTCTCGACTGCTGATATCGACACTGATGACTTCATGAATGGAAATTACAATTTCCAACATGCGGGAAATGCAGATGCAAAAGTTATCAACCATGGTGAAATTACAGCGGGCGAAGCGGGGCTAGTCGGTTTCGTCGCGCCACAAGTCGAGAACCATGGGGTGATTCGCGCGAAGCTCGGGAAAGTCCAGCTCGCAGCGGGGGACACGTTTGCGCTCGATATGTATGGCGATGGCTTGATCAATGTTGAGGTCAGCGACGCCGTCGCGCAAACCATGGTGACGAATACAGGAACGATTGCGGCCGAGGGTGGCGATGTTCTGATTTCTGCGGCGAGCGGTCGTAATTTGGTCGATCAGCTGATCAATGTATCGGGAGAGATTCACGCGACAACCTTCGCGGCGAGCGAAGGGTCGGTGAAAATTTTCGCGGAGAAACCAACGAATGGTGACCCGAATATTGGTAAGATTCAGCTTGCGGGCGACATTGATGTGTCTGGCAAAGGCGCGGGCGAGACTGCTGGTAATGTCGAAATTCTTGCGAACACGATTCAGCTAAGCGGCACGGCGAGCATTGATGCATCGGCGAGCGCCGGCGGCGGTGACGTCATGGTCGGTGGTGATTACCAGGGCGGCAATGGTGTTCAAACGGCAACGACCACAGATATTGACGAAGGTGCAACGATTACGGTAAGCGCGCTCGATGAGGGCGATGCGGGCCGTGCGATTATTTGGTCAGACGATTACACGGAATTCCACGGTGATATTTTCGCACAAGGTGGCGCGATCTCTGGTGATGGTGGTTTTGTTGAAGTGTCCGGTAAGGATACGCTCTTCTACGGTGGTATGGTGAACCTACTTGCGACGGATGGCGAGAATGGATTGCTTTACCTTGACCCAACCAACTTTGGCATTGGTGCAGGTGCAACGGGCGCCAACTACTGGAACGTAGGTGATTTGGCGACGCAGCTTGGTTTGGGTGATGTGCTCGTGCAAACCGCAGCAGGCGGCGGCGATGATGGTGACATCACGGTTGATGCAGCCCTCAGCTGGGCAAGTGCGAACACGCTAACGCTCGATGCGCATGATGATATCACGATTGATGCGACGATCACGAATACCGGTACGGGTGGTTTGATTCTTGATGGTTTAGGCATCATTGATGTGAACCAGGCCATAACGCTTGCGGGTGGTGATCTTCAATTCATTAATGCCGCTGACCTTCAGATTGGGGCACACCTAACCACGGGTGGTGGTGATATCACAATTGCGAATAGTGTGACCGCAGCATCTCAGCAAGGACATTTAACGTTTAATGCGGGCGCGGGTGCTATCAATATCGGAACCAGTGGTTATAACGTGGGTAACCAGTGGTTCTCTGCTATTGCCGATGGGTTCGATTTTGATGGTGAAATCTCTTCGACAAATTTTACGACTATCTCATTACGCACAGGAACGGATGCGCATGATTTTGGTATCGGCACGGGTGCGGCAGGGAATGTCGTGATCGATGACACATCGCTCAGCTTCCTGAATGGTGATATTACTTATCATACAGAGAATGGTGATATCTATATCAATCAGCACACGAACAGTGCCAAAACGGATAATATCTTATTCGAAGCGCGCAATGGAGCGATCAACATTACTGATACACTGGCGTTTGGAAATGACCATGTTACTTTTGAGGCGCATACAGGGTTCGATGTGGCGCAGGCAATTTCAGGGTCGGGGAACTTAGTATTTGGCGCGGCACAAAACTGGAACACCATAGGCATTGGAGATGGTCAAGCGGGTGTGCTTAACTTAGACAACAGCGAACTTGATAATATCACAGATGGATTCAATCAGATCACCTTTAGACAACATCAGAACGGCACTATTAACCTAGGCGCACGTACTTGGAGCGACAACCTCTCTTTATTTACCTATGATGCGCTGAATTTTAATGGTGCACAGAATTTCGGTGCGAACAATGTGACGCTGTATACCGGTAACCCGACAATCGGTGCAGCGCTTTCAGGTACAGGAAATATTGAGTTCCAGCGTGTCGGTAGCCAGATTGGCGATGGTGCTGGTGGCAACTACTTAACTAATACCGAGCTGATTAACATTACGGATGGTTTTAACTTAATTACCTTCCGTAGTGAATGGTCACACATCACAGTTGATGTTGATGCGTATGAGTTCACTGACTCGGTACGATTCATCTCTTCTAACTGGTCAAGTGCAGACGAACAAATCTTTATCGAAGGTGATTTAGTCGCTGCAGCAGGAAGTGATGTAAACTTTAGCTTTGTGGGTAATGAAGGCGCCGAAAATCACAACATGGATGTTGTTACGATTAATGCCAACATTGATACCAGCCAAGCGGCAGCTGGATTTGGTAATGTGACCTTTGGTAATGCGAGTTTAGCGGCCAATAATATTGAGAGCGTCGTGTTGAACGGAAACATTACCACGGGCGGCGGTGACATTACTTTCCTCAATGGCATTGGCGCGGCGACGCTGAGCAGCGATGTGGTCCTAAACTCAGGTGATGGTTCCATCACTGTTGGAAATGGTGGCCTCAATGCCGGCGCACATGCTCTTGGCCTCTATAGCGATACACTTGTCAGCCTGACGAATGTAACCGGTACGGGTGAGCTAAACATTAGTGTCGGTACCGCGGGCAAAGACATTCAACTTGGTTCGACATCCGATGCTGCTGCGCTTAGTATCGATCAGGCAACGATTACAAGCCTTGGTGGCACCACGTTCTCGACCATCAATATTGGTGATGCGAATGCAGGCGATCTGGATGTCGATGGTGCGGTGAATTTCGGCGCAAATGACTTTATCCTGACCACCGGTGGTACGATGGATCTCGCAAGCACATTAACAGGTACGGGTAGTTTGACCCTTGCAGGTGTGGATGCGATTGGTACGGATGCGGCAGCGACGGATCTAACCGATACGGAACTTGGCCGGATTCAAGATGGCTTTAGCTCAGTGACCTTTGATGCGGTTGGTAGTGCGATGGTGATCGACACGGATGGTCATAACTTCACCGATGCGACGACCTTTAGTTCAACGAGTACCATCGCTTTGAATGATACACTGACGGCGACGGGTGATGGCGCCTTTACGTTTGCAGGTTCTAGCGCGCTGACGCTGGATGCTAACATTACCACGGCGGCTGGCGATATTACGATTGCCGATAGTGTCACAGGCACAACCACCACGGGACATCGCACGTTTGATGCAAACACAGGAACAATCACCGTGGGCACTGGCGGTATTGCTGCAGGAGCTAACCTGAAACTCGAAGCCAATGATTTTGTCATCAATGGTAACCTCTCGGGTACGGGCCATATGCATTTCGATACAGATTCAGCCGATATGGGTGTGGGTGACGGGCAAGCAGGGGCGGCGAGCTTTACGAATGCGGAACTCGCGCGTATCCAGGACGGCTTTAACCTAGTCACGTTCCAAGTTGAGTTTGCGCAAGATATGAATATTGGCGCGTATACATGGACTGATAATATGGCTTTCACCACGGCGAGTAGCGGTGATATCAACATCAATGGCGTACAGAACTTCGGTGCAAATAATGCCGTCTTTTCTGATGTCGGCGGTGCGCAAATTAATGCGAATTTGATCGGTACAGGCAACCTTGAGTTTGTGCGTGCGGACTTCATTGGTGATGATGCGGGTGGTGGTGCGCACATTACGGATACCGAGCTTGGGCGCATTCAAGACGGCTTTAATCTGATCACCTTTAACTCGCTGGGTGATATCGTGATTGATACGGACGGGTATGAGTTCAGCGATTCTGTTATGTTTGAAACCCGTGCGAACATTACCGTCGATGAGATTGCGATTGCGGCGGGTTCAGATACCAACTTAACCTTTGCCGGAACCGGTGCTCCGCCGCATGTGAATGCTTCAGACGCGATCACCATTAATGGCGCGATTGATGCGAGCGGCGCCGCGGCTGGCTTTGGTGCGGTAACGATATTCAATGCGGATGCCGTCGCGTTGAATGCAGATATTCTGACTGCGGGCGGTAACATCGATATTCAAGACACGGTGACGACTACAACGACGACCGGTGCACGTATCCTCAATGCGGGTGTAGGCGATATTACCATCGGCACGGGTGGTATCAGTGCCGGTGCGGATAATGTAAGCTTTATCGGTGATGACTTTGCGATCAATGGTGCGTTGACGGGTACAGGGCAGCTTTCGTTTGCGGCGAGTGGCGGTGTCATGTTTGGGATTGCTGATGGTGCAGACGCGACTGGCTCGACCATTAGTTCAGCATCACTCAATAATATAACGGATGGTTGGGGCGCAATTCTCTTCCGTGGCGATGGTGCGGACATTGACGTGCACGCACATACATGGAGCGATAGCGTCGGGTTTAATGCTGGCGGTGCAGGTGTAACGTTTGATGGCGCGCAAGATCTTGGCGGCAATGATTTGACTGCGAATGTTGGGACCACCTTAGATATTAATGCGAGTCTCAGCAACGGTAACAATCTGGCCTTCTTGACGCCAGGCACGGCCGGCCATAGCTGGGCGGTGGGTGATGATGCGATCGCGAATATTGGCGCAACCTTTGGCATAGCGCCAGCGCTGGTTGCTGAAGTGGATGACGCAAGTCTTGGAAACATTGCTGATGGATGGAACCAGGTGAGCTTCCAATCACAGGGCACGACGTTCCTTGACACCGCAGCAGCGACTCACACGATTAACGATGCGTGGGTGCTGCAAGGCATTGACAATGTGCGTGTGGATACCGCGATTAATGCATCTGCGGCAAGTGATGCCGCGCTGACATTACGCGGTGAGTCGGGTAATAATGCAGACCTGATTGATGTGAATGCGGCGATTGATTTAAGCGCTGCAGCAGCTGGCCAGGGTGCGGTAACGTTTGATTATGCAGATGCAGTCAATATTGGCGGTAACATCACGACGGCAGGCGGCAATATCACGCTTGCGGATAGCGTGACTGGCACGACTAACCCTGGCGGCAATCGTACCCTAAACGCAGGAACTGGTGCAATCAACATTGGTACAGGTGGTTACACTAATGGTGCATGGCAGCTCTTCCTAGAAGCAGAAGATTTTGATATTAGAGGCGCGGTAAGCTCGAGCTTATTGTCGTTTGAGGCCAATAATTCTGCTGATTTCGGTGTCGGTGATGGCCAGGCAGGGGATGCGCATTTGAGCAATGCGGAGATTGCTCTTTTGACGGCGAATGATCTGCGCTTCAGAGCCATTGATGATACGGTCAATGTCGGTGCCTATACGCATGATGATGCCACGGTTAGGTATTATGGTGATACGATCAACGTGAATGGCGCCCTTGTCGCTGCAAATAACATGGAGTTCTGGACAACTACTGATGTGGTAATTGACCCAGCCGCATCACTGTCAGGACCAGGTACGTTGACATTTGGAAATACATCGGGCAATACGGCTATTGGCTCGGATGCGGCGGGCACAATACTGACCGATGCTGAGCTCGGGCGTATTACCGACGGCTGGGGGCAGTGGCTTTTCCATATCAATGGCAATCTCACCATCGATACGGACACGTATGAGTTTGTTGATTCTGTCCAGTTCAGAAGTAATTTCCATGATCTCACCATTGATGACACGCTCACCGCAGCAGCGGGCAGCGACACGAACTTTACGATCCGCTCAGGCACCGGTGCGGGTGATGAGATTATCGTCAATGCTGCGATTGATACAAGCAATGCAGCGGCAGGTTTTGGTGATGTGACATTTGAGCGTGCAGAGACACTAAGCTTGGGCGCAAATGTTACTACAGGCGGTGGTAATATCACGATCGCGAATGATGTGGCTGCTACGACCACGACCGGTGCGCGCATTTTAAACGCGATGGCGGGGAATATCTCGATCGGTACGGGCGGGGTGGACGCTGGCGCGGATAATCTTGACCTGATCGCCGACAACATGACCCTGAACGGCAATCTGGACGGGACGGGTGATCTGACGCTTGAGACATCAACCGCGGGCCGTGACATGAATGTGGGCGACGGCACAGTAGGTGCGTTTGACCTGTCGAATGCTGAGCTGGGCCAGATTCAAAATAACTTTAACTGGGTGCGTTTGAACGCAGGCGGTTCGATGAATGTGGGCGGGAGCTGGACGCAAGGCACCGACGTAAATCTCGAAGCGCAGAATATCAACCTGAATGGTGATATTAATGTGGGTACAAACGCCTTATCATTGCTCGCGAACTTGGCAGACATCGCCTACGCGTCAGGCACGTTGACAGCGGATACGCTGAATCTAGACGCAATGACGACGATGGCAGCGAATATCAACGCGGCTAATGTTGACATTAACGCGAATTCGACGGGCGCGACATTGACAGGTCTTGTGGGTGGCGCTGCTGACCAGGCCGCAGCCGATGCCATCTTGGGCGGTCCAGGTAATGATGCGCTGTATACGTTTGAGGGCTTCACGATTCGTTTGGTGGGAGCACCACCTCCACCACCACCTCCGCCACCAGGCGGAGGCGGGGGTGGTGGCGCGCCTGCTCCAACACCTGCGCAAATGACGAATTCGGATCTTCCGGATACGGTGGTATACACGATCACAAATACGGAAGAAGCGCTGACGCCAAGAGCGCCGATGATTGAGATCGCCAATGACTTCCGTGGCCCAAGAAAAACGGCACCTGAAACCGTCATTGTTGAACAGCCGATCAATCCGATTGCGGTGAACGAGGGCGTTGAGCCAGTCTTATCATACGATGCGGAAATCCCTATGGATCTTGAGCCAGAGGTGAATGAGACTCAGCGTGAGGTCGTGCTAACGGATGCAAACAATACGTTTAGCATTTCGATTGCTGATGCGGAGCCATCTTCAGTGAATATGCGCCAGACCTACAGCGAAGACATTCCTTCGGAGGCATTCCTTGAGAGTCTGTATGATGAGCGCAACGGCGAAGATCTGGAAGAGAATCTTGAGCAGGTGAAGAAAGTGCTCAGTGAGAGCCTATCGCTTCGCATCTGGAATTTCTAGAAACCCCTTTTTTTAGAACGAGCGGTTCAGCGTAAAGAAAATGCGCGGCGCGCTATTGTTTGCTGAATTTGCTGCACCCACAGGCAGCGTCAGCGGGAAGGCTAAGCTCAGGTCACCGTTGATATTTTGGTCCCAATTAAAACGCCATCCTGCACCGGCCGAACTTCCCGACTGATCTTGGCCACCAATTTCGCGGTTCCATACCTGGCCCACATCATAATAGGTGTAGAGCTGCGAGGTAAGTTCACTCCACTGTGGTACGCCGCCATAGCGTAGCTCCACTAATATCGCGGCACCATCATCACCGGTGATTTCCGAACCATCATAAGCGCGTCCTATGCCTTGTCCGCCATAGCCAAATTCTTCCGATGAAAGCAGCGAGCTATCAGAGAACTGCGCATTTGCGGAAATAAACCCGCTCCATTCCGGATCAATATACTGTGTGCGCGATGCACTCAGACTAATAGCGCTGAACGATCCAGTGGCTTCAGCGCGCGACAATGTTCCTGCTGCTTGGTCGGTTTGATCGCTGGCTCCGGCAATGTCGAGCCCTTGGCTCCAGGTGACGTCAAAATTATTGCTGCCCATCCAATTGTCAGCAAAGCCATAATTCGCGCCTAAGCGGAACACGCGAAGGTCATCGCTGAAGAGTTCGGTGGCTAGAATATCGGTCTGCGAATGTTTAAAATCAAATGACCCGGTGACAAACAAATTCTCTTGGCGTGAGCGAATCACCGGATAGGACAGGCTGGCACTAACGTCATAGGAACTCCCTTCCACTTCGAGTGGCTCTAGATTGAAGCCTGAATCGGTGCGGGAATAGCTACCATTCATGGTGAAGCGCAGCCCGTCTGCTGAAATAACGCGGCTGTGAGAAGCGGAGAAGAAATACAGCTCTTCTAACTCAGCAGTCAGAGTTGTGGCGAGCGTTGTTTGATCATACGGGCTTAGTAAACCATATTTTGATACATTTCCCGTCGCTTGCCATGGGCCGATAAAGCGCGAACCGCGATTGTTGAACCCCACCGAGCCATTCACATCTTCACCTTCGCTAAATTCAATCGCTACGGCGACCGCGCCCGGCGCACTACCCGCACCAATGGGACGTAGCAATGAACGCGCTGTTAGACCAGGTAGGTCATTCAGAAGCAACATATGGCGTTCAAGCTTTTCAATGTTGAATGGTTTGATGGCGGCAATGCGATTTAGAATTTCTTCGATCACGCGCGTGGATTGATAGGTGCCGCTGGTTTCCACATTCTCAACAAACCCCTCAATCACCCGAATCGTCACATCACCCGAACCCACATCTTGCTCTGGCAACACGGCTTTCGTCAGCACATAGCCATCTTTCTGATACGTCATGTTGATGCGCGCGACCAGGCGATACAGATCGGCCAGCGTCCCATCTTCTTTATTGATGATTTTGTGCAGGCTTAATAAGTATGGGGTGCTGTAGACGGTATTCCCTTCAATGGTTACATTGCGGATGATCAGCGGAATATTCTCTGAGCCTTCGGGAATATTTGCTTCTTTTGCACCGCGCTCGGGAACCGCCTCTGTCTGAGGGGTAGGCGCTTGTGGTAGCTGCTGTTGACGCACGCGGCCAGGCTCGGCCGCAGCAGGGACTTGTGCGTAAGCAGCGAGCGGTGCAAACGCCATCATAAGCGCGACAGAACTCACCGTTAGCGTAAAGAGTTTACCCATAACTATTACTGTATAGCATTTTTTGAGCAAAAAACCAGACTGCAATATAAAAAAATACATATTTTGCAAAAGGATGCTTATGAGTTAACAGGGAAGCAGCCTTTTTGTCACACTTGGCGCTAAGCGCCTCAAGAACAACATATTCTCTTGATCTTCGAATGAAAAAACATACTTGCCAAGCCGGGAAATATCCTCTAAACAGCCGTAAAGCTGAACGATAGGTAGAATAATGAAAGCAGATATACATCCAAATTATCACACGATCACGGTAGTGATGACGGACGGAACAGAGTTTGAAACACGCTCTACATTGGGCAAAGAAGGCGAGCGCCTTCAGCTTGATGTGGATGTGAAAACGCACCCAGCATGGGTTGGCGGTGGCCATATGCGTAAAACAGGCAGTATGGAGAAATTCGCGAATCGCTTCGGCAATATCGGAAATTTCTCTTCTTCAAATGAAGAGAAGAAAGACGAAAGCTAAGACTTTCCGTTACCCACAGCCACTTCCCAGCTTTTTGACTTTGCATCGCATCGTTCTATACTCATATGTAGTTAACACATTGAGGCGTTATGGCTGGCCACAGTAAATTCAAAAATATCATGCACCGTAAAGGTGCGCAGGATAAAAAGCGTGCGAAAGTGTTCAACCGCTTGGCGCGTGAGATCACGGTGGCCGTGAAAACTGGTGGCAGTGACGATCCGGGGATGAACCCGCGCCTGCGCCTGGCTATGCAGAATGCCCGCGCCGACAATATGCCCAAAGACCGTATCGAGGGCGCGATCAAAAAGGGCGCCGGCCCATCGGACATGGATAATTACGAGGAAATCCGCTATGAAGGCTACGGTCCGGGCGGGATTGCGGTGATTGTCGATGCGATGACCGATAATAAGAACCGAACCGCCGCTGAAGTGCGCGCCGCCTTTACCAAAAACGGTGGAAATTTGGCGGAAACCGGATCGGTGAGCTTCATGTTCGACCGCAATGCGCTCATCACCTACCCGAAAGAGACGGCCGATGAAGAGGCCATGTTTGAAGCAGCCCTCGAAGCCGGCGCAGAGAATTGTGAGCTCGTAGAGGCCGAAGCAGATTCGGAAGGCCCGTCGGTCTATGAGATTACCTGCCCGCAGGATGAGTTTGGCACCGTGCGCGAAGCGCTGGAAGCGAAATTTGGCGAAGCACGCAGCGCGAAACTGATCTGGCAACCGCAAAACACCATTGCGGTGGATGGCGACAATGCTGCCGGCTTGATGAAGCTGATCGAAACGCTTGAAGATAATGATGATGTGCAGGATGTGACGGCGAATTTCGAAATGGATGATGATACGCTCGAGCAACTGAGCGCGTAACATGAAAGGATGTCATTGCCACGGCAAGCGAGCGCGTAACCGTCATCCCGCGGCTTGACCGCGGGATCTCTAAAGAATGAAGCAATTCTGTACTTATATTATGACAAACCCATGCCAATCTGTGCTCTATATTGGTGTGACTTCAGATTTAACAAAACGCGCTTATGAACATAAGTATCATGTGATAGACGGTTTTACGAAGAAATATAACTGTAAGCATCTCGTCTATTACGAATTACATGACACAGCAGAACATGCTATTAAGCGTGAAAAACGTTTGAAAGAATGGCAGCGCCAATGGAAAATAGAACTTATCGAATCACTCAATCCAGATTGGCGAGACTTATATGATACATTATTATAGAGATCCCGCGGTCAAGCCGCGGGATGACGTGTAATGAAAATCCTCGGCATTGACCCAGGCCTAACCCACACCGGATGGGGCATTATTACCAAGCAGGGCCATCATTTGAAATATGTGGCGTGCGGCACGGTCAGCACGAGCCCCAAGGCAAGCATGACGCAGCGTTTGATGAGTCTTGATGAAGCAATGAAGCGCATCGTTCACGACTTTCAGCCCACCCATGCGGCGATGGAAGAAACCTTCGTCAATGTGAACAGCAAATCGAGCCTAAAGCTTGGCCAGGCGCGCGGCGCGCTGTTGCTGTCGCTCGCGCAAACAGGGCTTGTGGTGAATGAATATGCGGCGCGGCTGATTAAGAAAACGGTGGTTGGCACGGGCGCGGCCGATAAGGCGCAGATTGGCATGATGGTGCAAACCTTGCTCCCCGGCTGCCGCGAGCATATTGCCGATGCGCGCCATGACGCGCTCGATGCGCTCGCCGTGGCCATTTGTGATGCGAGTCATGGGATGGTTTCTAGTTTCTAGTTGCTCGTTACTAGTGAAGCGCAGTAGCTTTTGTTGTGGAAACGAGGCCAGTAGGCTGAGTCTTTAGTGCGCGAAGCGCTCAGGCTCATCGCGCGCAACAGTAGTGCAGCGCGGGAGCAAACGAGAAAACCTATGATCGGAAAACTCAAAGGCATCATTGACACCATCGCGGAAGACCATGTGATTCTGGATGTGAATGGCGTCGGTTATATCATTTTTGCTTCAGCGAAAACATTGTCGCAATTGCCCGGCATTGGTGGGCAGGCGGGGCTGATGATCGAGACGCATGTGCGCGAAGACCATATTCACCTCTATGGGTTTGCTAGCCCGCTTGAGAAAGAATGGTTCAAAGTGCTGACTTCGGTGCAAGGCGTTGGCGTACGGATGGGCCTTGCGATATTGAGCGTGTTCGGCCCTGACCAGCTGGTGATCGCCATCACGGCGAAAGATAGCAAAGCGCTGACGGCGGTGAGCGGGGTGGGGCCGAAATTGGCCGATCGGATTGTGACCGAGCTGAAAAATAAGGTCGATAAAATCGCCATCTCTTCGCAGGTCACGGCAATGAGCGAGGCGATTGAAGTGAGTGCGCCCGCGCCGAAAACAGCCTCGAAGACATCCAAAAAGGCAAAAGAAACCTCTGCCGCCCCATCACTCGATATGTCGCAGCTCGAAGATGCGATTTCGGCGCTGACCAACTTAGGCTATGGCCGTACGGAAGCGCATAGCTCGGTGATCCATGTGATGCAGGAAAATGAGGGGGCGAGCCTCGATGCGCTGATTGCGGCGAGCCTCAAACGGCTTGCGAGCCAGCCGGCGTAAGTGGATGACCAGAGTGCCAGATGACCTGATATCTGGCCATCCGGTCCTCCATAGGGGATAACCGTTCCAGACCCCGTGACAAGCACGGGGTGACATTCTAGCCTTATACCATGACACTCACCACTCCAGATCCGCTTGAAGAAGATACGGGTGAAGGCAGTTTGCGCCCGGCCTCGCTCGATGATTTCACCGGCCAGCAGGCGGTGCGTGAGAATTTACGTATTTTTATTTCTGCGGCGCGAGAGCGTAAAGACAGCCTCGATCATACGTTGTTTTATGGCCCGCCAGGCCTTGGGAAAACCACGCTGGCACATATTATTTCGCAGGAAATGGGGGTCGGGTTTCGCGCGACTTCTGGGCCGCTATTGACCAAAGCAGGCGATTTGGCGGCAATTTTGACGAATCTTCAAGCGGGCGATGTGCTGTTCATTGACGAGATTCACCGGCTGCAAAGCACGGTCGAAGAGGTGTTGTATCCGGCGATGGAGGATTATCAGCTCGATTTAATCATTGGCGAGGGCCCGGCGGCGCGCACCGTGCGCATTGACCTGCCGCGCTTTACGCTGGTCGGCGCCACGACGCGGCTCGGCCTGCTGTCCAACCCGCTACGCGATCGCTTCGGCATTCCGCTGAAACTGCAATTCTATTCTGAAGAAGAACTCATGAAAGTGGTGACCCGTGCGGCAGCGCTTTTGAACGCACCGATTGCGGAAGATGGCGCGCGTGAAATTGCCCGCCGCTCGCGCGGAACACCGCGGATTGCGATTCGCCTGATGCGCCGGGTGCGTGATTTTGCGCAGGCGGCAAAGCAAAAAGAGATTGATGCGGCGATTGCGGATTCGGCGCTGCAACGCCTAGAAGTGGACGGCAAAGGACTTGATCACTCCGACCGGCGCTATTTGCAATTTATTGAACAGCATTATGGCGGCGGCCCAGTGGGAATTGAAACGATTGCGGCGGGGCTTTCTGAGCAGCGCGATGCGATTGAAGAAACTATCGAACCGTTCCTGATTCAGCAAGGCTTTATTCAGCGCACCCCGCGCGGACGGATGTTGACGCAAACCGCTTATACTCACATAGGTAAGCCAATGCCGAAGCGCGCAGATCAGTTTGAATTTTTGGAGACATAATGGTGTCATTGCCACGTCAAGCGAGCAGTAAGCGAGCGCGTACAGGCAATCCATTCCATGAATGTCCTCTGACATTTTTATTCTGGATCCCAGGGATCTTTTGTCTTACTAACAGAAGCCCCGAGGATGACAACAAAACGGTAAGTCATGTACCGCACTAGCTATCGAATCTATTACGAAGACACCGATGCGGCGGGGGTGGTCTATTACGCGAATTATCTGAAATTCGCCGAGCGGGCGCGCACCGATGCGTTGCGAGAATGCGGCATTCACCAAAAGCAACTGCTCGACGAGCAAGGACTTGGCTTTGTAGTGAGCCGCGCGGCGATTGATTTTAAGCAAGGCGCCCGGCTTGATGATGTGATCGATGTGCGCATTCCTTCCGCCACGATCGGTAAGGTCAAAATCGAAATGACCCAGGAAATCTGGCGCGATGATAGCTTGCTCGCCTCGATCGATGTGGTGATTGCTATGGTCAATAGCGATTTTAAGCCCGCGCGCATCCCGGATAAAATTCGTGACGCATTGCAAAATAAATTTGTCTCTTAAGTGTCAAACGCGTACAACAAGTAGAGTTAAAAATCATGAGGAGAGGCCATGACACAAGAAACAGCAGCGCCGGTTGAAGAAGGAACCATTGCCGCCACGGAAATGGCAGGGAATGCTGCCGCGGTTGCCCACGATATGAGCGCGCTGGGGCTGTTTTTGCAATCGGGACCCGTCGTGCAAGCAGTCGTGATTGTGTTGGTGATTTCCTCCATTTGGTCATGGGCCATCACCATTGATAAATATCTCAAATTCAAAGCCATAAAAATTGCAGCCGATAAGTTTGAGCGCGAGTTTTGGCAATCTGAGGCGCTGGAAAGCCTCTATGATAAATATGCACGCCGCAAAAGCGTGCACCCGATGGCATCCGTGTTTCTTGCCGCCATGGATGAATGGCAGCAGGGGAAGAAGAAAGTGCGTTCGACCTCTCCCGCAAGTTTAACGATCAGCGTGCGCGATCGGATTGCGCAAATGATGTCGGTGACGCGTAATAAAGAGCTCGACAAAATTGAGGATGGCCTGGGCTTTCTTGCGACGGTAGGCTCTTCGGCGCCTTTTGTTGGGTTGTTCGGCACGGTGTGGGGGATCATGAACAGTTTTACTTCCATTGCCGCGAGTAAGAACACGACGCTTGCCGTGGTTGCGCCTGGGATCGCCGAAGCGCTGGCCGCGACGGCGATTGGACTGCTCGCAGCGATCCCTGCGGTGGTGGCGTATAACAAATTCTCTGGCGAGTTGGCACGGTTTGGTGGCCGGCTTGACGATTTCTCGACGGAATTCGCGACCATGATCGGCCGCAAGCTCGATGGTACGGGTTAGGAGAATATTATGGGCGCGATGTTATCACCTGGCGGCCGCGGGCGCGGCTACCGTAAGCAGCAATTTACCGACATTAATGTGACGCCCTTTGTGGATGTCATGTTGGTGCTTCTCATTATCTTTATGGTTACTGCACCGATGCTCACCGCTGGGGTGACGGTCGATCTTCCAGAAACCGAAGCCTCGCCTCTGCCGGGGCAAGATGAGCCATTGGTGGTGTCGGTGAACAAAAAAGGCGAGGTGTTCGTTCAAGAAACGAAGATTGACATTAAAGAACTGGGCAACAAGCTGACCGCGATTGTGGGCGAGAAAAAGGACACGCGTATTTTTGTGCGTGGTGACCGCGATGTCGATTATGGCGTGGTGATGGGCGTGATTGGAAAAATCAACAAGGCTGGGCTCTTGAAAGTGGCGCTGGTGAGCGAGCAGCTGCAAAATTAACGAACGGGAGTCGATGTGTCACAGCGAGCCTTAGCACTATCGCTTCTGCTGCATCTTAGTGTGTTTCTTTTGTCTTATCTCGGGGCGAGTATTTTTTCGTTTCGTGACCCGCTGCCGCAAGAGCCACTGGCGATTAGTGTTGAGTTGCTGCCGGTCTCTGAAATTTCGAATGTCAAACCATCAAAGAAACCGCTGAGCAAAGCGCCACCACCGAAGAAAGAGCTCAGAAAAGCGAAGCCCAAAACCACGAAAAAAGAAACCATCGAGGTCGAGCCGATTAAACCGGTGGAAGCGGTGAAGATGCCAGCGGAAGAGAAAAAGCAGGAAGACAAACCCAAAGAGGATGCGAAGAAAAAGCGTAAAGATGATTTTGATGCCGTGCTGCAGTCGGTAGAAGAAAACACGCCGACAGCCGAAGAGACTCCGGAAGAAAAGCCCAAAGAAGATGGCACAGACGGGGCCACCAGCCGTTCGGACACGTATGATGACTCGATTCCGCTCTCAATCAGTGAAAAAGATGCGATTATTGGTCAGGTGGCACGGCATTGGCGTATGCCAGTGGGGGCAAAGAATGATTATGATCTGGCGGTTAAAATTCAGGTGCTGCTTTTCCCTGACGGATCGGTGCAAGATGTGGGTCTCGCACGCGGTCAAGAAAGCCGCTATCAGAACGATCCGTTCTTTCGCTCCGCTGTGGATAGCGCGATTCGCGCGGTATGGGCGGTCAGTCAGTTCAAGGGGTTGCCGCCAGATAAATATGACAGCTGGCGCGATATGGAATTGAATTTTGATCCGCGCGAGCTATTATACTAGATAAATCAAAAGAACAGCAGGGTGGCCTTATGCGATACATCGCTCTCATTTTAGCACTGATGTGCACAATCCCAACTGCCGCGCTCGCGCAGCTTAAGATTGATATTACGCGTGGGAATTTTGACCCCATCCCGATTGCGATCACGAGCTTTACCGAGAATGGTGGTTCGTCCGTCTATGGCCGTGACGTGATTACCGTCATTCAAAACAATCTTCAGCGCTCAGGCTTCTTTGATCCGATCGATGAGGATAGTTTTATCGAGCAGGTGACGGATGGTAATGCGATCCCGCGGTTTGCTGATTGGCGCCAAGTGAATGCGCAAGCGATCGTGACTGGAACGATCACGCGTATTGGCAGCGATAAGCTCAAAGTCAGTTTCCGCTTGTGGGATGCGCTGGGTGAGCAGCAAATCGCCGGAAAAGAGTTTAACACGGTGACGCGCAATTGGCGCCGGATTGCGCATTTGATTTCTGATGAAATTTACTCACGTATTACCGGTGAAGATGGCTATTTTGATTCGCGTATTGTCTATGTTGCCGAGTCAGGCCCGAAAGCGCGCCGTGTTAAGCGTTTGGCGATTATGGACCAAGATGGTGAGAATCATAAATATCTTACCGACGGTCAGCATTTGGTGCTGACGCCGCGCTTCTCGCCAGATAGCCAAGACATTCTTTACATGTCCTATGCAGGGCGTGAGCCTCGCGTGTATTTACGCAATCTACAGACAGGCCGCGAAGAGACGCTTGGTCGCTTTAAGGGCATGTCCTTCGCGCCACGTTTTGGTAAGGATGGCCGGCAGATGGTGATGTCCATCGCACGTGACGGGAACAGTGAAGTGTACAAGATGGATCTGCGTTCACGCTCACTGACACGCTTAACGAATAATTCGGCAATTGATACATCGCCCTCTTTCTCACCGGACGGTAAAAAGATTGTTTTTAACTCGGACCGTGGTGGCTCTCAGCAGCTTTATGTGATGAACGCGGATGGGTCAAACGTGCAGCGTATCAGCTTTGGTGATGGGCGCTATGGGACGCCCGTCTGGTCGCCGCGCGGAGATTTGGTTGCCTTTACTAAGATTAAAGGTGGTCGCTTCTATATTGGGGTCATGCGTTCGGATGGAACGGGTGAGCGGACTATTTCAGAAAGTTGGCTCGATGAGGGGCCGACCTGGTCGCCGAATGGTCGGGTGATTATGTTCTTCCGGCAGGGACCATCAGGCAAAACACGCCTCTATTCGGTGGATGTTTCGGGCAGAAACTTACGTGAAGTGCTCACCCCGCTGGATGCCTCAGACCCGGCGTGGTCACCGCGGCTACCACTGTAAAAATTACCCGAACTTAATTGCGTGCCCATCTCATCAAAGGCGCTTGCAATTTCGAAAAGAGTATGTCATTGCTGCCATATTATAAATACAAAGGGAGATCTACATGAAACGCTTTTTAGCACTATTATTACCACTATTCCTCGTCGCAGCTTGTGAAACCGCCCCGTCGGGTAGCAACACCGGTGCTGGTGGAGGTTCTGGCTTTAACGACGGCAGCACATTCGGCACGAGTGGCCTGACAGACGCAGATGGCACGCCAGTGAATGTCGGCGATCGCGTCTTTTTCGCGACCGATAGCCACACGCTTTCGAACGAAGCGCAATCCACTCTGCGGTTGCAAGCAGAATGGCTCAATGAGAATCCAAACACACGCATTACTATCGAAGGTCATTGCGATGAGCGTGGAACGCGCGAATACAACTTGGCACTTGGCGAGCGTCGTGCTGCTTCAGTGAAGCGCTACCTCTCGAGCCTTGGCGTGTCAGCGTCTCGCATCGAAACGGTAAGTTACGGTAAAGAGCGCCCAGCGGTTCTTGGTTCCAATGCATCGGCATGGGCGCAGAATCGTCGCGGCGTAACCGTGATTTCAAATTTGTAATCGAATCATTATAAGTTTGAATTGACAAACCGCTCTCATTTGAGCATAACCACGTGAAGCACCTACGCCCACCTTTCCCTCCGCGCTAACGGGCGTGGGTGCCCCTCCAGAAAAATGCGATATATCCCTAGCCTCATAAGCGCTTTTTTACTGGCTGGCGCCCTCTCATTCTGGAATATTTCTGTTTCCTTTGCACAAGATGTAGATGCACGCGTTGAGCGCCTCGAACGTGACCTCCGATATCTACAGCGTGAAGTCTACAATGAAGATACCGTTGGGGCATCGTCTACCCCGAACCGCTCCTCCGTGATTGGTAACAAGGCCCAACAAGCCGCTCTTGAAGTGAAGCTTCGCGAGCTTGAAGATCAGATGCGTGACCTGCAAGGCATGATTGAAGAAAACCGTCACAGTGCTGAGAAAGCGACGCAGCGCCTGGATCAATTGGAACAAGAGTGGGGCCAGCGCTTCATCGAGTTAGAAACACGGTTGCCTGTGACACCGCCACCCACGATTGGCAGCCAAGCTCCTGATGAACCTAAAGAAACTTCGGATCCCCAAAAGGCTGATGCTCCTGAAGCGCCACCAAAGCCTGCGTTTGAATCGGCCCGTGAGCATTACAACCATGCCTTTTCCGCGCTTCAGCGTGAGGCGTATGAGGAAGCCGAGAGCCATTTTCGTTCCTTCGTCGTGACCTATCCCAATGATCCGCTGCTTGGCAATGTCTATTATTGGCTCGGTGAAACCTATTATGTGCGCGAAGAATATGCCAAAGCCGCTAACGAATTCCGCAAGGGCTACAAAGCAGCGCAAGACGGCCCGAAAGCGCCGGATAATCTTCTGAAACTTGCCTTCGCACTTGAAAAGCAGAAGAAAAATGCCCCCGCCTGCGTGGTGCTCAAACAGTTGCTTGAAAAATACGCGGAAGAGAAAAGTGGTGTGCTGACGAAAGCGAAAGAGGCGTCGAAACGCCTCGCATGCGATGCTTAGCCGCGCGGCCATTCCGAACGCTCCTACGATTTCAATAGATGATGCGATGCATGCGCTGGGCCCGTTCGAATCGAACGCAGAGCTGGCCGTGGCGGTGTCTGGCGGTCCGGATAGTATGGCGCTGGCATTGCTACTTCATGATTGGGCGCAGCGTTATGGCCATCAGGTTCGAGCAATCACCGTGGACCATGGGTTGCGGCCTGAGTCGGCCACCGAAGCACAGCACGTTGCCGGCTGGATGCGTGCGAAAGGTATCCCGCATACCGTTTTGACGCTGACAGATCGTCCCCGCGGGTCCTCCATTCAAGAAAAGGCCCGTGCTGCGCGTTATCATGCGCTCAAAGACTATTGTGAATCTCATCATATTGTACATCTTCTGACTGGCCATCACTTAAATGACCAATTGGAAACTGTGGCGTTTCGTGCGCTTCGCCAAAGCGGGGTAGCGGGGCTATCAGGGATGAGCGCGAAGCGTTCTTTAGGCTCCGTTCAACTGCTTCGTCCACTTCTCATATTCGAAAAGTCGGATTTGATCGCATGGCTTGAAGCGCATCAGCAGCCATATCTGACAGATCCGTCGAATGAGAGTATGGCCTACAGCCGAAACAGTGTACGCGCGCAGTTAACCGGTGAAACCATGCTTTGCGCGTCGCTGGATGCAACCATTCCTTCCATTGCCGCGGCTCGAATGTCGCTTGAAAAGCTGACGGCCCATCATATGGTAAAGCATGTCACTTTAAACCAGCACGGGTTGGCGTTGGTTCAGCGCCATGGTTTCCTCTCTCTTCCTCATCTGATCCAGAGAAAGATGCTAGAACGCCTACTCACCTGCGTGTCGGGCAATGCCGAACCAGTTCGGGGTGAGAAATTAGAGGCGTTGCGAATGTCGCTTGAGTCTCTTTGTGTAGCCAAAACGCTTCATGGCGTGGTGATCACTCCCCATAACGACCATATTGTATGCTACCGTGAAGCCGCTCGCATGGCACCCGCTGTTACCGTCAAAGCGCCACGCACCTATTGGGACGGTCGTTATGCATTAAAAACAGGCAGTCTTATGATTAATAACCTTATTCTTGGGCCGCTAGGAGAATCCGGTACGACACATTTATTGCAAGAATACCCTGATGCCGTAGCTATGCTGCCAAAGCAGGCAGTGCCGACGCTTCCCGCTGTGTGGCAAGGTGATAGGCTGCTTGCTACGCCAACGCTCGATTATTATGCAGCGGACGATCTTGGGAGCGCCCTTCGAACGCAGTCACAACTGGTACATACCCCAATAAAACCTCTTGCTGGCACGCAATTTTTCCCTATCTTATCATGAAGAAGTAATTTCTCGCGATAGGGGCGTAATGTGAACGGAAATATGAAGAATTTTCTGATTTGGGCGGCGATTTTTATCGGCCTGTTTCTGATGATCCAAATGCTGCAAGCAGGTATGACGCAGCAAGCTGCTTCGCGCCTTGTCTATTCGGATTTTCTGCTCGATGTGGAGCAGGGGAATGTTGCGGAAGTGACCATCAAACAATCGCCGGAAGAGGGCACGCAGATCGAAGGATCGTTTCAGAACGGCCAACCGTTCGTGACGCAAGGGCTTGAAGACCCTGCTCTGGTAAAAACACTGCGCGAGAATAATGTCAAAATTGCTGCGGCGCCGGCCAGCTCAGGCCTTGGCTCCTTTTGGGGCGTATTGCTCTCATGGTTCCCGTTCCTTCTTCTGATAGGCGTGTATTTCTATTTCATGCGTCAGATGCAGGGCGGTAGCAAAGGTGGCGGCGCGATGGGGTTCGGTAAGTCACGTGCGCGCATGCTGACCGAAGAGCACGGCCGCAAAACCTTTGACGATGTAGCGGGCATTGATGAAGCAAAAGAAGAGCTGGTGGAGATTGTTGAGTTTCTGAAAGACCCACAAAAATTCCAAAAGCTAGGGGGTAAAATTCCCAAAGGCTGTTTGCTCGTCGGCCCCCCCGGAACCGGTAAGACCTTGCTTGCGCGAGCGATTGCGGGCGAAGCGGGCGTACCATTTTTCACCATTTCGGGCTCGGATTTTGTAGAAATGTTTGTCGGTGTCGGTGCGAGCCGTGTCCGCGATATGTTTGAACAAGGAAAGAAAAATGCGCCCTGTATTATCTTTATTGATGAGATCGACGCGGTCGGCCGCCACCGTGGTGCCGGTATGGGCGGTGGAAATGACGAGCGTGAGCAAACACTGAACCAGCTACTTGTAGAAATGGATGGTTTTGAGGCGAATGAAGGCGTGATCTTGATTGCGGCCACCAACCGCCCCGATGTACTCGATCCTGCGCTTCTGCGCCCGGGTCGTTTTGACCGCCAAATCGTTGTACCCAACCCAGATATTGAAGGGCGGACCAAAGTGTTATCCGTCCATCTGAAGAAAGTGCCGATCGCGCCAGATGTCGATGCACGCACCATTGCACGCGGTACGCCGGGTTTCTCGGGTGCGGATCTTGCCAATCTTGTCAATGAGGCGGCATTACTTGCCGCGCGCAAAGATAAGAAGCTGGTGACCATGCGCGAGCTGGAAGCCGCGAAAGATAAGGTGATGATGGGTGTGGAGCGAAAATCGATGGTGATGAGCGACGAAGAGAAAAAGATGACGGCCTATCATGAAGCAGGCCATGCGATTGTTGCACTGCATAGCCCAGCCTCCGACCCGATTCATAAAGCAACGATCATCCCGCGTGGGCGTGCGCTGGGGATGGTCATGCGCCTTCCCGAAGCAGACAAAATCTCTTACCTGCGCGACAAAATGTATGCAGACCTCGCCGTTGCCATGGGCGGACGCGCGGCGGAAGAACTTACCTTTGGTTATGATAAAGTCTCGAGTGGCGCTTCGTCAGATATTCAATATGCGACTAAGCTTGCGCGGGCGATGGTAGCGGAATGGGGCATGACGGATGCGATGGGACCTGTGCTGTACGCGGATGAACGCGGTGAGCCATTCTTAGGACAAGCGATGGCGACGAATTCAGCATCAGTTTCAGATCAAACACGGCAGAAGGTCGAGAATGAAGTGCGACGATTGGTTGAGGATGCACATGCGCAAGCGAAGAAAATTCTGCAAGACAATCACGACCAATATGTGATCCTTGCGGAGGGATTGCTGGAATATGAAACGCTGAGCGGCGATGAAATTAAAGATCTGATCGCGGGTAAAAAGCCAGAGCGTCCAACCGACGAAGAGCTGCGTAAAGCTACTGCGGTTTCCTCGTCACTACCATCAAAACGTAAAAAGCGTGTCAAAGAAGCGCATGCTGAAAAAGAGGATGATGACCAGCCTGTGGCGTAGTCATCAGAAAGTGCATGCGAGAATTTTTTGGCACAGACGGAATTCGCGGGCGCGCTAACAGCTATCCGATGACCCCAGAAATTGCGATGCGCGTAGGGATGGCCGCTGGCGCCTATTTTACGCAGCAAGATCGCGACCACACCCACCGCGTGGTCATTGCCAAAGACACGCGCCTTTCCAGCTACATGATCGAAAATGCACTCACCGCTGGGTTCCTCTCTGTTGGCATGTTCGTGTATTTGGTCGGGCCGCTTCCAACGCCTGCGGTGGCAATGCTTGCCCGCTCTATGCGCGCCGATATTGGCGTAATGATTTCGGCGTCTCACAATAGCTATGAAGATAACGGCATTAAACTCTTCGGACCTGATGGCTATAAGCTCTCTGACGAGGTGGAGATGGAGATCGAGGCACTCATCCAGAATGGTTCAGACACACATTTGAGTGAGCCAGATAAGCTGGGGCGCGCGCGCCGGATCGATGATGCGCAAGGCCGCTATATTGAGTTTGTCAAAGGCACCTTCCCGAGTGAGCTTAGCTTGTCGGGCCTGAAAATAGTGATCGATTGTGCAAATGGTGCAGGCTATAAAGTCGCGCCGACGGTGCTCTGGGAGCTAGGCGCAGAACTGATTCCGATCGGTATTGAGCCGAACGGGTTTAATATCAATCAAGATTGCGGCTCAACCAATATGGATAAGGTCTGCGCGAGTGTGGTGGCGCATGGTGCGGACCTTGGTATCGCGCTCGATGGTGATGCTGACCGGCTGGTGATGTGTGATGAGAAAGGCGAAGTGCTCGATGGTGATCAACTCATCGCGATGATCGCAACCTCTCACAAAAAATCAGGGCAGCTGCGCGGCGATGGTGTGGTATCGACGGTGATGTCGAACCTTGGTTTGGAAACGTTCCTAGCGCAGCATGAATTGTTGCTGCACCGCACCAAAGTAGGCGACCGCTATGTGATGGAGAAAATGCGCGGTGGGGCATGGAATATTGGCGGCGAGCCGTCAGGCCATATTATTCTTGGAGATTACGCGACTACCGGCGATGGTCTGCTCGCTGGATTGCAAGTTTTGGCGGCGTATGTCCAAGATGGCCGTCCCATGAGCGAAGCAGGCGCGATGTTTACTCCGGTGCCACAAATTTTAATGAATGTGCGTTATCATAAAACGGAGGGGAAATCGGACCCGCTACAGCACCCTGATATTCAAGCGGCGCAGGCAAAAGCAGAAAAAGTACTTCAAGGAAAAGGACGTATATTGCTGCGCAAGTCAGGAACAGAGCCACTCATTCGCGTGATGGTGGAAGGAACGGACGAAGCACAGATTCAAGCAATGGCGCAAGAAATCTGCGATACGATTGAACACGCGCTCAACTCTCATGCAGCTTAAGCACAAAATTCTCTCGATTGCTGGCTCTGATTCAGGTGGTGGCGCTGGTATTCAAGCAGACATTAAAACCATCACATCCCTTGGCGGTTATGCGATGACTACCGTTACTGCGATTACCGCGCAAAACACGCTTGGTGTTCGCGACATTCATCCCGTTCCGCTTGACGCCATTGCCGCGCAACTTGGCGCGGTGTTTGACGATCTAATGCCCGATGCGATCAAGATTGGCATGTTGCACAATGCGGAGGTGGTTGCGCTTGTGCGTGACGCCATGCTGCAGCATGCGACACAGATTCCGATCGTGCTCGACCCGGTGATGGTTGCGACGAGCGGTGATCGGCTGCTCGATATGGACGCGCTTGATGCGCTTACAGATTTCTTTCCTCATGTTACGCTAATCACGCCAAATATTCCTGAGGCGGAGTTGCTATTGAATCACGAAATACGAACGCTAGAGGGGCAAAAAAATGCTGCGCATATGTTGCAGCAAAACTATGGCTGCGCAGTGCTCCTCAAAGGCGGGCATATGGGCAACGGAGAAAACGGCATGAGCGATATACTGTGCATGGGAGCCGAGCCCGCAGAGCAATACGACACCACCTATGTTGAGACGAAACATACCCATGGCACAGGGTGTACTCTATCATCAGCGGTTGCGACATTCTTAGGGCAGGGGGCTAGCATGAGTGATGCCGTGCAACGCGCGCAACGCTATGTGCATAATGCGATCGCACATGCGCCGAATTTTGGCTCTGGCCATGGGCCTATTAACCATTCATTTGGGTTGCACATGGCAAATGAAGAATAGCGCGATCTGTGCTTGCTCCGAGAGGGACATGTTTGTTACCATGCCATCATGCGCTGGATGATTGCACTAAAGGACCCAAAACATCACTCTCACTACGAACGGCTTGGTGAGCGAACGACGCACCGTATTGCCAGTGTGATTGCTAAGAAATCATGGAAATGGACGATTATCAACCTGGCCTGGACGGTGGGGCCCGTCACTTATATTGCGCTGCAGTTTGGTCATTATCTTGGATTTGGTGCGGAAGCACCAATCGCTAACTTCATTTATTTCGCAGGGTATACGCTGATGGTCGGCGCGCTAGCTATTACAGCGAGTATCGTGCATGAAGCCTTGCATGAGCCTAAAATACACAGTGAACAGGAGCAACTATTATGCACGATAGATCGTTTACATAATGCGATGTTCTCGGCACGTAACCAAATACTCGCTTCGCTTGATGCGAATGAACGCAACATTATGTCAGCCTATTATATCTTGCAAAGTGTTGGTGCATCACCATCAGCAATCGAGACAGCGGTTATGAAGCTATCGCATAATGAAGCGTTGACCTCGGCGATTCGGCGGGCGCATGTGCTGGCAGAGCGGGGGATGTTTGCGGCGGTAGAAGATATTTATCATGACCATGAAGAGATACTCCAAACCTATCAGCAAAACTTAGGTTTGAATGCGCCCCAGGCGTATGAGTTGCTAGATCAACGATTGCGCGGCATGTCCCCGACGATTCAGCACGGTATTGAGCGCACAGATGGTTTTATAGAGCGCATTCTAAACGCGTATGAAGAGAATGATGAACGTTTGATGACCATGCAGGATGCGTATGATATGTTCACGCTTGCTTTTGAACTCGTCAATGGTCGGCATATAGCAGTGCTTGATGCGCGTTTGAAAGGAGACGAGTCTTTCGAAGAAGCGCAGGAAATGCTCGACGAGGCGCGCCACCATTACCGTATGGCGCTGCGCAAGCGTAATAGTGCGATTCGACTGCTTGTCAAAGATCTTTATGAGCATTCTGATAGTAGTGTTTTGGTAGAGGCAACGGATGCAACGAGTCGGTTGCTTATCGCGATATCTGAAGCGCTTGCTTCTCTCGGTGTGAAGGAACGTGCACGTTATAAGGTGCCCTATCTGAATATTACACGCTTGAACAAAGCACTGGAAATGCGCCGTGAGAAACTACTCCGTGCAGAAGCGCGATATGCACGAAAATGGCGCGAACATGGTGAATGGTTGACGCTCGCGATGCAGTCGAATGACTTAAAAAAAGCAGGATTCTATATTAGTGAACGCAGTGTTGCGTTGAGTGATAAACAAAAGTTGAAGCTCGTTCATCTAATTAATGGTCTGCTGCCCAGTTCGTATGAGAAATGGACAGAGGCAGAGTATGCTCATGCCGCCATGGAGATTGCGAACGAGCTAGATGATATGGTTGATATGAGCCAGCCTGAAGAACAGTTAGCAATTGAAAGCTCTAATGCTGCAGATTTTGGTTATATCACCAGAAAGCTCGCTCCGACAACGAAGGCGGGCTGGGCGTCAATTGCTATTGATGCCATTCATGAGAATCGCCGTAAAGCCTCACACCGCCTTGCACACAGCTTGTTGGTATTTTATCGTGTGCCTCTAACAGATTCGATGATCGCATTATTTGAAGATCAATTTGGTGCAGATCGTGACTATCTTGAATCATTAAACGAAGAAGTAATATCGGCGGAGAATGTGTCTAAGATGGCCATTCCCGCGCCGCCACCGCGCTTTCCTGGTTGGAGTGAGCTGAATCGTGAAGACACTAAAAAGCAATCTGCCTAATTAACTAATCATGGGGATTGCGTCTGATGGCGGGGAGTCGCCTGATGGGTTAAGGATGCGTTCGACATAACGAGGCCGCACGAATGGGCTATCTTTTAGCACGCGCCGTTCGCTAGGGATAAACCCAGTCAAAATTTCGTTTTCTTCTTCACGCGGTATTTTGGCGCGCTCTAGTCGCTCTCTAATCGCTTTCGCCATGCGCCCTTTCTTATGAACGATTTCATTCTCATCACTCAGCGCATCAGCTAGTTTCAAAATACGTTTCTCGAGCGCCTTGGTTGACATATGCTGCACGGCCGGGTCGCTTCGCATCATATTTGCTGCCGCGGTCACCACGTCATCAAACCCAGGGCCGCGCCCTTTCGATGCTTGTGTTTGCGCAGCATTTCCGGCCAGGTATCCTGCGGACATGCCAATTAACCCGGGGTCTCTTGGTTGGCGTTTGATCCCTGCCACAAGGTATCCGACATTCGAGATCGCTTGAATGCCTGCCGAAATGGCAAGCGGACTTTCTTGTACCCAGTCAGTGAATTTCTTGAGTGTGCTAGCACTGTGACCAGGCTGCGGCTCGCTGCGCTGAAGCTGCTCAACACTATGCATCATACTGTCCTTCTCTTGGCGTTGGAACACTTCGGAAATATCGATGACCTCACGCCCTTCTTTCTCTGGAACAAGTGCTGCGATTGCCATTGCCGTCATGGTGCCAAATGCAGATAGTGCTTCAAATTTAGCGTTGGGCGCCCCAGGGCTACGTTTCATGGCCGAAGTGAAGTGTGCAAGTGCTCCGCTACCGAAGATAGCCGAGCTGATCTCCCATGGGTGGTTGCGAATATAGGCGACACTTTTTTCTACAAGTGAGTGCACATGTTCACGTTGCTCATCATCCGCTTGTTTCAATCGCGGGTATAGCTCCTCCATAATGGTATAAACATCGCGCGGATTGTCACTCTCACGCCCTACGGCCAATAGAATCGTACTGCCACAAATATAGGCGCCAGAGCTATAAAGCTTGAACCAGTCATGCTTTTTATTGTGCGGCTTCATGTGCTTTGTTTCGCGCCATGCAGAATAGAGCAAACCGACATTTCCTAGCATGTAGCCAAGTCCTGCGAGCGTATTGGCATTTTCTTTCACAAACTGCCTGGCGATAGGTTGATGCGGGAAGTGGTCTACTTCTTTGATCCTCTCCGTAGTAATCTCTGGGTCAATATAAATGCGCGTTTCTTCGAGACGCTGTTCAAGCCAACCAGGGTAGACGTCATGTAATAAATGAATGAAATATTCATCGCTCTTTAGGCCACTCACACGCAACACGTGGTTCTGATTAGGGCCATGATAGCCAGGAACAGCACGTAAATGTTCTTGCTGGTTCAGAAATCGCGTTAGCGTCACCAATGAGCCTGGTGGCGCGTCGGCAGGCGCGAAAATCAGGGCAACGCGAGACCCCGCAAGCCCTTTACCCGTCTTGATTTTATCGATGATATACTTATCCATAATATGATTATACCATGCTGAGCGAGACCCAATGTGACAGTTTCATGACGATCAGACACGATACATTACAGGCAGTTAAGGATATTGGGTTATTCGAGGCCCAATGCCTGCTTGTTAAGAGTGAGGGCATAAAGGTCGGCGAGAGCGACCTGATATTGCGCGTGTGCAGAGATGAGACCAATTTTGGCTTCCGCGGTCTTTTCCTCCCGCATATTCAGAAGAAAAAAGTCGCTCTGACCGTCGTCAAAACGCACACGTTCTGCTTCTTCGAGTGTGCGAGCGGCCTCAGCTTCCTGGCGAGCGAGCGCGACGAATTGTTCAGCCGTTCTAAGGCTCACCAGCGCATTTTTTACCCGTGTGACGAGACGGTCTTGTAGCAAGCGCTGTTCAAACTCGAGCTGACGAATACGCGCATTGGCTTGTTTGACTTTACCTTCTCCGAAGCGCCGCTGGAGAGGGATACTGACCTGTAACTTTACAACCGACTCGGCTGTGCCACGTGAATCGTCGCCCTGCCCCAGATCATTTGAAAACTCGAATCCTAAATCCGCTTTTGGCAACAGGGCGTTCTCACCTAAGCGGCGATCAAACTCAAGCTGCTGTAATTGGTTTGCAATCACCTGTAATTCTGGGCGTGCATTCAGTGCGGCAATCGCTTTTTCTTCTTCCATAGGGAACGTATTTAGCGGGAAGCCAGAAGGCATTTGCGATGCTTCTGGTGTCACTAAATCACCATCGCCATTGCGGTAATATAGCGCGAGTTCGTTTGCTTGGTTCGCAAGGATACGATCTGACTCGACGAGCTGGGTACGACGTTTGAGAATGTTCTGTTGGTTCTCCGTCAGGAAGATGCGTGCTGTATCGCCTCGTTCAACCTTTTGCTCCAGGCCGCCTTGGCGCTTTTCAGCGGTGTCTAATAGCTCCATATAAACATCGCGTGCTTTTCCTGCTGCCACCCATTTCCAATAATGGTAAAGCGCATCATGCTGCACACCAATTTGTTTCAGCAAGAGTTCGATCTCCGCAATGTCCTGATCAAGTTCTGCATTAAACAAGCTCGCACGCCGCGCATCGATCAGACTATCACGCAGCAACGAGAGCTCGAACCCAAACAGATACTCACCCTCTTCATTGGTGATGCGCTCATCTTCATAGATCGGGAAATTGCCTTCCCCGATACGATACCCACCATAGATGCGGCTGTTATATTGCTGCAGTGGTTTCACAA
This sequence comes from uncultured Azospirillaceae bacterium, assembly GCA_964352815.1. Lineage (GTDB taxonomy): Bacteria > Pseudomonadota > Alphaproteobacteria > Rickettsiales > UBA3002 > CAYGTO01. The sequence goes on along the minus strand of CAYGTO010000002.1, from coordinate 146,349 downwards.
GACGCGTATCCGATTGCCGGCCCTCATAGAAGCCGCTAGGGCGGCCGTAAAACTCTTGTTCTAATGTGGCATCAAACGCGCCCTGGCGCTCGGTCACTTTGCCTTTTGCCGCTTCTATGCTTTCACGTGCTCGCAAAATGGTTGGGAAAGAAGTGCGGCTGCTTGCCAAAACTTCTTGCACTGTGAGTGTGGTTTGAGCAATGGCAGAGAATGCCGAAAAGAGCATGGGCAGGACGAGCCCGAATGCCAAGAGACGGATCATAGCATGTCCTCAATCGTTTGAACCGTGCCTGTCGGATATTGCGGTGGGAAGTTGTTCAGCTGGCGCCATAATTCATACCCAACGCTCACTGTCTCCAGCATCACCCAGCCGCGTGCTTGTGCTCCCAAACGTAGGAAGCGCTCATTTGGCCAGGGCTGATCATTCGGATCGGGTTCAATGATAACGCGGAAGCGTCCATTGGGCGCTACTACCGGGTCTACCACTTTCACCCTGCCTCCGAACGTACCGATCGCGATCGATGGCCATCCACTAAATTGCACGACAGGCCACCCTTCAAACTGAAGCCGTACATGGCGCCCTTCCTCGATGAGGGGAATATCAATGCCATCCACATAGAGCTCCGCGACCATAGGTACGCCGCTCGGAATGAAGGTTGCGATTGCTCGGCCCTCTTTGACGGTGGTTGCGATGTCTCCGGCGATGATGCGCACGATCGAGCCATCACGTGGAGCGCGTACAATCTGTGTGTCTTGGCGCGAGAGCTGAACTTTCGCTTGGTTTAACTCTGCAATTGCCTTTGATTCAATGGCGAGCAGTGACTTGTAACGGATCTTCGCATCTTCGTAATCTTTACGCGAACTCAGCCCCTTTTGAAACAACTCTTCCTGGCGATTAAGATTAATCTGTGCTGTTTCCGCAGCAATTTTCGCGACATCGAGATTCGTCTGCAACGCTTTGCGCTGCGATTCGAGTCGTTCAATAATGTTTAAATCATTATCGACGATTTCAACAATCGGATCCCCCTTCTTGACCATGCTGCCTTCGCGCACATACCACTTCTTGATACGCCCTGCGACGAGTGCATTAATGGATTGCGCGCGATCGGTTGGGTCTAATGTTGTGATGGATCCCGTACCATGCGCGGTCTGAATCCATGGTACGAGGGTTAGAAACACGGCCCCCGTGACAAGAATTGCGAGCAACAAGCGCATGAATATTTTAAGCCATGAAGGCAACCCCTGGCGGTTTAAAGTGTGAAACCCATTGAGATGGGCGTGTGAGAAGGGAGGCTTCATGAGCGGTCTCCTCCACGGTCATTGACTTCTTCAAAGTCACGAAGCGCTTCAAGTGACCCAAGGTAATGCTGTTCCTGTTCACCGATAAAGAGGTAGCGGTCAAAGACAGCAATGTCTTTTCGGTTCGTGAAGTACAGGAAGGTGAGTTCACGATCTTCGCAGATACGCTTAAAGATACGTTGCCGACGCGCATAAGAAATCATATCGAACAGCTCATTCACGACCAAAATATGAGGCTTTCCAAGAAGCGCGGCGGCTAGTTTGAGGCGCAATGTTTCGGCCGTGCTAAGCGGGCAACCGGTGATGGTCATGAGTGTGTGAATCCCATCAGAGAGCCGTTCGATCCGTTCTTCAAGCTCAACCAAACGTAACACATCATTCATTTGCGCCAATGTGGCGTTCGGGGCGCTCATCTGAAGATATTCATGAATGGTCGCTTCCACGACGGTTGCCAAATCAAGAATCACCACATCGTTACGCAGCAAATGCACATCGTAATCGAGAATGTCATTGTCTCCGAGCAAAATGTGCCCGCGGTCCGGTACGATATAATGTTTGAGCATCTGAATGATGGTATCCTGGAGTGGTTGCATGGCGACGCCGATCATCACATGCTGCCCTGGTTCAATGGCGAAGTTTAGCTGAATAGGAATGTCTTGCGCGGTACTGTGCACCTGATTGAATTGAACACTCACAGGGCGCTCGGGCAGGGTCTTCGTTCCCTCGAGTGTTTCAAGCGGTACAGCGAAGATACGCGAAATCTCTTCAAAGGAGGCGCCGATCTCATAGAGCTGTGTGAGGTAATAGCCAAAACGGGTCACGCCGTAAAAGACCACCGAGAGAATTAATTCTGCCGCAACAAGCTGTCCGAGCGTGAGCTCTCCTTTGACGACGAGCACGCCACCAATGCCGAGCAAGCCCGCACTAGCCAACGCATAGAGAAGCAGTAAGCCAATATGCTGCGAAAAAATGTGACGGAAATGTGCAATCCGTTCGTTGATGTAATGCTCGGTGAGGCGATCCGTTTTCGCAATGGCGTGGTCGATATGTTTTGATGCTTTGAAAAAGCTGTTGGCTCTGGCGACATCTTCCAAATGACGTGCCGTTTCATATTTTGCATCCGAAACTTCGATGGATGTGCGCAGTGCGCGGTATCCCCAAACGCGCCAAACAAACCAGAGTAAAAACACAAAGCAGGCATTAAACAAAAACAGCCACGGGTGATAGAAAGAAACGAGAAGCACCCCAACCAGCATCTGCAGCACGAGCGAGAACAAACCAATCACGATGCTCGGAATAATCTTCTGAATATTCATGATATCGAAATAGCGGTTCACCAGCTCATAGCGGTTGATACTCTGGAAATAGCGGTGGTCAGCATAGACGCAGCGCAGCGTAAACTCGCTGGTGATGCGCGCGTAAAAACGCCGCTCAAACAGCTCCATCACGTAGGTTTGCAGCGCGGTCAAAATGCCGTATATCAGCAGCAAGATGAATAATACGCTTGCAAGCCAGATGATGGCCTGGATCGAAGCTGTGTTCGCAACCGTGTTTACAACCATTTGCACCGAAACCGGGACGGCGAGGGTGAGCAAGCTCACGGCAATCCCGTAGGTGAGGGCAATATAGATAAAGCGCCGATCTTCAGCGATCAAATCAACAAACAGCCCTTTCACTTCGCGAAAAAGCGCTGCCCCTTTCACATGGGTCGGAATCATATTCGCCTATACCGTTATAACCCTATGGTTATCGCAAATTTTGGCCTCAGTGACAAGCAAATCCGGTATTACAAATGCGCAACACTTCTTCGGCTTCATCATAAAAGTCAGATGGATAACAATCGCGACATCGTTCTATTCGTGGGCGAAAGAGCTCATGAAGGTGTGACGCTCACCAGATTGCCTTGCAATAATTCAAGGTTTCCGCCAATTGCCGCCGTGTTGATGGTGGTGACGCGCTCCGTCATGAAGCGGAGCAGGTAATAGGGACCGCCCGCTTTTGGCCCCGTCCCAGAAAGCCCTTCGCCGCCAAAGGGTTGCACACCCACAGTCGCGCCGGTCATATTACGATTCACATAGCGATTCCCCGCTGTGATATGGGGCAAGACCGCCTCTTGTGTTTGCATGATCCGGCTATGCAGCCCAAAGGTCAGCCCATAGCCCGTGCCATTGATCGATGCGATGACTTGATCGATTTTGGCTTCATCATAACGGATGATATGTAAGATCGGCCCGAACTGCTCTTTCTCTAAGTGAGCAATATCCTCAATTTCGAACAGATGGGGGACCACATAGCTATCCTGCGTAAGCAATGCATTCTCCACGGTGGGGGCATACCATTGTTTTGCGGAGCGTTTCATTGCCTCAATATGGGTGAGCAGCCCATTGCGTGCGTCTGCATCAATCACCGGGCCAACATCGGTCGCTAGCTGATTGCCAGGACCGAGAGTGAGCGCATCCATCGCGCCTTTGAGCAAGGTGATCAGCGCATCGGCCACCTCTTCTTGCACGTAAAGCACGCGCAGCGCCGAACAGCGCTGTCCCGCACTGCCAAAGGCAGAGAGAATGATATCATCCGTCGCATGCTCAAGCAGCGCAGAGCTATCGACGATCATTGCGTTCTGGCCGCCTGTTTCGGCAATTAATGGCACAATCGGGCCGTCTTTCTTAGCAAGCGCGCGCAGTATTAATTTCGCCACGGCAGTCGAACCGGTAAAGGTAACACCGGCACAGTTCGGATGTTCGATGAGGGCCGCGCCCACCGTGTCTCCCGCACCGCATGCAAGCTGCAGCACTTCTTTCGGGATGCCCACCTCATGCAGCAAGGTGACCACCGCCTGTGCAATCGCCGGTGTTTGCTCAGCAGGTTTCGCGATCACACTATTACCTGCCACGAGCGCGGCGGCGATTTGCCCAGTAAAAATCGCGAGCGGAAAATTCCATGGGCTAATGCAGATAAAAGTACCGCGGCCATGCAGGGTGAGCGTATTGCTTTCACCCGTCGGGCTGGTCAGCGGTTTCGGCGCGCATAGCAGACGCGCTTGCGCCGCGTAATAGCGTAAAAAGTCGGCCGCCTCGCGCACTTCCGCAATGCCATCTGCCGCGATCTTCTTTGCCTCCACGCAGCACAGATGCACGAAATCATCACGCTGCGCTTCCAGCCTATCGGCTGCTTTCTCAAGCAGCGCTGCGCGCATCTCTACCTCTGTGCGATGCCATGACGCAAAGCCACCGGCTGCCGTTTCATACAGCGTGTCGATGTGATCAAGGGACGCATCTTTTGGCGTGTCCAGCGCGACTGAGTTCTGCAATCTCGATGCAAGCGCACTCACGGTGTAGAGATGCCCAAGATCAACCCCGCCTGAATTCGCACGGCTCGGCTGATACAGATCCTTCGGTGCGGCAATGGCAGAGGTATGCTCTCCATGCTTCCGCGTTTTAGCAATGGGGTCTTCGAGCACACTGTCGAGTGATAGATCTCGATCCCGCAGCAAATTCACGAAAGAGGTGTTCGCGCCATTCTCTAACAGGCGCCGAATCAGGTAAGCGAGCAAATCGCGATGCCCACCCACTGGCGCATAGACGCGGCAAGGGTGGTCTTTGACAATCTGCTCATAGAGCTCTTGCCCCATGCCATAAAGGCGCTGAAATTCAAAGCTGCGGCCATCGGCCATCTCCATAATGGCCGCTACGGTGAGCGCGTTATGGGTGGCGAATTGCGGGTAGAATACGTCGCCATGGTTAAAGAGTGTTGCGGCGCAAGCAAGGTAAGACACATCCGTATGTTCCTTGCGCGTGAACACCGGATAATCCTCAAGCCCAAGCAGCTGCGCCCATTTGATTTCATTATCCCAATACGCCCCTTTTACCAGGCGAACCGGAATGCGTTTGCCTGTGTCTTTGGCGAGCGTTGCCAACCATTCAATCACATAAATGGCACGCTTTTGATAGGCCTGACACACAAAGCCGAGCCCTTCATACTCAGCAAAATCAGGGTCGCGCATGAGGTGCTGAAAAATGTCGAGTTGTAAGTCAAGGCGCGCGGTTTCTTCCGCATCCAGCGAGACGCTGATCGCGTGGCGTTGTGCGGTCAGAATCAGCTCTTTCAGGCGCGGTACAATGGTTTGAAAGACGCGGTCGCGATGCAGTAAATGATAGCGCGGATCAAGCGCAGAGAGCTTCACCGAAATTCCTGGGCGCGTTTCTAATGTGGTCGCGCTCGATGATGCGCCGACGTTTTCAATCGCCTCCTTGTAGGCGTCAAAATAGCCCTGTGCCTGCGCTTCCGTACGCGCGCCTTCTCCTAAAATATCATAAGAAGTGGTGTAGCCGCGTTTCTCGGTTGGCTTCGCGCGGCGGATCGCCTCTTCAATCGTTTGCCCCAAAACAAACTGGTCGCCCATCAGATCCATCGCTTTTTTCAGCGCCTCGCGAATCACCGGTTCGCCGGCCGACTTCACCAGCCGACGCATCACCTGGCTCACCTGGCCGCGCTCTTGCGCCTTGTCAATATTGATCACCTTACCCGTCAGCAATAGCCCCCATGTCGACGCATTGACAAAGAGCGAATCACTATGGCCTAAATGTTCTTCCCATTTGCTCTCAGAGAAGGTGTCTTCAATCAGCTTATCGGCGGTGTCGCTATCAGGAATGCGCAGCAATGCTTCGGCCAAACACATGACCGCAATCCCCTCACGCGTATCCAAACTGTAGGTGTTGAGGAAAGCTTCGACCCCACTGCCAGAGCCGTTCTCACGCAGCGATGTCACGAATGTTTTCGCGCGGGTGTGAATCGCGCTGTACTTTGCCTCCATAGCATCGACATGCTGCAGAAGATAGGCGAGCGCTTCCGCTTCGCTTTCACAGGCTTTTTCGCTAATGCGTATCAAGGCGGGGTCATTCGGAAAGGATGTCATTCATCCCGAGTATCGCGTTTTCAAAGCAAGCGCAAGCCTGTTAAACAGACATTGTGGGAACTGGCGGCGCGGCAATGCAGCCTTTGCTATCAGGCTGTGCAATAGTAGAAGAAGGAAGCGTCTGCGGTGCAAGGGAAGCGCGTAAATGCGCGATGGCGTCATCCTTGCTCATCTCTAATGCCGGCGTGTCTGCCATATGTTCCGCTACCATATCGATCACTTTTTCCTGAAGCTCAGGAGGTTGATGGCGAATAATGTCACGTGCATATTCAGAGAGTTTCTCGACCGGAAATGCGCCGACATCTTTGCTGCGATCTTTATTCGAAAGGCCAAGCAATGCGTTTGATGTTAGGAAGGCGGCCCCGGTCAAATATTTCAGCATGAAGGCATTCTTCGGACCGGTCAGGTTGCTTGGCGGCGCGATCTGTTCCTTATACCCGCTATGAAACATGAACACGTTGTTCAGCGCATAAAATAAACCTGATAGGCGCAATGGTTTTTCGGTGGCCCAATCCGTCACATTATCAGGCGTATCTTCGTGTGTTGCGTGTGAGGCCGAGGGTGCTTGTTCTTGCTCTGGAATCATGAGTCCAGATAAGGCACCTGCGAGCACCAATGCCCCACTAGTAAAGAGGCTCCAATCGCGCGTGCCGGCTGCATCGGGAGTCGCGCCTGAGCGCATAAGAAAGCATGACCCGACTGCATAGACCGTGTTCAGAATCTGTGTGGGGTGGTTGAACAAAAACCGCTCAAGACTGTCAAAAAGTGCATTATTATTGGTTAAATAGTCTCTGTGCAGCTTGCTGTCTTTGGGGATGGGAACGCCCTCTTCTTCTAAGTGCTTGGCGAGGGTGAGCGATAGTTCCTTGAGCTGATAGTCCGGCGACTTTTTGCCGAATAGGGCTAATCCTGCGCCACCGCTTGCCCAAAAAAGTCCTGTCGCCGCGGTATTGTAATTTTTTGTCAGGATGCCATGCAGTAACAGCGAAGTGTCACCGACAATATAGCCCAGCCCGGCATAGCGCAGGCTTGCCTCTTTCGCACGGTCGATCAAAGACGGATTTTCAGTCATTCTAGCAGTATGACACAGCAATGTGACAGTTTCGTGTCGTTATGGCGAAATAAATGGCTGATTTTACGTCGTTTAGTGAGGTTTGAGTGCTAAAAGGGCCGCAAAGGGTCGGTTATGTTACCAAAACACGCATATGACAGAGATTTGATGTGGGTTATCGTGGCCAACGCTTAATCTTCAAAAATTTCATCAAACTCTTCCAAACGGCCCTGTACGGCTCCAGAATCTTCGAATGTAGCAATATGAAACAGTGCGTCGCCATTATTGACTAGTGGAAGTGTTGCCATGCCAATAATAATCCCTGTTTTGACAGCTCGAACCTCCACCTTGTCGCGGCCAAACGGGTTGGTGATGATGCCTAATAATTCGTCTTTTTTCACCCGGCTTCCAAGGTGCTTTTTCACACGCAAACTGCCACTATGCGGCGCTCGAACCCAGTGGCTGGAATGTGATACAAACACCTCTTTACGTCGTTGTTTGATGTCAATATCCCCCGCAATCATATCGATGGACTTCATCACAGAAAGAATGCCTCGTACACCTGTGTTAATGGCTTTCTCATCATAGCGCAGGGCCTCACCCGCTTCATAAAGCAGCATCGGAATGCCTTTATCAGATGCGGCCTGACGCAATGACCCGTCACGAATGTCAGCGTTCAGTATCACTGGCACACCAAACGCGTGGGCTAAGCGCTCGGTCTCTTTATCACTCAAACATGCACGAATTTGAGGTAAGTTGTTTCGATGAATAGCGGCAGTATGTAGATCGATGCCATAGGTCGATTTAGTAACGATTTCTTTCATGAAAATCTCGGCAATTTGCCCGGCTAACGAACCTGTGTTAGATCCTGGAAAAGAGCGGTTTAGATCTCTTCGGTCTGGCAAATAGCGTGAATTGCGGTTAAAGCCGAACACATTCACTATCGGAACCGCAATTAACGTGCCTTTCAACGTGGAAAGAAGCTTTTTTCGCACTAACACCCGTTTAATGATTTCAATGCCGTTAATTTCATCACCATGGATGGCGGCACATAAGAAGAGTGTAGGGCCGGTTTCTTTGCCACGGATGACTTCAACTGGAATGGTCATTTCAGTATGGTCGAACAGCTTCGCGACAGGTAATTCAATCTGTTTTCGTTTGCCGGGGAGTATCGATTGTCCGCCAATGACGAGTGTTTGAGGAGTTTCGGCTGCCATATTAACCACGCCCTGTCGTTTTGTTCGGGCCTTTTTGAGAATCTTTCTCGATATATTCAATGATCGCCCCGGCGACATCCTTTCCCGTTGCGGTTTCAATGCCTTCCAACCCAGGGGATGAGTTGACCTCTAACACTAATGGACCATGCGCGGAACGGACAATATCCACACCCGCGACATCCAACCCCATCACTTTTGCGGCTTTGATGGCTAATGCACGCTCTTCTGGTTTGAGCTTAATCACTTTAGCACTGCCACCCATATGGAGATTGGAGCGGAACTCACCTTCCTTAGCGGTGCGCTGCATGGCAGCAATGACCTTGCCGCCGATGACGAAGCAGCGAATGTCTGAACCCCCAGCATCTTTAATAAATTCTTGCACGAGAAATTCTGTCGCAAGATCGCGAAATGCGTTAATTAGGCTTTCTGCGGCTTTATCCGTCTCGGCTAGAAGCACTCCTTTCCCTTGCGTGCTACTCAACACTTTTACGACCAAAGGGGCGCCCCCTACAAACTCGATTAAATCTTCTGTCGCATCCGCCCGGTTAGCATACCCCGTAATTGGCATCCCAACACCTTTACGTGCGAGAAGCTGGTGGGCGCGCAATTTATCGCGTGATCGTGTGATCGCGATAGATTCGTTAACCGAATAAACATTACCCACCTCGAATTGGCGCAACACAGAGGTTCCGTAATTAGTAATGGATGCCCCAATCCGCGGAATAATAGCATCAAATCTCAGAATTTCTTTTTTGTCCTTACTTTTATAATACACTGCTGGCTTATTCGAGGTGATGTTCATATAGCAGCGCAGCGTATCTACGACTTTCGCCTCATGCCCACGTTTTTCTGCCGCCTCCACCAATCGTTTGGTGGAATAGAGTTTCGCGTTACGTGATAAAATACCGATTTTCATGATGCTCCTAGTCGTTCATTGGTGATCGCACTCTTTCAGGGTTTACAGCGTAAGTCCAGCGTATGAGGAAATTCGTGGTTTTTCTCTTCCGGTGCAACGATCACGGGACCTGTCGTGTATACCAATGCCTCAATAAGCGTAACGGCTAGTCTTTCGCCGTTCTTTTCCAATTGATTTGATATAAATCTAGGCGCCTGTCTTTAAGGTTTTGCACCGATCCAGATTTTCTTGATGAGGTCAGATCGGCAATGTTCAAATCAGAAATCACTACCATTTCTGTGTTGGGCGTTGAAGTCGCAGCAATGCCATCGCGTGCAAAGGGAAAGTCACATGGTGTTAAAATACAGCTTTCCGCATAATTGATGTCCATGTTAGATACATCAGGCAGGTTGCCGACTGTTCCTGCCATGGCAACATAAATCTGGTTCTCAACCGCGCGCGCCTGCGAGCAATAGCGCACGCGATTATAGGCCTGTTTTTCATCTGTGCAAAATGGCACAAAGAGTATCTTCATACCTTGATCGGTCAAATAGCGCGATAGTTCAGGAAATTCGGAGTCATAACAAACGAGCACACCAATAATGCCACAATCGGTTTCGATCGCGCTAAGCGCGTTACCGCCTTTAATATTGCGCCAATAGCGCTCACTTGGGGTGATGTGAAGTTTTGCCTGTGTATGAACCGAGCCATCCCGGAGAAAAACATAAGCAACGTTTTCAATTTCTCCTGCCTTGTTCTTTGTCGGATGGGTTCCTCCTATAATATTGATATTATAAGAAATCGCCATATCCTGGAACAGTTCAACATAGCTGTCCGTCTGCTCGGTTATTTTTTCAATGTTTTCACTATTCGATGCGGTGTTGCTCTCCATGGAAATGAGAGGAATCGTGACATATTCTGGAAAGAGGACAAAATCGGCTCTGTAATCAGAGGCCACATCAACAAAATATCGCACCTGGTCTGCGAATTCTTCAAATGTTGAAACTTTTCTAACCTGAAACTGAACCGATGCGATTCTAACCAAATCTTCGGGTCTTTTTTTCTGAACTGAATGTTCATTATGGACCGGGTTGTAGGCAGGGTTCTCCCACAGCATAAGCGTCGCATAGCCGCCTGATTCCTTATCAAAAGGTAGATACCCTTTCAGCACTCTGATAAAGCGGAAGCCATTTCTCAGCTGAAATGCAACCACAGGGTCCTTAATTTTCTTATCGAGCACAAGGCGTACATATTCCTCTGGTGTTTTTACCTGTTTTTCTTTTTTGGAGAAATTCGGGATTCTGCCGCCAAAGACAATGCCTTTTAGCCCGAGTTCTCGGCATAGATTCTTTCGCGCATTGTAAAGCCTTTGGCCAATGCGAAGCCCGCGATATTTTTCATCAACCGCCACTTCCATCCCGTATAAATATTCACCTTCTTCATCATGGCGCGAAGCAAACCCTCCGCCCGTGATCTCTGAGTAAGTATGATCTGCTAGGGCGAGTTCTTCGGTCACAATGAAGGTGGCGCAATGTCCTATCACCTCGCCATCCGCCTCGACAACGAATTGCCCTTCAGGGAAACGACTGATCTGCCCGTTAAGCATTTCATGTGTGAGCGCAAGGTCTTTGCCATACACCTTCGTGCTTATATCAACGATGCGGTCAAAATCTTTTCGTTCGACATTACGGATGTTGATTTTCGCAATTTGAATTTTATTCATAGATACCCAGTGAAAATAGATTAAAGCGTGCGGTTTTGATCATTACGACTAGCTCTCAGTACAGAGAAAAAAGTTGTAACCCTGTTTAGAGTAGTTGTAGCAGAAATCCAACTGTTTATGTGTGGTGACTTAACCAATTATGAAGGCTCCCTTTACTCTCGTAAGCACAAGGGCCCGGATAGGTCCGCCCATGCGATAAACATCGGGCAATAGGGGCTATTGCGCGGCGCGCAGATGTATAAGGAAAGATAAAGAGTCGTGGCTGGGCTACCTGGATTAACTCGCTTCGCTCGATGGTCTCGCGACGGTTGTCGCTCGGCGCGGACGTCGTTCGAACCAGCATCTCAATTATTTTCATTTTAGGCTCGCGCGGTTGCGCTATGACCCTAAAATAAAAATGGCTGGGGTACCTGGATTCGAACCAGGGATCACGATACCAAAAACCGTTGCCTTACCGCTTGGCCATACCCCAGCATGCAAAATGCAGCTTATCAGTAAGCGGAAACAAAACAAATTTCAAGTGGAACCTGATGCCCATCACTGAATTTTGGCTCAGCGCGTGGTTTGCTCTGTCACCCATTGCAAAAACTCGGGGTGGCCGTTGCTGAGCGGCAGTGTGAGGATGCATGGCACATCATAAGGATGTTCTTTTTTGAGCAGTGCGCAGAGCGCGCTTTCGTTCGCGGCCACCGTCTTACACAGCAAGACCCTCTCATCACTTTGCTGCACTGCGCCGTCCCAACAGTAAAAAGACTGCATATGGGGCAGCACATTCACGCATGCGGCGAGTTTTTGCTCGATAATCAGCCCGGCCAGGCGTTCTGCCTGGGCAGCGCTATCGACCGTACTATAGACCATACAATAATCAGACATAGGCTCGCGGGGATCGTGAAAACATGCTATACTCATAGCATGAGATCATAAGGGAGGCTATGATGAAAATAAGCATGTTGATGGGCGCGCTACTCAGCGCTGCAGTGGCATCGGCCAGCCTTGCTGAAGAGGCGAAGCCGGGGGAGGAGGGCTCCGCCGGGTCCGATTGGCGTGAGCAATATAAGAATATGACGCCGCAAGAAAAGGAAGAGTTTAACCGCGTGCGCCGCGAGATTAAGGCCAAAGTCAATGTGATGACAGAGGAAGAGCGCGCGGCGTTTCGTCAGCATATTCAATCGCAGCAGGGCAGCGCGCCAGGCGATACGATTTATATCAAAGCCATGCCGCAAGATGAGGTGGAAGTGTTTGAGAATAAGGTCAGTGAAGAAGATGATAGCTGGAAAGCACTGAGCTATCAGGAGAAACGCAGCTTACTTAAAGACGAAGATGAGTAAGTTTTAGTAGCAAACCATAAAAAAAAGGCCACCCGCTCGGCAGGTGGCCTTTCTTTGTTCATGATGCGTTCGAATTAGAAGCTAGTTCTAATCTGAATCGCACAGTTTGGTTGGTCTTGAATGTCCGGAAACTGTGTTGTATCTAGGAAATACGCATCATCCGTTGGATCCGGATCAACCCCCGGGCCCGCACCATCTGGATCCGGTGTCGGGTTCAGTACGCAGGTTGTGATCACGCCTGGGTTGACACCCGCATCGGGCGTGTTGATGTCTGTTACGGCGACCATCGTACCTGTTACAGGATCCGAATCATCCAGTTTTTCATCCAGATTGAACGCTTGAAGGTTGGTAAGCCCCGTGCCACCGCCTGTGATTGCACCGGTAGCGGCAGTGATTTGTGTGGCGTTACTAATGTGAAAGTAGTTACGGTTATTCGCACCAAAGGCATGGTAGTAGACCGTCTCATTAATACGCGTGGCTGGCAAGGTTTGGTCAATACCAGTCCGGGTTGCGACGTTAGCGCCAGGTACCTGAACCACGCCACCAAAGGCAGCATCACTTGCGCTAAACGCATCTTTCAATAAGTCTGCTTGGCTGAGGTGAACCCAGAAAGCCATACTCTCGGCTCCCACCCCTTGCGGTGCGGGTGCTGCGGCAGCGCCATTCTCGATGACGCCGTCACCATCACCCAGGCCGTCTCCGCCTGCAGCGCTGTTAACGAAGCCGAATTGAATAGCACGCGTGTTCAGAAGGTCACCAGGATATCCGCCATATTTGGTGCGGAATGTGGTGGCAGCTGAGTTATAATTTTCAATGTCGCGAACCACCGTTTGAAGCTCGGCTGCTTTAATCAGATCTTGTCCGACCAAAACCCCGCCAACGATCAAACCAATGATCACGAGTACGATCGCAAGTTCGACGAGCGTAAAACCTTGCTCACGGGCTTGCTTGCGCCGCTTTTGTAGTCTGTGAAGTGTCGATGATGTCATTAGGACCTCCCATGGATGCATGTTCATCGGTCTCATGGATTTCCATAAGATTGCTTATCATATCGTAAAATCGGATAAAATCCTTATGAGAAACGAATTATTTCGAATATGAGTAGTGTTTTGAGGGGTGTTAAGATGCCAAATGCGACATAAAAGACACATATAAATCAACGAATTAGATTTTGCGGCTGCCCAAAATCAGAAAACGCAATGAAGTAAGCAACGATTTGTGTGGATGCTGCGGCTGTTACAGTTTCAGGATGAGCTACGTAGCTTCTCAACAATATTCGTGGTACTGTAGCCTTCTTTGAGAGGAATGAGGGTTATTTCGCCGCCATAGGCCTCGACTTCTTCGCCGCCCACCACTTGATCTTTCGTGTAATCCGCCCCTTTCATGAGCACATCGGGTTTCATGCTGGTGATCAGCTCCATCGGCGTGTCGTCGCGGAAAATCACTACCGCATCGACGCAGCCAAGACCCGCAATCAGCATGGCGCGGTCCATCTCCTGATTGATCGGCCGTTCGTCTCCCTTGAGCCGGCGCACCGAATCATCGCTATTCACCGCCACAATCAGCTTATCGCAATGGGTGGCGCATTGCTCGAGCATCTCCATATGGCCGGCATGCATAATATCGTAGCAGCCATTGGTGAAGCCGATCCGGTAGCCATCGCGCCGCCAATTGGCGATCTGGTCTTGGGCGATCGTAAGCGGCATGATCTTGGCCTTGCTTTGCAACGCGCTATCGGTATGCATCGCAGTTTTCAAATCGGTTCGATAAATCGTCGCAGTGCCGAGGCGCCCCACCACAATCCCCGCCGCGCGGTTCGCCAGATAGGCGGCATCAGGCAAGGCAAGCCCTGAAGCATAGGCGGTGGCCAATGTGGCAATCGTCGTATCGCCCGCGCCAGAGACATCATAGACTTCGCACGGGTGGGCGGGGTAGTGATGCGTCTCGGTTTCGGAAATGAGCAGCATGCCTTGCGCACCTAGCGTGACCAGTAAATGCGTGATCCCGCTGTTTTTGCGGAGCGTCTCTGCGGCTTGAGTGATCGCCTCCATCGAGCTCAGATCGGTATCAAGCGGGCAGGCGGCGGTCAGTTCTTTCAGGTTTGGGCTCACCATTGTCGCGCTCTGATAGAGCGAGAAATCATGATGTTTGGGGTCAATCATGCAGGGTTTTCCCAGCTCGTTTGCCAGTGCGATCAGCTGCCGCACGGTTTCTGGCGTGAGCACGCCTTTCGCATAGTCGGAGAGAAGCAACGCATCGGCGCCGGCGAGCGCGTCACGCGTTGCCTCAAGCAGCTTGCTTGCTGTGGTATCCTGAATTGCGGCTTTGGTTTCCTGGTCGGCGCGCATCATCTGCTGGCCGCCCGCAACATAGCGAATTTTATGGCCGCTCATCCGCCCCGGCTCGGTCAAAAGAAAGGGCTCAATCGCCTCTTCTTCGCCCAAGGCTTTCGTCAACGCATGCCCGGTATCATCGTCGCCCACGACACTGATAAAGCTCACCTTTGCGCCTAGCGAAATAATGTTACGCGCCACATTTCCTGCGCCGCCAAGCATCAGCTCTTCGCGGTCAATGGCGAAGACGGGCACTGGGGCTTCAGGAGAAATACGTGCAACATCGCCATAGATAAAGCGGTCAAGCATCACATCGCCAACACACACAATATGCGCACGCGACAGATCCTCAATCGCTTGAGGCGAAATGCTCGTCAATGGTGATTGCTGGGCGCTCATCATGCCCTCTCAATGCTAGGCTTGTGCCGCTTCATCCTCATCGGATTGCGGACGATATTTAGCGACAAGCCCATCGAGCGCGGTCTGTGTACACAGGCTAAGCAAGACTGGGTCTTTCGCTTTAATATTCTGGATATTCCAATGGGTCCGATCACGGATCGAATCAATCGTCTTTTTGGTCGTACCGATCAGCTTGCCAATTTTTGAATCGGGCAAATAGGGGTGATGCTTGATCAACCAGGCAATCGCTTCCGGCTTATCCTGACGGCGCGATACCGGCGTATAGCGCGCGCCTTTGATCTTCTGATCCATATTATCACGTGCTTTTTCTGCGAGCTGAAGCGAGTAAGAGGTATCTTTCTCTGCTTTTTCAATCTCTTCACGGGTCAACTGGCCAGCAACGAGCGGGTCTTGCCCGATAATGCTCTGCGCGACTTCACCATCCGCAATGCCTTGAATCTCAACAGCATGCATGCCGCAGAATTCAGCGATTTGTTCAAATGTCAGTGCGGTGTTCTCTACGAGCCAAACCGCGGTTGCTTTGGGCATTACTGGGAGCGCCATGTTGTCCTTCCTTACCGTCGCAATCGTGTCATTGCGTTTTAACCATTAAAAAAGGTCGCTTTTCGCGACCACTTCCCTGAAATAGCCTATTCGTCGCAAAATGCAAGCGGTTTTGAATATGAATCGCATCCCCGGCGACCTGTCATTCTGCGAATTCTGGAAGGATTGCGCAGAATCTCTGAGATCCTGCGCACTCGCATGCGCTCGTCGCAGGATGACAAAGGTGTAAGATACCGACGTTCGTCGGTATTGCAGTCCTTCCTAAACGCTAATCTACTTGCCCTTACGCGCCATTTTCTGTTAGGTAAGCCCTATGAAAGAGTTGATGACCCGCGAAATCACTGCGTTACGCGATTGTTTGGACGATATCCTCGCCAATGATGCGCTGACCAGCGCCATCGAAGCGGCAGCGCAAGCGATGATTAAGGCCCTACAATCGGGCGGAAAAATCGTGCTTTGCGGCAATGGTGGCAGCGCCGCTGATGCGCAGCATTTGGCCGCCGAGCTGGTCGGGCGCTTAAGCTATGACCGGCCAGGCATGGCGGCGATTGCCCTCACCACTGATAGCTCAGCCCTTACTGCGATTGGCAATGATTATGGCTATGCGCAGGTCTTCGCGCGACAGATTGAAGCGTTGGGCCAGCCGGGCGATGTGCTCATCGCCATCTCGACATCCGGCAACTCGGCCAATATGCTAGAGGCCATCAAGGCGGCCAAAGCGCGAAACATACACACGATCGGGCTGACAGGCGAGAGCGGCGGGAAGATGCTAGAGCTCTGCGACGAGATGATTCGCGTGCCTTCAAAAGAAACCCCGCATATTCAGGAATGCCACATTATGATTGGCCATATTCTGTGCGCTCTCGCTGAAGAGGCGATTCATGGTGAAGCGTTTAACCCCAACCGGAAATCTGCTTAATGCGCAAGGCGCTGTTCCTCGACCGTGATGGGGTGATCAATGTCGATCGGGGTTATGTTTCCAAGGTAGAAGATTTTGAATGGGTCCCCGGTAGTGCTGATCTTTGCGTAAAAGCGCGTGAGCTGGGCTATCTCCTCATCATTGTCACCAACCAATCCGGTATTGGTCGCGGGCTCTACAGTGAAGCAGACTATCAGACCCTGACCGAGTGGTATCGCACCGAGCTCGAAAAAAAAGGCGTCACCCTCGATGCCATCTACCACTGCCCCTACCATGAAAGTGAAGGCATCGGTGACTACCGGCAGCTTTCTGACGATCGTAAACCGCGCCCGGGCATGCTGCTCAAAGCGAAGGAACGTTTCGATATTGATATGGCCAGCTCGATCATGATCGGCGACAAACTCACTGACATGCAAGCCGGACAGGCGGCCGGCGTCGGCACGCTCATCTATTTCGGCGGCGCCTCCGCCCCTGACATCGCCCACCATCATTGCCATTCCCATGAAGAAACGCGGGCACTTCTCTAGCTTACACATTTTTCACTAGCCATCGCATGTAATCGGGGCATAGTAGCGCCATGACATTGCATGTGATTAAGCTCGTGGTGGGGATTGAGTCGCTCACCGATTTTCGTAGCTGGCAAGCGCGGAGCGTTACCCTATTCGAAGGCCAAAAGGCGAACATGGTCCATACGCGCTTCACCCCCAAACGTGCGGATGAGATTCTCAAAAGCGACGGCTCGATCTACCGCGTGATCGGCGGGAGCATTCGCTGCCGCCAGAAACTGATCGGCTTTGAGGCGGGCGAAAGTGCCGAGCGCGGGAAATATTGCATCATGATGACCGACACCGAGATCATCCCCACCTTCGTAACCCCGAAACGCCCCTTCCAGGGCTGGCGTTACTTAGAGGCAAAAGACGCCCCCGATGATTTGCCCGCCGGTATAAGCGAAGAGGATGCAGGCGCGGGTGAAATGCTCGCCGAGCTCAAAGCGGTGGGGTTGGTGTAAAGGGTGATAACATCTAAACTCATTTCGAAAAGATGGGTTATTTTAATCTATCAGCAGGCTAAATAATATTGTTTGCACATTATAATTAATGTAGTATCAATGGGTCGCCAAAGATCAACCCAGAGACGTTTTGTAAGTAAGGAGATCAGCGGTTCGTAAAATCCCGGCCAAGCCGGATATTTGTGGATTTGCACATGCATACAAAACAGAACGTTATAGCCGTTTGGGCTACTGGGGTTAATAATGAACATTCCCTCTTCGGTTAGCTCATTTATTCAGAACTACCAAGGCCATACGCCGCATCTTGTCGTATTGCTCGACAAGGTGAAGGAGAAGTTTGGCGCGCTAAGCGCTTCAATGCCACAGGCGCGGCACCACTACGCTATTAAAGCCAATCCTCACCCAGACATCTTGCGCCAGGTACAGGCATTAGGCGGATATTTTGAATGTGCGAGCATTCCTGAGATTGATATGTGCCTCGAAGCCGGCGCTAAAGCAGAAGACATTCTCTATGGTAACCCACTCAAGAAAGCATCAGAGATTGCTGCCGCGTATGCACGAGGAATTCGGCAATATGTGTTTGATGCTGAATTAGAGCTGGAAAAACTTATCAGCCACGCACCGGGTGCGAAGGTGATTTGCCGTATTACGACAGATGGGATGGGGGCTGTATCGCCGCTTTCCATCAAATTTGGGTGCCCAGAGGAAAAGGCCTGTGAGTGGCTTCTAAGGGCGCATCACAGCGGATTAATAGCGTATGGGGTTTCGTTCCATACGGGTTCACAGCAGTTGGATACGCAGGCATGGCGCAACCCGATTGCAACGGCTGCCAGAATCTTTTCCAAGCTTCGTTCTCAGGGAGTGGATAGTTTATCCGTGCTGAATGTTGGCGGAGGATTTCCTGTTCCTTATCGCGCGGATGTGCCACCTATAGCGACGTTTGGTGACGCGATTCTTTCGGCAGTGGATGATGCTTTCGGGGAAGACGCTCCGATTATCTACACCGAGCCGGGACGGTATCTTTCAGGCGATGCAGGCTTTATTATTGCGGAGGTCGTATTGATCTCACCATGTCACAAGAAACCTGAACACCGCTGGATCTATCTTGATATCGGGCGCTATGGCGGGCTGGTAGAAGAAAAAATTGATTACCCTGTCCTTAGCGTCAAAACGGGGGAAACTGGCCCGGTGTTACTTGCAGGGCAGACCTGCGATTCAAACGATGTGATTTACACAGAGACGTTTGATTACCAACTGCCGCTCTCACTGGTGCCCGGCGATCGTGTGATCCTGGCCCATACGGGCGTCTATACTACCACCTATTCAACGACGTTGAATGGATTCCCAACCCTAACCTCTGAATGCATATAAGGAGTCTCTGTTGATGGACAGCATATACCCTTCTTCCTACATCAGTAAATACGCGCTACCCTGCGTGAACCCATTGCTATTGCCTACCGAAAATGACCTCATCAAGAAGGAAACGCCGCAGTATGGAATTGGTATTTATACACTACACTATTATGAACGCGGTGAATGTATCGGCCAATTTTTGGCTAGACCTTCGCATGAAATAAGCCAACACACATTGCAGCGATCCCCACATGATCACATGGAAGACCCCTATTTCGTTGGGTATTTGCTCCATAGCTGTGATCCAAATGTGGTGGTAGATATGCATCAGCAAAAAGTCTTTTGTTTGAAAGATATTCAAGCAGGAGAGCCTCTTTTCATGGACTATGCTTCGACCGAAGATACACTATTCAAACAATTTTCTTGCGCATGCGACGCACCTAATTGTCGACACTGGATCACGGGTAGAAATGAGACGGTCAATGATGAGGGGAAGCATTTCCTGGGGCTTAAGGAACGTGCATTCACGCAACAAAACAACGCTTTTCACGAAACATGCATGACAGGATAAATCGAAAGAGTCGATAGCGTCCGGCACAAAACGCTACCACACAAAGATATATAAAGAAGAGAACACGCAAAGAGTGACGAATATAATCGTGGCGGCACATAGCATTCTCCGGAGCAGAGGATAGCGTTCTGACTTCAAAAAAGGCCATATGACAAAGGGTGCAAACAATAACGTGGATATCAGCAATGCCAGCACATTGCTTTCACCAAGATTCGGAATGAATGCAGACAAAACCCACGCATAATACTCCCCCGGGCTCGTAAAGATCTCGTCTACCAAATAAAAAATATCAGACGTGGTGAATCTATCCGTAAACCTTGGGTGAATAGTCTTCTGCACATGAATCACATAAATGGCTGGGTGAAGCAAAGCCCCCCATAGAATGGTACATAATATGTGAATAATTTTTGAGGCAATGAAAGTCATCGCCTTTCATTACACCCATGGGTGTAATCATACCATCGAAAAACCTCGATGTAGTCCGTTCTTATGTGGAAATGGTGGAGCCTAGGAGAGTCGAACTCCTGACCTCTTGAATGCAAATCAAGCGCTCTACCAACTGAGCTAAGGCCCCACTTAAGGAATCGAAATCGCAGATTACGGAAAAGCGCCTCTCAGTCAAGCTCTATTTCACCCGCGCGTGAATACCATATTCTTTTCATCCGAAAGCGTCTCGGCATAGGCGTAGCCGTCGCGGTCGAAGCCCATCATGCCGCCCGGCTCGGTGATCTGTTCATCGCACAGATAGCGCGTCATCATGCCGCGGGCCTTTTTCGCAAACAGCCCGACCACCTTATACTCACTGCCCTTCTTTTCCTTGAAATGGACGGTGATCATCGGTTTCTCGAGCCATTTCTCAGGCGCGGCCTTGCTATACTCCTGGCTGGCGAGGTTAATAATATGGCTCGCTTTGGCGGCCTTCGCGTCGCTATTGATCAATGCAGCGATCTGTTCCCCCCAAAAGGCATAGAGGTTTTTGCCCTGCTCAGTGTCAAGGTTCCGGCCCATTTCGAGCCGGTAGGCTTGCATTAAATCCATCGGGCGCAGCAGCCCATACAGTCCCGACAGCATGCGGACATGGGTGTGCGCGAAGCTCAGCGCGCTGTCGTCCATGCTCACCGCGTCGAGCCCGTCATACACATCGCCTTTAAACGCAAACAGGGCAGGGGTGGCGTTCTTACTCGTGAAAGGCGCTGAGAAATTCTGGAACCGCTCGACATTCAACTCGGCTATTTTGTTGCTCACCTTCATCAGCGTTTTAATGTCTTCTGCGGAGTATTTCTTGAGGATGCTTACCAGTGCTTGCGACTGCTCCAGCAAGCGTGGCTGGGTTACCTGAGGCGAAAACTTCGGCGAGGTAACATCCATATTCAACGTTTTTGAAGGAGAAAGAAGCACCAACATAACGCACTACATGGAAGTATAGGGGTTGAATGTGAGTTCTCCGACATGATGCCCGTTTATCTCTACTGTTACGATGTAGGGATAGACCAAAATCCGATTATTCACAAAATACGTAAAGGTTTTTTGATCCATATAAGGGCTTCTAAACGCACCTAATTCACGGATGCCGAAATCACTCGTATGGGGATTTAAGGGATTAAAGGGGCGTTGATGGTTTCCTTCATCATAGCGTTTTTTGAAATAGGTTTTATAGGCGTCGATGTCTGTGATAATGGTATAATCAAATCTTTTTTCACCCGAACGATAGTGATGAATCAACTCAGCCAGCTCTTCATAATGCGCTTCTGTGAGATAGTCCGTATGATCCTGTAACACGGCTTCTAATGACGTGTATTCCTGATCGCCAATATAGCTGATGGGCGTGCCTTCGGGCGTTATAATATTTTTCATGGAAGTAGTGTTTGTGTTCATCGCTTCCTCTGCATTTGCTAATGAAATAATGTGCGGCGATACAATACACGTGAATACTATGAAGCTTGTGAGGGAGAAAGAGATTAAAAATCCACGCATTTTCCCTTCGCTTCCCAATCACCGTATCGGGTTGGATCGAGCGGCTCTTTACGTCCGCCATGTTCTTCGCCAAGTTGCTGCTCATCAAGTGTTTCGTTAGCATGTTTAGCGGCTTTTACCCCGCGCAGCTCTTCCTCGGCATTGGCCGGAAGGGGCTGAATCAGTGGATCATCGGCGCTCATCTTTTCTCCTTGTTTCTATAGGCAATATAAGGCATGGCTGTGCGGGTGCAAGAGGAGTCTACATGTCGCATGCAAGGAAGAGTGCCTTAAGTTGGCTCACCGCCATACTAATCGATGGCGTGCCGATGGATCAAGCCGGGGCGCTTGTAAAACAAGAAAAGCTGACAGGGCAAGAGATTGCCTTTGCTCGCCGCCTCGTCATGCAGGTGCTGCGCGCGAAGAAACCCTATGAAACCATCCTGAAGCGCTATGTCAAAAAGCCGCTGAATGACCGCTATCCGCTCGCCCATCTAAGCCTGTTGCTTGGGATGGCGCAGCTCTTTGCCGAGGATATTCCCGATCATGCGGCGGTGAATGAAACCGTGTCGCTCGCGAAAGAGGCTGGGGAAGCGCGGCGCGCGGGGCTGATTAATGCGGTGCTCAAGCAAATGGCGGAAGAGAAAGAAACATTGCGTAACGAAGTTGAGGCGATGCCAGCGAAAGAATGGCTGCCGGCATGGCTGTATGAAAGCTGGGCCAAGGCCTATGGCAAAGAGGCGCTGGCAGAGATGATTCATGCGGTGCGCGCGGAGCCGCCGATGGATGTCACCGTGAAGCGCGATGCGCAAGGCTGGGCCACACGCCTTGGCGGCGAGCTGGTGGCGGCGCATTCGGTGCGCCTGCCTGCGGGCATCGCACTCACCGAATGTGAGGGGTATGAGAGCGGCGAATGGTGGGTCCAAGATGTCGCGGCGAGTCTGCCTGTGCAGTGTTTGCTTGATTATCTGGGCGGCGGCGAAGGCAAAACGATCTTTGACTTTTGCGCGGCACCAGGCGGCAAAACCATGCAGCTGGCTGCCTCGGGGGCGAGCGTCGTGGCGGTCGATGTGTCAGATCAACGCCTCAAGAAAGTCGCCGAGAATCTTGACCGCACGCAACTTCACGCTCCGGTCGAGCTGATCCGCGGCGATCTGCGTGATTGGCATCCGGCGGGTGAGCCGGACGCAATTCTCTTCGATCTTCCCTGCAGTGCGACCGGAACGATCCGCCGCCATCCGGATATTCCCTGGCTCAAACGCCCGCGCGATGTGACTGAGCTGGCTGCGCTGCAGCGCCAGATGCTCGACTATCTGATGCGCTGGCTTCCGGCAGGCGTGCCGGTGATGTTGTGCACCTGCTCACTGCAGCCCGAAGAAGGCGAGGCGCAGCTATCGCAAATCTTAACAGATCACGCGGATCTGGCGTTGATTCCGATCGAATCTCCTTACGCCAATGAGCAGGGGATTCTGCGCACCCTGCCGCATCAGAAAGCGTCTGGCGGCATGGATGGCTTCTTCGCTGCGCTGATCATGCGTAACGCACGGTAAATTAACGAAATTCTCCAATTTTTAACCTCTTTATATTTAAAAGCCTTAAGATTGCCCCGATAAAAGTAACTTTTAGGTTGTATGGGGGGGTAAAAAACGCTATGATCGAAGAGTTAAGAAACGCTTAATGAATAAAATGTGAGGTTAATTTAAACTCGCATTAATGATTGAATAGGGCAGCACCAAACACGGAGATAAACATGCGCGTATTACTCGTCGAAGATGATTCATCCACCGCGAAAGCCATTGAATTATCACTCGCCTCAGAAGGCATTATTTGTGATACCACTCAGCTCGGCGAAGAGGGGCTGGAGATTGGTAAGCTCTATGATTATGACATTATTATTCTCGATCTGATGCTGCCAGATATTGACGGCTATGAGGTGCTTCGCCGCTTCCGCGCTGCGAAAATCACGACGCCGATTCTGATTCTTTCTGGCCTGTCGGGTCCGGATCAAAAAATTAAGGGCCTCGGCTATGGCGCGGATGATTATCTGACTAAGCCATTCAACAAGGGCGAGCTGATCGCGCGGATTCAGGCGATTGTGCGTCGTTCGAAAGGCCATTCAGAGTCGATCATTCGTACGGGCAAGCTGACGGTGAACCTTGACACCCGTGCGGTTGAGGTCGATAGCAAGCCGGTGCATTTGACCAGTAAAGAATATGGCATTCTCGAGCTGCTGTCGTTGCGTAAGGGCTCGACGCTGACCAAAGAAATGTTTCTCAATCACCTCTATGGCGGGATTGATGAGCCAGAGCTGAAGATTATCGATGTGTTTGTCTGTAAGCTGCGTAAGAAGCTGCAAGATGCATCTAAAGGTGAGAACTATATTGAAACCGTTTGGGGCCGTGGCTATGTGCTGAAAGACCCTGAGCCGGTGGAAGAAATCGTGGAAGCGCAAGCCATGAAGCCAGCGGAAGCGTAGACACCTCTTTATAAATGAAAAAGGCGCCCTCGCGGCGCCTTTTTTTGTATCTTGATTATGGGCTATGCTTTGACGTAAACTCCGTTCATCCCCCCATGCAGCTTATACATATCGGTGATCCGGGTGATGGATTCTGAACTTCCAATCATCAGCACTCCATGCGGGTGAAGCTGGCGATGCATACGCTCGACAATGTCCTTTTTCAACTCATCCTCAAAATAGATCAGTACGTTGCGGCATAGAATCATATCGACTTTACCAATCGAGAGGTAGCTATCCAGCAGGTTCAACACTTTGAACTGAATGTATTTTCTCACCTCATCCTTTATTTTCCAGTGATTGCCTTCCTGCTGATCGAAATATTTCAGCAGCATGGTGATCGGCATGCCGCGCTGCACTTCAAACTGAGTGTAATAGCCATCTTGCGCTTTATTGACGACCTTAGGCGCAATATCGCTGGCAGTGATTTTAAACGGATGGCCACCCATCTTCCCTGGGTTTTCCAGGAAGGTAAGCGCCACAGAGTAAGGTTCTTGGCCATTCGAGCATGCGGCGGACCAGAGCTTAATCTCTTCGCCTGGTTTTTTATGCTCGAGGAAATGGGGTAGCAATGCGTTCTTGATCTGATCAAACGGCTTGGTGTCGCGGAAGAACATGCTCTCATTGGTGGTCATCGCCTCAACAACATCGGCAGAGAGCTTCTTATCTTTCATGACGCGAATCTCATTCACCATTTCGCTGATCGTGCTGAAACTATGTTTCCGCGCGACCGTCTGCAGCCGTGATTCAAGCAAATATTGCTTCTCCGGGCCAAGAGAAATTCCCGACATTTCTTTAATCATCACAATCAAAAAATCGAGCTCTTGTGGGGTCATAATCGCACCTTCATAATACTGGCCATGGCATGAGGAATATCGTTTAGCGGTAATATCTTATCCGCAAGGCCCGCATCGGCCACAGCGCCGGGCATCCCCCAAACAATACTGGTTTCTTTATCTTGAACAATAATCGGACAGCCCATCGCGGCAGCCGACTTGCATGCATTCGCCCCGTCAGAACCCATTCCGGTGAGTACGACAATTAAGAGATGCTGGCCGTAACATTCAATCAGCGCTTCGATCATAGGGTCCGCCGCGGGACGGCAGAAGTTCACGGGTGGGTTTTGGTTCAAATGAATGGTGACATTGTCATCCTGACGCCTCGGGGTCATATGGTAATCGCCAGGCGCGATATAGATGGTGCCGGCACGTGCGACCATTCCATTCTGTCCCTCGACACATGGAATCCCTGAATCGCGCGTTAAATGCGTGGCGAGGATAGTGGTGAACTTCGCGGGCATATGTTGCGTAATAAAGAAGGGGACGCGCGCGACCATCGATTTGAACAGCGGGCTGATATCGGTAAGGGCAGGAGGGCCGCCGGTGGAGCTGGCAATTGCCACCGCATCAATGCGTGGGGGCAATGCAGCCATGACTTTCTTCACAGCCGGGGTGGCCGCAGGTTTAGCTGCCGGCGTGTGCCGCGACGCGAGGGCGCGAATCTTTTGAATGAGCGTTTGGAAGAAAACGGTGTCCGCATCCTTATCTTCGCGCGACTCCGGTTTCGAGAGATAGTCTGTTGCTCCCAGTGACAGGGCCTTCAAACTCACTTCTGCGTTCTGGAGCGTCAGAGTCGAGGACATAATCACTCTGGTTTTGGGCGCTGCTTTCAGGATCTCTGGCAGTGCGGTAAGCCCGTCCATCACCGGCATTTCAATATCAAGAATGATAATATCCGGCTGATGCGTACGTGCCGCATCAATTGCCGCCTGACCATTCTGCGCCGTGGCTACCACTTCAATCCCATCTTCCGGGTCGATTGCACGCTTGATCAAGCTGCGAATGATGGCGACATCATCGACAAGCAATACGCGTATAGGTTGAGATGAGTGATCTGCGATCGTCATGATGATAGCGCTCTATCCAAAGATGATACCAAGCTGCTCGAGCTTGTTGCGGATGATATCTTCATCAAACGGCTTCATGACATATTCATTAGCGCCGGATGCAATCGCATCTTGAATCGATTCGAGCTGCGTTTCTGTGGTGCAAAAAATGACCACACACTCTTTCCCATCGTCGCGTGCACGCAGCTCCTTCAAGAATTGAAGGCCATCCATGACAGGCATATGCCAATCAAGAAGAATCAGTGATGGCTGATTATCGTTAAACACGCTGAGCGCCTTTTGGCCATCTTCAGCCTCACATACCGTATAGCCAAGTGATTCCATAATCCCACGGCTCACACGGCGGACAATCCCTGAATCATCGACCACCATACAGATTTTATTACTCATAATTGCTCCAGAAAAACAAAAGGTTGGTTAAAGGGAGAGGGTGGCCTCAATATCGAGAATCACCAAAAGTTCATTTTCAAGCTGGCAGACGGAGGCCGCCACTTCCTTCCATTGCTGCGATAAGTTGACCGGGCTTTTCTCAAACTGATCCGTCCGCAAATTCAGCACATCACCGACCGAGTCTACCATAATGCTAAACAGCTCATCATCCTGTTCGACGACCACATGCATCACATGGGCATTACTGTCGCGGTTTTTGATGCCAAGGCGCTTGCGCAGGTCGAGCACCGTGACAATTCGGCCACGTAGATTGATAGCGCCGGCCACTTCAGGTTTTGAAAGAGGGATGCGTGCAAGATTCTGAGATTTCAGCACATCGCGGACAGAATAAACCGGAATCCCTAGCATCTGATTGTCGATGCTCATGGTCACAAATTGCCGTGACTTTGACGTGACAGGCACACGATCTCGGTGCGCCATTACGTGGGTGTTAGAGGTCATTATGCTACCTCCTGAAGAGCGTCGTTCGGACTGAACACATCGCTTAGGGTTTGAATGAGGTGAGCACGATCTGTTTTGAGCACGATATCCGTCATGCCAAGCTGCTCTGCCTTCGCAATAAACTGTTGATTCACGGTCGAGGTAAAGGCGATGACAGGCAGGTTCGGATGCGATTGTTTCAGCGCTTCTGTCAGCTCAAAGCCATCCATGCCCGGCATTTCAATATCCGTAATCACAATGTCGGGACTGAAGCCCCCTTGCATTACCATGATAGCATCTTGCCCTGAATCAGCAGTACTGACCTTACAGCCAAGTTCTTCCAGTGAGGGTACGAGAAGCTTCTGGAAGAATGGGCTGTCTTCGACTACGAGCACCTTTTTCCCCTGAAGGCAGCTATGTTTCTCACCGTAATGCGATGCCCCGTCGCGGCTATTGATCAAATCTGCAAGCATGTACCCAATATCGACAATATCGGTCGTTTTGTTCGCGATCACCAGGCTACCAATGAACGCATCTTCTGCAGAGGCTGATTGAATATCGAGTGGGCCTTCCACAATATCATTTACCTCATCGACAATCAGTCCGACCGCGTGATTATCATAGGTGAAAACAATGGTATCACACAGGCCAGACTCAGGGATCTCTTTGCCTGGTAACGTACGCAAGCGCATCAAGCCGCCACGATATTGAACAACGGGTTTGCCGGTCGAGTGCTCAATGGACACAACGTCAAT
Organism: uncultured Azospirillaceae bacterium; assembly: GCA_964352815.1. Classification (GTDB taxonomy): domain Bacteria; phylum Pseudomonadota; class Alphaproteobacteria; order Rickettsiales; family UBA3002; genus CAYGTO01. Next base: position 118,775 of record CAYGTO010000002.1, on the reverse strand, counting down.
ATTCTCCAAACGTGAGACGAGTTCGAGCGGCACTGCCTTAGGTGCGCCACCGCCAGAGCTGAAGAGGAGATATTTAATCATGCGCTGCTCATCATCGGTCATGGCGCCTTGTGCCATATCGTTGGCATCAGAGCTGGTCATGATATTTCCGGTGCGGCGCGCCAAGCCATTCGGGTCAAGAATCATGATAACGCTACCATCACCAAGAATCGTGTTACCTGAATAAACATCGATATCGGAGAGCAATGAGCAAACGGGTTTCACAACAATCTCTTCTGTGTCAAACACGTTATCGACAATCACGCCAAACTCATACCCGCCGATCGCACAGACCACAATGAAGCCAGCCGCCCCTTGCGGCTTACTGGCTTCCAGCGCATGCTCAAGCGCCATGGCAGAATGGCCTTTCTCAAACGCATCATCGACCATGCTTTCCACATCGATTTCCTGCGGAGCGTCATGCGTATTAGAATGCGCCTCTTTCTCGTCTTCAATCTCAAGAATACGTGATAAGGTGATGAGCGGTAAGAGTTTTTCCCTGAGGCGAAGAACGGGTGCATCATTGATATGTTCGATGCGATGACCTGATTCTTTCTCCGCTCGCACCAGCTCAAGCACGTTGATTTGTGGGATAGCAAATTTCTGCTCCGCCGACTCAACGACCAGAACAGAAACGATCGCGAGCGTAAGGGGGATTTTGATGTGGAAAGTTGACCCTTTGCCCGGCTCAGAGGCCAGCTCGACATTCCCGCCAATCTTTTCAATATTGGTGCGAACCACATCCATGCCCACGCCACGGCCCGAGACATTGGTTACTTTTTCTGCGGTTGAGAACCCTGCAGCGAAGATGAATTGCATGATCTGCTTGTCGGTCATGTTCGCCATATCTTCGGCGGTAGCGACGCCATTTTCGAGCGCTTTTTCTTTTACTTTCTCGATGTTTATGCCGCGACCATCATCCTTAATGTCAACAATAATATGCCCGCCCTCATGATAGGCGTGGAGCGTTACGGTGCCCACTTCGCTCTTGCCAGCAGCCATGCGATCTTTAGGCCCCTCAAGGCCATGATCACATGAATTCCGCACCATATGCGTCAGCGGATCCTTAATCATATCAAGCAGTTGGCGGTCGAGTTCGGTGTCTTCCCCAATCATCTTCAGTTCAATTTTCTTATCTAACTCGAGCGACAGGTCGCGGATCAAGCGCGGGAATTTAGACCATGCATTGCCAATCGGCTGCATGCGCGTCTTCATGACGCCCTCTTGCAGCTCAGTCGTAATATGGCTTAACTGTTGCAGCGGCGTAGTAAGCTCTGCATCATCCTTGTTACGGACAATCTGAATCAGCTGATTTCGGGTCAGCACCAGCTCGCCGACCATTTGCATCAGATATTCGATGAGCCCAAGATTGACGCGGATCGACTGATTCGCTGTGGCGCTGACAGCATCTTTTTCCTTGGACGGATCGCCACCCGCATCCACTTTCATGCCCTGTTCAATGCCTACCTTACGCGCTGCCTCAGACACGGCAGGCGTGGTTGCGGGCATAGCTGGCGCAGGTTCAGGAGCGGCTGCCTCCATGGCCTCTTCAACCGAATCCTCGTCTACCGCTTCCGCAGTGTCATCTTCAATAATGTCATAGGAAGTGTCTGGCTCGATATCGATCTCTGACTCGGTCTCCATAAAGGCGCGCTCGAGCGCGTCCAATTCTTCCTGCGTCATATTGCCGCCGCCTTCAATCGGCGCTTCTTCGGCTTCAACTTTATCTTCCGAAACCTCTGTTGAAGCTGCCTCGATGGGCGCTTCCTTTGTGGTAGCAGGAGCAGTGACCTCGGTGCTTTCGCCATTCGATGCGGCAAAGGCATCTAAGCGAGCATTAAGGTCGGCATCATCACCTTCAGGCTCTTCGCCATGATCGGTGAGGTACTCAACCAAATCGCGAATCGCATCGAGCGACTCTAGTGTTAATGAAATAGCCGTTTCGGAAACCGGAATTTTGCCGTCACGAATCTTGCCCAGGACATTCTCCCCTGAGTGTGCGACCGATTCAAGGCGCGGCAACCCAAGAAACCCGCATGTACCCTTGATCGTATGGACCAAGCGGAAAATGTTGCTTAAAATCTCTCTGTCATTGGGGTTTTGCTCGAGCTTAATCAGCTCCATATCGAGCACGGCAAGCGCCTCAGAGGTCTCGGTGATAAACTCACTGATCAAATCATCCATGAGCCCCCCTCAGTGATCGATCGACGTTATTTTTGATGGTCAAAAAACCAGTTATAGTTGTAACGCGAAACGGGAGTTTTGACAATCCCTATTCCAATGAAAATGAATTAATCATCATATTATGCGTTTAGCTCATTTGGTTTCACAGCGCGAATCTGGCATTCACCATGGCTATCTTCCAGGGTAAGAGCCGCATTGATCTCATCACTTATCATGTATAAGAAATGGGCTTGAACGGTCTTAGGGGTTAGGTCGTCAAGCGGGGTATTGCCCTGGAGTACTTCTTTTAGCTCTGGATCAATCTTGATCATTTGAGACGTAGCGCGGATACTAACGACGCTTTCTTGCTCCGTTTCTTCAATGCGAATGCTCAATGTGCCGCCTTTGACCATCGCGCCAGCAACAAAAATGACCATATTCATCAAGACGCGTCCCATGCGCCGACTGATCGAAGCGCCATTGCCGTCCGTATACTCATCGGGCCAATCTAGTGTGATGCTGCCATTTTCCAGAAGCAATGCAACGATATCGCGATGTTCTTCTAAGTTTGCTTCGCCATTACTATTAATGCGGCCATAGGCACGCCGGTAAAATTGTACCCGTGCGACTGCTTCTTTCGCGCTGCTGATGATCAAATCGAGCGCATCTCCCTGCATTTCGAAATTATCTTCTTGTAAAAACTCCGCCCCGTTATTCACAGCGCCAATTGGCCCCGTCAAATCATGACAAAGGCGGGTGGTAAGCATTTCAGCAAGGCGTGTCGGCATGAATCCCCATATAAATAATGATTGGGTTATAGCATGCTTTTGAGCTGAGCGCATAGTTTTTCTATCCGTTCTTCAACAGGCTAGCGCACTGGTGATCCACGTTTCGTGAGAGTTAAATATTACCAAGGGTTGAGTGTTATCCAGAGTAATAATACTTGCTGGTTGACTTGTCCTAAATTCAACTATAGGTTAATAAGGAGGCAAGTGGTCAACATAAAAGTTGAGTGAATCATAAAGGGGGAGTTATGAACGAAACCGCTGTATACGATGTATCAGACACAGAAATTTCATCATCCATTGCGGATAATTTACGCCGCTATATCAAACTAAAACGTATGAATTCGCGTAATTTGGCAGAGCGCGCGCATGTCAAACCGTCCTTTATCTACGATATATTGAATGGGAAATCTCAAAACCCATCAACCGTAAAGCTCGCACGCGTTGCTGAAGCGCTGGGGGTGAGCGTCACGGACCTGCTGGTGCAGCAGAAAGAAGGCGGTGTGCCTCGCGTGATCGAGCATTTGGCGAACCATCACCAGCTAGTGGCGCATCTTGCTGTGGAAGAAGCGCTGGGGATGAAGCGCATCGCGAAACAGCCCTTCTCAGAGAGCCCCATTGCCGTATCGCGCCATTGGATGCATGCGAATGGCATTGCCTATTCCGAGACGCTAGCAACAGTACGCATTGAGGGGGATCATATGCGCCCTACGATTAATCATGACTCTATCGTAGTGATTGACCAGGCGCGAAAAACGCCAGAATCTGGCGGGGTATATGTGATTTTTGACGGGCAGCATCTGCATGCGAAGCGCCTTGAGGTGGATTGTTCGCATGGCTCGTCAAAGCTATGGGTCTATAATGATAATCGTAAATATGGGCACTATCAGTGCGAGTTGAGTAATCTTCACATTGTGGGGAAAGTGCTCGCCTGCCTATGTCAGCTATAACGCCGATGCGCTACATATGCTCTTTCATGCCATGTAGCTCATACTGATCCATCTTGCGATACAGTGTTGAGCGGCCAATCCCGAGTTGGCGCGCAACCAGAGACACTTGGCCTTCATGATAGAGCAGAGCCGCTTTAATAATCTCACGTTCCATCACCGACATACGGTTCACATTACCTGACTCATCGAGCAGCGAGAGCGGCGGCGGCGTTTGTCCGGCGCGCTGCACGTTAGACTGTGAGGCGACATTTTCTTCGGACCATTTGAGCGATTCGCGTAGTGCGGCAATATGCAGCGCATTTTCCGCCGTCGCGCGCAAGCGGGTCTTATTCGTGGGCAGCATGACATAATCAATAGCCCCGCGATGGATCGCATCAATAGCCTGCGGTTCAGTGGATGAGTTTGCCATCGCAACAATCGGGATGTCATGATGTGATTGATGTAGCAGATGCACCATCATCAAGCTCGGCATATCCGAGATATTCAACGAGGCAAAGACCGCGCGCGGACGTTCCGCGGTGTGGCCTGCAAGTTTGAGCGCATCCGCCCCATTATGGGCACGCAGAATGGTGTATCCTAAATCATCTCTCAGGATGGTCTCTGCTTCGTGAGTCCGCTCAGACTCTTCTGCAACGAGTAGCAAGGCAATCGACATTAAATGCTCTTATTTTTATCTATTTAAACAATTGTCAGTTGAATATACCGGAAATATGGGCCGTCGGCTACAGGTAAAGGCCATCTCAACAGAAAAAAATGCAAAATTTGTGAGTAATTAGAATGGTTTGTGTCAATATGGTACGAATTATGTGTCTTCGCGCAGCAACCGTATATGAGAGGCATAAGTGAGTGCATCGCCCTGGAAAATAGCGGATCCAGCGACTAAGACGGTGGCCCCTGCTTCAAGCACTGATTTTGCAACCCCTGGTTTAATTCCACCATCGACCTCTAGGTCAATCGACCGGCCGGATTGGTCAATCATGGCGCGAATTTCTTTAATCTTTTCTAACTGTGATGGGATGAAGGCTTGCCCACCAAACCCTGGGTTCACGCTCATCACCAAGATGAGATCGACATCGCTGACCAGATGCTGAATCGCCGAGGCCGGTGTCGCGGGGCAGAGTGAAATGCCTGCTTTCTTCCCTGTCGCTTTGATCTGTTGAATCATCCGGTGCGCATGTGGCCCCGCTTCAATATGCACCGTAATAATATCCGCACCCGCATTGGCGAATTGCTCGATATAGGGCTCTGCCGGCTCAATCATCAAATGCACATCGAGCGGCTTTCGGGTATGTGGGCGAATGGCCTTCACTACATCGGGCCCAATGGTAATATTCGGAACAAAATGCCCATCCATCACATCGACATGGATGTAATCGGCGCCGGCTTCATCGACCGCGCGCACCTCTTCACCCAGCCGCGCAAAGTCAGCAGACAGAATTGAAGGCGCAATTTTGATGGGCGTGCTCATGGGGCGGTTGTAGCAGTTCATGTGAGATGACGCAATGATGAACCATAACAATCCATTGTCATCCCGTGATCAAGTCGCGGGATGACGACGCTCACATCTCGCATCTCGCATCTAATCCTGCTATACTAGTAACCAGCAACCAGCAACCAGCAACGTATGTCTCTCTTAAACCAGCTTGAACGCTCCCTATCGCGCACCTCGGCGATTAAAATCGCTGGGAAGGTCAGTGCGGTGCAAGGGCTGCTGATTGAGTGTTCCGGGATTGCCGGCCAGCTCAGCATCGGCGCGCGCTGCAAAGTGTTTCCCGCGCAGGCCGGTGACCATCATGTACCCTCGCTATGCGAAGTGGTGGGTTTTCGCGATGAAACCGCCTTGCTCATGCCCTATGACACCACGGCCGGGATTGGCCTGGGCTCGCGCGTCGAAGCGGGCAGCCATGAGCCGGTGATCTACCCATCGCAAGGCTGGCTTGGGCGCATCGTGAACCCGCTGGGTGAGCCGATCGATGATCTGGGCGCGCTGCCGATTGGGGATGAAGGCATCTTGCTGCGCAACCGGCCGCCGCAAGCCCATAAGCGCCACCGGGTGCAGGGCAAGCTCGATCTCGGGATCCGCGTACTCAACACCTTCACCACCTGCTGCAACGGCCAGCGGATGGGGATTTTCGCCGGCTCGGGTGTAGGGAAATCGATCCTGATGTCGATGCTCGCGCGCTATGCCACCGCCGATGTCAATGTCATTGGGCTGATTGGTGAGCGCTCACGCGAGCTGAAGGAATTTATTGAAGATGATTTGGGCGAAGAAGGGCTGAAAAAATCGGTCCTGGTGGTGGCGACCTCGAGCGAATCGGCGCTGATGCGGCGCCAAGCGGCCTATATGACACTGTCAATTGCCGAATATTTCCGCAATCATGGTAAGCAGGTGCTGCTGCTGATGGATTCCATCACTCGTTTCGCTCAGGCACAGCGCGAAATTGGCCTGTCGACCGGCGAGCCGCCGACCACCAAAGGCTTTACGCCCACCGTCTTCACCGAGCTGCCGCAGCTACTCGAGCGCGCGGGGCCAGGCGAAGCAGGGCAGGGCGGCATCACCGGCCTGTTCACCGTTTTGGTGGAGGGCGACGATCAGAATGAGCCAATTTCGGACGCCGTCCGCGGGATTCTCGATGGCCATATCGTCATGACCCGTGCCATTGGTGAACGCGGCCGCTACCCCGCGGTGGATGTGCTGCGGTCGGTGTCGCGGACGCTGCCCGACTGTAACACGGAAGCGCAAAATGCGCTGCTCGTGGAAGCGCGCAAGGTGATGGCGAGCTATGAGGATATGGCGGAGATGATTCGCCTCGGCGCTTACCGGCAAGGCTCAGACCCCGATGTCGACCGCGCGATTCAGCTCAATGGCCCACTCGAAGATTTCCTGCGCCAGCGCAAGGAAGAGCAATCGAGCTTAGAGGAAGGCTATCAGCAACTCGCGCAGATTTTGGGGATGGAATATGGTGGGTAGGTTTCGGGTTTCAGCCTATGTCATCCCCGCGAAAGCGGGGACCCATTCTGCGAGGAGGCGTAGCCGACGCGGCAGTCCAGGGACTTTAAATTCCGTCATTTCGACAGAGCGCGTTAGCGCGACGAGAGCCGAAGCGAAGCGGAGACCAGCGAAGCTAAATCTAAGATCCTCACGTCGCTCACTTTGCTCGCTCCTCAGGATGACGCCACAAAAAAGGCTCTGCTGCCACCTGCCGGGAGGGGCGGATAACAACAGAGCCAGGTATGCTGACGCACCGATTATCTTTGCCAGGCCGACGCCTAGCTGAACGACTGGTGATCGAGAGGATTTTTTTTCATATTACCCTCTTTATCTGCGGCGGGGGCAAGCCTCGCGCCGCGTTGCGTTTCAGAGCGTCAGGTTTCCCCTAGCTCCAGCGAAGAACCCGCCTTATCCCTGCATTCGCGAGGGGGTTAGCGGGACCATCCGGGCTTCAGCCCATTTCCCCTCGCGGGATCAGATGGCGGTGCAGATGGGCTTCAAGCGCATCATGGTGCTCCTTCTATAGTGCGGTTGCCCGCGAAAACTCTCCTGCTACCGTGAATGGTTTGCCGTGGCTCCACCAACAGGCAGATAGACCACGCTGTGTTCAACGGTAGGAGAGTTGCAACCTTGGCACGTTATGAACGGATCATGACAGTTTCATGACGAAAGGGTGACGATTATGTGACGATGCATCCCATTCTGCGAGGAGGCGTAGCCGACGCGGCAGTCCAGGGACTTTAAATTCCGTCATTTCGACAGAGCGCGTCAGCGCGACGAGAAATCTAAGATCCTCACGTCGCTCACTTTGCTCGCTCCTCAGGATGACGAGCTATCTATACTCTGCTATACTGATGACTAAAGACCAACGACTACAGACTCTTTATGAAAGGCCTTGAAACCCTCATTAAAATGCAGCAGCGCGAGATTGATATTTTGCGCAAGCAGATCATGCAGCTCGAGCAAGATCGGGTGCGTGCCCATGCGCAAATTACGCAAATCAACCAGCAAATCACGCGCGAAAGCCAGGCGAATGAGGCATCGGTCGGCTTTCTCGACATGTTTGCCAACTTTCTTGGCCGGATGGAAGGGCGCAAAGTGAACCTTAACCGCCAGATTGAAAGCATTGAGCAACGCCGCGCCGTGATTGAGAATCGGCTGCGTGAACAGTTCGCCGAGCTGAAGAAATATGAGATTGCCCGCGATAATCGCCTTGCCGAGGAGCAGGCGGCGCTTGAAAAACAAATGCAATCAATGCTGGATGAAATTGCAATCCAGCGCTATAATCATCAATAAAGATTAAGAATTAGGCAAGTTATGAATCGAAATCTCGTCTGGGCCGCGGCCGGTCTGTGCCTCGTCGCCGCCTGTAAAAGCCACACCGATGTGCAAGGTGGTTATGTGAATCAGCGCGATGATTGCCGCGAGCTGGCGGTGCTCAAGCAAGATATTTACACTGAAGATCAGGCCGGGCTCGGTCAGAAAGACCGCAACGCCCAGCTTCTGACCCTCTTTGGCCATTGCATGTATGAGCGCGGCTGGACGGTGGCAGCGCCAGTACAACAAGCCAAACCGCCGAGCGAGCCGCTGCCGGGATCGGAGCTGCAAGTGCCGCTTGATGGGCAGCAAGGCGCGGTGATTTTGCAGGAAGTGCCGCCGGGGGCGCAGCAGATTCAAACCGCTCCGAGTGATGCGCCGCAAGCGATTGGTAATCCGAGCACGGCGACAGGTGATGCGACGGTGAGTACCCCGCCGGATGGGACGTATCGAAAAATTCCAACGGAGAATGGTGCGGTGTTGGTGCCCTCGAGCAATGTGCCGATCCAGACCCCGTTTAGCTCAACGCCTACTAAGCCGGTAGACGGAGAAGAGGATGAAGGCACCCCCGCGCTTCGGCTTTATCCGGGGCAGTGATTCCGTTCTGCGCTGGGGTGACGGTGCGTAAACTTCCGTCATTTCGACAGAGCGTGTTAGCACGACGAGAGCCGAAGCGAAGCCAGCAGGCGGCTTGTCCTCCGAAGCTTTAGCGAAGGAGGGAGCCCTTTAGTGCGCGCAGCGCTTAGGCTCATCGTGAGCGCAGGCATGTCCGGCGAAGCTTGTAAAGCGTAGACGGAAGACCGAACGGGAGCAAACGTAAAAACTAAGGATATAACAATGTCCCGTTCCACTCCCCGCTGGCCGGGTCATACTCAAACCGCTCACGATGGTGGCGGCGAAATTCGAATTCTTCCCAAAATTCGATCGCTTCGGGAATCACGCGCCAGCCGCCCCAAAAGGGCGGGCGCGGGACATCGCGCCCCTCAAATTTCTGCTCATAGTCTTTGATGCGCGCTTCAAAGGTCTCGCGGCTCTCAAGCGGCTGCGATTGCGCCGAGGCCCAGGCGCCAATCTGGCTCCCGCGCGGGCGGCCAGCGAAATAGCGCGCCGATCGCGCATCAGGCACTTTCTCGACCCTTCCCTCAATGCGCAGCTGGCGCATCAGCGGCATCCAGTAAAAACACAACGCCGCATGGGGGTTCTGCATCAGCTCCTCGCTTTTGCGCCCCTCATAATTGGTGTAAAAGATAAAGCCATGCGCATCATGCTCCTTTAAGAGCACGATCCGGTTTGAGGGTTTGCCGCTCAGCGTCGCGGTGCCAAGCATAAAGGCCGTTGGCTCTTTGATTTCTCGATGCGCCCGCGCTTCCGCGAGCCAGCCATTGAATTTCTCAAGTAAATCAGTGCGTAACATAGATCTCTCAGTGTCTCCCTTGTTTCGAATATTACAAATCGGTCATTCTTTGCTTTCTTTCGCAGGATGCCCTTGCTATAGGCGTAATAGGTTCGCATCACAAGTGCAACCCTAGTCAATCTACCAAAAGGAGAGAAAGATGACTCAATCAACACTATCAAAAGCTGTTCTCGCAGCGGCAATGACCGCAGCTATCGCAGGATTCTCAACCGGCGCAATCGCGGCTGAAAAAGAAAAATGTTACGGCGTTGCCAAAGCAGGAAAGAATGACTGTGCGAACGCTGCAGGCACCCACTCATGTGCTGGCCAAGCCAAAGTGGATAATGATCCAGGCGAGTGGCTCTTCGTACCGAAAGGCCTCTGCGGTAAATTGGCTGGCGGTTCAACGGAACCTAAGTCATAAGACTTATATCAGAAACGTCATTTCGAACGCACCGTCAGGTGCGGAGAAATCTTAGATCTCTCCGATGCATTCGCATCGTTCGAGATGACGTCATTGAATGATGAACACGCCTCTACACCCCCTAAGCAATCTCCCGATCGCGGCGGGGATTGGGCTTCGCAGCCCACATTATGACGATCTTTTTGAAGCGCAGCCCGGCGAGCATCAGCCTGGCTGGCTCGAAATTCACCCAGAAAATTATTTCGGCGGCGGCTATCATCGCTATTATCTTGACCAAGCCGCGGAGCACTATGCGCTGAGCTTTCACGCGATTGGCTTGTCGCTCGGCGCGAGCGATCCGGTCGATACGCAGCATCTGGCGGAGCTTAAAGCGCTGGTCGATGAATACAATCCGGCCGTGGTGTCGGACCATATTTCCTGGAGCAAAAGCGGCAATGCGCATCTGAATGATTTGCTGCCGCTGCCCTATAATAAAGAGAGTCTAGAGACGACCGCGCGCAACATTGATCAGGTGCAGCAAACGTTGGGCCGGCAGATTTTGGTCGAGAACCCCTCGACCTATCTCACCTTCACCGGCTCGACCATGAGCGAGCCAGAATTTGTCATGAAGGTGGCGGAGAAAAGTGAGTGCGGCTTGCTGCTCGACATCAATAATATCTATGTGCAGCAGCATAATAACCAGCTCGACGCAAAGGCGTATATTGAGAGTATCGACCCGGCACGGGTCGGCGAGATTCACCTCGCCGGCCATATTGAAGAGCAGCATGGCAAGGCGAGCTTGCTGATCGACACCCATAGCCAGCCAGTGAAAGACGAGGTGTGGGCGCTCTATGAGTATGCGCTCGCGCATCTCGGCGCGGTACCGACCCTGATTGAGTGGGATAAGGATATTCCTGAATTTTCGATTCTGATGGGTGAGGCCGAGAAAGCGCAGGCGCGACTGGCTGAGGTGGGGGTACGGGATGCGGCTTAATTATGATACTGTCATTGCCACGCGCGCATGGTCTACTGACAAAAGCCCCGAGGATGACAATGTCGCGGAGGCGTCATGCCCCTAAATGCCCTGCAATCAGACTTCGCCCAGGAACTCACCGCGCGCAACGGTGCCGATACGTTAGTGCTTAACAGCATTCAGCATGATGGCATCGCGCCGAGTGATCGCATCGCCATCTACCGCAATAATGTGCAGCTCAGCTTGGCAGACACGCTTGGCGAAACCTATAGCAGCGTCAAGGCGCTGGTGGGCGACGAGTTCTTCTATGCGATGGCGAGGGAATATGTGCTGCAAACCCCTTCTGATAAAGCCGATTTGACGCATTATGGCGAGAGCTTTCCTGAGTTTGTCGCCAGCTTCGACCATGCGCAAGGCTTGCCCTATCTCGCCGATGTTGCCCGCTTTGATCAGGCGTGGCACCGCAGCTTTTTTGCGAAAAATGATCCGCTGATTTCTCCTGAAGAGATTGCCGCGCTTGCTGGTAATGACCCGGAGCAGATCACGCTGACGTTCCGCAGCTCGACCCATCTTCTGTCGCTGCGCTATCCGGCTGATGCGCTGTGGCGGTTTTGCGTTGCGGAAGAGAAAGGCGCGCATGCCGAAACGCCGGATGTGAGCGAAGGTGACTACCCGGTTCTGCTGTGGCGGCCCCATCTCAAAGTGCAGCATGAGCGCCTGAGCCATGCTACTTATGTTGCCTATACCGCTCTGTTTCAAGGAGAATCGCTGGGTGCAGCGATGAGGAAAGCCTATGCAATCGATGCTGAATTTGCTATCACAGAATGGATGGAGCAATTGCTAGCGAAGGGAATCATTTCCTCGGTTCGTATAGCCTCATAGATACGATAATAAAAACCACGCACAAAGGAGACATTATGAAAGGATTACTCATTTTAAAGGCGCGCATGTATGGCATGCTGATTCAGTATGCGAGCTTGCTCGAATCCCCCCTCTTGCTCGCCATACGTTTATTCATGGCAAATATTTTCCTCAAATCCGGTTGGGGCAAGTTTGAAAATTACCTCAATGATGATTGGAGCAATACGGTCTATCTGTTCCAAGATATTCACCCAGTGCCAGGCATTCCGCCGGAAGTCGCCGCGGTACTCGGCACGGGCGGGGAAGTGATTCTTGGCGGCTTGCTGCTGGTTGGTCTGCTGGGTCGATTTGCCGCGCTTGGTCTTGTGATCATGACGGTGGTGATTGAATTCAGCCTGCCGAAAGATTTTGGTGACTTCACCGACATGCACGCCATGTGGGGCATGTTGCTTGCGATCGTGCTCGTGCGAGGCCCAGGCAAGTTCTCAGCCGATGCGCTTGCCGGGAAATATCTGGCGCCCATCTTCAGCCATGAAGAGCCAGAGCCGGCGAAGAAAAAAGCGCCCGCAAAGAAGAAAAAATAATCATATTTTCGATAGTCCTCAAGAAAGGTCAGCCTTGCGCTGGCCTTTTTTGTCTTTAGCTTCGCTCAGCCATGCAGTAACATACAGGCATGTATTGGCCTGATGTTGTTGACCTTCGTGAATTTTACGCCAGCCCGCTTGGGGTCGTGACCGCGCGCATGCTGCGCCAGAAAGTGCGCACGCTATGGCCTGAATTAGGCAAAGACACGCTGGTCGGGATTGGCTACGCCCAGCCGCTGCTTTCGCTATGGAAACATAATGGATCCGAAGAAGGCTGCGCAGTGGCATTTATGCCTTCAGGTCTCGGTGCGATGTATTGGCCGAGCGGTTCAACGAACCGTGCTGCGCTTACCGAATGTGCGCCGCTTCCCCTGCGTGACCAGCAATGCAACCGTATCGTCATCATGCATGCGCTGGAGCATGCTGAGCCCGTGCGCGATTTGCTGCGCGAAGCGTGGCGTGCGTTGGTGCCTGGCGGGCAGCTTCTATTGGTGGTGCCTAACCGCCGCGGAATTTGGGCGCGCCAGCCGCATACGCCTTTCTCCAATGGCCGCCCTTACAGCATGATGCAGCTTCGGCGTTTGGTGAGTGATGAGAAATTTACCCTGATCGGTAGCGAAACCGCGCTGCATTTTATTCCCTCGAAGCGCCGTTGGGTGTTGAAGCTTGCGCCTTGGCTCGAGAAAATGTGGGATATGGTCATGCCACATTTTGGCGGGGTGGTGATGTTGCAGGCGGAGAAGCAAATCTATGCCTTGCTCAAAGAGCCAACCTTATCCGTCAAGCCTTCGCCGCTATACGCACCCGCGACAAACGCGCTTCCCAAGAATTAATATTTATCGTATTTCACCGAGCAGCCGTAAGGCGAGGTCGAGGCCGTTTCAACCGCCTTGCCCGCTTTCAGCGCATCAATGGCAGCGGTGACATAGTTATTCGCCTTCTCGACATCCGCCGGGTCAGCCGAGGATACATCATCAATCGCGCCGTGATAGGCGAGGTTCCCTTCTGCATCAATCACGAACATATGCGGCGTGGTTTTTGCGGCATAGAGTGTGCCGATCTCCCCTGACGGGTCGAGCACGAGATGCGCTGGCGCCGCCTCTTTCATCGCAACATTCGCGAGTGCTTCATCGGCGGTCAGATGGCCTTGCTTGCCCTCTGCGGATGACAGCACGCTCACCCACACCACACCATTTTCCGCTGCGGCTTTTTGCAGCTTCTGCATGTTGCCGGTTTTGTAATGTTTTTTCACGAATGGGCAGTCTTTATTCGTCCATTCCAGCACAACAATCTTGCCCTTCTGATCGGCCAGGGTGAAGGTCTCACCCTTCGCCGTGGTGCCGCTGAAGGTAGGTGCGGCGTCGCCGGTTTTGACGGCAGCGTTTGCGATGGCTGGTGTGATTACCAATAGTGTGAAAGCAATGAGTTTGTGAAATAACATGTATCCTCCTTATTCAACTCGTTGTCATTCCCGCGAAAGCGGGAATCCACTATACCCCGCACCATTCTCTGGAATTCATTGGATCCCCGTTTTCCATCCTTCGCTAAAGCTTCGGAGGACACGTCACGGGGATGACATAGTCTTTATCTAATCCTCAATCGCCTCCAGTACAATCCCCGGTGTTAAAATTTGTGGCAGCAGCACTGGCTCTTCGCCCGGCGCGTAATAGACATAGATCGGGACGCCATTGCGTCCGAAGCGCTCTAAATATTTCCGAATTGGCTCATTGCGATTGGTCCAATCCGCGCGCAACACGGTCACATCATTTTCCTCGAACGCTTCCTGCACGTCGCGCGTGTTCAGCGTGGTGCGCTCATTGACTTTACAGGTGATGCACCAGGCGGCGGTGCCATAGACAAAGACCGGCTTATCCTCACGCAGCAGTGCGTTTAAGCGCGCCTCAGAAAAGGCTTCTTTCTCGACTTCAATGCTCTCAAGCATGGCCTGCGTGTAGCTCAGCGTTTCTTGCTGCTTGACCGAATGCAGCACCACACCGGCCACTAAAATCAGGGTGATCCACCGGGTGATCATTCCATGGCCACGGCCGAGGCTCCAGCCGAGATAGGCAATGGCGATCATGCCCGCGAGCGCCCACAACACCCCGTCCGCCCCGGATTGCAGCGCAAGCACCCAGACCAGCCAGGCGGCGGTGAGATACATAGGGAAGGCGAGGAACTGTTTAAATCCTTCCATCCACGCGCCAGGTTTCGGCAGCAGTTTTTGGAAAGACGGCACATAGCTGACCAGCAGATAAGGGAAGGCGAGGCCGAGGCCCAGCGTTAAGAAAATCGCCAGCGCGAGTGCCGGTGGTTGGGTAATCGCGTAGCCAAGCGCGCCGGCCATGAAGGGCGCAGTGCAGGGGGTGGCGACCAGCGTGGCGAGCATGCCAGTGAAAAAGCTCGCGCGCACCGACGTGCCCTGGGTTAAGTTTGCACCCGCATCGCCAAAGGAAGTGTGCACTTCGAGCGCCCCTGAAAGGTTCAGCCCGACGGCAAAAACAATGTAGGCCAGCGCGATGACAAAGCCCGGCTCTTGCAATTGAAAGCCCCAGCCCACCGCTTGCCCGGCTTGCTGCAGCGCAATGAGAATACCGGCGATGATGGCGAAGCTGAAGAGGATACCTGCCGTGTAAGACAGCCCCTGCGCGCGCACGGCTCTGCGATCTTTTTCACCGCATTTCGAAAGACTCAGCGCTTTCAGCGACAGCACCGGCAAGACGCAGGGCATGAGATTGAGGATGATCCCGCCGAGAAAGGCGAAGAGCAGGGCAGAGAGGAGGGTGATGTCGCTAGCGCCGTCATTTCGAGCGAGGCCGTCAGGCCGACGAGAAATCTCAGATCTCTCTGCAGCGTCGCTGCGTTCGAGATGACCCGCATTGTTAGTGTTTCCAAACGCCGCAAAAAAATAGCTGCCACCCCCTTCCGGACCGTCAAAGGCTATGGTAGCATCCAAAGCATCAGATGGAATGACAGACCCTGCAGGAACGTCAATACGCACGGTGTTGCCCTCGCGAGCCCATATTTGTGGCGCCGCATGGTCAACTACCCCGCTTTCATGCGTAAAGACCTTGATGTCTGATACACTCTCCCACACGACCCCGATGGGGTCGGTCTGGTCCCGGGGCCACGATAGTTCGAAAGAGTAGATGGTATCGCCATCAGCCACACTCTTTCTTGTATAGACCGCATCATGCCGCCAAATGGTGGGCAGGGATGCGATGGCGTTGTGGATGCCCGGCGCGGACGCTTTCTCCGCCGGGCTCCCTTCACTCGCCACCGGCAAGGTGAGCGAGAGATTCGCCGATTCTGGAATACAAATTTCTTTACACACAAGCCAGGTGGCTTTCGCGGTGAGCGTCAGCGCGTCTGCGGTGATGGCGTCATCAATGGTGACGGGGTAGAGCACGTAGCTGTCGCCGCTATAGCCATAATTGGTCAGAAAATCATAGGGGATGACTTCGGGTTTAGGCCAATGGGCGGCGCCTATTTCGAGCGCTTCCGGTGCGGTAAATTCTGCGCTTGGCGGAATGCCCGAATCGCCCGGGTTGCGCCAATAGAGATGCCATTGATCGGGGAGCTGCAAACGCAGCGCGATAAAAAAGCTGCTGCCCTCTTCACTCGGAATTGCGGTCAGCTCGCTCACCAGCGAGGCTTTGGCAATCGGCCCATCTTCCTGCGCGAACACAACAAAGGGGCTGAAGCAGAGGAATGCCAGCCCGAGAAAAAATAATAGCCCTTGTTTCATCACCATAGTGTACGCCCCATTATCCTGCGCGTAGGTTACACCAAACTTAACCGCTTGTAATCTCTTTTACGGAATCAGGCGGCGTGACCCTGCGCGCGGGTTTTAAGCCACTCGACGAGCTGACGAAACGCATCGGCGCGGTGGCTGATCGCATGTTTGCGTTTCGGCTCCATCTCCGCGAAGGTGACATGATGATCCTTCGGCGTGAAGATCGGATCATAGCCAAACCCCATCGTGCCGCGCGGCGGGAAGGTGAGTGTGCCATAGACCTTTCCGGTAAAAATCTGATGCGCGCCATCGCCATAAACCAGCGCAAGGCTACACACAAAATGCGCCGCATGTGGTTCGGCCGCGTCGGGGTAGCGCTCTTCGAGGGCGGTGCGGACTTTCTCCATGGCGAGATCGAAATCTTTTTCCGGCCCGGCCCAGCGCGCAGAATAAATCCCCGGTGCGCCGTCGAGCCCATCGACCACCAGCCCCGAATCATCGGCAAGCGCGGGCAGTCCGGCATGGTCAAACGCGCTACGTGCTTTGAGCAGCGCATTGGCTTCGAACGTATCGCCGGTTTCTTCCGGCTCCGGTAAATCAAGTTCTGCAGCGGAATGCACGCTCAGCCCGAACGGGGTGAGCAGTTCCTGAATCTCTACCACTTTCCCCGCATTATGGCTGGCAATGACTAGCTTTTTATGTGGGAAAAGTGTGTTCATGTTTCCTACCTCATTGAATGATGTCATCCTCGGGGCGTTTGTCAGTAGACGCTTCGCACGTGGCAATGACAGTTTTTTTTCACGCCGCCTGTGCCGGTGCGTTTTTCAGCGCAGCGTTCTGCGCCTCGCACAACTCCGCAATGCCCTTTTGCGCAAGCCGCAACATTTCATTATATTCCTCGACGGTGAACGGACGTTCTTCGCCAGTGCCTTGAATTTCGACAATGCGGCCATCGGATGTCATGATAAAATTCGCATCAACTTCAGCGTTGCTATCTTCTTCGTAATTCACATCGAGCACGGGTGTGTTCTTATACACGCCGCATGAAACCGCGGCAATCTGCCCTGTGAGCGGGGTTTTGCCAATCAGCCCGCTGCGCACCAGAGCATCAATCGCCATCTTCAGCGCGACATAGCCGCCGGTAATCGAGGCGGTGCGCGTGCCGCCATCGGCTTCAATCACATCGCAATCAATGACGATTTGCCGTTCGCCGAGTAGCTTCATATCCACTACTGAGCGAAGGCTGCGGCCGATCAGCCGCTGAATTTCTTGCGTGCGGCCCGATTGTTTCCCACGCGCAGCTTCGCGGCCATTGCGTGAGCCGGTTGAGCGCGGCAACATGCCATATTCTCCGGTCACCCAGCCCTTGCCGCTATTGCGCAGGAAGGGTGGCACATGTTCTTCCACCGACGCGGTGCACAGCACTTTGGTGTAGCCACATTCGATCAGGCATGAGCCTTCGGCGTGGCGAGAAACGCCGGCGGTGAGGGTGAGTGGGCGTAACTGGTCTGGGGTGCGATTATCAGGGCGCATGGAACCTCATATAATGTTTATCTTACACTAACGAAGCTCTTTCACCATGTCATTACCAAATTGCCTTTATAAAACAGGGAATCGGAAGTCGGAATTCGGGAGTCGTATTCCGTCATTCTGAGGAGTGCGGGCACGACGAAGAATCTTTGTGCCGTTGAGCCATAGATCCTTCGCATGCGCTCAGGATGACGGTCTCCCACTTCCAAATGCCGACAACCGAGCTATTTCCCTTGAAATTGAGGCGATTTGTGCAAATATACTGAGCAAGAAACAAGAAAGGTGAGGCCATGAGCGCACAAGAAATGAAAGACCCCGAAGAACAGCCCGAGGAAGGCGAAGCAGAAGAATCTCCGTTCGCAGAATATGAGGATTCGTTCGAAGACGTGTTCAAAGAAGATGATGAGTCGATCGCCACCGATCAGGAAGCGGAGCGCGATGAAGAGCTGGTTGCAGCCGACGAGCTTGAGCAAGCGAAGGAAGAGATTGTGCAGCTCAAGGATCAGTTGATCCGCGCGGTTGCGGAGACAGAAAATGTGCGCCGGCGCGCCGAGCGTGATATTGATGAATCAAACAAATATGCGGTCACGGCCTTTGCCAAAGACATGGTGGCGGTGCTCGAAAATTTGATGCGCGCGACGACGAGCATTCCCGAGGATGCGCGCCAGGAGAATGAAAGTCTCAATGCGCTGGGAGAAGGGGTAGATATGACCTTGCGTGAATTGATTCACGCATTTGAGCGTCATGGTATTGAGCGGATTTACCCGATTGGCGAAAAGTTTGATCATAATCTTCACCAAGCTGTGTCGCAAGTCGAAGATCCGGAAGCGGAGAATGGCAGTATCATGCAAGTCTTGCAGGCGGGCTATCAAATCCATAACCGTTTGCTGCAGCCGGCCATGGTGGTGGTGGCGAAGAATGCTAACAATGCTGCGGTCGACACCAAAGCCTAACCTGGGCCCGTTTTGTGCGCATTTTTTCTTGGTTTAACACAGACATTCCCTTCGCTAATGACGCGCTGCATCGCAGTTTGCCTTTCGTGATTGCGCTGATGTTGGCGCTGACGACGACTTTGTCGCTGGCTGCGTATGATATGTATCGCCATATCAGCCGTCATCTCGCCGTGAATGAACAGATCGCCTACATCGAAATCCCGAACAGTGTGAATCAAAACCGCACCGACCGTGACGCGCTTTTGGCCGAAGTGGCGGCGTTGCTGGAGGCCTATCCCGGGCTTGGTACGCCGACCTCGATCGACCGTGATGAAATAGAAACGCTGCTCTCGCCGTGGCTGGGCGATGTGGCGGTGATTGACACGCTGCCCTTGCCGCAGCTGATTGAAGTGCCGATTACGGTGCCGCGCGAAGCGTTTGATGAGGAAACGTTTATTCGCAGCATGGGCCGGATTGATGCCGATATCCGCATTGATTTGGATGAGGCGTGGCGCGAGCAATTCCATGAAACCACTGCCTTGGTCATGACCACCTTGCTGACCATCGCGCTCATGCTCTGCCTGACCGCCATCGCTGTTGTCACCCTCATGGCGCGGATGGGGTTGCAGCTCCATCATAAGGCGGTCGAACTGCTTCATTTGATGGGGGCGTATGATCGCTACATTGTGCGCCAATTTCAGCGCTATGCCTGCAAGCTCGCATGCAAGGGCGCGCTGATCGGCGCTGTTCTGGGCGTGGTGCTGTATTACGCGCTCGCACTGATCGAACATAGTAGCGAGGTCAATCGCCTGCTTTCCTTTGCGCCGCAATGGTCGCACGCTACATTGCTTTTAGGCTTCCCGTTATGGATCACCGTGTGTTCTTACCTCACCACGCAGCTCGTCATTGGCCGGCAGCTGAAGCAGCGCTATTAGAGGCCCCATGAGACAGCTCTTTTTCGCATTACTTATCAGCTGGGTGATTGGATTGATCGTTTTTATCAACCATATTCCGCAGCCACCTGAAAAGGGCGCGCGTGAAGCGCAGGCGCACCGATTATCGCCGCATTTGGTCGTGTTGACAGGCGGGCGTCAGCGTCTGGAAGCGGGCTTTCATTTGCTCCACACATTGCCGGATGCCAGCCTATTCATCACCGGCGTTGGCACGGATGTCCGCTTGGAAGAGGTGATTGAGAGCTATGTTCCCGCAGCGGACCGCCAGCCACTCACCTATTATCAGGAGCGCGTGAGCTTGGGGTATGTGGCGCGTTCAACGGTGGGCAATGTGCGCGAGGTGAATGCCTGGCGCATGGCGAACCCGGCGCCGCGGGTGACGCTGATCACGTCGAACTACCATATGCCGCGCAGCACGCTGCTGTTTAACGCGGCGTTCCCTGATCTTGAAATCGTACCACACTCTGTGTTTGAATCGGCGTATACAGACGGGGAGTGGTGGCAAGATGAGCATGTGTTTGGTCTGGTTCTGTCGGAATATCACAAATGGCTGGTGAGCTATCTGCAGTTCGAGCTGCTTGGCGCGCCGCTTACTTAGGTTTTAGAAAAAAGGTTACAGGTTACAGGTAAGGCACAATCTGCTATAGCTGAGCGGTAACCTGAAACCTAAAACCTGCACATGAACCCATCGCTCAAATTTAACATTCTGTTTTATGGCTTTACCGCCATCGCCTGTATTCTCTGCCTGCCTTGCCTGCTCTACCGTGGCAAGCGGCGCGAATGGCTGGCGAAATGGTGGATTGGCATCAGCCTTGGCTGGGCGGAATCGATTCTCGGGATTGAGACGCAGATCAAGGGCACGCTCGCGCCCGATGAAACGCAGCCCTATATCTACGCTTCGAAACATCAATCGGCGTGGGAGACCATGGCGCTCTACGCGATGATCGAACGGCCGGTGTTTGTGCTGAAACGTGAGCTGCTCTGGATCCCGCTGTTCGGTTGGTATTTGCAATGGGTTGGCTGCGTCGCGATCAACCGCAGGGGGGGCAGCCGTACGGTGAAGCGTATGATTCGCCAGGCCGAAACATACATCGCCCAGGGCCGCTCGCTCATCATTTTCCCCGAGGGCACGCGCAAAGCGCCAGGTGAGCCGCCGCGCTATCGCAAGGGGGTGGGGATTCTCTATGATGCGCTGAATGTGCCGGTGATTCCGGTTGCGCTGAATTCGGGCACGGTCTGGGGCCGTAAGGCGGTGGTGAAGCAGGCGGGGGTGATCACGGTTTCCTTCCTGCCGCCGATCGAGCCAGGCCTGCCGCGCGATATCTTCATGCGTGTGATAGAAGAGCGCATTGAGATGGAGATGACGTTTCTTTAATCGTCATACCGTGGCTTGACCACGGTATCTCTAAAAGATGTCGCTGCTTTGCTTAGAGGTCCCGCGATCAAGTCGCGGGATGACGAACGCGCTTTACTCCGGCCGTCCGGTGCGCTGGATGGTTTTGTCGCGTATATACAGCGTCGGGTAACTGAACTTTGATATCAACCCATCATCATGCGTCGCAAATAAAATCGTCGTGCCCTGGCGGTTGAGCTGCTCAAATAAATGCATAAAACGCATCGACAGCGAAGTGTCGAGATTGCCCGTTGGCTCATCGGCAAGCACAATGCGCGGATTGTTAATCACCGCACGGGCGATCGCCACTCGCTGTTTCTGACCGCCTGAAAGCTCATCGGGCATCTGATCGGCATATTCCTTCAACCCCACCCAATCGAGCAGCTCATCGGTCTTGCGCTGAATCAGGGAGTTGGAGTCCCCCGCGATTTTGAGCGGCAAGCCGACATTCTGCGCCACGCTTAAATGATCCAGAAGCTGATAATCTTGAAAGACACAGCCAATATCGCGGCGCATCTCAACGCGCCCCTCGCGTGGGAGTTTAGTCACCGATTTGCCGAAGAGTTTCACACTGCCGCTACTCGGCTCGAGCATCAGCGAAAGCACACCCAAAAGCGACGATTTTCCCGCACCGCTTGGCCCAGAGAGAAAGGTGAACGAGCCTTTTTCCAGATGCAGGTTGACATGCTGCAACACTGGCCGCCCCGCCGCGTAGGAAAAATTAAGATTTTCACAGCGAATCATCCTACGTGCTTGCCTTCCCAAACTATGTTACTGTAGATTCATACTCATAATCGGTCGGGCGCGTATCGCAAGCACGATCTTGAAACGGGGATAAGTAAGGGGCAGGAATGAGACTCGTCTGCGAAGCCTGTGGCGCGGGGTTTAACGTACCCGATGCAGCCATTCCAGCCGAAGGGCGGAAGGTGAAATGTGCCAAATGCGGACATGTGTGGCATGCCACGCCGGCCCAGCCATCGCCCAGCCCTGAGATAGATACTCCCATCCTTGACGACGCGCCAGTTCCTGATTCGGGGGCGACGGAAGATGATCAAGCGGCGCTCAAAGCGTTGGCCAATCTGCTCAGCGAAGAAGAGCCGGGGGGAGAGGAAGGCATTGCACTGCGCAAAGCGAAACGCAGTGGCAAGCGGCCTATCCGGAAACCCTATTACATCGCTCTAGCCTTGATTGTCGTTGCGATCGCGCTCACTAGTATTTTTGCGCTGCGTGATGTGCTCTATCCAACGCTCTCGCCGCTCTATGACCTGCTGGGTATGACGACCAATGATAAGGTGATTATTGAAAAGATTGCCTATGAAGATTATTCGACCGACCGCCGCGCGCGCTATGCCGTATCCGGTGAAATTGTCAATACGGCTGAGGTGCCGATGAGCTTGCCTATTTTGCGCATCTCGCTGCAAGATGAAAACCGCAGCACCTTTGTGTCGCGCGACTATGAAGAAAGCCGCGTGCTCGAGGCAGGCGAGCGTTATCCGTTCAATGTCGGCCCCATCGAAACCGCTTTTATTGACCGCACCCATTACATTCAGATTGAGGTCGGCAACAGTTATGAACTCAGCGTGCGCGAATAGGAGAACAGCATGAGCGATGGTGCGAAACTAATTAAAGATGGCAGCATTCCGGTGCTCTATGCGGAAGAGGAAATTGCCGAGCGCATTGAGGCGCTAGCGGAAGAAATCGCGCAAAAAATTACCGGCGATATTTTGATCGTTGGCTTGCTTAAGGGCAGCTTCATGTTCATGGCCGATCTGATCCGGGAACTCTCCCGCATTGGGGTGCACCCGCAGATCGACTTCATGACGATTTCGAGCTATGGCACGGGGACGCAAAGCTCGGGTGAGGTGGTGATTCACCGCGACATCACCGAAGAGGTGAAGGATAAGACGGTGCTGATCGTCGATGATATTTTAGAGACCGGGCGTACGCTGGATGCAGCGACGAAAATTCTGGAAGAGCGCGGTGCGAAGGAAGTTAAAGTCTGTATGCTGCTTGAAAAGCCGGGCAAGCTTGAGAAGGTGGTGAAAGCCGATTTTGTTGGTTTCCGAATCGCCGACCGGTTCGTCGTCGGCTACGGGCTAGACTACGCGAATCACTACCGAGAGCTACCGTATATCGGTGCGCTCGACATACATTGATCGTCATCCTGTGGGATCGCATCGCGATCAGCACAGGATCGTTGTTCCGTAACTAAGATAGATCCTGCGCAATGATTTCATCATTCGCAGGATGACAGCTTAGCTGCTGATCACCTTCCGCCCCTGCACCATCACTTCTTTGATAATCGGCCGCGCATTATAGCTATTCGCCATCACCGCGCCATAGGCGCCGCATGAACGAATCACCATCAGATCGCCATCTTTGGGAAGAGGAATCTCACGATCGGCCGCAAAAATATCCCCCGTCTCGCAGACCGGTCCAACAATATCGACCGTGGCGTTAGAGGCATCATCATTCTGCACCGCTGGCACAATCTCATGATAGGCTTCATACATGGCCGGGCGAATCAGGTCATTCATCCCCGCATCTAAAATCACGAAGGTTTTATCTTCGCTCTCTTTCACATAAATCACGCGGGTCACGAGAATGCCGGCATTGCCGACAATCAACCGGCCGGGCTCAAACACAAACTGCGCATCGAGCCCGCCCATGACACGCTCGACCATCGCGCCATAATCGGCCGGGGTTGGCGGGGTGCCCTTGTCCGATTCATAGGGAATGCCGAGGCCGCCGCCCAAATCAACGACGGAAATTGGTACGCCGTCTGCGCGCAACTGTTCGACCACTTCGCGCACCCGGGTGAAGGCTTTCTCGAAGGGAAGCAAGCTGGTCAGCTGCGAGCCGATATGCACCGAAATGCCTTGTACCTCAATGCCCGGAAGCGTGGCTGCGATCTTATACAGCTCCATCGCTTTGGGGATTGAAATGCCGAATTTGGTAGTCTTATGGCCGGTCGAAATTTTCGCATGGGTCTCGGCGATCACATCGGGATTGACGCGCAGCGCGATGCGCGCGGCCATGCCCTTGCTGCGTGCGACTTCGGAGAGGGCATGCAGCTCAGGCTCGGACTCAACATTGAACTGCCAAATATTCTGCTCGAGCGCATAGGCCATTTCATCGCGCATTTTCCCAACGCCGGAGAAGACAATCTTTCCTGGGTCAAAGCCTGCTTCGATCGCGCTTTTCACTTCACCGCCCGAGACCACATCGGCGCCGCTACCGAGTTCGGCGAGCGCCTTGAGCACTGCCGGGTGCGAGTTGGATTTGGTGGCAAAACAAATGGTGCGATTCAGCGCGCCGAAGCTCTCTTCAAACACGCGGTAATGGCGCGCGAGGGTGGCGTGCGAATAGCAATAAAATGGCGTGCCGAGCTCCTCCGCGAGTTCGGGAATGGCGATGTCTTCGGCGTGAAGCGTCCGGTTTTTGTATGCGAAATAATCCAAGGTAGCGTCGTTAGTCGTTAGTCTTTAGTCGTTAGTAAGGGTATGCGGTGTGAAAATCAAACACTAAAGACCAATGACTAAGGACTACAGACTCATTAAAACCAAGCCTCTTGCTTTTCCTCTTCATTCATTTCGGCTGGGCGTTTGAGGTCGCCCTGCACACCGCAGGCGGCGAGGCTGAGCAAACAACACATCATGATGAAACGTTTCATAAATATTCCTCCTTCGCCTTCGCAATCGCTTCACTCACACGCGCAGGGGCGGTACCGCCAAAGCTGGTGCGGCTGGCGACGGATGCTTCAACACTAAGCACTGAAAACACCTCTTTCGTGATCCCCGCATGCACTGATTGCATCGCCTCGAGCGAGAGCTCATCAAGGCGACAGCCCTGCGTTTCAGCCAGCGCAACCACCGCGCCGGTCACATGATGTGCCTCGCGGAAGGGGATGTTCAGCGTGCGCACCAGCCAGTCGGCTAAGTCCGTCGCGGTGCTAAAGCCGCTTTCCGCCGCTGCGCGCATCGCTTGCGTATTCGCTTCCATGCCTTCGATCATGCCGCGCATCGCTTTTAAGCAAAGCAGGGTGGTGTCGACTGAATCGAACAGCGATTCCTTATCTTCCTGCGTGTCCTTATTATAGGCGAGCGGCAGGCCCTTCATCATGGTGAGCAGCTGATTGAGATTGCCGATCACGCGGCCGCTTTTACCGCGAATCAGCTCCGCCGCATCCGGGTTACGCTTTTGCGGCATGATGGAGGAGCCGCTGGTGAAGGCTTCGGGCAGGGTGACAAAGCCAAATTGCGGCGTCACCCAGAGGATCAGCTCTTCGGCGAGGCGCGAAAGGTGCAGCAAAATAGTGCTGCAAACATAGGCCGCATCCATGGCGAAATCACGATCGGAAACCGCATCGAGCGAGTTGTTTGCCGGCGCATGAAAGCCCAGCGCGTCGCTTGTCATCGTGCGATCAATGGGGAAAGACGTGCCCGCCAGCGCCGCTGCACCAAGCGGACAGCTCAGATTCATCAGCCGGCGAAAGCCACCGACCCGGCGGGTATCGCGCTGAAACATTTCCGTATAGGCCATGAAATGATGCGCCAACGTGACCGGCTGCGCACTTTGCAGATGGGTGAAGCCCGGCATGATGGTGTCGGTATGCGCCTGCGCCTTTGTGATCAGCGCCGATTGCAGCGCCTTCAGCTCACCCTCAAGCTCACCATACGCATCGCGCACCCAGAGGCGAAAATCGGTCGCCACCTGGTCATTACGCGAGCGCGCCGTATGGAGCTTTCCCGCCACATCGCCGATCAAGTCCTTCAGCCGCGCTTCAATATTCATATGAATATCTTCCAGCTCGGGCTTAAAAACGAACTCACCCGACTCAATCTCTTCCTTCACCTGAGCAAGCCCGTCTTGAATCTGCTGTGACTCGTCTTTGCTCAGAATCTCACATGCTTCGAGCATCTGGCAATGAGCGATTGATCCTTGAATATCATAGGCATAAAGCCGCTGATCGACATCAATCGACGGGTTGATGGCGGCAAATGCCTCCGCAGGCCCGGCCGCATAATGCCCGCCCCACATCGGGTTCGCATTCGATGCGGATGAAGGTGCATTAAGAGTCTGTTTGTCTTGTGCTTTTTTTGTCATTGACCTACATAGGAAGTAAGAATAAGCGGAACCTAACGCGGCCAAGGGAGATTGTATAGTGTTTTCCTCGATTCATTCGATACGAGCAACAGGGCACAGAGCCGCACTGGTGGCGGGCTTGCTTGTGCTGTTGCTTGCATTTGCGGGGCACGCGAACACGCCGATCACGAAGATTGAGCCGAGCGTGGCGCCGAACCTTTCCTTTGTGAATGGGGCAGGGCAGGCGCTGAATTTAGAGCAGTTCCGCGGCAAGGTAGTGGTGGTGAATCTGTGGGCGCCATGGTGTGCCCCGTGCTTAAAAGAAATGCCCAGCCTGCTGAGTTTTGCTCAGAAGAATCATAGTAAAGGCGTGGTGGTGTTGCCGGTGACGATTGGTCAGTATGACCCCACGGCGATTCAGGAGTTTTACACAAAGCTTGGGATTGAGGCATTGCCGATCTATATTGATGGGGAGCATAGTTTTGTCCGGGCGTTTGGCGCGAAAGGGCTGCCGACCTCGATCATTATTGATCGCAGTGGTAAGCAAGTGGCGCAGATTCATGGCGCGACGGATTGGGGCTCGGTGGAAGTCACCGCCTTCATGCGCTTTCTAACGAATTCATGATGCGTTGCACCACACTTAGTGATATTTATTACCGTCATCTCGAACGGCGCGAACGCGCCGGAGAGATCTTAGATTTCTCCATCGCCATGCGATGTTCGAAATGACGAACTACAGAAACGCCTCCGCAAGCGACGCTGCGACATGCGTTGGGCGGGCGCCGGTCTCAGCGTAGAGCGCTTCGGCGCCTTCGTGTTCCATGCGTGCTTTCAAAATTCCCTCGGTGATGAGCAGCGAGTCAATGCCCATTTGATTGGCGCCTTTAATGTCGGTGAGGAGGTTATCGCCGATGGCGAGGGTTTTAACTGGATCAAATGGACCCAACTCCTCAAATTCGGAAAAACACAACTGATAGACCGCTTCATGCGGCTTGCCGAAATAGGTGACAATGCCGCCCATTGCTTCATAATCGCGCGCTACGTAGCCGGCGCAGAGTTGCTGCGTGCCGTCTTGTTTCACCACTTCCAGATCAGGGTTGATACACACCATCGGAAGGTCCAGTGAGCGGAGCGTCTTCAGGGTAGGCTGGATCTCTTCCACTGGCTGAAAATCTACCTCGAACCCAGTGCATAGAATGAAGCTTGCTTCTTCTGCCGGCGACTTCTCAAATCCGGAAAGTTCGCTCAAAACATCCTCATCCTTAGATGGGCCGAGATAATAATAGTTTACATTTCGCGAGTGCAGCGACGTGATCCATTTAAACATATTGGAATGGACTGCGTCGTCGCTTTCGCTCCTCGCAGAATGAGCATGCTTCAATGCCTGAAACCCCGCCTCACCCGAGGTGATCATCGCGAGGTAGCGTTCGGGCGGAATGCCGAATTGCGTCAGCTTATCAGCGGCTTTATGCGCGCGGCGCGGCGCGTTGGAGAGGAAAATGATCTGCTTTCCCGCGTTGCTCAGCGCTTCGATGGTCTCTTTTGCCCCGGGATATAGCGTTGTCCCATCATGCATCACACCCCACAGGTCGATGATGAAATGATCGTAGAAGGAGAGGAGGTTGGTCATGGCGGTGTTATGGCATGGCAATGG
Source organism: uncultured Azospirillaceae bacterium (assembly GCA_964352815.1). Lineage (GTDB taxonomy): Bacteria > Pseudomonadota > Alphaproteobacteria > Rickettsiales > UBA3002 > CAYGTO01. The sequence goes on along the minus strand of CAYGTO010000002.1, from coordinate 91,035 downwards.
CAAATAGGCAATGGGGAATGGTGAGGTTGTCATTCCTGCGCAGGTAGGAATCTCTGTTGCGACTAGGTTTTGAGCTTAGCGGAGACGGGGATCCCCGCCTTCGCGAGGATGACAGGTTTTGGGGTAAATCTATTGGGTAGCGAAGCCAGTAGGCGCAGCCCTTTAGTCGCGAAGCGTCAAGCCCATTGCGAGGACAGTAGTCCGAGCAGGGGTGCATAAGACAATATTCATGCCGCTAAGCTCTCGCCCGCGAGCACCTTGTCGATCAGCGCGAGGAAATTCTCTTTGCCATAGAGCGAGACGAAGCTGCCCATGCGTGGGCCTTGCTCGGAGCCGAAGAAGATTTCATATTGTGCTTTGAACCATTCGCGCAGATTTTCATAGTTGTGGTTTTTGCCGATGGTGAAGATTTCAGTTTGAATATCTTCGGCAGACATATCGCCCGGAATGCTGGCGATCATACTCCTCAAATCCGAAAGTGCGGCACGCTCAGCCTCAGTGGGCGCGCGGAAGGAGCGGGTGGGTTTGATGAAATCGTTGAAGTAGGTGATGGCATAGCCGGCCAGCCGGTCAAGCAGCGGATGGGTGCCTGGCGTGGCGTCCGGCGCATAGCGATTGATGAACCCCCACAGCACGGAGCTATCTTCCGGGTTGGCAACGCCGACCAAATTCATCAGCAGGCCAAAGGTGAGCCCTTCCATCTTCGGCTCAGGGACGCTGCCCTGGTGAATATGGTAGGCGGGGTTGTCGATTCGCGCGGCTTCTTCTTGCTCCTGATACTTATTCGCCCAGGTGACATATTCATCGACATGTTTGGGAATCACATCGAAAAACAAGCGCTTGGCCTTCTTCGGCGAGTTATACATATATAAAGAGAGGCTCTCGGCCGGCGCATAGGTGAGCCATTCCTCGATAGAGAGGCCATTTCCTTTCGATTTGGAGATTTTTTCACCCTTATCGTCCAAAAATAGCTCATAAGGGAAGCCTTCGGGCGGGTTTTTACCCAAAATGCGCGTGATTTTACCCGAAAGTTGCGCCGAAGGCGTCAAATCCTTGCCATACATCTCATAATCGACCTCTAAGGCGGCCCAGCGCATCGCCCAATCGGCTTTCCACTGCATTTTGCAGTTGCCGCCCGTCACCGGGACGGTCATTGCTTCGCCCTCTTCATCTTCATAGCTGATGGTGCCAGCCTCAACATCATGGCCGGTTACGGCTACTTGCAATACGTTGCCTGATTTCGGGCAGACGGGGAGGAAGGGGCTATAGGTGGCGCGGCGTTCATCGCCAAGCGTCGGCAGGATCACATTGATGATCGCATCATAACGCGCGAGCATCAGTTTCAGCACCTCGTCAAACTCGCCATTACGATATGATTCGGTCGCGCTTTTAAATTCATAGTCAAAGCCGAACTCATCCAGGAAGGAACGAAGGCGGGCATTGTTGTGATGTGCAAAACTTTTATGGGTCTCGAACGGGTCGGGCACCGCAGTCAGCGGCTTGCCCAAATACTCGGCAAGCATTGCTTGGTTAGGCACATTATCGGGGACCTTGCGCAGGCCATCCATATCGTCGGAAAAGGCGATGAGCTTGGTCGGGATATCGCTGAGTTGTTCAAAGGCATGACGGACCATGGTGGTGCGCGCGACCTCACCGAACGTGCCGATATGCGGCAGCCCCGAAGGACCATAGCCGGTTTCAAACAGGCAATAGCCTTTTTCCGGCGCGGATTTCTCGAAACGTTTCAGGAGAGTGCGCGCCTCGGCAAAGGGCCAGGATTTGGCATTGAGATGTAATTCAGACATGGATGAGTTGTACCAATCTACGCACTGGCGTGCAACGCTAATCGTGTGATTTGATCGGTTTTTTCCCTTTGTATTCCCGCACGCTTAGGCTAACAATAGCACAATGACACATCGCAACTGCAATCGTTTTTGGCGCCCGTCCTTTTTGCTTCCTCTGTGCGGGGCGGCAGCTTTTGCGACCACGGCGCTTTCACAGAACACGTTTTTAGTGCATTTGGGGGAATTTGAAACCCAAGCCGCAGCGGCGCAGCATTGGCAAGAAATGTCCGGGAAATACCCGAAGACGATTGGGAATCTGACGCCGAATATTGCGCAGGTCGCGATTGGCCCGGGCGAAAGTTTTCGTACGCAAGCAGGGCCGCTGCCCAATGCGGATGCCGCACGCGAGATTTGTTCTGCGCTGACCATTCAAGATGATCAATGCTATGTCGTCGAAACGGCGATGTTTGTGCCGTCGGAATTGCCTTCAGAACCGGTGGCGCTTGCGAGCAACGCGGCAGATACGGTAGTCGAAGAAGCGGATGGAGCGATCGAAGCGGTTTCGGAAGCGGTCGGGAAGACGCTTGATCAAGCAGAAGAAGCGCTGACATTGAACGATGAACCGGTACCAACGCTGGCGGAATTACCGGACGTGCCTGAGCTTCCTGATTTGCCTGAGCCGCCTGAAACACTCGCTGCGCAGCCTGATATGGTGGATGCTATTCCTGAAGCGCAAGAGGTGGTTGAAGCAGTGGAAGACGCGGCGCAAACATCATCGGATGCGGCGCAAACCGCGTATAATTCGATCACGAATGCGCCATCGGCAACGCAAAATGCTGCGCGTCAGATCATTCAAGATACTGACCCGGATGCGGTCGATGAAGTGCCTGTGCCAAGCATGCCGCAGCAAGCGAGTGAAGGGTTGCAACAGGCAGCGCAAGAAGTAGAACAAGCGAAAGTGGATACGTCGCGGACGCCGGCATTGCTGCAAGGCGAAGATCCGGTGGATGAGAAAGCCGTGCAAGGCAGCTCGTTCTGGGATAAAGCATTGCCATGGCGCAGCCGTGATGCGGAAAGCGCCGCGGCGGCGAATGCGATTGATGCGGGCATTGCCAAAGCACCGCCTGCGCCAGAATTTGTGGAGCTAGGGGATACGCCAGACAGCGCTGTCGAACAACGTCGCAAAGAATTGGAAGCGGCGAAAGCCAAGCTTCAGGCTGAACAAGATGAGGCGAACGCATTGCTGCAGCAGCGCCAAGCGAGAGCAGAAGCAACCCTCCAGGCCGTGAAGCAAGCGCCGCAAGCAGTGCAAACAGAGAAGCCAAGCCCGTATCAAGCGCCAGTAATCAAGGCAACCCCTACGCCTGCGGAACCTGTAGTGAAAGGCGCGCCGCCCACGACATTGCAAGCCCAAGCTAATGCAAAAGGCATCGCGCCGAAACCGCTGGTGAACCCACTTCTCCAGCCGCCAGAAGAAAAATCTGCGGGCGATACGGGGGATGTTGATGTGGCCGAAGCGATTCGCGTGCCACTGACGGAATCACACAAAGCAGCGCCGGTGACAATGCAGCGCGGCGCACCGTATGAGACGCAAGTGATCGGTAAGTTGCAAGGCACGCCGAGCCAGAGTTTGGCGGCGCAAAGCTATTGGGCACAGATTCAGCATTTCTCGAATAAGGCCGATGCGCTGGCCTATTGGGATGCGGTGCGCGGCGGTGTGCAAGGCCTGCCGAATGTCCGCGTGCGCGTGACGGAGCCATTCAAAACGCAAAGCGTGTCAGCGGACGCAAGCACGAGTTTGCGCGTCGGACCGTTCACGTCGATTCAATCGGTGAACACGCTGTGTAGCTATGTCGATGCATCGGAACGCAGCTGTGGCGTGGTGTCTGATCTTGGCGCAACAACGGCTGCGACGCCGGCCTTTGGGCAAAGTCGCTATCAGAATCGCCGCGCGGCGTATGAACAATCGCGCTATCCGGCGAAGCAATATCAATTTGAAGGGCTGCCGGGCGGCTACTGGGTGCAGCTTGGGGCATACCCCTCAGAGACGCGCGCCAAAGAGGCGTGGTTTGAGATTCAAGGACAGTATCTTGAGCAACTGGAAGGGCACAGGCACCATATTGCTGCGCCTGAGCTGAGCAGCGCGAACCAATCGCTGTTCCGCCTGCGCACAGGGCCGTTCAAGAGTTTTGAATATGCCGAGCATCTCTGCACGCAGTTGAAATTCCGCGGTGGGCATTGCATTATCGCAAAGAACTAGTCGTTGCTATCCCTAGAAATCCTCCATGGCTGTGCCATGCATTCACACCCAGCCCGCGATCGCGTTTTCTGAAATATCCTTCAGCATGTCGATGCCTGGCTCGGAATCATTGAGGCAGGGGATGATGGTGAACTGTTCGCCGCCCGCTTCCAAAAACGCATGTCTGGCTTCGATACCGATTTCTTCGAGCGTCTCGATACAGTCAGACGCGAAGCCGGGCATGATGACGGCGACCTTCTTGATGCCTTCGCCTGGCAGCGCCTCGATGGTTTCATCCGTGTAGGGCTGCAGCCATTGCTTGGGTCCGAAGCGTGACTGGAACGTCGTGCGGAGCTTCTCTTTACTGTAGCCGAGCGCTTCGCGGAGCAGCCGCGCTGTTTTGTGGCAGTAACATTGATAGGGGTCGCCCTTGTCGAAATATTCTTTCGGAATTCCGTGGAAGGAAGCGATGATCACATCCGGCTCCCAATCGAGGCTTGCGAGATGTGTCTTCGTGGTCTCAGCCAGCGCCTTCGTGTAACTCGGGTGATTGCCATAAGGCTCGGCAATGCGCACGGTCGGCTGCCAGCGCATATCCATGAGAACGCGGAAGGTTTGATCCGCCACGGTGGCGCTGGTCGCCGCAGCATATTGCGGGTAGAGCGGGACGACAGCAATGCGGTCGCAACCTTGCGCCTGCAAATGATGGATCTTACTCTCCATGCTTGGGTTACCGTAGCGCATCGCCCAATCGACAATGACTTGTTCATGGCCGGCCATCTTCTTCGCAAGCTTTTCGGATTGCATACGTGTGTAGTAACGCAAAGGTGATTCGTCGGTCTCCTGCATCCACACTTTTTTGTAGGCGCGCGCGGTTTTCGGCGGGCGGAAGGTGAGGATGGGCCCGTAGAGGATGAGCGACCAGAGAATAGGGTTTACCTCAATGACGCGCTGGTCAGAGAGGAATTCGCGTAAGTAACGGCGGATTTGCCAATAGCTGGTGCCGTCGGGCGTACCAAGATTGACGAGCAATACGCCGACTTTGCCATAATTGACGGGTGGGTGTTGTTGCAATAGCGCCATAATGTCTCCCTAGGTTGCAGGGAGAGTTACATGAAGCGCGGCGGCTCGCAAGTGACTTTTTGGTTATCTTTGGCTTAAGTTTCCTGCCCAATGCCTTCGAAATCCTTACGCAGCGAGTTGTTGCTGGTGATGAAGGCGTGATATGGCAGCTTACGAATATGCATAAACAGCGCAATCGCAGCGGCGAAGAACAGGATCACCGACGCCATGAAGTAGCCATAGCCGTAATAGGTGAAACCAAGTTCGATTGAGATCCAGGTAAAGACACCGTTCGCAATCAGGAAGAAAGTGTGAAGCCACATGAACTCATTACGGCGATCGAAGTAAGACAGGATGATCGCGCAGAACAGGAACATGGCGTGGAAGAACGCACCGAGCGTGGCGATGCGGAACATGCCAAGTTCGAGGAAGCTGACTTCAAACATGTCGAAAATTTTAGTGGCAAGCAAGATCACAACGATGGTGACACTGCCTTGCAGTACCATGAAGTTGCGCGAACCTTCCTTGATCGAGTCGATTAGCTTGGTGTGGTTTTCACGAATAATATTGAGCGGCTTATGGCCGAGAATGTCGTAATAGAAGCGGCGATAGGCGAGGAAGAAGCGCGTTTCGATGCTGAAGATGAATAGGCCAATCGCCGGCACGATGCTGAGTAGCGCGAGGAAGGTTGCGTTGTCATAGAGCGAGAAGTAGCGGAAGCCACTTTCCAGCACGGTTGACTCTGGCGCATAGTACCACATCAGCCATTTGTCGATCCAGATCGCGGCATTGTATGAAAAGCCAGCAACAATCATCTGCCAGTAGCGGCGATAATATTTACCAAGCTGGGTGTTGCGCGCGAGCTTATAGGGATATTCGGCGAAGACTTTCGCGATCAGAGCAAAGAGCAAGAAGGTTTGGCCAATGTCAAACCCGATGAGCATGCCGAGGCCGCCATGATCTTCTTTCAGAATTTGTGCAGAAATGAACGCGATCAGCATGCCGAAGAAGAAGTTCCGCGAGACGGACATGTAATCTTTCAATGCGAGAATATAGACACCGAGCAGCCAGGTGCAGCCGGTGATGATGAGGTTCACGTAGGCAGCGAGGCGGAATTCGAAGCTCAGCTGGATGTATACGAAATAGAACCATAGTCCGAATGGAATCAGAATGACAAGCAAGACGGCGATGCTCTGCATTAGCGCGGTCGGCGCCATCACCACGCGCTGGCGGTGGATTGAGTCAGCGAGATAGCGGGTCACAACGAGGTAAATCGGGCCAGAAAGCATGAGGGTGAGCGAGAAATTATAGACGATCACTTCGCGGAAATTGATCACATCTTCGTTATTGTAGGCGCCTGGGAAAAGCAGGACGATTCCGGCAAGGGCGATGACAGTGAAGAGCCATGGGCCCACCGCAGCAATCGTGCCATGCATGAACGCGCCGACGATGCCGATCAAATTATCGCGCCGAGCGAGTTTTTCGAGTGTGAATCCAATACCTGCCATGAGATGTCCCTAGTCGATGTAGCTATGATAAAGTTCGCGATACGCTGCGTGTTGATCCGCTTTATGGTAATAGGTGTGCACGCGCTTGCTGAGATTTTCAGCGTAATTTTCGCGCAGCATTTGGTCGGTCAGAAGCTCGAAGAGTGCTTTGGCCATCGCGCTTGGGTTTGCGGGAGGCACAATGATACCACCTTGTCCGAGCGGTTGCTCTTCCCATTCTGCACCTAGAATCATTTCTCGGCATGCCCCGACATCGGTAGAAACGACGGGGGTTTTGGCTGCTCCTGCTTCAAGCACGACAAGTGGCTGCGCTTCAGAGATAGAGGTCAGCGCCACGACATGCATGCGTGGTAAATAGTCGCGCACATCGACCTTTCCGGTGAAGGTGAGGGTGCCGTTGAGGCCGAGATGATCCGCGAGCATATCGCATTCTTCGGCGTAGGCTTTATCTTCATCGCGTGGCCCCATGATATAGGCTTCGAGGCTCGGCAGACGTTCTTTCAAAATCGCCACGGTGCGGATGAAGGCTTTGATGTCTTTCACCGGCACGACGCGGCCAATGAGGGCGATGCATGGGCGGCTTTCATCCAGTGTTTTGTTCAGGCGATCAAACTCTTCAACATCAATCCCGTTCGGAATAATGCGCAGCTTTTCTTCCGGTGCACCATCCGCGGATTGTGCGGTGCGGTTGTCCCCAAAGAGGGTAATGATTTCATCAGCGGCTTCGTAGCCAATGCGTGAATAGTTGGCGAAGGCTGACGTCCAGAAATCACGAAGATCAATCCGTGTTTGGTCAATGGTCAGCGCTTTAGACGCCGTTTCGGTCAACCATTCGGCCGTCGCAATTTCGATGCGGCGTTCATTGGTGTAAATCCCGTGCTCAGTAATAAAGGTGGGTTTGCCGGTTTCGAGCTTTGCGCGTGCCGCAAGCAGGCCAGCATAACCGGTGCTGATCGCGTGGTAGGCATTCGCTTCAGGAAGCTTGAAACGCACGAGCGAGAACAGGCCAGCGAGCAGGGCGCGCCAAGACCAGAAATAATCGAGGAACGAGCTTTGTTCGAAATCTTGCTCATACAGCTCGCTTAAAAGTTCGAACGCTTCCTGGCTGTTCAGCAGCGATGCTTCGCCCAGATCGTCGAGATGTTTACTGAAATTATCAACGATGGTTTTGAAATCTTGTAAGTCTGCGCGGCCAGTCGTCATGCGGCGCAACACTGGGGTGAGTGGGCCAAGCAAACGGCGTGTTTGTTTCTCGGTCAGTGACTTTCCTTGCGGCAAATGCTGCAGGCGTACGGTCTCGAACGCGACCACATTATCCGGTAAATCATACTTCATTTCCGGTGCATCTTCATCGCGCGGCATGAGCGAGAGAATCGAGAAATTCAAATGCGATTGGCTTTGAATCATGTCATGCGTCCAGCCAGAGACACCACCTGATACGTAAGGGTAAGAGCCTTCGAGAATGAGGCATACATCTGCTTTAGCCATGAGACCCTCCATCCGCTGTGCTGCTATGGACTTGCGTGCCAGGGCCGCGATTGTCATTGGCCGTGCCTGTTACAACGCGGCGCGTGCCGGCAGGAAGCCAGCCTTCTAAACTCTCTCTCACAGTGGCGAGCATGTCGCCCCATGCTTCGGGATATTGGTCATTCACCGTGCGTGCAAGCCCACGCAGATCGTCGGTGCGACGCTGCTTGAAATAACATTCCGCAAGCCATGAGATCGAGTTTGCAGAAGGCTCGATGCTGAGTGCTTGTTCAAACGTATGGGTTGCAGTGTTCACATCACCCATGCGCAGCATTAACCGGCCATAGCGCGACAAAATCGGCAGGGTAGAGTCGTGTGAACGCATATGTTGCTCATAAAGATCGCGTGCGCGTTCTTGATTTTCTAGCTCGCGTTCATGATCAAGTACGTTCGCAAAAGAGTAGTCATCATAGAAATTGGCGAGCGCAATGATGACTTCTGGGTCATTTGGACGCGCTTCATGCAATTGCTGCAAGCGAATCAAGCGCTCCTCAAATTTATTCTCAATGATCGAGAGTGCGGTCGCAGCCTGCACGCGGATCATGTTGCTCTCATCGGCCAGCGCTGTCTGAAGCACAGGCGCAAAACCCGGTGTAAAGGCGGTGGTGATTTTGGTCAGCGCGCGGCGCTTTTGATCATCCGTGCCGTAACGCATCACATCCATGAAGGATTCAACTTCATAGACTTGCGGCGCTTCATCGCGGCCAGTACGAATATCGTCATAGACTTGCTCTGGGTGGCTCAGATCAAGTGATGGGAAGATCGATTGGAACCATTCAGTGAAGGGCGTTGAAAGCTGGCGGTACCATAGGGTTAGCAGGCAACAGGTGATCACGCCACCGGCGCCGAAAGGACCCGCCGCAAAGGTACCGAGCGCGAGCGCCATCATGAAAAGTTGATTGGTCGGGAAGGGGCGTAGGAACACCGCAGCGATGAAGCATAGCGCGCTGACAATAACGTGACAAGCAATCGCGAAAGTCAGGGAGATCGCTTCGTTGAGCACGCCGCGCACGAGATAGATTTCGATGATCAATGCGATAATCGCGACAATGAACGTCACGATCGCAAAGGGAGCAATCCGCTCACTTTTATGCGGGTCAGTAGGTGCGAGGTAGCCCTCGACCGTATCCGACGCGGTAAAGCTCGATTCTACGAAATTACTGTGCATGAAGCTGCTCAATACTATAGCTAAAGCGAATGCCACTGTCGATCTTGCGCATCGCATTGGTTAGCTGGGTTTGAATTTTCTCACGCACGATTTCTGCACCTTCTTTGGTCGTGCCTGGCATAACGATCGAAAATGACTCACCTTGCTGCTGATAATCGAACGCCATATCGACTTTACGTAGCGCGGATTGTACCGTCTCATTGAAGAGTTTTGCAGCACGTACGCGCTTCTCATAGGGCATGTTCTCATCACCCGTGATCTTCACGACGAGCATCGACACGTTGAAGCCAAGGCGTTTGCCGAGCGTGCTGATGAAGTCCGTGTAGCGGTAGAAGTAGCTTGAAGAGAGGGAGCCAAACTCAGGGTTCACCATCGAGTTCGACTCGACCTTCTGGTATTTCTTCACATTGCTTAGGTTCATTCCGCCAATCTCACCAATCGCTTCCATGGTTTCGATTGTGTTGAAATTCAGCTCAGAGAAAGGAAGTTCTTCGACTTTAATGAAGCCAAAGATTTCGCCAGACACCGTATCAACGATCGGCGAAACAAGCATCGCTTCATTACCGAGGGCACGTTCGTGGTCTTCGTTCAGAATGCTGATGGCGCGCTGCGTATCAAGGACCAGGCGCGGCAGCTGCTCACGCGTATCATAGGCGCGCGTATAGGGTTCTTGCTCATCCCAGCCATAGCTCTGCGCAAGCTCGAAGCCTTTGCCGTTTGAAAGGAAGATCGAGAATTTCTTCGCATTGCTGATCGAGGTGATGAGTTGTTCCATTCCGTCAATTGCTTGGCTCTCATTCAGAATATCCATGTTCTTAAGCGCGCGGTGTGCGGCGAGCGTTGAACGAATCTGCGTCGCGGTGCGCACTTCGAGAGATGTTTTCATCGCGGCCACTTGCTCATAGGCTTCGGCGATTTTCTCTTCGCGCAGCTGCGCTTCTTCGAGCTCATCTTCGAGCGCGCGGCGATCGCGGAAATGACGCTCACGAATCTCACCAATCAATACGGCGATCACGAGCCAGATGATGGGCAAGATAAACAGGTCATAAATATAGTCGTAGCGGTCTTGGCCATAGGCCTGCTCAGGCCATGGGCCGATGAGGTAGATGATACAAGCGATGATCGCAGCAAGCAGTCCTTCTTTTGTGCCGTAATGTGCGGCCATCGGAAGAATCACGATCCAGTAAGGATGTGGCTCAATATCCATGTAGCGAGAGAAGCCAAGGAAGAACACATCGATCAAAATCAATGCGCCATAAAGCAGGGCCATTTCCAGCCACGCGCTGCGGCGAATGCCGAAGATGGTTTGGCGGAGTTCTTCGCGTTCCTGTGTGTCGATGCTCATGATACTATCCTTTTATCCTTTTTTTAAAACCGTCGTTGAATATATGCGTTAAAGAGGCTCAGATCGTCGCCGCCTGAAGCGGTGTTGTCGAGACCGTAAAAGGCGCGTGCGCCGATATCCCAGTCGCCATAAATGTTATGATTGATTTGACCTTCGGCTGCAGGGCCGTGACCGCCGAGGCGATCCCACCCATAGCCGACGAGGACGGAGCCATCGGTGCGCTCATCAAGGTCGCCCGCAACGGTAACAGAACCAAAGTGTATCTCACGGCTGCGCAGCGGGAATTCACGGAAGTTCTGACCGCCCGTGGTTTGCTGAATTTTACTATCAAGTTCATACTCCGCAATCAACCCGTAGCCGACGCCAATATACGGACCTTCTTCTTGCACTGCGTAGCCGACATTGGCTTCCACACCTGCGCTTTCAAAGATGTTCTCTTCGCCATCAATATCATATTCAGCAATGAATGGGGTGATGCTGATTTCCATGCGCGTTGACGGTTTGATGCGGTGGTTCACGGCGATGCTGTCGCGGACGGCGTCATCCACAATGCTCTCAACGAATTGGAAATATGGCTCTTGGAAATGCGCCATCACAGTCGTTGTGCCGAGCGCGTTGACGAAGCTGTAATCGACACCGAGGCCAATCGTGTCATTGTTGGCGTATCCGATAAATTTCCAGAAGCTTTCCGGATCATCGGCGTAGATACCGTAGAGTTCGGCAGTTTGACGATCGGTCTGATCACCGCGGATGTTTCCGTCACGGCGTAAGCGGCCTTCGACATCGAGCTTATGGTTACGCAGCACGCCACCAATGCGCCAGTGCGCACTGACCTGCGTTTCAGCACTGAGCTCGGCACGCAGTTCGGTATTATCGCCGCGGTTAATCCAGGTCGCATCGGCGCGTACGCGGTCCGCATGGCTACGCTGAATTTGACGATCAAGCTGTGCGATGTCGGCATTGTCTGGCGCCAGGGATTTCGCTTTCGCAATCTTGCCGCGCGCTTGGGGCCACATGCCGCTGTAGAACTGGCTGTTTGCCGCAAAACCGAGATATTGCGGATCATCCTGGAAGCGATCTTCGAGCGCTGCTACGCGGGTTGAGGCATCGTTCACATCACCCTCTTCGAGTGAAGCACGGGCATGCAGCAATTCGCGGCGCAATTCAAGCTGTGCAGATTCAGAATTTGGATTAAACTCAGTGGCTTTATCGAGCTCAACGACCCAGCCGGCGTCGCTGTCTTTCATCAGGAACTGATAGTCCATTTTTGTCACGATCATGACCGTGTCATAACCCTCTGTCACATAAGAGACCGACGGGTGGTTACGAATCGAGCTGAGCCAATTGCGTGGCACCATGCTTTCTGGCGCCGTGCGAATCACAAGCTGTGAGCCATTCTGCAAGACTTCCGGGCGAGAGAGAGCGTAGACTTCTGACTCTGTCAGTACTGGCATACCAAGCGGCTCAGGCGCTTTCCCGCCGGGAGCGATATTGTTCAAGATCGCTCGGGCTTCATCATATTTCTTCTGATCGATGAGGAGTGCGGCTTTATCGGCGCGAACGATTTCATTATCGCGGTGACGTGCGAACGCATAATCAAAGACGGTGTCACTGACTTCAGGTTCGTTGATCCATGATGCGCTCTGACCAGCGAGCGAGAGCGAACGAGGGTCTTCGAAACGTCCAAGACGGGTAAGCTCAATCACGCGGCGATAATACGGCGCGGCCACTTCGATGCCTTCCTGGCGACGCATTTGCTCTGCGTAGCTGTAATAGGCTTCATGAAGATTTGGCGAGGTGACTTGCTCCGCTTCTTGCGCCATCGCAAGGTAGCGCTGGAAGTAATTCTTGCTGGTTTCATAATCCGCCTTGGTGTAGGCCGTGATCGTGCCGCCGACCAACGCATCGGTCGCGTTTGGATCAATCGCTAACGCACTGGCATAGCCTTGTTGCGCGAGATCATAATCGCCATAATTATGCGCGAGGCGTGCGAGCTTAATCAGCGGACGTGCATCCTGATTGGCTTCTGCCCACTCCTCGGTCATCGCGAGTTCAGGGCCAAGCTTACGATCGCGCGCGAGCAATTCGATATATTGTTTCTTTAGGCCATCAATTTCGAGGACCGAACGATCTTCTTGCACAAACGCTACCACGGCATCTTCAGGCAGGCTACCCGTGACGAGGTCACCGTAAATCTCTTTCTCTTCACCTTCTGCGGCTTTCCAGCGCGCGCGCAGCCAATCACGCTGCTCATCGGTTGGGCGTACACCCCAGAGATAAGCGAGCTGTTTCGTCGCGTCGATACGCGTTTCGGGACGGTTCGCAAGCGTGGTGAGCATTTGTTCTGCCTGCGGGCGATAGCCGCGATCGGCAAGCGCATAGGCGAGACTGAGTTTGGTTTCAGGTGAGAAATTTGGATCCTCTGCGGCTTTGAGGCGATAGTAAGTCGCGACATCGATATTGCCATAACGCTCGATCGTATCGGCATAGACAAGGAGCCATTGGCCACCATATTGATCCGCAAGCTGTTTCATGAAGGGCAGGCTTTGGGTTTCCGCGCCGGCATCTTGCAGTGCGAACACGAAGGCTTCTTTCAAAGAGCGTGAGTTCTTCCCGCCGCTATATTGCTTCGCAAGGTTCACGAGTTTGTTGCGATATTTCTCAGAGCGTGGCGCCAGTTTCGAAAGCAAGAAGATACGATCTTTGATCTCTTTCTCATTACGCGGCGCGTCATTTTCGAGAAGCGCAAGGGCAGCATCATAGCGGCCAGTGCGGGCATAAATATCAGCAATGCCTCGGCGTGCTTTATAGATTTCATTCTCATCATTTTGCCATTGCATGACTTCAAGGGCGAGTTCCAAATGGCCACGGTTGGCGGCTTGATAGAACAGATCGGTGATGAGTTTGGTGTCAGCTTCTTTTTGATCTAGCTTCTGCTTCGCGCGCCATTCGCGAAGTACGGAGCGGTTACCGATCGCAGCCGCGGTGCGTAGGCCAATCGGTGCGAGCTCTTCAAGACGCTCTGCCTCTTTTAAACGCGCAATATAACGCTCGGCAGATTCAATGTCACCGAGGCGAAGATAGATCGACTCCAGTGCCGCAAGGGAGCCACGATCAAGGCCGGCAATGTCTGGAAGGCCGGAAAGGAAATCACGTGCGTAGCGGCGTTCGTTAAAGGCAGCCATGGCCTCGGCCATGCGAATACGATCGCGCGGCGAGAGGTCGGCTGCGAGCAAGCCGCGAATGCGTTCATGGCGGTCGCTGGTGCGTTCTTTCGCGGCAATAAGCGCGCGTACCATCGGGTAGCTTTGCGGGGTGCCTTGCTCGACATGATCTTCCACGAGGCGTGCGAGCTTGCCTTGCTTATCCAGCACAGAGCGGAGCCAAATATCGGCGAGCTGTGCTTCTTCTAGGCCATGCAGGCCGTGCTCTTCTGCGAGCTTCTCAAAAAGCGGATCATTGTCATAGGCGAGTGACAGATACATTAAGTCTGGCACGAGGCGACGCGGCAATGCTTCTTGTTGTTCCATAGCGAGGAGAAGCTTGTAGGCACGTTCTTTTTCACCTTCATCGAGCAGGATGAGGACCCATGATTGAAGCAGGGCAGGGCTTTTATTGACGGCTTCTGCGCCAATGCTCTGCATTGCTTGCTTTGCGAGCGGGATGTTGCCTTGGTAGTGCAGCATGTCGACCAGGCCCGCCGTGTTTGCCGGGGTGCCTTGTGGCAGCTGATACCAGGTGATCACTTGGCGAAGCGCGTCTTCATCGCGGTCTAACGCGAGTAGGGCATCGGTATGGCGGATTGCATCATTTTCTGTGTAATCTTCGGGGCTTTTCTCCAGCAGCCGGTCTAGCAGCTCGACTACGCCGGCATAATCTTTTTCAGTGCTGCGCAGATTGGCGAGCAAGCTGAGCGTATCTGGCTTATCCGCTTCGCCTTCATATTGACGAAGTGCCTCAAGCGCTTCTTTCTGCTTTTCAGGCATTTGGAAGAAATCATAGAGCTGCGCGAGCTCTTTGAGCAGCTCTGGTGTTTCATTCTGCGCGCGCATTGCTTCGAGTGTGCGGACGTAATCTTCATAGCGCTGAGCAAATTGGTAAAGTTTAGCGAGCTGGCTCAGCGCTTTTTCATCTTCCGGATGCTCTGCCACATAGACTTCGAGCACTTCAATCGCGCGGTTAACATTACCGGTGTTGGTGTGAATCCGTACGAGCTGCTGAACGGTGTCAACGCTGCGATCGCCGGCTTGATAGCGCGCTTCATAGGCAGCTTCTGGATCTTCATAATTGAAGTCCTGCACTTCCATACGTGCGATTTCGTCTTGTTGCGGGAAAATAAGGTAACCACCGACTAAGCCAGCAATGGTTAAGCATACCGCGATCACATACTCTTTGCGTATCATATTCTTGTCTAAGCCACTCTAATAAAATGGTTTATTGTTATTCTGTGCGGTATTAAATAGTTAATATTTTATTAATTTACACACATTCATACCGGAATCGGCATGAGTTGTAAACAGCAAAATCAGTATATTAACGAAATAACCCACATGGCTTATACATAACAGATTTTTACTCAGATGCGAAGCGAATGCTGAGAGTGAAGGGAGAGAAAGGGTCTGACTTGGGCAAAGGAATGGTAATTTCGCCACGGTGAGACTCTAAATAGAGCGGTGAGCCTTGGGCTGTCTTCACTTCATAGCGGCCATCCTGCGGCACGCGCCACAGCATTTCGCCTTCGCCGACGCCTTCCATGGTCAGCGTGATAGCATCGTTGGTGTCGCGCTTTGCCTCACGAATATCAAAACGGCTACTCACTAATGAAAGGGCAGGAGTCGGGGTCTCACTCAGCGCGATCACCGCATTGTCGATGGATGGGTTTAAAAAGACATAGAGGCTACCTTGGTAGGATCGGTAGCCAAGCACCCCGTTTGATGCGCTGTGGTCGATATGCTGGTCTGCCGCGCCTTCAATTCGGAACGTTTGCATCTCTCCTCGGTTGCGAATGCGCCAGCGCGTCTCGCCCAGTATTTCAATATCAGTGCTGAAGAAGCCATTCGCGATGGCGGAAAAGCGGCTGGTGAAGAGTGGGATTAGCTCTTGGCCACGCGCATAATCCATGATTTCGATAAGTGCGCGCAGACTAGCGGGGCGCTCGCCGGAGTAGCTATGGAAATAGACATTGAACGGCGCGATACGGATCGGCTCTTCGGTCCGGCGCACGGTTTCAATTAAATAGCGATAGCCAAAAAAGCGCTCAGACCACAGGTTGGTGTAGGTGTTTTCATTGCTGGCCGTGGAGTAGATCTGTTGCTCATTGCCGACTTTGACGCCAATGGGGAAGATCGAGCTATAGGAAGGATATTCCGCATCAAAGCGCGATTCCCCGCCATTAATATTGAGCATGCCCGCCTCGCGGACCTTACGCACGAAGCGCTCATAGGGGCTGGTATTACCCGACCATTGCATCAACCCCACCTTTTTATGGCTTGGCGAGAGTGTTTGAATCAGCTTCAATGAGTCGACAATCTCGGTCTCCTCCGAAAAGGGCATGCAATTATAGCTGCGCGGCGTGTCATAAAATTCGAGCATGATTTCATCGATCGTTAGGATTTTTTCATCTGGCGCTGTACGGCTGCGATTGCGGAGGCGTTCGCGTTTTTCTTTAAGAATGGGGCTATTCTTAGGGTGGTTATGTTCGCCCATCACCGCGCCAAAAGAGTTCGCGAACATGCCCGCGCGCTTAGGGTAGGCGCTGGTAAAGGGAGCTTCACGCTCAGCAGTGTATTCCTCAAAGAATTGCCAAAAGAGCGGGTGGGTATAGGTGTGGTTGGTTGGCTCAACATTGGGAAGCGCTAAGGTGCTGCGCGCAATCTCGCGGCTTTTCTCGCTACCAAAACAGTGATCGACCAAATCGGCCGCCACCAGCCCGACGCTAAAGCTAAAATCATCATAGGGCTTGAGCAGCTTGTCTTGAATCACTTCTGCCGAGCTGACGAGCCCCTTTGGGTAGCCCTCAATCCGCGTTGGGTTATTCCAGCCATCACCATCGATGTGGCTATAGAAAATCCGCCTTCCATTATGCGTGGTGATGTCGGGGATCGGGAAGGTTGGCGCGTTCAGTGCGGTTTTGAGAAAGTGGAACGGGTTGAGATACCAGGAGGTAACATAGCGGTCTTTGATCTCTTGGCTGTGGAAGTCATATTCCGAGGTTACAAAGCCGCCTTGTGGCCCGGTAATAATCAGATCGGCAGTCTCTTTTGGCCGGTCCACACTCACTAGCATTTTCAGATGCGAGGTGCCGGCTTTGGAGACTTTCATCGCTTGGAATGGTGGGAAAGGCGGTGCGAGCTTTCGTTCGAAGCCCAGCATGGTCTCATCGATGGAAGCGATGCGGCTGCGATGGGTCAGCGGGTGCCAATCGAGAAACTGCTTAATACCGATGCGCTCATAGATAAATTTGAGCCGGCCTTTGGAGGCATCATCGAGCCCACCCCAATCGTAAATGCCGACATCGCCGAGCAGCACAATGTGGCGGCCTTCGTTGAGCTGTTTCTCGAGCCACACCAAATAGGCGGGCTGATCGATGGCGACTTCTCTAAACAGACCGATCAGCACACCGCGATATTCGTCGTTCAACTCGGGGAGTGGTTCATTGATGTCGTGGTAAAAGACGTCGTAGCCGAGCCGATTCGCTGGCATTTCATAATGCTGGTGAATCATATTCTGGCGGATGTTATGGCCTTCATATTCGCGGCTATCATAGAGCGCGAGCAGCTTGCGCGGGATGGGTGTGGGGTTTTCATATGCCGCTATTGCGTAGATAGGAAATAAGGCGAGTGTCATGAGCAACACTGTCATTGCACGCTTTATGCGGGCAATCCAAAAGTGGCGGTTTGGATTACCCGGACAAGCCGGGTAATGACAGGTGTGAAAGAAATGAATCATGGCTCTTTATGATGTTTTTTGAGATCAATGGTGGTGACGTAGGGCGAGAAGCCATGGCTGCGCTGCTCTTTATAAATCGCGGCGATGGTATCCGATTCAGCTTTCTTCATTTTCCAATAATCCAGCGTGACGACGATGAGTGACGGGTTGATCGCCTGGGCGGCTTTGAGTGTTTCGACATATTCCGCGTAGATCGCATCGTCGAAATAATTCACCTCATGCGTGTCGAAATTATATTCCACGCGTGTGCTTTCGGCGAGAACGTAATCAATATCATTCGCGAGAGTATGCAAAATCGGAATGCCGCGATTGAGCATGAGCTTGGCATCGGGGTGCGTTTTGCGCAGCTGTTTGATGAGCAGCACGGCCGCTTCTTTCATGCCGGCATATTTCTTCGGGTGCTGTTCTTCGAGGTAAATCACCGAGTCGATCGTGTCGAGCATGATCCCGTCAAAGCCTTTGGCCAATACTTTAGGCACGAGTGTATTGACGAAATAATCCCGCCAGCGCTCCTCACGAATGTCGATGATGATATGGTCACGCCAGAGATCGCTCTTGGCGATGAACACATCGAGCGCTTCGATTTCGTCAAAATAGGGGCGGTAGGTCTCGGCTTCTGAGGTGCTCAAATAGCCGAGGATGGTTTGGCCCTCTTTACGTTCTTTCGGCAGTGCGGGGTATTCATCACTGTCGAACGCAATAATGTCGTAATGTGCGAAATCATCGAAAGGGTGCGCATGGCCATAATAGACGACCCAGCTTTGTGTCGCTGCAACGCAGGCCGAGAAGGGGAAGGCGCAGAGCAGCGCGGAGAGAAATGTTTTCAATCGAGTGCTCATGTGAGGGCCTCCTTGAGCTGGGTGAGCCCGGTGTCGAGCGATGTGGTTGTGGTAAAGCCGAGCTGCTTTGCGGCGTATGAAGGGTCGCTGCAGGAATGGGCAATGTCGCCCGCGCGGGCAGGCTGATGGTCAATGGTGGCGGAGGAATCGGTGAGGCGGGAGATAGTGTCAGCAAGCTCCTGAATACTCACGCTTTGGCCGGTGCCCAAATTACAGACATCGCATGAAACCGTTCGGGTTTCGAGCGCCTTCATGCCAGCGAAAAACGCCTGCACCGCGTCGGCGACATAGACAAAGTCGCGCGTCGCGGAACCATCGCCGAAGATGGTCAGCGCTTTACCGGCGAGAGCGCGTTGCATAAAGATCGAAATCACCCCGGAATAGGGCGAGGACGGGTCCTGCTGCGGGCCATAGACATTGAAGGGGCGCAATCCTAGGGTGGGGATGCTAAAAATGGCGGATGCCACGGCGGCATGATGTTCATTGTTGAGTTTGTCGGCGCCATACGCGCTGAACGGAATGCGTGGGGAAGTTTCATTAATGGGCAGCGCGTCTGCGTCGCCATAGACCGCGGCGGAAGAGGCATAGACAACGGGGATGGGGCGCGCCTTGATGGCGTCGAGCAGGGTGACGAAACCGCCACTATTCACCGCATGGGCGCGGGGCCAGTCGTCTTGGCATTGCTGCACCGAGGCGATGGCGGCCAGGTGGAACACCCCGTCGCAGCCTTCGAGCGCGGCTCTGCAGGCCTCGGCATCCGTGATGCAGCCCTCAATGAACTGCGCATCCGGGTGGAGGTTGTCCGTGCGGCCGCTCGATAAATCATCGAGCACGCAGACCTGATGGCCCGCTACGATGAGCGCGTGGTGTAGATGATGGCCAATAAAGCCAGCACCGCCCGTGACAAGATAGTTCATTGGCGAAGAATATCACAAATGGGGGAGGGGCGCTAACGCTTAGTGTGCCAGGATGTAGTGTATGAGATTGAGGATGAATAAGCCGAGGGCAACCGAATAGATGATGCGGGCGCGGTGTTTTTCTGAATCACAGGGCGGATGAACGCAATGACCATCGGTGCGGCAATCCATGCGCGTGCTGATCCAGTGTAATGCGCCGGTTAGTGCTAAAAGGCTGGCAGACAGAACAAGCAGAGGGAATTCAATTGCGTTGAACCATGCGGGCTCCATCATAATGCCGCCTGAGAGACCAAACAGCGCCGTGATACTAAACAGGCTCATTACCGCGGGAATCCCGCAGCAAAAGACGTGAATCGCGCTGCTGCTGAGCAAAAAGGAATAGGAGAGCTTTTTCAACATGCTACCGATGTAATCGAAGCCTTCGATTATGGCAAGGGGTTTATGCGGCGCGGATTGACTCAGCATCACGTTGGCGGGCTTTGAGGATATTCGCGGCCCAGCCCGGCGCATCTTTCGATTGTTGTGGTGAACGGTCTGCTTTGGCAGACTCTTGCTCAGAGAATGTCAGCAACGACTCAGGTGTTAAGTCTTTCTCAATCCAATCGGCGCCGATGGATTTCGTGGTTGGAGCAAACTCCTGATCTTCGATCGCCGCTTCATAAAGCGTCATTAACCGCTCTTGCAGAGATAATTTTTTAGCACCTGTGCCCCCTTCGTTCGGGCTAGCGGTTGCGATTCCGTATTCTGCGGTGACATCGTATGGCTTCATTGCTTCATTGAGATAGGCAATGGTTGAGGCGTACAGAAACTCTTTTTGTGTTACAGCTAGCCCATGCTCAATATCTGTGTTAGCAGATTCGAATAAGGGCGGCAAGTCACGCTCAGCGAAACGAAGAGTTTTTGCAATGCGCTCAAGGGGCATGTCGGAGAGCGATTGTGTGCCATTGCCTGTACTATCTGCCTTACTCTTACTAAGGCTCTGTTTGAAAAATGTAATCGCTGCTGCGACATATGGATTTCGTGCGGCTCGGCCAAGAGTACTATTTGGCTGTTGCTCTGTTTTCTTCTCTTTCAGAGCAAAACGCGTGATGTGGCGCATGCCTTGATTATGCTCGATGGCTTTGACAAAGTTCCCTATGAACCCAATATTCTCAGGGAGCTTTGTGTTAGGGTTACTAGTATCATGAGATTTGCCCGGCTCCTCCACAAAATGCCAAATCGCCATCAATTGATCTAGGCGGTTTTGCCCTGTTTCTGAAAGCGCAGGGGTTGGCATAGTCTTCAGTGCAGCATTTAAATCATTTGTCGTGATCTTACGGTAGGTGCTTTCAAGCTTACGCTTTTCGATGCCAAGTGCGGCTTCCATTGTGCGCACATTTTGGTAAAAACTACCCCGCGTCGATGTCAGATCGCCAGCGCGCTCACCTTCTTCCACACTCGCGATCGCGAGCGCCATCACTTTTTCGAGCACTTTTCCTTCAAACTCCGTCGGATCCATATCCTCCGCAAGTAGGTTTTCGCCATGCAATACGCGCGGCTCGCCGAGCACTTCTCCCATGTCATGAAGCACTAAGCCAAGCGCAGCCCACTGGCGAATTTTCGTCAGTTCCTTCGTATGTTGGTCTGCCATATCCAGAAAGCGCTGCTCATCAGCGATACCTTGCGTGAGCTGCGACTTATGTTTCACATAATTATGGATCACATATTCGAGAATATTGATAGATTGCAGGCTGTGCGTTGCAGGGTTTTCACCCCAGAACACGTTGATGGTATCATCGCCCACAAAACGATGATGGCGGCCAAGCTCGGTTAGGATTCGGCCGAGCACTTCAATCTCAAAATCATCAAGCCCAAGATGAGAGGTGTTATTAATATAGGTAAGCGCAGTGAAGAAATCCTTTTTGTCTCCGCGTTCACCGCCGACCATTTGCGCGATATACTTGGTCTCTGAACGGTAGAATGCACCGCGATTATTCTTTTCTAAATCATATGTATCCTTATGCTCGTTGATATAATCATCGGTTAAGATATAAACCATGATGGTCTCCGCTAATTAATGTTTCGGTAACCATAGATTAATTTTTGTGCGTCACAAGCGCGGAAAAAAAATGTCATCGAACTGTCATATTGGGGGGTTAGGATTTAGGGATTAGGTGGAAGGTTCTGCGAGTCAAATGTCATCCTGCGACACCGTTCTTCAAAGGGGCATGCTTGATCGCGGGATTTCTGTGTGTGGTATGACGAATCAAGCGGTCTGTTCTCGTTCCACCAGATGCAGCCAGTTGCTTTGCGAGGCGTGGATGGCGTAGACCATCTCGAGCCAGCCCTTCTCGCGCCATTGCAGCAATGTGTCATTGGGCAATTCCGCGAACGCTTGATTGTCGAGAATCGAAATGCCGGACACCAGAATCTCTTTATCCCCCAGCGAAATCGGGATGTCGCGCGCATTGACCAGCCCGGCCGCAAGCAGCGCATAGCAAAATTCGGTGGTGTTCTCCATTTGGCGCTGAAACTCGGCCGAGAAATGCAGCGCCTCATCGCACAGATCGGTCGGGTCGTGGTCGCCCTGATAAAAGGGGCGGTCGGCTTCGCGCGGCGAGAAATGATCGGACGCTTCATCGACGCAGAGCAAATATTCCCGCTCTTCTGGCAGCTCCACCACGGCGAACGGGTATTTGCGTACATACGCAGGAATATAGCGGTATGGCTCCCATTTGCCCTGTTCATCGACGAAGAGGTTTTTCTGTTGTAGCCCGGTCAGCACCATCAGCCCCGGCGGGTCTTGGCGCGAAAACACAATCGGGTAATGATGCGAGGCTTCCATCGCCTCGACATGGCTGATCGGAATCGCCGCTGCATCCTTCGCGAAATAGACATTGGTGTGCTTATTCAGCCCAGCATCGCGGTGGCGGTCATAGGTGAGGGCGACGGGCTGGTGAAAAAAGAGCGGGAGCAAGCTCTCACTCACAGGCGAGTGTGGTTTCGCTTCCTGAGGGTCCATCGGCGTTTGCATGCTCGCACTATAGCGAGATTTGGGGGGTAAGTAAAGCTGGTGAGCACCGTTTTGCGAGGAACGAAGTGACAAAGCAATCCAGTGTGCAGCTCTGGATCGCCGCGGTCATGCGCTAAAGCGCAATTCCCTCGCGAAACATCGAAAATTCTAGCTTGTAATCCTGAACGGCTGTTCTATGAGTGAGGGGGTAAAACACAATGATGGAGTGTAGATATGTTTGCATTACTAACCTCGGCAACGGGTGAAGCGGCAGCGGAAGAAAGCGCTGGCGGATTTAGCTTTGACCTGTCTCAGCTTAATGAAGAGATGGTGACGGCCTTTATTATGGAAGATGGTATGGCGATTGCGACGGCCATTCTTGGCGCGCTGGCGATCTTTATCGTCGGTCGCATGATTGTGCGCAGCGTGATCAAAATGGTGCGCAAAGGCATGAGCAAATCGAAGATGGATAGCACGCTGGCGGATTTCCTGTGCAATGTGCTTTCGGGGCTTGGGCTTGCCTTTGTGATTATTGCGGCACTGAGCCAGCTGGGCATTGAAACCACCTCGCTTGCAGCAATTTTTGCGGCAGCCGGTTTGGCGATTGGCCTCTCGATGCAGGATTCACTGTCGAATCTTGCGGCAGGCGTAATGATGATTACCTTCCGTCCCTTCAAGGCAGGTGATTTTGTGGAAGCAGGCGGCATTAGCGGCTCAGTGAAAACGATTGGTATTTTCACCACCACCATGCTGACGCCCGATAATAAAACGATTATCGTGCCGAACTCAGCGGTGATTTCCGGTGCGATCACGAATTATTCGACGCAAAAAACCCGCCGGATCGATTTCGTCTTTGGTATTGGCTATAATGATGATCTGAAGAAAGCAAAAGACGTGCTGCGCGATATCGTGGAATCCGATACGCGGGTATTGAAAGACCCGGCGCCGCAAATCGTCGTGCTTGAGCTGGCCGATAGCAGCGTGAATTTCGCGGTGCGCCCCTGGGTGAAGTCAGCCGATTATTGGGCGGTCTATTTCGATGTGATGGAAAAAGTGAAATTGCGCTTCGATGAAGAAGGCATTTCGATTCCCTTCCCACAAACCGAAATCACGATCGCAAACGACGATAAAGTCGTCGATATCAAAGCGGCGTAAATTCGGACGTCGGATGTCGGATATCGTTTTTGCGACGTCCGATGTCCGACTTCCTGCACCCTTTTTCTTGTTTCCTTCCACCCCTGAGCTATCTTCCCCTAGAACAGGGAGTCTGAAATGAAATACACCACACTCGGAAATACCGATATTAAGGTCAGCAAACTCTGCCTGGGCACCATGACCTGGGGTCAGCAGAATAGCGAAGCCGAAGCGCACGCACAGCTGGATTTTGCGCTCGATCAGGGCATTAATTTTATCGACACGGCGGAGCTCTATCCGGTCCCGCCGATGCGCGAAACCCAAGGCCGGACGAGCCAGCATATTGGCTCATGGATTGCCAGCCGGAAGAACCGCGAAACATTCATCCTCGCGAGCAAGGTGGCGGGAAAGGCCGATGATTTCCCCGAGCAGCTTGGCTATATTCGTCCGGCGCCGCTGCGCTACAGCAAAGAGCATATCACCAGGGCGGTTGAGGCCGAACTCACGCGCTTGCAGACCGATTATATCGATCTGTATCAGCTGCACTGGCCGGAGCGGAAAACCAATTTCTTTGGCCAACTCGGCTATAGCCATGACATAGAGGATGATAGTACGCCGCTGAAAGAAACGCTGTCGGTGCTGGGTGAGCTGATCAAGGCGGGCAAGATTCGCCATATTGGCCTGTCGAATGAGACGCCGTGGGGGCTGATGCATTGCCTGAAACTCGCGGAGCAGGAAAGCTTGCCGCGCGTTATGTCGGTACAGAACCCGTATAATCTGCTGAATCGTACCTATGAGGTAGGGATGGCGGAAGCATCAATCCGTGAGCAGGCGGGGCTTTTGGCCTATTCGCCGCTCGCCTTTGGGGTGCTGTCGGGGAAATATTTGAACGGGCAAAAGCCGCAAGGCGCACGGCTGACCTTGTTTGAGCGTTTCTCGCGCTATACGAGCGTGGAAGGGGAACGCGCGACAGCGCGCTATGTCGCCCTCGCCCGTGAGCATGGGCTGGATCCGTCGCAAATGGCGCTGGCTTACGTCACCTCGCGGCCTTTTGTGACGAGTAATATCATTGGCGCGACGAGCCTGGAGCAGCTGAAAAGCAATATCGCCTCAGCGGAGGTGAACCTGCCAAATGAGGTGCTCGAGGGGATTGAAAATATCCATGCAGACCGGCCGAACCCGTGTCCGTAATGATGTTGTCATACCGCGACGTGATCGCGGTATCTCTAGGTAGGCGTTACATCCAGTAGAGATCCCGTGGTCAAGCCACGGGATGACGTTTTACGCAAAAGGAAAGGCAGCCGTGGCCACCTTCCCTTACACTTTGAATTGCAACCCCGACGTAAGTCGGGGGCTTGAGCTTTTTAGGATGAGATACCGACATGCGTCGGTATTGCAGATTATGCGGAGTCAAATACTACGCGGCCATGCGCGCTTGGCGTTGCTCACGCATCTCTTCAGGCAGTGATGAGCGCAGCATCCACATGGTTTTCTCATGCACGGTCATGCGCGCGATCATCATATCTTCTGAAACATCATCATCGGCATCATCCGCCGCATCGATGGCCTTCTGAATGCTTTTCGCCAGCATCAAATGGCTGTCATGCAGGTCCGCGACCATGTCATTGGCGCTGAAACTGCTATTGCCGTCTTCCATGTCCGACAGCGCTTGATATTCTTTATAACTACCGGGCGCTTTCGCACCAATCGCACGAATCCGCTCAGCAATCTCATCAATCGCCTCACGCAGCTCGGTATATTGCTCTTCGAACATGGCGTGCAGCGAATTGAAACGCTCGCCTTCGACATTCCAGTGATAATTCTGCGTCTTTAGATAGAGCGTGTAGCTATCCGCCAAGACATGTGTGAGCGCAGTGGCAACTTTCGTAGACATGTGTCTCTCCTTTTAATTTTCAGTAACATAATAGAGATAGCGCGCGCGGGGCGCAATTCAAGGGGCGCACCCATACACAGGAAAAGCCACGATTCGCGCTGGACACAGCCCGAAAACGCTCTTATATCAAGCGCATGAAACATGAAACAGACGTACTGATTATTGGCGCCGGCCCGGTGGGGCTGTTTGCCGTGTTTGAGCTGGGGCTTTTGGGGCTTAAGGTGCAGCTGATTGATATTTTGGATAAGCCGGGCGGGCAGTGCGCTGAGCTTTACCCGGAAAAACCGATCTATGATATTCCGGCGCTGCCGGTGTGCACGGGCCAGGAGCTGACCGATCGGTTGATGGAGCAGGCCGCACCGTTTGACCCGGTGTTTCATTTGCAGCAAATGGTCGAGTCGATTGAGAAGCTGGAAAATGGCCAGTGGCAGGTCACGACGGATGAGGGCAATAGGCTTACGGCACCGGTGATTGCGATCGCGGCGGGCGGGGGAAGTTTTGTTCCGAAGAAGCCACCGATTGACGGAATTTCCGAATTTGAGGAGTCGTCCGTTTTCTATGCCGTCCGAAAACGGGACAGGTTTGCGGAGAAGAAATTAGTCATTGTGGGCGGCGGTGATTCCGCGCTCGATTGGTCGATTGATCTGCAAGAAATTGCGAGCCATGTGACGCTCGTCCATCGCCGCGACTCCTTCCGCGCCGCACCGGATTCTGTGGAAAAGATGCGCAAGCTAGTAGCTGAAGGCAAGATGGATTTGGTGATTGGCCAGGTGAAAGAATTGCATGGTGAGAATGGAGAATTGAGCTCGGTCACCATCAAAACGTCCGAATCTGAGCAGTCGGTGGACTGCGATATGCTGCTGCCTTTCTTTGGCCTAACGATGAAACTGGGGCCGATTGCGAAGTGGGGGCTGAACCTGCATGAAAATCTGATTCCGGTCGATACGGAGAAGTTCCAAACTTCCGAGCCGGGCATTTTCGCGATTGGTGATATTAACCATTATCCGGGTAAGCTGAAGCTGATCCTCTCGGGCTTTCATGAAGCGGCGCTGATGGCGCAAGAGGCGTTCCGGATTTGCCGTCCCGACCAAAAACTCCGCTTCCAATATACAACATCCTCGACCGAGCTGCAGCAACGGCTGGGCGTGAAGGAAGAAAAAGGAACGAAGAGTCAGGCGGCATGAGCAGGCAATGGGGAATGGGTGATAGGTAATGGCTGAGGTGATTCGCGATTATAGAGATTTGAGAATATGGCAACACGCCATGGGTCTTGTAACTGCGATATATGAGCTTACCGCTACGTTTCCTACAGAAGAGCGTTATGGGCTGACATCCCAATTGCGCCGAGCGGCAGTTTCCGTCCCATCTAATATCGCTGAAGGAAACAAGCGCGGTGCTACAAAAGAGTACATACGTTTCTTGCGAATCGCGATAGGTTCGCTCGGTGAAGTCGAAACCCAGCTCAGAATCGCCTGTAATGTGGGTTTGGTTGCTGAAGCAGATATTCTATCTTTGTTAGAGAATGCGAGTGTCATTAGCCGTGGAATTCTCGCCCTAGAACGCTCTCTTTCAAGCAAACCATTCCCCATTACCCATTCCCCATTACCTCAGAAGGACCATGCCTGATCTCACGCTACACGTAATAGATAGAGAGGGAAATGAGCATTCTCTGCAAGCCCTCGACGGCTGGCGGGTGATGGAGGTGATCCGCGATCATGGGCTGCCGATCAAGGCGGAATGCGGCGGCGCCTGCGCCTGCGCGACTTGCCATGTCTATGTGGATGCGGAGTGGCGAGAGAAGCTCTCACCCATGCAAGACGAGGAAGAAGAAATGCTCGATGAAGCAGCCGAAGTCACCGATCAATCCCGCCTATCCTGCCAAATTCTGATGAGTGACGCGCTGGATGGGCTGAAAGTCACCCTCGCGCCAGAGATGGATTAGAATGTTGGAAGGTTAGAACGGTGGAACGGTAGGATGGTAGAACGGTGGAACGGTAGGATGGTAGAACGGTGGAACAATTGTGACACTGTCATTACCCGCTTTATGCGGGTAATCCAAGGGCTGCATGAGAGATTGTTTGGATTGCCCGGACGAGCCGTGCAATGACATATCAGACTATTCCACCGTTCCAATATTCCACCGTTCTAACTGTTCCACACTTTCCACCCCACACGCGGCCGCGATCATTTGCACCTCTTCACGCATGGCGCGGATATAATTCGCGATGCGCTGGCCCTTATCCATGCCCACCTTAAAGCGCGCTTCGAGCAGCGGATTATGGGCGGTGATGCCCATCGGGCAGACATTGCGGTGGCATTGCAGCGCTTGCACGCAGCCCATCGCCAGCATCACACCGCGGCCAAGCGCGAGGCAATCCGCGCCATGGGCAAGCGCGGCAGCGGCATGATCCGGCGTAATAATTCCGCCTGAAGCAACAAGCCGGATATGATCGCGCAGCCCGTAATGGTGCAGCGATTGGTGAAGATGCGGCAGCGATTCGAGCAGTGGTAGCCCCATCGCCTGCATCAGCATTTGCGGCGCGCCGCCGGTGCCGGCCTCGCCACCATCAATGGCGATAAAATCAGGGTGGTAGTCGCGTTCATGTTGCGCGAGCAGCTGGCAGAGGCGGCTCCATTCCTTCGCATCAGTAGCGGCGCATTTAAAGCCCACCGGCTTTCCGGTGAGGCTGCGTAGCTGGTGAATCCATTTCAGCAGTGCTTCAAGGTCCGGCGCTTCCTCATGACGTGCGCGCGAGATTGCGGCCGTGCCTGGGGTAATGCCCATTAGTTTCGCAACCTCATCGGTAACTTTCGCAGCGGGGAGATAGCCGCCCTTGCCGGGTTTGCCGCCCTGGCTGAGTTTGATCTCAATCATTTTCACCGCCTCGTGACCGGCGGCTTTTGTGAGCTTTGCTTCATCAAGCGTTCCGTCGGCATGTTGCAGGCCGAATTTGCCGGTGCCGATTTGCAGCACAATGTCCGCGCCGGAGTCTAAATGGTAGGGTGACAGGGCCCCTTCGCCGCTATTGAGCCAACAATTCGCTTTCTTCGCGCCACTCGCCATCGCCTGAATCGCCGATTTCGACATGGAGCCATAGCTCATGCCGGCGATGTTGATGAAGGAGGGGGCGGTGTAGGGCGTTTCGCATACGCCGTCGCCGAACGTAATCGGTGCGGGCGGTGTCACTTCATCGAATTTTTTTGGACTGAGCGATGGTGCGAAATATATGGGGGTTTTCTTCACCTCGCGCGCCGCAAACGCAGCGATGCGTTCTTTGCCCGATGCGGCATGGTTGATCCAGTTGCGCGTTGTCCAGCCGAAAGGGCGCCGGCCATTATAGCGGCCATAGAGCGCGACGCGCCAGGCGCCTTCTATGATCGCTTGTGCGGCATAGCGAATGTGAGCAAGGGTGATCATGCAGAAGGGTATTTAGTCATTAGTAATTGGTCATTGGGTGAGAACGTCATGTCGAGCGAGGCCGTAGGCCGACGAGACATCTTAGATCTCTCCGATGCGTTCGCATCGTTCGAGATGACGCTGTTTATCACCCCTCCCATACACTCACCTGCTCATCATAATCGGGGCGCTTGCGGTCTTCAGGGGTGTCATCGGGTGTGCCCATATAAAGAAAGCCAGCGATGCGATCATCGGCCACGCCGCCCAGCGCGTCGCGCACCTCATCTTTATAGGCCGGCCATTCGGTCAGCCACTGGCCGGCAAAGCCCATAGCGTGCGCGGCATGCAGCAGATTCATGCACACTGCGCCGACAGCAAGCTCTTGCTCCCATGGCGGAATTTTGCCGAGCTTCGGCGTGTAGAGAACGGCGAGCACCAGCGGCGCGCGGGCGAAGCGTTCTGCCTCATGGTCCCAATGTTTTTGCTTCGCGTCTTTTGGATTCTCGCGCATGAAAATATCGGCGCACAGCGCACCCAACGCTTTTTGCCCCGGCTCGCGCAGCACCTTAATCTGATAGGGCGCAAGCTTCCCATGGTCGGGCACCCGCATCCCAATCTCGCAAATCTGGCGCAGCTCTTCCTTGCTTGGCCCTGGCGCTTTGAGCTCCTTGGCTTTTACCGAACGGCGGGTTTTCAGAAAGGTGATGATGTCGTTCATAGAGATAATATAGGCAAGGATTGCGCGCTGGCAAGCTGCCTTTGCCGTCGTCATCCTGAACGTAGCGTGAGCGGAGTGAAGGATCTTCTTCGTGTGAGGTACATAGATCCTTCGTCGCGATGCTCCTCAGGATGACAACACTCTTCTTAAAAATCTGCTTCGAGATAGAGCTGCGCGCGGTTCTCATCATAATCCGCAAGCACATTATCTGATTCACGCTGCGCAAACGCATAGCCAAACCCAACGAAATAATGCTCCATCAACGCATATTTCAGATCACCGCCGACGCGAAACAGGTCATCGATACGATCCGCTGCGCCGTTCGCATTATTAATCTGAAAATCATACTCATCATACCGCACGCTGCCGCTCAGCTCCCATTTCGGCGCGAGCTGATAGCGTGATTCCAGCTGCGCACTGGTATGAATATATGAGGAGGCATCCGTGATCGCGGTTTCACGAATCTGGCGCTGAATGCGGCTGGTCAGATAGAGCGCTTCACTCGCGCGCCAGCCGCCCTCAGCATGCAGGCCAATGCTGTTCACATCCCCATAAAAACGATCATCAAACGAACGCGACACCATGCCCGATGCTAGGTCAAACCACACCGGATCGCGCCGGCTGCGATAGCGCACCCCGAGCAAGCCCTCAAGCCCATCCGAATCACGCGCATTCACCGCCGTCGTGTCGACCTGCACATCATAGCTAATCTGCTGAAACGCCAGCGACGCATAGGGAACCCAATGCGGCGTCAGGTGAAACCCCGCCTCGGTGAAAAGCGTAATCGCACTGTGATCGCGATCATCATTCACAAAACGCGACCCATCACGGCGTGACACATTGTCGTAATTAACCTGCTCATAACGCAGACCAAGGCTGGCAAATTCATCGCCCTTGATCGTGTCTTTAAGCACGGTTTCTAAGGTGCTGTAACGATAGGTGGTGGGCGCTGTAGCAAACTGTTCTGCCTCGTCACTCGCACCGATCGCAATGTGATCATAGCGATAACGCGCATTCAGATGTCCGTTCAAGGTGGGTGAGAAACGGTAGGATAGGGCGAGCTGTGAATCGCTATCCGTATAGTCATTATCCGTTTCATTCGTGTAGAAACCGATGTCAAAGGCTTGCTGATAGCTTAGTTGAAGCCGGTCACGCTCAAAGCGAAGATCGGCCGTTGGCTGCACAACACTAAACAGATCCGACTCGGTGTTGCTTGGTGCGCGGAACACATTGTCGCTATAGCCGGTGCCGATGCGTCCGCCCAGCGCAAGGGTAAGTGAGGGATCGGGGAGGTAGGGGTGGGGGCGTTCTTGGTAGTGCGGGATGTAGAGATAATCGCTGCGTATATAGTTTTCTATACTGCCAATCCCATCCGGAAAGACAAACAAGGAAGGTGTGTGAACGGCGGAATCATTCGCTAATTCTGCGCTCTCATCCGCATGTGTGAGAGGCGCTGTCGCGATGAGTAAAAGGGTGAGTAGGTGTTTCATGGTCCACCGACCGCGTCTAAAATTTCATCGGCAAACACATAGCCATTTGCTTTAGCTTTACCCAACCAATAGCGTGCTTGGTCTACGTTTTTCTCTAAGCCGAAACCGCGCGCATAGCCGAGCCCAACATGATATTGCGCTTCGGGGTGGCCTTGCTCTGCTGCATCTAAGAAGAGGCTGTAGGCTTTCTCGATATCAGGCGTGCCATGGAGTCCTGCCAAATGCGCTTGTGCCTTGGCGAGTTGGGGGGCGCCTGGGATGGTTTTAGGCGTTTGCGATGCTTTGGGTGTCGACGCTGCTTTGTGAGGCTGATGCGCCTTAACGAGTTGTTGGCGGCGGCGGGTTTCCTCACGCGCGACTTTACGCTCAAGCTGCGCAAGTCTTAGCGTTGCGCGTTCATCGCCGGCATTGGCTGCATGCTGATAAAAATCTTTGGCACGCTGAATATCACTCGCGAACACGTCGCCGGTTTCATAGGCGCGCGCTAGATAGGTGAAAGAACGTGGGTCATTGCGCTGAATGGCCGGCCAGAGGAGCACCCATTGCTGCAGGTCAAGCGGGTTCATATGGGTGGCACGAAACCGGGCCAGCTCGGTAATGGCAGAGAATTGCCCGGCTTCAATCGCCCGCGCATACCAATAATCCGCCTGGCGCAGAAGGTGTCCTTCTGATCCGTGATCGCGGTAAAAGCGGGCGAGCTTGACCATCGCGTTAGGCTTCCCCGCTTCGGCCTGATCGGTGAGAAGTTGTTTCGCGCGCTGACGTAGCGTGGTTTGCGCGACGGCATCTGACTCTAGCTCTGCCAGTGCAAGCAATGCGCGCGGCGTCTCAGGATAGCGCTGATAGAGGCGCTGTGCTTGCGTGAAATCAATCTCCGTCCCTTCGCCTGTGCGCAGCATGTCTGCGCGCGCAAGGTCCGCTGTCTTGGAGCCAAGTTTCGATGCTGCTTCATAGAGGCCGAATGCGATGTCATCATCTTCGCTGACGCCATGTCCTCGTTGATAAGCACGCGCTTGGGCAACCCATGATTGGGCTAACACCGTATCATCAACGGCATGTTTTTCGGCAATCTGATAGTGCTGAAATGCTGCAGCATATTCGCCCATATCAGCGAGCCGCTTGCCTTCTGAGAGTGCGTTGCTACCCGGTTTATCCATCAACGCCATCTGGCACCCGCAGAGCAGGAGCAGTGAAAACAGCCAAAATCGGTGCGTCATAAGTGCCAAGCGTGTTGTTTTTTCGGCATTTTCACTGGAAATCCGCAAAACTCAAGCTATAAGGTTAAGAAAATGAAGAGATTGGTATGAATTGGGTCTATTCATGGCATGCCCATGCGCTCTATGTGTTGATGCTGCTGGCCTGGGCGCTCTCAGTGCCGCGCGAGATGCTCGACCCGGCATCGCATCAGTTCATCCTTTTGATCAGTGTGTTAGCGGCCTGGCGCTATGGCTGGGCGTTGCTGAATTGGCTACGGTTCTTGTTCTTTAAGCTCTGGCTGTTCCCGCGCTGGCGCCGCAAAGCCGATGCGGTGTGCGAAGATGAGCTGCCGAGTCATGTCTACCTTCTGGTCACGAGCTTTCGTATTGGCACCGAGACGAGCCGCCGCGTCTATCGCAGCGTGTTTGAAGAAGCACAGCGCTATGTCAGGCCGGTGACTGTGGTGGCGTCGATCGTGGAGCGTTGCGATGAGGTGCTGATTAAGCAACTCTTTCAACCTTATCAAAATGGTCAGATCTCGCTGCGTATGGTGCGGATTGCAGGTACCGGCAAGCGTGATGCGCTGGCCTATGGTTTTCGCAGCATTTCGAAACATATGCCCGCACCCAATGATGTGGTGGCGGTGATTGATGGCGACAGTATGCTCAGCGAAAACACGCTGCGTCGCACCGTGCCATTTTTTGCGGCGCAGCCAGATATGGGGGCGCTCACGACAGATGAAATTTGCGAAGTGGAAGGAGCATGGAGTTTTCGCGAATGGTATAATCTGCGTTTTGCGCAGCGTCATGTCTATATGGCGTCGGCAAGCGTATCGCGGCGCGTGCTGACACTGACTGGCCGGATGTCGATGTTTCGCGCATCCATTGTAACGGACCCTGAGTTTATTCGCCGTGTTGAGCTTGATTGGATTGATCATTGGCGCCTCGGCCGGTTCAAATTCCTTACAGGCGATGATAAATCGAGCTGGTTTCATCTGATGAGTCGAGGCATTCCGATGATTTATGTTCCAGATGTGCAAGTGCTAACGATTGAGACGCCGCCGGACCCACATTTTTTACGCAGTGCACACATGCTGATGAAGCGCTGGTCAGGGAACATGCTGCGCAATAACGCGCGGGCGCTCAAATTGTCATGGCGCAAAACTGGGGTATTTCCATGGTTCATGATTCTGGATCAACGCCTCTCCATGTGGACGTCGCTCACGAGCCCAAGCTTCGCATTGCTTGGAACGTTCTTTGTAAACCCGGCAATTGCTGCGTATTATTTCCTGTGGATCGCCTTGTCACGTTATCTGCTGACACTCTCGCTTCTGGCTTCTCGCCCGCATGTTTCGGCTGCCTATCCGTTCTTTCTCTATTTTAATCAAATCTTCGGTTCGTTCATTAAAACGATGGTGTTCTTCCAGCTTGATCAACAGAAATGGACGCGTCAAAACACCGTGCTGAACAAGGTGAAAACGCAGTCACAGCCATGGCATGCCGCGTTGCTTCACTCGCGCGCGATGCATGCTCTTTCGCTTGCCAGCTTACTGGTGACAATGGGCACGATTACGGGTATGATGCGAGTGCCGAGCGTCTCGCTCTGGCTAGGCATGATAGGGTAATATGGCAGAGACAAACGCA
This sequence comes from uncultured Azospirillaceae bacterium, assembly GCA_964352815.1. Lineage (GTDB taxonomy): Bacteria > Pseudomonadota > Alphaproteobacteria > Rickettsiales > UBA3002 > CAYGTO01. Next base: position 57,233 of record CAYGTO010000002.1, on the reverse strand, counting down.
CAATCATCTATGGTGCATGAAGCAGAAGCGCAGCGCCAGCATGTGCGCGTGACATTGCCGTCACATTTAGTGATTGGGAACCACCAGTTCCATGTGTCTGACTGGTCGGTTTACGGCCTAGCATTTATGCTCAATGAGGCGCAGCAAAAATCATTTCAATTCAAATCCGGTGAGAAATATAAGGCACAGATGAGCTTCCCGATGGAAGGGTATGAAGTGACGCTCGCGATTGCGATCCGCGTGGTGTATTTCGAAAAGGAAACCCAGCGCGTAGGGGTGAATTACGATGATCTTTCGATGGCGCAGTTATCGCTGCTGCAGATGCTTCTTAGCCGGTATGTGAGCGGTGAGCTGGTATCGGCGGGGGATATGATTGCGGTTGCCAGCCGTGATGGATCGGCGCAGCCGCGCAAGGAGATCCCGGATCCGATGGAAGGGATGGATGAGAAACAGAAACGGCGCTATGGACGCAAACGGTTGGTTAAGACAGCGGCGGTGTTTGCGTTAGCGCTGGGGCTACTGGCTTATGTGTGCCTTAGTTTTTATGAGATGTTTTTTATGGTGCATACGCAGCATGCACAGATTGTTGCCGATAAAATTATTCTGAGCGCGCCAAAAAGTGGCCGCATTTATTATGAAAATTTTACGCCCGATACGGTGGTTTCACCAGGGGCACCATTGCTGACCATCATTAGCGATACGGACACGTCCTTTACAGTTGAAAGCCCGTGCGAATGTATTGTGAAAGAACGACTCCAAGCAAATAACCAGTGGGCGGTGTCGGGCAGTGCGGTGCTCGACATGGTGAATGTGCAGAGTACGCCGTATGTTGAGGCCTATGTGAGCAGCGACGAAGCGCTTAAGCTCAGCAAAGGTATGGAGGTGTGGATTAGCTATCCGGGTGACCCGGTCGCGAAAAAAGGCCAGATTATTGGCATTGATGCCGATATTGCTTGGGTCGAAGCGCGGGCGAAGCTGACGATTGCACCGCTGGAGGCCGTATCGGTGGATATGGTGGGTGACCCGGTCGCCGTACGCATTCATTTATAGTTATAAGGCGTATCTATGAAGCGCTTTTTTGCATGGATCAGCCTCATTGTACTGGTAGCGATCGTCGTGGCTGCAAATGATATAGTTGACGCGCTTAAATATTATGATGCGCCTTCAGAAGAAGACATTCAGGCACTTTATATTCGTGCTGAGAATGAAACCAACCCGGATGCGGCGTATGTGCTGTGGCGCGAGATGTTCGAGAATCGCGAGGCCTATGCTGCGCATCTGCCCCATGTCCGCGAAGACGATATCATTATGCATATGATCAGTGCTGCGCGCAGCCTTGCGCATGCTAGCCATTCAGAGGATGCGCTAGAGGAAGCACATGGCCATGTCGCATTGTTGCAACCAGAGCGGCGCTACTGGGCGCTGTTTGGAATTGCGAAGGACGCGATCTCGGTGGCGCCTTGGCATGCCGTTCGCCTGTTTGATAGGCTCGAGGCGGAGGCGCGCAGCGAGCCCTCAGCTTATCAGAAAAGCGCGAAGCTTCATGCGTTGGGGCAGCTATGGATGCAGCGGAGTGATTCGGGAGAGCTGGTTTTTGCTGACGACGCAATTCACCGTGTGCAGTCATTTCTGCCTCATATCATCATGCGATCGCATCACAGGGCGCTGCGTCATACGATGGGGGAGGTGCAGCATGATGATGAGGTGCTCTTTACTCAAGCAGAAAATGCGTACGCAAATGGTGAGCTTGTAATAGCGATGCAGATGCTGCGTGATGCGGAAGATGGCAAGCGCGCGGACCGATTGTTAAAGGCGTGGGTTCAAGACGCTATGGCTCAGGATGCGTGGAATGTGGCAGCGATGATCGCGCATGACATCGAACATCCGAAATACCGTATTAGCGTATATGCCTTGCTGGCCATGCATTATCGAAAGGAAGGGAGCACTTCGCGGCTGCAGCATGCGCAGCAGCAGATTGCGGATGCGGGGCTTTATCCGCACCCCATTCATCGGCAGTCGCAGCGTTGGCAAGAAGCGCATGCAGCGCTTGTTAAGACAGGTGCGAGTGAGTGGGCAGAAATGCTTTCGGCCCACATGAAGCAATATGGCGCGCCCGTTGACAATGGACAGGAAGTGGAAGAAGTCGTTCATCCGCGCAGCGTGTCACTGCGTTCGAATGCGCAAGAAACGGCGCATGCACTTGATACGTTGTGTGTGCTGCATATGTGTGATGCACATGAAGAGAAAACACCCCTTTCTCAGGCGCAGATTACGTCTTCGGGCGGCCAGGGCATTGCAGTAAACGCCCTATCTGCCGATGATTTTGCGATGCCGAAGCATCTGTATACCGAGCTTGATATGAAAAGTGAGGCGTATGCTTCAGGTGTAGAAACGCTACCCGCCTATGCGCCCGCAACCCTCTCTTTTGTGTCGGTGAATGGGAGCCGGTGGGTGCCGCAAGCAATTCAAGATTCTTTCCATAATGCGCAAGCATTGCTGATTCGACATGGCTCGCTCACGGTTGAACAGCTTTACCATATGCTTCGTGCTTATGACGCTTCTGATAGAATGATCAAAGATGATGATGGCTATTTGCTTCGCATTCCGGTCATTATCGGCCCAGATGCAGGGCTTATCATTGAAGGCGGCGCCACGCTTAAACTCTCAACTGAAGCGCGCGCATTTATTATCAACGCCGGTGAACTATTGATACATGAAAGCCAAGTACGCGGGTGGTCAGAGGGTATGAATACGCCTCATGTGCCGGACGATTCTAACTTATTTCGGCCGTTTCTATTTGGCTGGTCGCATGCGTCTCTTTCTATTTCAGACAGTCATATTGCTGCGCTGGGGTATGATCAGAAACTGCAGCATGGCATCACGATTCAACCCTATCACGAAGCGCGTAATGACTCAGCACGACAACGGATTGTGAACAGCACACTAACGCAGCTTTATCGACCGCTCACGCTGAAAGATAACACGCATAGTGCAATCATGGGCAATGTCATTTCAGCGTATCAGGAGGAAGGGATACGTGTTTCAGGCGCAGCAAAAGGGAGCGTGATTGCCTATAATGAAATGCGCGGTGGCCAGGCGAAGCATGCCCTGCACATTCAAGGTAACTCACCGATATCGGTAATTGGGAATGTCATGACGGATCACCGTGCGAGCGGCATTTACATGAAGGATGCCTCGTCGACTTTCCTTTACGCGAATCAGGTGACACATAACCGCGATGGTATCTCGTTAAAAGATAGTCACTGTATCCTGCTATCCCATCACGATATCTCGCAGAACCAACGGTCGGGAATCTATGCTATCGCGAGCCATAGTATTGGTGCGCTGGCGAATCGGCTTGATGATAATGGTTCGTTCGGGATGTATGTTGGTAACCCGGCGGATGCATCGATAGCATATACCGATATCACCCTTTCCACGAACCGTTTCTCACGTAACGGTGTCGGGTTGAAAACACAACAGCTCCATGCCATTGCAGCATATGCGAATGTGTGGACAGACCAAGCGCCCAAGCTTGTGCGTGGCGATTGGTGGGATGCACAGCCGTTGCTGCGCAGCAAAGTGACGCAGGGCGCACCGGTCTACCTCTATGACACAGAAATGCAGACTGAGCATCGCCCGTGCCGCTTTGCATATGATGGTCTGATCTATCAGGGGGAGGCTCGCCATGAGTAGATGGAGCGCCGTGATCCTATGTGCTGCTGCGCTATGCGCTGCTTCTCCTGGCTATGCTGTCGAGCGGTCGCTCTATTTTGATGTTGAAGACCGTAGACGGGCGTTGCAGACCCCTTCGATGAGCACCGTACGTGATGCATGCCATGCGCTTCATATCACGCTACCCCCTTTACAAGAGGGGTTCCCTGAAGCGCTGACCGCAACGCCAGGCTATGGCGCTAGTAAAGAAGTGCATGCTGCCGCGTGGCATATGATGGTGCTTGGCGGCCGCGCGTTGGCGGGGGATCAAAATGCGACGCAGGCGTTGATTACGTTGTTTGATCAATTGGCAACGCAGCAGGCTTACGTTAAGACGGTGCCCGATCATGACACATACTACGCGCTGAAACGCTCAGCGCTTCCTATGCTTGTCTCCTATGGCATTATCGTTGATCAGCTGAATGATTTTCAAAAAGAGCGAATGAATGGCTGGTTTACAGAGCTTATCCCTCCGCTGGATTATCGTTTCGGCGGCGATGTCGATCATAATAATCATCGGCTCATGACCGAGGCTATCTTGCTTGCGTATGGTGTGATGTTCGAGGATCAGGCATTAGTAGATAAAACGCTTACCAATGTGCACAGGTTGCTTGTCCACATAGATGAACAGGGGTTTCTACCATTAGAAGCGCGTCGCGGCGCACGTGCATTATGGTATCAACGCCATGCTATCTCATCGCTTTCGGTGATAGCGAAAATAGCTTCCTTTCATGAGTTAGACATAGATATCAATGGGCCGCTCGACCGGCTCGCTGCTACGCTGCGCCATGGGATGCAAAGCCCCGAGAAAGTTATGGCTGATGCACGATGGGATAAACGCTCGGGCACGAAACAACCTTTCACAGAGCAAGCATTTGGGTTCCTTGAGCCAAGGCCGCATGGACGCCATTACATGGCGTGGCTTGAGCTGTACTTACACCAAGGCCAACGGTTCACCCAGGCTCGCTGGAAAGCCTATTTTGATGCGCGCACAACGCATGAGCGGCCACTGATCGATGAATATGTGGGCGGCAATGCTACCTGTTTCTTGGCAAAGCGGGGCGGCGATGAATAAGCGTATGCTCGTTTTATTTCTTTATCTTTTGTCGATTAGTGGAATGGCATATGCCGATGTTGCACACGAAGTGCGCTTGCGTGAACGTACTAAGACAGGAGAAGGTAAACATATCATAGCGCTAGCGGACTATTATCGTGAGCAGGGCGATGATGCAAAAGCCGAAGAGTGGCTTAAACAAGGTGCGTTTATGAAACACCTTCCTTCCGCCTTGGCGCTGGCTAGATTTTACCGCGATCATACTAATGAAGAGATGCGTACAAAGCATCAAGAGATCGAGGGTTACGCATTAGAACTTGCAGCGAACGAGACGGGAGTAAAACGGCAGAGAGCGGATATTGCGCTAGCGGAATATTACCTTGCATCTAACGATGCATCGGACCATGAGCAGGGCGCAGCCTATGTCAGAAATCAAGCGGTGCAGGGCTCCGTTGAAGCGATGCGATTCTTTGCGGCATATCAGAAAGCGCGTGGTGGTATTCTCAGCGCGGAGGCCATGTATTGGTTACGACAGGCGGCTCAGGCAGGGGATGGTGAGGCAATACGCATGTTAGAAGAATATAATAGGAGCCGTGGCGTTTCAGTGAGTGGGGTAGGGTATGACACGCGCTAAACTCCCTAGTTTGCTGTTTTTTGTTGCAGTGACTTTACTCCTATACTGCAGCATAATATGGACGGTATTCACTGCGTCACTTACTGTTCAAAGCCAACCGACTAAGATAATCAATGGTCATTGGTCTAGTGAAGTGGAAGCGCAATTGGAGAAACGCGCATTCTTCCAGAAACCGATGACACAGATCTGGAATGCACTGCTCTATTATGGCTTCGCAAGTGCACAAAAGGATGTTGTTTTGGGCAAAGAAGGGTGGCTGTTCTCGCGCGAAGAGTTCTCTTATAGGCAGGGGTATGAAGCGAACATTGTCTGGCATCTTGAAGAAATTGTTGCAGCAAAGAAAACACTCGCTAAGGATGGTGTGAAGCTTATGATCGTGCCGATGCCGTCGAAAGCCCGGGTTTATGCTGAGTATCTCAACACGCAAAAGCTTCCGCATTACCGTGCCTCTGTTTATTCCGAGTTCATCACATTCCTGCGTGACCAGAAGATGGACCATATCGACAGCAACGCAGCATTGCGCGAGCATAAACATGCGAAACCACTGTATCTTCGTACCGATACGCATTGGTCACCTTACGGTGCAGAGATCGTGGCTCGTGCGGTGGCGCACGCATATCAGAGCCGCATCCATGATTCGTCTGAGCGTTTTGGGCAGGCGGTGCAGATAGAAGGAGATTTGCAACGCCTTATCGACCGCGGGCCGCTACAATCACCGAAAGAGTTGGTCGCTAGCGTCGCGCCCTTAGCAGACGCCGTTAAGAAGAGTGACTTATTTTCCACGCCCACCTTGCCTGTCGCATTGATTGGCACCTCTTACAGCGCTGACACGCGCTGGGGGTTTGCCACCTTTCTTCAAGCATATTTAGGGGAGGAGGTGTGGAACTTGGCAGACCCAGGGCAGGGACCGTTTGTGCCGATGCGTCAGTTCTTAAAAGAGCAGCGCTGGCGAGATCATGACACGCGCATCGTGATTTGGGAAATCCCTGAACGCTATCTCCCTATCGATGAGAAGGGAAGCTAGCATGGTTTTTTCATCCATCCTGTTTGTCGGGCTGTTTCTCCCGCTGTTTTTACTGACCTATTATCTGACGCCAGTGCGTTACCGGAACCATTGCATTCTGCTTGGAAGTTATGTTTTCTACGCGTGGTGGCGTATCGATTTTGCTGCGCTTCTTGCGCTAGTGACATTAATCAATTACGCGCTGTCTATTCGTATGCATCACGCTGTCTTCCACAAAAAATATGTGTTGAGTCTTGCCGTTGTCTTCAATCTGTTCATCTTGGGGTATTTCAAATATGCCATGTTTATGGCTGGTGCCTTTCATGATGCAGCGCTCTTTCTTGGCGCGGGCGGTTTTGAAATATGGCAGGTCATTTTACCCATCGGTATTTCGTTCTACATCTTCCAAGCGATCAGCTACCACATCGATGTGTATCGCGGTGATGGGCCGGAGGCGCCGAGGCTGATTGATTTTGCTGCCTATCTCGCCTTGTTCCCGCAGTTGATTGCCGGGCCGATTGTGCGCTATAAGGATATCGCTGCGCGTCTCTATGAGCGGACGCATTCGCTGGAGCAATGCCGCGAGGGAATGCTATATTTTTGCGCAGGTTTTTGCAAAAAAGTGCTGATTGCAGATAGTCTTGCACCACTCGCCGATATGATGTTTGTGCTGCAGCATCCGACGCTTCTCGAAAGCTGGCTTGGCGCGGTGGCGTATAGCTTCCAGCTCTATTTTGATTTTCTTGGCTACAGCCAAATGGCGATCGGACTCGGCATGATGATGGGCTTTCGCTTTATTGAGAATTTCAACCACCCCTATATGAGCCGAAGCATCACAGAGTTTTGGCAGCGCTGGCATATCAGCCTGTCGCAATGGCTCAAAGACTATCTTTACATTCCGCTAGGCGGTAATCGCTATGGAACAGTGATGACCTATCGTAATTTATTTCTAACCATGCTGCTTGGAGGCATCTGGCATGGCGCGGCCTGGACGTTTGTGATCTGGGGCGCGTGGCACGGGGTTCTCCTATGCATTGAGCGTGCTTTGGGCGCTAAGAAAAGAGCGCTCTATCCAAAAGTCGTTGGGTGGGGAATCACGATGCTATGCGTGATAATTGGCTGGGTAATGTTCCGCGCGGAGACTGTATCCGATGCGCTTGTGATGTATCAGGGAATGCTCGGCATCCATGGGGTGGGTTTGAGCGACTATACGCACTGGCAGGTGCAGCCGTTCCATCTGACGATGCTGTGTGTTGCGATGATGGTAACCATATTGTCTGCTTGGAGAGTGCGCCTGACTTCACCTTTCAGCACGCGCTGGGCGAAGGAAATGCCTATGTCGCTACAAACACTGTTGGTTGCTGGTTTTGTCATTGCGCTAGTGAAATTAGTGGCGGAATCGCACTCGCCCTTCCTCTATTTTCAGTTCTGAGCAAAGCCGAGTTTCTCGGCGCGCAACAATGCCTCTTGCGCCGGTGCATATTCTTGAGCCGCTGCCCGCTGATACCACTGCATCGCAGTGTGAATATTGCGCGCTACGCCCCTGCCCAATAAATAGTTTTCTGCGAGCTGATAGGCTGTCTGTGCATCAACGTTCTCTTGTGCTTCAAGCGTTTGCATGGCGTGTTGCTGTTGGGCATCGGTGCCAAGGCCTTGAAGGAATGCATCCATCATATGGGATTGTGACTCTCTCCCGCAAGGCGCATGGCGCTCCGCAAGTATGACATAGCGCCGCGATGCTTCTGATTGCCCTAACGCATGATAATATTCAGAGAGGGCAAGCATGCTGCGGTAATCATTGAGATCGGCAGCGCGTTTCAGCAGCGCTTCCGCCTCCGGATTGGGCTGTGCATCCGATGTGATAAGCGTTCGCGCTTGGGCTCTCATGGCGGAAGGCAGGTCTGCTTCGCTGGCGATACGATAATAACGCACGGCCTGTTCCGCATTTGCGGTGATGCCGTAGCGCCCATCCTTATGAATCGTTCCAAGCTCATATGTAGCACGTGCGTGGCCCAGCTCAGAGGCGCGTTGCACATAACGCAATAACTGCGTTTCATTCACACGCGGCAGGGATTGGCTGAGTTCATAAAGGTAGAAATAGGCTTCAGCTTGTCCGGGGCCTTCGCGCAGTGCCAGCTGCTGCAAGGATGTAGCTGTGTCTGTATCTTCTGTAATGCCTTGTCCTGCGCGGTACATCTCGCTCAGAAGCAGCATGGCTTTACGGTCTTTCTTCTCCCATGCGAGGCGGCGAAGGTAGTCGAAAAATACACGCTCCTGCTGCATGGGGATGTGTTGCAGGTTTGCCCCTCGCACCATTGCTTCGAACGGTGCGGGAGGGTGAATGAGCAGGCTGATTTCTTGCCAGCGATCGGCAAGGACTTCTTGGTGTGAGCTGCAGCGATAGTGATGCGCTAATGCATCCGCCGCATTCGCATCGCTTTGTGTTGCAGCATAACGATAGAAGGAGAGTGCACGCGATGTTTGCGTGGAGATGTCATCGCTATAGCGATAACGATCCCCCAATGCGCGGTACGCCTTCTCATAGCCGAGCAATGCGGCTTTCCGGTAATAGCGAAACACCTGCTCCTTATCTGCTACCTGATCATGAAGATAGTCTGCGAACTGGAACCATGCTTTTCCGTCGCGCGGCGCAAGGGCAATATGCGTTTCGTGTAAGTCACGTAATGCTGGGTTGAGCGGGTCATGCTGCGCATAGAGTTCAATGAGCGCACGAAGGGCGTCTCGGTCATTCTGTGCGGTCAGCGTATGGTAGAGTGCCATCGCTTGCTGCGTTGCACCCTCTTGCGCTAGCCGTTCGGCATAGCGGTGCATAGCGGGGGCATAACCGCTGTCGCTGGCACGTTGATAGAGTGTCTGCGCGCGCTCATGGTCGGTCGGTGCGAGAACACCGTTTGTGTAAATCTCCGCCAGCATCAGGTCCGCTTGCGCTTGATGCGCTTTGGAAGCAACCGTCAGCCAAGCAAGGCCGGCCTCAGGGGCATACCCGCCGAACCGGCGTGTGAGATAGAGCTTCGCGATCGAAAGCGCCGCCGAACAATCGCCTCTGCCTAGCCGTTCGAGGAGCATATTCTGCGTGAGCATCATGAGGGTGCGCGTTTGGTCCGGGGTATTCGCTTGGTAGAGTCGCGCGAGCGCCAGGCTCGCTGGGATATGGCCCTGCGACATGGCGTGCCGATAAGCGGTGATCGCGCCTTGTATGTTCTGCTTTTGCTCATACCATTGCCCTTCCGCATACCAGCTCGCAGCGGGGAGGATGCTCTTGGCATGGGCGATGAGTGCGTCGGCTTTCTCAAGATTGTAAGGCACATCTCGGCCACTGCGATACAGAGAAGCGAGTGCGATTGCCGCGCGTGCGCCATTACCATTCTTCGCCGAGGAGCGCTTTTGGAGTGCATGGATCGTCTCTTGAATGTGCCGTTCGTCAATCAGGGTGCCATCGAGGAGGGCTTCCGTTCGTGCACGTAGCGTATCTTTAGAGTGCGCATACGAAGGGGCGGCACATTGTGTATGATAATCGATTGTGGGTGGTTGAATGACCCACGTTTCGTTAAGGCTTGCCGCGAAACCAGGGGAGGCGAGGAGCCATACGATCGTGATCGACAAGGCCCGCATGGCAGACTCCAATGCAATTATTGCGCGGAATGAATGGCGTTAGTGCGGTGTGCTGCGCGGAACACCTCGCCGGGCTTAGCCACTACATAGCTATAGCCATTGCGGCGTTCGAACAGTGCTTCCGGGTAAGAAGCGATGGCGACCTCATTACCAGGATGCAGCGCTTCGAGCGCAATTTGAACAGCATTAATTTCACGTGACGTGCCTTGTAAGGGTGCAAGATCTCTGAAAATCACCACATCATGTTCGGGAGAGGAAAAGGTTACTGGCTTTTGCGTGAGGTTATACGCATACATCATTGCTTTGGCAGGGTTCCGGGGTGAAGCGTCTTCGATGAGCTTGCTTTTACCACCTGCGATCACATAGCTGTAATATTCGCCACTATCCAGAAGCACTTCTGCCTCACTGCCTTCAATGATCACGCTATGGTCACCCGAAGAGAGCATGTGATATTCTCCAATGCTCAATTCTTTGAATTCCCCGAGGGGTTTTCCAGAAACCGATGCTTCAATCTCGCCTTGATCACCCGCATAGATAATGCGCAAGAACGCAGCATCTTTTGGTGGTACGGCATCATAGAGTTCCGCATCGTCATTCGCTAGGGCAGGGCTTGTCACAAACGCAAACAGTAGGGCAAGGGTGCGTAGGGTCATCATGATTCCTCCTCAAGAATCGTTTCAGTGGATGATGGCATAGAACAGAGCCGATATTCAAGGCTAAAAGGCGTCGAATGTTGATGATGTAAGCGCACGGCGCGCAAAGGGGCAGCAATTTCATCGGAAAGTCGCATGAAAAACCGCCCGGTATTATTAAAGCGCCCGCTGCGATCGAATGGAATCCATTCGCCATCTTCCTCATGCTCTAGCTCAAGCGTGAAGCGCGTTAGAGAGAGCTCATCCGTTTGCAAAAAGAGGAAATAACCGTCCCCGTGGGGCTTGCTTTCGCCTGTTTCGAACAAAAGCGCACTACTATCCGGAGTGGAAAGCGTGCCTGAGAGAATGGCCTCCTTTTCACTGCATTCACCATGCAGCGCGGGGATGGCTTCGCGGAAAAAATAGGTGGCAAGCGCAGGGGTGTAATGGGCGAGCGTTTCAAATAAAACAACTTCCGGTTTAAGGCGCTCGGAGACGGCCTGCGTTGCGTAGGATAAAAAGGCGCTATCGATCCCACCGCCATTGATCGATGCGTTGACCACATTCATTCCCGTGGATTGCATCAGGAAATATTCAAACCCGTAAAGCACATAGCTATAGCTCGTGCCGAGTAGCAGCAAACTGCCGCTTGCGCTATCATCACCAAAGAGCGCGTCCTCCCCCGACGCCGCTTCTTTAATTGCGGTATAGACGGGAAAGTGTTCGGGAGGAACATCGTCTTCACAAAGCCGGTCAATTTCTTGCGCCATTGTTGGTTTATGCACTTCTTCACGTACGGTTTCGAGGCGATAATCAGCAGGGCTGAGGGACTGATAAAAGGGCATTCCTTTGATATGCTTACCAATGGTTTCGGCGGCTATCTGCGCTCCGTTAGGATGCCAGTGAATGTCGCGTTTTAAGAAGAACCCATCGATAGGCGTGGCCGTGTCAAGCGAGAGGATATGTGCATCAGAGCGCCGCAATGCGGTAATGTAACGCTCGAAATCAGCGCTCATTTCCGAGACATTCACTAACTGTTGATACGGTTCGGCGGGTTCTAGGTGCGCAGCCGTCAGTAAGGGCCTCGGCGGCACAATGAAGAAAAGAAAGGCACTTCCCTGCGCTGCAAGCGCCTCGTTCATCTCTTGCAATGAGCGTACTAACGCATCGGTCGCATGGTAGCGATCATCCAGCTTGTTGATACGAAAGAAAACCCCGTCTTTGCCTTGGACCATTGGTGCAATGGTGGTTTTACTGCGATCAGTGAGAGAAGGGCAATGGTACCGCTGATTTTCCGTTTGTTGCGTGCTGTCCGTATTGAACAGGAGGCGTTCTATTTCGCGGTCAATCGATTCTGCGCGTGCTGACGTCGCCATAAAGAAGATAAGCACAGCCACCACGCTGGCAGAGCGATAGCTGCTATGCTGCTTCCACACGCCCATAATGATCGTCAAAACGGACAATATCATCCTCTTCTAAATAAGACCCAGACTGCACTTCAATCAGCTCGAGTGGAATCTTCCCGGGGTTCTTAAAGCGATGCCTAGTACCGCACGGGATGAAAACGGATTGGGTTTCTGTAAAGGTTTCCGTCCGATGATCGCGCGTCACTAAGGCGGCTCCGCTGACTACCACCCAATGTTCTGCACGATGATGGTGAAGTTGAAGCGAAGAGCTTGCTCCCGGATTGACCGTGATACGTTTCACGCGGTGGCGCGGGCCAATATCGATGGAGTCATATGAACCCCAAGGGCGCGAGACTTTGCGGTGGTCGCTTACCAATGTCGGCATATAAGTTTGGACATCAGACACCAGTGCTTTGATATCTTGCGACGAATGCATATGGGCTGATAGGACGCAGTCACGGGTGGAAACGAGAATAGTATCCTTCATGCCCATCGCCACAATGGGCGGGCCGTCGAGGCTGATAATGTGGCAGTTCTGGCAATCGCGGAGAATATTGTCACCTTTGCTGACATTACCGTGATCATCTTTTTGCTCTTCTTCGCGCCATAATGTCTCCCACGAGCCTGCGTCACTCCAACCACATTCCGTCGGGATCATGGCTGCATGCTCAGTGACTTCCATTAGCGCGTAATCGATCGAAATATTCTCCGCTTTCATAAAGCTTTTCTCATCTATGCGGATGAATGGGTGGTCGTAATGTTTGTCCTGATAGGTATGCATGAGCGTATCAAACATGGCGGGATGATGGCCGTTTAACTCTTCGCAAAGGCGTCGCACTGGAAACAGAAACATTCCGCTATTCCAATAGTAATGCGGGTTTGTCACGTAGCCTTCTGCGGTCGTACGATCGGGCTTTTCAATGAAATTCGCGACTTCATAGCCGTCTGTCGCTGTGATAGGGCTGCCTGATTTAATATAGCCATAACCCGTTTCCGCATGCGCAGTTTCAATGCCAAAGGTCACGAGGTAATCATTCGCCGCCACATCGCTTGCTTTCATTACCGCCTCCTTGAGCGCAGCCTCATCGCGAATGATATGGTCAGAGGGCAGAATAAGCATGTGTGCGGCGTCGCCATAGCGCGCCATCACATGAAGTGCCGCGAGTGTAATGGCAGGCGCGGTATTACGGCTACATGGCTCTAAAAGGTAGGTGGCGTCATGAACATCGATGGCCTCAAGCTGTTCAGAGGCTAAAAAGCGATGTGCTTCATTGCATAGGATAATCGGCGAGGTAAAGCGCGAACGGTCTTGAACACGAAGCACTGTCTGCTGGATTAGCGAGAGGGATGTATCCGCCAAAGGCAGAAATTGCTTAGGATGATTCTCGCGCGATAAGGGCCATAAACGTTTCCCCATACCACCTGATAAAATCACCGGAACAATAATGTGACCAAGCTCCTGCATATCCTCCCTTCGCGTGGATAGCGTCTTCTTAATGAGACATGCTGCACTATAGGTTGAGTGTTGGAAAAATCCAGAAAAAAATACGATTGTTATTTTTGGGGGTTTCGTGAATAAACGACACAAGCATGAGGAGCCCATGACGGATCTAAGGATACACCCCTCAATTTTGCGCGCCTACGACATTCGCGGGGTGGCGGGGGAGACAATTTCGGAACCACTTTTCGCCGCGCTGGGCCGTGCGTTTGGCGCGATGGTGCGTGAGCGGGTAGGGGCGGAAGCACCCCGAATTGCGGTGGCGCGCGATGGTCGCGTGTCGTCGCCGGGCTTGCATGCAGCGCTGCTCGAGGGGCTGGTCGCGGCAGGCATTCAGGTCAGTGATTATGGCCTGGGGCCGACGCCGATGTGTTATTTCGCAGCGCATCATGGTGGGTATGATGCGGCGATGATGGTGACGGGCTCGCACAACCCGGCGGAGCATAATGGCATCAAAATGACGATCAATCACTATCCGTTTTATGGAGAGGATATTCAACTTTTAGGCAAGCGAGCGCTGGAGCCGATGGCGGAGGTGGCGCCAGGGAAGGTCGAAGAGAAATCGATTCGCGAGACGTATGTGGCGAGTTTGTGTGAGGTTCTGGGGGCGCCGAAAAAAGCGTTGAAGGTGGCGTGGGACCCAGGCAATGGTGCGGCAGGCGAGCTGGTCGAGATGTTAGTGAAGCGGCTTCCCGGCGAGCATGTAGTGATCAATAGTACGATTGATGGGCGTTTCCCGAACCATCATCCGGACCCAACGGTGGAAGAAAACCTTCAGCAGCTCAAGGATGTTGTGCACGAGCATGGCTGTGATTTAGGGATTGCGTTTGATGGCGATGCGGACCGGATTGGTGCGGTTGACGGCCAGGGACGCGTGGTGTGGGGTGATCAACTGCTCACGCTTTATGCGCGGGATATTGTGTCAAAGAACCCGGGCCAAACGATTATTGCCGATGTCAAAGCGAGCCAACATTTCTTTGATGCGGTAGCGGAGATGGGCGGTAAGCCGCTGATGTGGAAGACGGGTCATTCGCTGATTAAAGCGAAAATGAAAGAGACCAAAGCGCCGCTCGCGGGGGAGATGAGCGGGCATATCTTTTTCGCCGACACCTATTATGGCTTTGACGATGCGCTGTATGCGGCGATGCGTTTGCTGCGGATTTTGTCACAGCAAGAGGCGAGTTTAGCCGATGAACTTGAGGCGATGCCGCGCAGTTTTACCACGCCGGAAGTGCGCATTGATGTTGATGATGCGCGCAAATTTGTGGTGATTCATGCGATGGTTGAAGCGGTAAAATCGCAGCCAGGTGTCGAAGTGAATGAAACGGATGGCGTGCGCGTGCGCAGCGACCATGGCTGGTGGTTAGTGCGCGCCTCAAACACGCAGGCCGCAATCACGCTGCGCATGGAAGCCGATACGCAGGCCAAGCTTGCGGTGATGGGCAGTGAGGTGGCGGCATTGCTCGACGCGCATGGGGTCGATAGCGCACCGTGGCGTGCGGTATGTTAAGCGGCGTCTTGCTTCGTGTGGGGTACGGGGTGGGCCGCGCGTAACGCTGTCATATCAACCACACTATGGCCCGCTTTCTGGCATTGCTCCGCATAGGCTGTGAGCGTGTCACTCGCATGGCACAGCACGATCACATCACTGTGACCTGCAATCGTTTCAAGCGGGTGATTCGCCACTGACAATGCGTTGATAGCGATGGTGCGGCCATCGGCAAAGGCAGGGTCATGAACGATGACGGTGATCCCTTTGTCGCTCAATTGCTGCGCCAGCGCCGCGTAGGGGCTTTCACGGAGATCATCAATATTCGGCTTAAAGGCGAGCCCTAATAGCCCGACGGTTTTCGGTTGGTGCGCCATAATGTGCTGCATGAAAAAATCGAGATGCGTGTCATTACTTTTCAATATAGCGTTTGTCAGCGGGAGCGCGACAGCATGCTCTTCCGCCAGCGCCTGCAACCCGCGCACATCTTTAGGTAGGCACGAGCCACCAAAAGGTGCACCGGGGCGCATATAGCGCGGGGAGTGGTTCAGTTTCGTATCGCTCAAGAAAATATCAGCCATCTCATCTGGGTCAATGCCGCAGGCCTGTGCGACGCGGCCGACCTCATTAGCGTAGGCGACTTTCACCGCATGCCAGCTATTATCGACATATTTTGCATATTCCGCCGCTTCTACGGAAACGTCTAAACAAGGCGCATCGACGCCCTTATACAGTGCTGCAATACGCGCGCTTACTTGCGGCGTGTCCGCTCCAATGACCATGCGTGCCGGTTCATAAAAATCATGAATGGCTTTACCTTCACGCAAAAATTCAGGGTTAGAGGCAATATGAAACCCGTGGCCGCAGATCAATCCGGAGCTCTGCTCAATCACGGGCGCGACCTGTTGACGCATCGTGCCAGGGGGGACGGTCGAGCGAATGACGATAATCGGCGGCTCTTCTGCTGAATGATTTTTTAATGCCTGGCCAATGCTTCGCGCGGCTTTTTCGACATAAGAGAGATCGGGCTTTCCGGAAGGCGGGGTCGGTGTGCCCACGGCGAGCATAATGATGGAAGAGGCTTGCACGGCGGCGATGATATCGGTGGTGGCTGAAAACCGCGACGCATTTTGCGCTTCGGTGAGCAGCGCATCAATGCCGGGCTCTTTAAACGGGACCTTTCCTTGATGCAGCGCATCAACACGTGCAGTATCAATATCCACGCCCATGACGCAGATGCCCTGCTTTGCGAAACACAGCGCAGAAACTAGGCCAACCGGGCCAAGCCCGATGACGGCAATCGTAGGGTGTTGCGTCTTTCCGTCCATATCTGAGCGAACTATAGGGATTCTAAGCGCACTGTACAGCGAATATTAAAAGCGTGTAATGGGTGCGGTGCTGACTTGCGTTGCGACTGCGTGATCGCGTAGTGTGGCGCAAAGGAGGTCCCATGTCGACTGCACTGATTTGGTTTCGCAACGATTTGCGTCTTGATGACAATCCCGCGCTGATCAAAGCGTGTGAGCATGATCAGGTGGTTCCGCTTTATATATTAGACGAAAGTGTGGATGAAGCAGAGCAGATTGGCGGCGCGCAGCAATGGTGGCTGCATCATAGCTTAGAGGCGCTGGCCGAGTCTTTGAAGTCTAAGGGCAGTGGTCTGATCCTCCGCCGGGGGGATCCGCGTGATATTGTGTTATCGCTTATAAAGGAGCATTCCATTGACGCGGTCTACTGGAATCGCTGCTATGACCCGCACGCGATTGAGCGCGATAAAACCATCAAAGAGGCGGTGAAAGAGCAGGGGATTGCCTGCGAAAGCAGCAATGCGCTTCTTTGTTTTGAACCATGGACGACGCATAATAAGCAAGGCGGTTTTTATAAAGTTTTCACGCCTTTCTGGAAGCATTGCTATCAGAATTTACCCGTGGATACATGCCTTGCGGCGCCATCAACGCTGCCGTCAACGCCATCGAACGTTGTCAGTGATGATCTGCAAAGCTGGCAACTCCTCCCGACACAGCCGGATTGGTCGACGGGGTTTACTCCGCTCTGGACGCCGGGGGAGAAGGGCGCACGCCAGCGCTGGGATGCGTATAAGGACGACGCTATCCGCGATTATCACGACAATCGTAACCTGCCGGCTGAGAATTTGGGAACAAAGCAGGGCACATCGCGCCTGTCGCCGCATTTGCATTTTGGTGAGATCAGCCCGCGGCGCATCTACCATGAAGCACGCGAAGAAATCAGCAAGGGCGGTGCGCATCAAGGGATTGAAGTCTATCTCTCGGAAATTGGTTGGCGCGAATTCTCCTATAATCTACTCTATCATTGCCCCACGCTGCGCACCGAGCCATTTAATCCGAAATTTTCTGCCTTTCCATGGGATGATAATGAGGCCGCATACCGCGCCTGGTGCACTGGCCAAACCGGTTACCCGATTGTCGATGCTGGGATGCGTGAGCTGTATGAGACCGGCTATATGCATAACCGTGTGCGCATGATCGTGGGGTCTTTTCTGACGAAACATCTGCTGCTGCCATGGCAGTGGGGTGAACGCTGGTTTTGGGATACACTGCTCGATGCGGATCTAGCGAGTAATTCGGCAAGCTGGCAGTGGGTATCAGGCTCCGGCGCCGATGCTGCGCCCTATTTCCGTGTTTTCAATCCGATCACCCAGGGCGAGAAGTTTGATTCGGATGGTGAATATACCCGGCACTGGGTGCCTGAGCTGAGAGATATGCCGAGGGAATATTTGTTCTCTCCGTGGGAAGCGCCGGATTCGGTGCAAAAAGACAGTGGTGCACGTATTGGCGCGGATTATCCGAAGCCGGTTGTTGACCATAAAACCGCGCGTGAGCGAGCGCTGAAAGCTTATGAGAAGGTGAAGCAGGCGAGCTAATTTCCCCACGGTGCGATAAGAGCGTTGCACTTTGAGAATAATCGCGATATTGTGCATTGCAGCATATTCATTCGAATGAGGGTATCCCTATGAACCGTTCTGCATCTGCCGCTTTTTTCCTAATCCTTCTAACGCCGATTGCCGCGCTCAGCCTTGAGCCTGGGACGCCTGAGCGTGCTATTGCCGAGGTGGAGTTTCTGCTCAACACGCTCTTGCTTCTCTTTTGCGGCGTCCTTGTCATGTTCATGGCGGCGGGTTTTGCGATGCTCGAAGCGGGGATGGTGCGTAGTAAATCGGTGGCCGTGATTTTGACCAAGAACATCGCGCTCTATTCGATTGCTGGCCTGATGTTTTATCTGGTGGGTTATAACCTCATGTATACGGGCGTGGATGGTGGCTGGCATGGGATTCCGGCGCCTTGGTTTAACCAAGACGCTGCTGCGCAGGGAGATTTTTCTGGGCACTATGCCAAAGCCGCTGACTGGTTCTTCCAAATGGTGTTTGTCGCGACCACGGCATCGATTGTTTCGGGAACGCTGGCGGAACGCATTAAAATCTGGCCATTCCTATTCTTTACGGTGATCTTGAGCGGCTTTATTTACCCGCTGGTAGGCAGCTGGAAATGGGGTGGCGGCTGGCTCGATGAGCTTGGTTTTCTCGATTTTGCTGGCTCGACTATGGTGCATTCGGTCGGCGGCTGGGCCGCGCTGATTGGCGCGATTCTGCTCGGTGCGCGCCGAGGCCGTTTTGATGAGCAGGGGAATGCCCATTCTTTCCCGGGCGCATCCATGCCGCAAGTGACGCTGGGTGTATTCATTCTATGGATGGGCTGGTTTGGTTTTAATGGCGGATCACAGCTCGCCTTTGGCAGTGCGCAAGATGCGATCGCGGTGGCGACCATTTTTGCGAATACGAATGTGTCGGCCGCTGGCGGTGTGGTGACGGTGCTCATTATTTCACAGCTGCTATATAAACGCCTTGATTTGCCCTTGATCCTTAATGGCGGGTTGGCTGGGCTGGTGAGCATTACCGCAGAGCCTTCAACGCCATCGATCGGCGAAGCAATCGGCATTGGTGCGGGCGGCGCGGTCCTTATGATGGTCGCGAGTGCGGCGCTTGATAGGCTGAAAATTGATGATGTGGTCGGCGCGATTCCGGTGCATTTGGTCGCGGGAATTTGGGGCACGCTGGCCGTATGTTTGACTAACCCGGAAGCGACGCTCTACGCACAGGCGGTTGGCGTAGCGAGCATTGGCGGCTTTGTGATTGTTGCCAGCCTTCTCATCTGGTTCCTGCTCAAGGTCACCTTTGGGATACGGCTGCATTGGACGGTCGAGAAAGAGGGCGCGGATCTCTCAGAAATTGGGCTGCGTGCGTATAATCTCGATTTTGGTACGGAAGCGGAAGGCAAGCCCGCGGCGCTCGATTAATCGTCCGTTGATTCTTCTGTTTCGCTCGCTTTAATTGCTTCATAGGTGCATGCCTCACGGCCACCATCATTCTCAAGATAGTGCTCGAGTGCGGCTACCACGCTGCGCGCATATTTCGTATCGATCGATTCATGAATCACATCAAGCGCCGCATCGATGGTCATCGCTTTACGGTATGCGCGGTCACTGATCATGGCGATGAAGGCGTTCGCCACCGAAACAATTTTCGCAGTGACGAGAATGTCATTCTCTTTTAATCCAAGCGGACCGCTGCCATTCACATGCTCGAGCGATTGCTGCAATGTCTGTACGACCGGCCCTTCAAACGCGATTTCCCTCAGAATATCCGCGCTCGCAAGGATCGATTGGCGAATACTGTTGCGGTCTTGCGGCGATAGGTCTTTTTCGGTAAGCATCGTCTCAGGC
Source organism: uncultured Azospirillaceae bacterium (assembly GCA_964352815.1). Classification (GTDB taxonomy): domain Bacteria; phylum Pseudomonadota; class Alphaproteobacteria; order Rickettsiales; family UBA3002; genus CAYGTO01. The sequence continues at coordinate 37,412 of CAYGTO010000002.1, read as the reverse complement.
GTTTTGATTTTCCCAACGTTCATCAGCGAGGCGGCCAGGCGCGTGGTCTCAATGTCGACGCGGTCGAGCGCCATATGTTTTGCGACCGCTTCGGCTACCATAGACACACGGTTACTATGGTTCTGCGCATGCGGGTCGCGGCTGTCGACAAGCATAATCAGCGTATTGATCAAATGCGAAAGCAAGGATTTCTGACGCGCCATTGCAGCCGACATTTCGCGGAAATACATGGCATCTTGGCGCGCACGGTTCGCCGCCATATTGCGCCAGGTCGCAATCAATACGGCACTAATACCGAAGGCGAGAATGAAGTAAGCGGCGAGCAATGTGCGTTGACGGTTGGTTGCTTCGTCGTAGGCAACGCTGCGATTGACCTTATGGACCAAGGTCCAATCCGTGCCATCAATCGGCTGGCCGACAGCGATCACCTCATTGCCTTCATAATCACGCTTTGCTGCAAATACGCCGGGATTCTCAATGGCAAAGGCTTCAGCCAGCACATCTGGCTCAAAATTCAGCTTCTGCGCCAGCGCATCGGTGCCATCTTGCAGCATGGTGATGTATTCAACTGTTTGCTCCTGGCGCTGCACGAGCAGTGATTCTGCAGATTCGGCAGCTTGCGGCGGGAGTTTCAGAATCTCTTGCAGGTCTTTCTCAAACGGTTTCACGCCGATGATATGTCCTTGCGCTCCGTCTGATTGGATCGCGGCAATCGGGGCACGAAACAGTAGATACGCGTCCCCATTCTCTATCGTAAATGGGCCAATTGGTGACAGCGTCTCCTGACGGATCGCGACTTGCACCAATGCGGGCAGGTCAGAAAGCGCCGGAGCGGTGACGGTGCCGACCAGCGGCGCATAATCAGTCGTGTAGATGGCAATACCCGCGCCTGTTTGCGGCGGAAGGTTTGCTGGAATCTCCTGGGCTGCCGAAGGTTCATAATAGCCATGCTGCTCGGCTTCGCTAATGACCAGGCTGCGCAGGAAGGAGGTAAAGGCCGGGTCGGCGGTGGAATCGGCATCATCACGGGAAGTGGCCTGCAGTTCGGTCAAATAAAGCCGAAGAGATGTGTTATTCGCGAGGCCATCGATGACCGATTGTTCATGACGGATCCATCGCTCAATTTGACGTTTCTGATTTTCGGCCGTGAGCTGTAGCTGGCGCTGCCACTGGCGCGCGTTAATTTCTTTCTGCTCTTCCGTGAATTGGAACAAGATAGAGAAGCCGAGCGCGATCAAAATGACCCAGCCAACCATGAAGATCAGCCGCCATTTTCGCGGAATATCGGCATATCTCGGTGTAAATCGCTCGTCCATGATCTCCCTAGCATTGCTGAATTTAGCAAATCACGCTATACTGATATAACATAGTTTCAACCGGATGTAATTCACAGTTATGGCGCGAATCCTTCCTTGTTTTCTTTTTCTCTTAGCATTTCCGTTGGCTGATGTCACCTATTCGAGCCATGCCCAGGCGATGAATCTGTTCCGTAGCTCAGAGAAGCAATTCACCGATATTACGCCCTTTACCAAATGGACGGGTGTGTTGAAACGTCAGCCGAAGCATTTCAAAAAGCTTGAGGCAAAATGCGGCGCGAATAAGGACTGCAAAAAGCGCGATTGGGAAGCGATGCTTGAGCGAGCAAAGGGCAAATCACGCACAGAGCAGTTGAAAATGGTGAATGCTTATTTGAATGCATCGCCCTATATTCAAGACATTGCCAATTGGGGGATGGAAGATTATTGGGAGACCTTATTCGAATTTTTCACGCGCAATGGCGACTGTGAGGATTATTCCATTGCGAAATATGTGTCGCTCAAGCGCTTAGGCTTCGATAAAGACCAGATGCGCATTGTGATTCTGCGCGATAATAATCTTCGCATCATGCATGCGGTGTTAGCGGTGAGGGAAGGGGGGAACACCTATATTCTCGATAACCAAATCAAGCAGGTATTGCAGGATACGCGGATCCGGCATTATGAGCCAATTTATTCGATTAATGAATATGCATGGTGGCGGCATTTGCCGCGCTAGCAATTACGCAGCTTTTTTATCTTCCTGCTTTGCAGCACGGTCGACGAGAGCTTTCCAGTTGCCCGCAGAGGCAAGCGCAAGATAGATAAAGCCGAGCCAGCCCTTTTTGCGGAAGTCGAGGATCACGGAATCCGGAAGTTCATTGAACTTCTTCTCATTGATCATGCGGAAGCCGCGTAGGTTAAGCTCTTTGCCAGACTCAAGTTTGATTTGAGAGTTATACGACTCGAACAAATCATGCTCTTTCATGTCTTTACAGAAATTTTGCGTGATCTGATGATGGCCGTAGAACGTGCGGCAGAATTCCAGCGCGTTATTGGTGGTGGCGCTTGGCTTACCATCTTTTTCAAAGAGACGCAGCGAATTCTTTTTTGCTTTCTCTTCAAACACAGGCGCGTCTTCGTCGATGCAGAGGAAGAATTTTTCTTCTTCTTTATTTTCGTAGAACACAAAAGGATATTGGCGCAGATAGGCTGGGACATAGACGCCCGTGCTCCACTGGCCATTCTCATCTACGAAATAGTTCTGCTGTTCGAGGCCAATAAGGGCCACCGGGGTAGGGGTTTCGTCATTCGTGAACACGATTGGGAAATATTTCACCGCTTCCAAAAACTCAATGGCGTTTAGGGGCACTGAGTTCGATGAGGTGGTAAACCCATAATGCTGCTCAGGCTTCACGCCTGCTTCTGCATGCCGCTCTTTATCGATGAGCTGAGGTTTGTTGAAGAAAAGGGGCAGGCCTCCGCCCCCTTCATTCGCTTTTCCGTTTGATTCTGATTCCTTTGACGGTGTCTTAGCCATGGCCTTCCCTAAATTATTGTTGGTTATAACTAATGCTACATGTGCCCGTATTGTAGCCTAAGTCAAACCCGGATCCTAGGAAATTGTTGCCACAGCCACCAAGACCGTCGCCCGCCGCTGAAGCGATTTCTGTTGGTTCTGCACCAGGCCCTGCAGCTGGAGCTAGGTCAGCGAAGTCTTCAGCATTCTCGCCACCGGCAGGTGACAGGTTGTTAAAGACGGCGCCAGGAGCGCTTAGAAGACTCAGATTCACGTTGTTTGGCGTGAATGAGAATGGGTTCTGCTGAACGTTATTCTCGATGGTCAAGCCAGCGAATGAGAACAAGCCTTCGCGGAACAAGCCACTTTGGTCGAGCTGGAATTCGTTCAATGCTCCGAATGTATTCAGCCCGTCTAGGGTAAGGTTGCCGAAGAAGACATCGCCCACAAGGAACCCGTCTTGAACGTCAATTGTGATTCCCTCTGCTGCCAAGATTTCAGCGTTGCCAAAGGCAGAAGCTGGGAGACCGTCAAAGGTCTGGCCACTCGCATCCAAGACTTCACCGAGCATCGCGCCATCTTCAAGAACGAAGTAGAAGTTCATGTTCGAGAACTCGCTGCCTGTGTCATCGAACTGCGCCGAACTGCCTTCGCCGCTCAAGCGAACGCCGATGTTGCCACCGCTGAGCGTAATGTTACGCATCACTGCATCCGATGAACCATTCGTGATATCTAGTGCAACGCCGCCCGTAGGTGAGGTGACAGAGATACCATCGAAGATGATGTCATCCGCATTATCGAGGAAGATACCGGTATCGTTTCCGGTGAACGTGTCATCATTGAACTCACCGCCAGCCACATCAACAAGTGATGCGCCCGTGTCATTATCGCTGAACGTGTTCAGATTGAAGATCGCGTTCAGTGCGTTCTGAATCATCGCGCCCACGCCGTTACCCGAGAAGGTGCTGTTTGAAACGGTGATGTTATCACTGTTTTTCGCGTAGAGACCCGTACCGTTGCCGATGAACGTGTCGCCATCGAATGACGTATCACCTGAATTGTAGAGATACGCACCTTTAGCATTATCTTCGAACGTGTTGCCCGAGAAGGTTGAGCTTCCAGAGTTGATCAGCTTCGCACCGACATAGTTGCCGCGGAAGGTGTTGCCTGTGAAGTCAAGTTCTGGACTGTTGTAAGCGAAGACACCCGCGCCATTATCAATGAAGTAGTTGCCCGAGAAGGTCGAACCACCTGCATTTGAGAGCGCTGCGCCTGTCAGATAGTTACCGTAGAAAATGTTTTGGCTGAACTGCGCTGGGCCATCAGTAACTTTGGCACCAATTGCATTACGCTTGAACAGATTCTGCGTGAACACGGCGTTGTCCGTGTCATCCACTTTCGCGCCCACGAAGTTCTTGTAGAACAGGTTGCGCTTGAATGTCACTTCATTCGCTTGATCCACATCCGCACCGACGAGGTTATAGGTGAAGATGTTGTACTTCACGTTAAGATCGTCACTGTAATCCGCTTCGAGGCCTGTGCCATTGAAGGCGATCAGGTTACCAGCGATCGTCGCATCATCCGAGCGGTAAAGATCGATACCGGTACGGCTGCCTTTGATCAGGTTGAAGAAGATATCAGCATCATCACTGCGGTAGAGTTTCAATGCAGTGTCGAAGTTCTTATAGAAGACGTTACCGAAGATATTGGCATCATCGCTGTAGCGTAGGCTAGCACCTGTGCGGTTATATTTGAAGAGGTTGAACCCAACATTCGTATCGTCACTCGCGAAGAGCGAAAGGCCTGTGCCGTTGCTGATGAACTTGTTACCGAAGATATCCGCTTCATCACTACGGCTGACGCTCGCGCCAACAACGTTACGGTAGAATGTATTACCGAGGAGGTTCGCATTTACTACTTCGTCAAGGCTCGCACCGATAAAGTTGTTTGAGAAGAGGTTACGCTTCAGCGTCACATTCTCACCATCTTCAATATCCGCCCCAATAAAGTTGTTGCTGATGATGTTATACTTCACAGTTAGATCATCGCTGTAATCTGCTTTGATACCGTCACCATTAAAGGCGATCAGGTTACCACCGATGGTCACACCATCAGAGAGGAACAAATCGATCCCTTTATTGCTGCCTTTGATCGCGTTCAAGAAGATGCCTGCATCATCTGAACGGAACAGGTTAATGCCCTTATCGTAGTTACG
>CAYGTO010000002.1:0-32283 GCA_964352815.1 uncultured Azospirillaceae bacterium | reverse complement strand
GAACGGAACAGGTTAATGCCCTTATCGTAGTTACGATAGAAGACGTTTGCAAAGATGTTCGCATCATCGCTGCGGCTCAGATTCGCGCCTACGTCATTATACTTGAACAGGTTCAGTGCAACCGTGGCATCGTCACTGTTAGAGAGCGAGAGGCCTGTCTTGTTAGCGGCAAAGATATTGCCGAAGACCAATGCATCATTCGCATAGTTGATGGACGCGCCGACATGGTAGTTACCATAGAAGCCATTGCCGATGAACTGTGTTTCTCCGCCAAGAACGAAGGCGCCGGTACGGTTGCCGATGAACTGGTTGCCATAGAAGCGGCTACGGTCAACTCCGCTCACCGTTGCACCCACATTGTTGCCAATGATGATGTTGCGGTTAAAGCGAACATTTTCTGCGTTGCGAACCGAAGCACCAATCAGGTTTGAGCCGATCAGGTTACGATTAATGCGCAGATTGTCGCTGCCAGTTGAGTCAATGCCCACCAGGTGGTTAGTGATCACGTTACGTGCGATGCGCGTATTGTCTGCATCATCAAGCATGATACCGAAGATGTTGCGGTCAATGATGTTGCGCGCGATGGTGAGGTCTTCCCCGCCTACTGCGTCAATACCAGTCGCATTAAACGTAACGATGTTACGATCGATACGTGTGTCTTCCGCATCATCAAGGGCAACACCCACACTATTTGAAACGATGAGGTTACGTTTCACACGTGCACCATCGGTTTCATCGAGGTTGATACCCGTGCCGTTGAGAGTCACCAGGTTACGGCGAATGGTCAGATCATCGGTGTTGGTGCCACTGATGCCTGTGCCGTTACCATAAACGGCATTTTTTGCTACCAGGTTACCTTCACCGCGATTGATGCTAATGCCTGTTTCGCTGCCCGTCACAACATTCTTACGGATGACAGCATCATCACTGCGGCGCAGCCAGATACCTGTATCTGTGTTGTCTTCCAGCCAGTTTTTCGCGATCATCGCATCGTCGCTACGGCGAAGTGAAATACCAGTACGGTTGCCTGTGATTTCATTACGGCGAATCGTCGCAAAGTCACTGCGCGTAAGTCTAATACCTGCGCGGCGGTTATCGAAGATACGGTTGTTGATGATATCTGCATTGTCGCTATCGGTGAGCGTGATACCATTGCGGTTTTCTTTCACCACATTGCGGCGAATGTTCGCATTGTCGCTTTCGTTCACTACGATTGCGTGGCGGTTATTGCGCACACGGTTGTCGAGAATATTTGCGAAACCGCTATCATCGAGATTGATACCGGTGCCGTTTTCAAAGACGCGGTTTGCAAGAATATCTGCGCCGAAGCTATCGTTCGTCACGCTGATACCGATGCTGTTATTGCGAACGCGGTTGGAAACGAGGTCAACTAGGTCACTGTCGTCAATCAGGATACCCGTGCCGTTTTCGAAGATGCGGTTTGATTCAACAAGCAGGTTGTGGCTCTCATTCCATGCGTAGATACCAGTACCCGTGTTACGGATCACGTTGTTCTTCATCACCACATTTTCGCTGTTGTTCAGCTCAACGCCGGTGCCGGCACGTGCGATACGGTTACGGAGAATATCCATCGATGCTGCTGTGTGGCCCAAAATGCCAATACCGTTATCAGTGAAGACATTGTTAATTACATCAGCGAAGTTACTATGGTCAACGAAGAGGCCCGTGCCGTTCTGACGGATACGGTTGCGGCGAATATTCGCATTATCGCTCATGCCTGTTAGATGAATAGCGGTCGTCGTGTTGCGCACGCGGTTGTTCAGGATATCTGCATTTTCTGACTGGTCGAGCAGCATACCTGTACCCGCACCGTTAATGCGGTTACGCTTAATGTCTGCGTCATTGCTGCGTGTCAGCTTAATCGCTTCATTCGTTGTATCGAAGATGCGGTTATTGATGAGTTCAGCATTATTGCTGCGACCCAGCACGATCCCTTCACGGTTTCCGCGAAGCGTGTTGCGCTTGATATCTGCGTCATTGCTGCGGCTGAGTTTGATACCTTCGCGTGTGTTATCAATCACGCGGTTGTTAATGATATCCGCATTGCCGCTACGTGTCAGAGAGATACCCACGCGGTTTTCTTTTGCTAGGTTGCGGCGGATGTTTGCATCTACGCTACGGTTTAGCATAATGCCTGTGCGATTATCGATCACATCATTATTGATGATATCGGCATCGTCACTGCGGTTCAGTGAAATACCCACGCGGTTATTTTCAATCATGTTGCGGCGAATGTTTGCGCGCAAGCTTTCAATGACTGACATCGCCGTGCGTGTTTCTGTCACGCTGTTGCGAAGAAGCTCCACATCATCTGAGCTGGTGACGACGATACCCGTGCCAGTGCCGCGGCCTTTACCCGTGATCACATTGTCATTCACATCGCTGTTATCTGCATCGGTCAATGCGATTGCATTGAGGTTTTGGTTCAGCGTGTTGAAGGTTACAGACACAGCGCTGTTCGCAACGTCGATACCTGTTTCAAAGCCCTCAATAGTGTTGCCATCCGCGAGCGTTGCGCCGCCGATTGTCACGGTGCCCGTCATGTTTGACAGTGCGATACCCGTGCCCATCATGTCGCTACCGGTGATTTGGTTCTGCGTGATGTTCCAGTTATTGCCCGCCATGCTTGCGATACCATGATCGAAGCCGCTGATGCGGTTGTTGAGAACGGTAATGTCAGACGCGCCAATCAGACCTGAATCATGTCCTTCATCCAAGATACCGGTGCCACGATCTGTGCCTTCGATATCGTTATTATCAAGCGTCACATTGTTTGCTTCTTTGAAGGTTACGCCGCCTTTCGCGCCACCAATAATGGTGTTGCCCGTTGCGTTACCTGATGCGCCACCGATGAAGGTTAGGCCCATCTGTCCAGTGCTGCCATCCAAACGGCTGTCAGCGATATCTAAAAAGACATTGTCGCCAGTGGCTTCAACGGCTGCCCACGAAACGCTAGCACTATCAAGATTTCTCGCTGTCACCGTGTGTGCGCCATGGCCATATTCCGTGTCTGCGTAAGCAAGCAATCCATAGATGCCGCCGCGTGTGTTCACTGAGTCAACCGTACCGTTCGCATTCACATACGCGATTGGCGTGAAGCCGGTTGTGCCAGGCAATTTGCTTGCGCCCGTACCATCAACAGTCAGGTTTGAAAGATTCACATTATCCGCGCCGTTAATGTACACGATTGATGAATAATCATTACCGGTCCATGGGCTTGGGAAATTAAAGACGGTGGTGCCTGTCAGATCGGTTGGCGCGATGAAGGTTTTGTCGCTGCCTTGGCCAGTCACGGTGAAGTCGCTCTGATCTACGGTGAAGAATTGATCAAATGTGCCTTCCCCAAGCGTTAGAAGTGCACCGCCAGAACCTGTCGTGCCTACGGCGTCGATGGCGTTCTGAATGCTACCCGCAGTGCTTTGGTTCAAGCTAACACTACCCGTACCTGTCATGCTGGTGAAGATTGAGTTTGCAACATTGCTGAAGAAGCGGCCCGTGTTGCTGAGCGTAATGTCACCATTGTTCGAAGCAATCACAGAATCCGTTACTGTGATATCAACGCCGGTGAGCGTGATGTCACCCGCATTGGTAAGAAGGTTGCCGTCAACATTCACATTGTTGCCCGCGTTGAGCGTGATGCTACCCAGCTCACCTGTGCCGCCGCCAAATGTAGAGACGATATTGCGGTTCACATTAATGTCGTTAATCGCGTTGAGCGTGAGATTACCATCACCCACCCACACAATGTCAGAATTCACGTTGATGTTACCATCTTGTGGGCCTGTTGCGGCGGTTGTCAAAATCACATCACCACCCAATGAGAGAGTGAATGACAGCGCAAGTGCGCCGAAGAAACCAATATTGATGTTCGTTGGGTCAAGAAGAAGCGTGCCCGCATCGCCAAGTGGCGCGCTTAGATCTGCGCGGCCAAAATATTCAAGCACTTCAGCAGAAGAGACTTCCACGAATGCGCCGTCGCCACCATTGACGCCGCCCTTACCAAAGATGTTACCTGAGAAGATGGTTGAAAGATCAGACCATACGACCGCTGTACCCGCATTGCCTTGTCTTAAAGCATTCACGTTGATGCTACTGCCTTCAGCCGCCGTCACGTATGATGCGCGGAAGAGGTTGCCTTTTCCTTCAAAGTCACCACCGATTTTGACGTTACCACCGCCAATGTCGCCGCTTGCGTCGATATCTGCCGTTGCAGTCAACTCAATGCTTTCGCCGGTCACTGTGACGTTACCACCGGTTTCGCCTTCGCCTTTACCTGACGCATCGACGCTACCTGCTACGCGAACATGACCAGATGTGCCGCCATCAAGAACGATCACGCCATTTTCCATGCGTGCGCTTTTCGCTTCGATGATACCGTCTGTGTTGATCACATTATCAACGACGTTTTTCGCAACTTTCGCGGTCAAATAAACGCGGCCGCCATCTGCAATAACGGTTCCTGGATTGTCAACGGCACTGGTCATTTCCTCGCCTCTATCATCAAGCGGGGTGACGTTGGTCTCTTGGCCAAGCGCGAAGCTGAACAATCCGTCGCCATACATGTCAATCGTAGCTGTCTGTGCACTTGCAAGAACGACGGTGCCCATTTGTGCTGTAATCACGCCTTCGTTGCGTACGCCCGGAGCGATCAGCGCAACCAGTCCTTCTTCTTCCGCACTACCGGTTGCGGTAATTTCGCCTTTGTTAATGATGCTAGCGTTTGGATCGCCTGGCTTAGAGAAGTTGTAATTCCCTGCCATGAAATCACGGTTTTCAATGTCAGCAGTCGTCACAACGAGGCTTGCTACATTTACTTGGGCCGTACCACCAAATACGAGGCCAGACGGATTAATGATGAAGACTTTACCATTCGCATTCAACGCACCGTTATATTGTGTCGGCAAACCACTGGTCACACGCACCCCTGCAACCGCGGAGCTATTCGGTTGGAAGAAGTTGGTCGTTTCCGTTGCAGTGGTATTGAAGCTGCTAAATTCTGTGAGAAGACGCTGACTCTGCTGATGTACGTTTACTGTCTGGTTTGGAATATCTGTTGAAATCGTTCCGCTACCAGCAACCACTTGGCCGCCTTGGGGCAGAGCAATCGCCTGCGTTGATGTAAATCCGATCATCGCTGCGGTTGCGTAGGCTGCGCAGCGTAGGCTTGAAGTCGCACGTAGGCGTGCCGTAAAGTGGTGTGTTTTCATCGTAAGCTCCGTCTAACTAAATAAAATTTTATAATTATTTTATGGGTATTGTAGCTATAACTAATATACCCTGTTTGGCAAGTCAATTAAAAGTTAAGGTTTTATTAAGGTTTGTAACTGACTTACAGACAAAAAGAAGCAAGTGGCGTGCCAAAATATGGCAATATTATTGTTATTATTCAGTTGTATGCGATCTATCCGGCTAAGGTTTTGAAATCGTTAATAACGATACTGCATGCTAAAGAAGAGCCGCGGAGCGCTACCATCAGCACCGTTCGCTGCGACATCCTTTGTCAGCGGCATTGCGCCTTCAAAATTACCGGAAATAGAATCACTTATGTTGAAGCGCGCACCAAGGCCCGTTGACATCAACGACACCGCGTCTACTTCACTATCCGCAACGATATCGCGGTTCCACACTTTACCGCCATCTAAGAAGCCATAGAGCTGAACTGAAGTCAGGAGTGGGTCCGTCGGCGTGGCATTATATTGCATTTCAGTACGTGCTGCGAGTCCAGAATCTCCAACGATTTCAGCAGGATCGTAGGCAGAGCCAAACTCAACGCCGCCAATGGCAAATTCTTCCGCTGCAAGGAGTGGATCAGCTGAATACTGTCCGCTCGCGGCAAAAAATGCCGTCCAAGGGCCCGAAACAGGCTGCAACCGGCTAATACGTGCGTTGATTTTCGTGAAACTCGTCTCACCATTGTTACGTGAGCGTGCATCGTTCCCATCGCGGTTGACATCAAAGTTAACTCCTTGAGAAACCGAAGCTTCCATGCGGTTAATGGCGAAGCCATCATCCACGAAATCATAAGCAGTCCCTAAGGTGAACACTTTGAGCTCGTCCTTATTAAGCAGTGTATCAAATGTCGTGGTTTCGGTATTGCGTGTGGTGAAATCACCATTCACGAACCAGTTGGACTGGCGGCTACGAATAATGGGGTAATTGAGGCCTGCCGTTAGGTTGATATTATCCCCTTCAATATCCAGCGCTTCAATGCTCGAACCTGGCGCAGTCTTTGTGTAGCTACCGGAGAGCACGAGGGTCAACCCGTCATCACCGAGCTGCTGCTCGTGACGAATTTCACCAAAGCGAAGCTCTTCATATTGAATCGGCGTGTTAATGAAGCGGAACTGAGTCTGCTCATCAATGCCGAGAACATTGTTCGCAGTTAGCGTTATCGCGGCTTGATATTGCCCAAGGAAACGGCTGCCTCGATTATCGAAATCAAACGCGGCTTCGAATGGATCGCGCGTGATGGTAATAATAATGTCCGAAACGGCGCCTTGCGAGGTTGGGTTCTCTGCTTTCGCAATCACTGCGCGTGCCGTCACTCCTGGAAGATCTTCCATCAGAAGAAGATAGCGCTCAAGGGTTTCTGAGGTGATTGGCTGGGCATTACGAATGCGTTGCACATATTTATGGATGACGCTTTTCTTCGCTACTTCGTCACCCTCAAGAATGACGTTATTGACGCCGCCTTCAACGATTTGAATTTTTACTCTGCCACTTGCGCCAATACGCTGCGCCGGAAGGATGGCTCTCGATAAGATGTATCCGTTGTTACGGTAATAGGTGGTGATGCTATCGACAATCGCTGATAATTCAGAAAGGGTCAGCTTGCTGCCAATGCGATCTGCGTAAAGCGCTTCAAGATCTGCTTCTGAAAAAACGTTAAGCCCTTCAAAGTCAATATCTTTCAATGTGAAGCTATACCCACCTTCGATCGTGACTTTGCCTTGGCGCTGGTCGCTAATAATAGGCGCGCCGCCAACTTCTGGCCGAGTATCTTCAATGCGGAGCTGACGTTCCAAAATTTCAGGGCGCGCGGCGTTAGGAACCACCGTTTGCGCGCTACTCACCGCGGCATACAGCGCGGTTGCGCCGAAAACAGTACAACGTAAATAAGCTCCAAATTTCATAGATTTTCCCTGGTTCCACTATTGACTATTCTTCATTACTAGTCCCAGTCGTTTTATTTTTCTAGTGAAAAGAGGGCCTTATCATCAGCCACGAGCGTTGCTGATACAATCCAATGTGCAATAGTTACTTAAATGTCACAATTGGGGGAGACGTCAGCCGACATGCTACGCCGCGTCGGCGCGAAGGGCAGAAAGTCGCGAAAGGTCTTCTTGATCAACCGGTTTGTAAAGGTAGGCTTTCACACAGCCATAAGAGAGGCACTTATCTTTGTCAGTGTCTTGCTGCGACGAGGTGAGCATGGCAACCACTGTCGTGTCAGGGTTTGTCTCTTTATATTTCTCTAAAAACCCAAACCCATCCAGGCGGGGCATGTTAATGTCGAGTAAGATCACATCGGGTTGCACATCCATTGCGTTGAGCTTCTCTAGCGCATCCACCCCGTCATAGGCTACGGTCACCTGAATTGAATCATCGAATCGCTCAATGGTTTCGCGCGTGAGGTATTGATCGCCCTCATTATCATCGACAACCATAATGTGCTGAATGCTCATATCTATTTTCCTACGTGCGAAATGGTTATGTTCATAGGATGCTTTATGATTTCGCGATCTTGAGTATAAAGAAACAACACTAAAAGGCGAGTTTTTTTTGGTAAAACTCCCGTTATTCGGCAGGTGTGAGCGTATTCGTCGGATAAATCTATGTGGGAAGCTTCGCACAAACGGTTTTCAATTGTTTAGTGCTCGAAATGGCGGAGCGTTGTGGACGCTATGCGAACCTGTCCGAACACAAGATTGCTTATCTTACGGATGCCTATCAAGTTCATGGCTGAGATCTGGCGCGTGCGTCGGAACGGGCACAAAGGAATTTATAGACATTCTATTTAATTAAGACGATGCTGTGCTAAAAGTTATCGTAGGCTAAGTTATCGAATTTCTTACAGATTATAGTATATGGGCGAGTTTTCTCTCATTAACAGCGCTCGAAATTATTTTAGGCATTGATAACGTTGTCTTTATTGCACTGCTTGTCGGGCATTTGCCAGAAAAGCAGCGTGAAAAAGCACGAATTATTGGTCTGACGCTGGCGTTGGTGATGCGGATTGCCATGCTATTTGGTATCGTTTGGATCATTGGCCTGAAAGAGTCATGGATAGAATTATTCGGGAATGAATTTTCCGGCAAAGATTTACTGATGCTGGCTGGTGGCTTGTTCCTTTTATATAAGGCCACAGATAGCATTCATAACGAAGTTAGCGGTGATAAAAAGGTAGAACTGAAAGAGTTTAAGGGAAGCTTCACCAGCACGATCATGCAGATTGTACTGATTGATTTGGTTTTCTCTTTTGATTCGGTGATGACCGCTGTTGGTGTTACCGAACATATCTGGGTAATTATTGCAGCCATGACGATTGCTATGGTGGTGATGATTGTATCCTCCGGCTTTATTGCACGCTTCATTGAGACGCATCCAACATTGAAGATGCTCGCACTTTCATTTGTGATGATGATTGGTGTGTTCCTAGTAGCCGAAGGCTTGGGCTTCCATGTGCCGAAGGGATACATCTACTTTGGTATGGCGTTCTCACTGGGTGTCGAAGTGCTGAATATGTTGGTGAGGAAAAGGCGTGCAAAATAACCCGCCTCGCAAGCTATCGCAGGTTCTGGAAAATGCTATCAATGCGCTGGAAGGTGATAAAATATCCTTCAAGCTATTGATTGAGCATCTCGGAACCCGCGCTTACGGGATTTTGCTGGTGCTATTAACCTTGCCAAACGCAATCCCCATATCGGGCGTGTTGGGTATATCCGCATTAACCGGTTTGCTCATGCTGATCTTTTCAGCACAGATGGCGTTTGCCGTGGAAAAGCCTTGGTTGCCTAAATTTATTGCTGAAAAGGAAATCCGTAAGGAACTTTTGTTGAAAGCGCTTAGAGTCGTTACGCCATATCTGGAAAAAATAGAGCCCTATATTAAGCCACGGCTAGTGATATTAAGCACCCCGGTGGCACTTAAAATGATGGGTTGGATCATCGTTCTATTTTGCCTAGTGATACTGCTGCCAATACCGTTCAGCAACTTTGGCCCTGCGCTGGCAATCTTTTTGATTGGCCTTGGAATGCTGGAAAAGGACGGAATCTTTGCCCTACTTGGTGTTCTCATCGGCGTGGCATATTGCACGGTGTTATTTTGGGTGATAGTTGAACTCGTTCAAAAATTGTTAAGCGTTCTATGAACTATGGCCCAAGAAGCTCCAGGTTAGGCCTTACGCTTTGTAACAATCTCACCCATGCGGGATTTGAACCATATAGCCATCTGTAATCAATAGGAAATAACTCTTCAATACCGTTGTAAAGCAGATTTGCGAAATGGCAAATCGAGGGTTTCTGCGAACCTCAGCGCTTTGACGTGAAAATGGCGGAGAGACAGGGATTGGCTTCGCCGGTCTCGCGGCTGTTGCCGCTCGGCTCGAACGTCGTTCGAACCCTAAGTTTCATAATTTCGCAAAATTCAGCCGCGTTGTTACGCTATGGCTGATTTTACGAAATGGCGGAGAGACAGGGATTCGAACCCTGGAAGGAGTTGCCCCCTTGCCGGTTTTCAAGACCGGTGCTTTCAACCGCTCAGCCATCTCTCCGCGGTTATGAAGCGGGTTATATCAAGCTCTCACTTGCTTTGTCAATCGAACCTTGCTGGGCATCCCATCACTAAGGTTGACTTTGCACCCGGAGCTGCTAAGTATCTGGCATCTTGGCTGGCATACGTGCCAGCTCACCTTATCGCGGGGTGGAGCAGCCCGCATGTTTCGAAGTTGCGCTAGCAACGTGAAACAGAAAAAACGGCTCACCGGGCATGACTCGGTTTTCTAGGTGACGCGGGGTGGAGCAGCCCGCATGTTTCGAAGTTGCGCTAGCAACGTGAAACAGAAAAAACGGCTCACCGGGCATGACCCGGTTTTCTAGGTGACGCGGGGTGGAGCAGCCCGGTAGCTCGTCAGGCTCATAACCTGAAGGTCGTAGGTTCAAATCCTACCCCCGCAACCAATCTTAGGGCAACCACCCGCCTCGGCGCATCCTGATGTAACCCCGGCATGTCGGTGAAACTGTCTCACAATCTTAACACTTCTTCACAAACTCATCTGATATACCACGCGCAAGTTTGCGTATGGTCTAGCCTACGAGCTCCATGGAGGGAGTATGTCGTCTGAAGCGATGAAGAAAAAGATGCATGAGCTTCTCACGGCGCATCGTGAGGAACGCTTACAGGCTGAGCCTGAAAAGCTGGCAAGCGTAACACCAAACGCGTCGGAGGGTGTGCGCTACGCGATTATAGCCGAAGGCCGCAATACGTTAGAGAGACTTGCGAGAGAAAAGGTTACGAATAAGGCCATTGGGGAATATCGTGATGAGAGTGGACGAACATGGTACAAGGCGTATGTTAATCGCGATGTTGCACGCCATATAGCGAATGATGTTGATCTGTCTGATGTGCCGGCGGCTATACCACACTCTCACCTACTAGCAAGCAGTGACGGTTTCAGCCTTGCTAGCGTGGAAGCGCCTTCAGACGCGAATGGTCTTCAAGATGTGTTACTTGTGCGCAGTCGGAGCGAGAATCCCAACGCGCTGTTAAATATGTTGCAAAGTAGCCGTATTTTTAACCATCACACGTCCTTGCATCCCGCGCAAGATGGCGAGCCTGGTTGGGTGTGTGCGGTGCGGTTGCATCCAGAAGTTATGCGATCGATTAAGAATCACCCTGGCAATGCGATCACGCCACTCGAAGAATATCCAGATATTAAAGCTGATGCGGGTCTGTTGGACCGTATTGGCCAAGCAAGTGATGGCGAGCTAGCGTCTATCGCCGCAGAACATTTACCTGCAAAACCAATTATCCCTCAAGCGGTAGGGCGTAAGCCTGCTGAGCCAAAACCGAAGCAAGAAGTCGTTGCAAAGCCCTTAGAGGAATATGCGCACGCATTACGTGACGCGGATATTCGTTTTCAGCGACAACGAAAATTTGATGGCAGTTACGGTCATTACATTCTTATTGATGGTGCTAAAACAGGGATCGTCGAGACGTTAAAAGATCGGCAACAATGCACTCCTAGGGTTGATCTGCAGCTCCGAGGGGGCCGAAAAGTGGGTGAGTCCGAGCGACGCTATGAGCGCTATGTGCTCTCAGAGGAAGCGTTTCGAACGCTTGATGAAATCACTGGGCGCCAGACAGAGCGCCATTTGGCGGATGCTCCATACATGCTTCAAGAAGCAGAAGTGGGCGTGAGAGGTATGTACAGTGATAAGGGACACTTCAATACCTCAATAGATCAACTTGTAATAACCAGAGATCCTGAGGATGCGTCTCAATGCCTGCTCTATGTGGTCGCGACGGCAGATGATAAGCAGCAAAGCCACAGACGGTTGGCTTCGTTCAATAAAGAGGGCGGTATTCAGGTTAAGGAAGGTGCTGTAAAGCGCGTGACGGCTGCAGATTCACAGAATAAGCAATATGAGCACCCCGCGATTCAGCGTATGCAAATCCCACGTGAAGTTGCGAATGATATTGTTTCTCAAAAAAAGAATGAGCCAGAAAATCGAGAGGTTTTTAAACGCATCATAGATGACCGAAGAGAAGGGTATTCTGATAAAGAAAGCCGCTCAGAGATCGACCAGATGATAAGACGTGACTGCGATGTCGTGATGCTCGAGAGGAAAGAGGAGAAAGAGACCACCGAAGACACCGGGAAAAAAGGTGTGAAGTCACAGAAACGCCCGCTAACGGAAGATGAACAAACGCAACAGCTCAACCGTTTTGTGAAGGGTCTGGGTGCCATCGCAAAGCTCCATAAGCAACGTGGGGTTGATCCGCCTCTTATCCTCCAAGCGCTGGTCCACGAAGGTGGGGTTAATCACCGAGAAATCATATGCCGACTCTCCTATAAAGAGCGACAGATGCTTCGCGATGCCAATACACAAGAAGCAGATGGCAAAACATATACTTATGCTGAGGTGAAAGAGGAAAACGCTGTCGAAGGCAAAGGCAATGACACGATAGTTCGCATGCGTGTGCCTGGAAATCCACTTCCGTTTGAGCGTGCCCTCAGTCAAAGCACATTAAGACTGCGTTACGCAGGGGTTCCTGAAGCTTCAGGGAGGCTTAGCGTCGCATGGGAAGAACGTACGCCATTTAATAAAGCGGCGCAGTTTGTGAGTCGTGCAACTGGCTATTTTGAGGGAGAGCTGCAGCGGCTCAAGAATCAAGAAGATGCGCTGCTAACAGAAGAACAAAGGGCGTTTCGGGCGTTACTGAGCCGCGACGTGAAGCTTGTGGAAGTAAAGCACCCAACGGAAGAAGAATTTGCTCGATTGCAAGATCTTCTGACGACGCTTCAATCCATGAAAGAGGCAATGCCAGGCGATACTGATCGCTATCGCAAAATCTCTGAGATTGCTGAAGAGGCGGAGAAGGCTGCTGGAATTATTGATGGTCTCCCTGAGTCCATGCGTGAAATCAAGATTCAGTCTCGTAAAGTAGCGGTTGAGATTGAGAGGTTAGAGCAAATGATTGAGCCATGGAAGGATGTCGTGCTTGAGCAATCGGCATTCGCTCGTGCTCAAGCTAATCGTCAGTCGACCATGATTGTTGCGCTCGAAGTGACAAGCGATGAAACGCTAAAACAAATACAGGGGCTATGGAAGCCAGGTGGGAATCAGCAATATTTACTCCGGCCACCAGAAATCCGTCGTCACGCAGTGAACGGAAGGCATGTGGTGTTACTGTTTCCAACACAGCATGGCCTGAATGAAATACAAGCATATGACCGAGAAAATAGGCGTAGTAATATGCAAGGGGCTGGCCACTCCGAAGCAGAAGTGGATGCAGAAGTTGCACGAGGCATGCGAGATACGTGGCAACCGGTTACGGAGCAGCCCGTACATGCCTTTGAGTTAATGAAATTCCTGAAGAAGCTATCGGCTGAGAAAGGTGAAGACCTCTATGACAAGCTCGAGGTGATGGTCGATAAAAAGAATGTTAGAGAGACCAATAGGTTGCTTAGTGAGGCGTTGCGTGGCGACCTGAGTAAAGAGCTGCGGGAAGCGTTAGTCAAGGCGCGTGACGCGAATCGTGTGCAGGATAAATATGAATATACTCGGCAAGCAATCCATCTGTTCCGTTCTGAAGAAGAGCGCCGCGAAACAGCGCCGGATATCTCGCAGCGTTTACGTACGCTTGAAACCTCTTTGAGCCGAACCAAACCGCTTTTGTTAGAAGAAACATATGAGATGCCAGATCATGAGGCGATAGAAAAAAAGTTAAACCAGGACCTTGGTGGAACGTGGACTGAGATAGTGCCCTCTGAGCCTATTCAACCACAAGCCGTGCTCATATTGCCTGTTCGAAACGACAAAGATGTAAGAGCAGTTCGATCTATCTACACGGCATTGAATGATGCGGAGGCGCTTATACGTCCGCTCCTTTATGGTGATGAAAGTAAGCTGATCGACGCTGAGCCAGAAGAAGAAAAAGAGGAAGGGGTGGTCTACAAGAAGGTTGACGTTGTGAGCGCATCTGGGCCACTCACCGATATGGAGGGGGAGACGGTGCCTATTGAGGAGATTGACAGGCTGGTGCCAAATGCACAAGAAAAAGATTTTCGCGCTAGAGTTCAGCGTAATGATACTGCGCCATGTGTGAAACTCTATGTGTCAGGCGCGGGCTATCGTACGCTCCATGAGATGATGCTGAAGAAACCTGATGCACTTTTTAGTAACAAGGATGCGACAGATAAAATCTGTCAGCATAATAAGGGCGCTGAAGAAGCAGAACAGATGCCCGAAAATATGCTCGATAAACAAATGACCCCCAATGACCTTGCTAGATTGCTGCGAGTAACGAAACTTTTCCCCTGTTCGTCCATACGCATATAAGCCGTGTCTTGCTATCGTGTGACTATTGTGATTATCAACAGCTCCTTAGGTCTGTGTTCCACTTCAGGTTGTATTTTGCTATAGTGCCCCATAACTGGGAGCTAGATATCATGAAAACCATATTGTTACGCGGCTGTTCACACCGCACGGCCTTCGCTTCATTACTGATCACATCATTGATGTCCGCGCCTGCAGCTGAAGCGGCTTCTGACGCGGATGGGAAGTTTTTTGGTGAGTTGCGCTACCGCTATGAACATGTGAGCAATAACAATGCACTGAGTGATGCGAATGCTCACACATTGCGGATCAATACCGGGTTCCAGACCCCGGAATATCACGGGTTTACCGGGGTGGTGGAAGCGCAGGTAATCAAACATTTGGGCGCGGAGGAATTCAACTCGCTCGCCAATGGGCAAACGAATTTTTCAACCGTTGCCGACCCGGATGTGCAGCAAATCAACCAGCTCGCCATTCATTATACGGATATTCCGGATACGCGCGTGACGCTTGGGCGTCAGCTAATCAATCTCGACAATCAGCGCTTCATCGGTACTGTCGATTGGCGTCAGAATGACCAAACCTACGATGCGCTGACGGTTACGAATCAGTCGATCAATGGGCTGAAGGCGTATTATAGCTATGTCGCCAATGTGAACCGCATTTTTGCGGGAAGCACACCGCCGGATGATCTGACCTCCAACATGCATTTGGTGAATCTTTCCTACCAGGTTGCTGATTGGATGAAGGCAGTTGCTTACGGTTATCTGATGGAGTTTGAAAATGCAGCCGCCCTGTCGAACCAAACCTATGGCCTCCGCCTTACCGGGGAAACCCCTATTAGTGAAGATTTTACCTTCTCGTATGAAGCAGAGTTTGCCGCGCAGGAAGATTATGAAAACAACACGGCCAATTATGACGCGAATTACTATTTGGTGGCGCCGAAGCTTTCGGCCTATGGCTTTACTGCGGGCGCGGCTTATGAAGTGCTGGATGGCGATGGCACGAATGCGTTCCAAACCCCGCTCTCAACGCTACATAAATTCAATGGCTGGGCAGATCTTTTCTTGAACACGCCTGCGAATGGGCTAGAGGATCGTAATGTGTCTCTAGCGTATAAATTCGCTAACACGAACAGCCTTCTAGACGGAATGGTGGCGAAAGTGATCTATCATGAATTTGAAGGCGAAGAGGGGGGCGATTTTGGTTCAGAAGTGGATGCGATCGTGAAGAAACGGTTCACGGTACTCGAAGATACAAGCAATCCGTTTCATCAGATAAACGTGCTATTGAAATATGCCGATTATGAGGCGGAAGATGCTCCATTTGTAGACAGAGATGTGTTCTGGGTGCAGGCAGGCGTCACATTCTAACCCTATACGGTATCTTTCCGCTGGCATCTCTGCTATGAATAGGAAATCACAAAAAAAGTCTGCGCAATAAGGGAGTGCACCATGTTGTCGAATATTTCACTTCGGTTTAAATTGCTGATTATTGTCGTGATTCCAGCCATTGCCATGATGTCGCAAGCATTGATGAAGGTCGCTGAACTCGATAAGCAGGTAACAAGGCAGCATCAACTCATTTCCCTAATGGAAATTTCGGTTGCTGCAAACAATCTTGTTCATGAGATGCAAAAAGAACGCGGCGCATCAGCGGGTTACACTAATTCGAAGGGGGCAGCCTTTTCGGATGTATTAACAAAGCAGCATCGAAGCACCAATGAAAAAAGAGCGCGCTTAAACGAGTTACTCTCATCGATTGATGTGCCTCAATTTGGTGGAGCATATAAAGCAAAGCTCGAAAGCGCCTTGTCGGATCTGGAAAAGATTGACCAGATGCGTCAGGCAGTGTCCAAACTTCAGTTGCCGCTATCCAAGGTGGTGAGCTATTACACAGCAATGAACGCAAAGTTTTTGAATGTCACCGCACAAGCGTTGCTTGTCGCGAAAGACCCTGTGATCGTTCGTGATGTATCGGCTTATTTCTACTTCTTACAATCGAAAGAACGGGCAGGGATCGAACGCGCTGTTGGTGCGGCAGGGTTTGGTGGCGGCTGGAATACTGACTTGCTTGATAAATTTAAGAGTCTGATCGTGGTGCAGAACACCTACCTTGATGTGTTCTTCAATTATGCGACGGAGTCGATGGTGCAAGCGTACAATGAAAAAATGGCCGATCCTGCGGTGGCGGAAGTGAACCGGATGCGCGAGATTGCGGTGAAAAGTGCCAGCCTGTCAGGCCCACCATCCGAGCGTATTGAGGCGGAATATTGGTTCCAAACCATCACGAAGAAAATCAATCAATTGAAAGAGATGGAAGATTATTTGGCGCAGGATGTGACCAACTTATCGAAGGAAGTGGTTGCAAACGCACGCCTGGAACGCAACATTTATTGTGCAGCATTGGGAATGATCATTATCATCATTCTAGTCCTCACTTATATTATTGTGAAAGATCTTTTGAGAAGTGTCGATAACACGAAAGAGGTGATGGAAGAGCTATCACGCGGCAATGAGAATGTGATCGTCCATGGTGCTGACCGCAGGGATGAAATTGGCGGCATGGCCCGCTCCATTGAAGTCTTTAAGCAAGGGCTGATAGAGCGGAAACAGCTAGAAAAGAAAGCACTCGAAACACAAGTGAAGGCTGAAGAAGAAAAAGCGAAAGCGATGCACGCGCTTGCCGAATCTTTCAATCAGCAAGTGGGTGGATTGGTGCAATCCCTAGCGAGTGCGGCAACGGAACTGAATGAACAGGCGAAGAGCATGCGCTCTGTTGCTGATGAAGCGTCTCAGTCAAGCACGATTGTGGCATCCTCTTCTAATGAAGCAAGCGCCAATGTGAATGCCGTTTCGGCAGCGATGGAAGAAATGTCGGCAACCAGTAATGAGATTGTGGTTCAGGTGAGTAATGCGAATACGCAATCACGCAATGCATCGCACAATGCGACGGAAGCGAATACGACGGTTAATAACTTGAATGAACTGGTGACCAATATCGGTGAAGTCGTCGAAGCTATTCGCTACATTGCTGAGCAGATCAACTTACTTTCATTGAACGCAACGATCGAAGCGGCGCGCGCCGGTGAAGCAGGGAAGGGATTCGCCGTGGTGGCGGATGAGGTGAAAAAGCTTGCCGGAGAAACAGCACAGAAAACGGAAGAGATTAATGCACGTATTATTGAGATCCAGGAAGCAACGAATGAGTCGGTGCTTGTGATGCAAAAAATTATTGATAGTATCAGTGAAATCGATGGTTCGTTCACCGGTGTTTCCGCCGCCATTGAAGAACAAAATGCGACCACCTCTGAGATCGTACGTAGCATTGGCCAGGCATCGGAAAGTGTCAATAAAGTGTCTGAGATTATTGGTGAAGTGCAGCAAGGGGCATCGCTCACTGGCTCATCTGCCGATAGCATGCTTGAGGCGTCTTCGGAAGTGTCTAAGCTGTCGAACACGCTCAGAGGGGCAATTGATAAGTTTCTTGACTCTATTCGCAATTAGCCAGCGAGTGATCTATTCGTTTCTTGGCTAGTTGACAAAAATCAATTTCAACAACCCGCCAATCTGTTTGAATGATGCCAAATGGATCAGGAATCAGATATGACCTCTGACACGCGCGCTATAACATCGCTGTCCTCTGTGCGTATTCACGGCGGTGGGCGCAAAGTGTTTTGGGCATGGATCGCTTATCAGGCCGTCAAAGGAACACTGACAACGGCGTTGATTTGGGTGCCATTGTTAATCGCGTTTTGGGGGGAATAATGAGTCCACAAGCAGAAAGAGTGCACGAGCTGTTTCGGGAGTTTCTAGAAGTCTGTAATCAGGCGATGGAAGTGCATAAGGATGAATTCCCATACAAACATATTTGGGAAGCCGCAGAGAACTTGCAAAGCGATAAGGGTATGCATGTCACCGTCTATGATGATGAGCCTAAAGGGGACTATCAGCTCAAAATTCACAATAAGCATATCGAAGTGGTGGATGAGTCGGGCGATGCGGTAGAAGACCCAGGGTGGCGAATCAACACCAGTTACCTTCGGCAGGTGGTAGAAAATCCAGATGAGTATATTCAAGAGCCAACAAAGCTGGATTGGCAATGGCTCAAAAACCGTGCCGGGCTCGACTAACCTTTTATATCCTCGCAAGGAAAGCTATCTGAACAGTGGTTGCAGGTGTAGCTCACCAAACGCTGAATATCCTGAATCGTAACCGTCGGCCCATGAATCTGGATGCCTGTTTCTGACTTCAGCTTTGCCAAAGCGCGCGAGAAGGTCTCCGCTTTCATCCCAAGCCGTGAAGCAATTAGCGTTTTATCATATGGCAGATTGAGTGTGGTTGATGGCGATGGTGAAGTCGGGCATAGGCGTAGCAAGAAACACCCAATGCGTTGTGGCGCATTCTGCACATTTAGATGTTCGATTTCACGATTCTGCTGGCGCCGGTGTTGCGACATGGATGACAGCATATTGAGTGCCATGTGATTATTGGTCTCTATCGAGCGTTTCAGCATCGAGGTGGGGAGCATAATAAACTGCGTTGGTTCCACGGCCTCTGCGCCATAGCCATACTTGCCATCCTCAAACACGGTACCATCACCGAACATATGCCCGGATGTCAGCACATCAATCACCGCTTCCGTGCCTTCGATTGTTTCGCGAAACAGTTTCACCCAGCCATGGACGATCAGGTAAAACCATTCGGCGTCATCGCCATGAAGGAACAGGATTTTACCTTTCGGCTCGCTGCGAAGATGTGCTTCTTTTGCGAACTCAGCAATCACATCCTCTGAGATGCCGGAAAAAAGGGGAGTGTTTTTGATCTTTTCACTAAGATCAACGAAGGGCTGGTCAAGCTTTTTCGCGTGAGGCATAAGGTGAAAATAGCCGATGAATCAAGGTTTTTCAAGAATAAGCTGATATATCCTACCTATTTGACCAAAATCAAGGGCGAGGTGCATGAGATCGCCTAGAGTGCCATCATGGAAGCACTCTTTGCACATTGCGCCAGTTTCGTTTCGAGCTCCTATCCTTTATGGATCAGCGTTTTCGTGGCGGGCCTGGTGGGCAGTTTAAGCCATTGTAGTTTCATGTGCGCCCCTCTCGTGGCGGCACAAACGCTGCAGCTGGAAGGCCAAAAGGCCCCGCGCAGCACCATTCACTCTTACCATGCTGGCCGTATGACGACCTATGCCACGCTCGGCGGGATGGCCGTACTCCTGTCACATATGCTGTTCTCTGGTAAAGTCCAGCCCTATGCGGATGGGTTGCTGATGATCGCTGGCGTAACCTTTATCACCAGCGCGCTGTTCCCGCGCAACACTCATGGCTGCGGCCCAGCACAAAACAGCCGGGTGATGCGCTGGGTCAATGAGACGCTCTCAGACATGCGGCTCGTGCTCTATGTGCGCGGCCTGATGATGGGCTTTATGCCTTGCGGAATGGTGTATGCTGTGCTGCTCACCGCGGCAACGCTCGAACATCCGCTCGAAGGCATGGCGGTGATGATGATGTTCGGCTTGGCAACGACCCCTCTTTTGCAGCTCGCAAGCGTGGGTAGCCTGAAGCTGAACCGGCGTCATCCACGATTTTCAACGACAGCAGGGCGCAGTGTCATGGCCATCAACGGCCTGTTCCTTTGCGGCCTCGGACTCAACCTCATTAGCATGCATTAGGAGTGATTATGCAATCGATTGATAAACCCATCTATAATGACGATATCGTGAAGCTGTTCACGCTGGCGACGGTGTTTTGGGGCATCGCCGGTTTTGCGGTTGGCCTGTTCATAGCCCTACAAATGGCGTTCCCTGAACTCAATCTTGAGCCGTATTTCACTTTTGGCCGGTTGCGTCCTCTCCACACCTCTGCGGTGATTTTCGCTTTTGGCGGGAATGCACTTTTTGCTACCTCTTACTTTGTTGTGCAGCGCACTTGCCGTACACGCCTCTGGGGCGATAGCTGGAGCTTCTTTACTTTCTGGGGCTATCAAGCTTTCATCGTAATGGCAGCGATTGGCTATCTCGGCGGCGCTACACAAGGTAAGGAGTATGCCGAACCAGAATGGTATGCGGATCTATGGCTGACCATTGTCTGGGTTGTTTACCTGCTCGTCTTCCTCATGACATTAGCGCAGCGCCGCGAGCCGCATATCTACGTCGCGAACTGGTTCTATCTAGCCTTTATCATCACGGTTGCCGTGCTGCATCTTGGTAATGGTGTGTCCCTGCCGCTCGATCTGACGAGCGGAAAATCCTACCCAGCCTGGGCAGGGGTTCAATCGGCTATGATTCAATGGTGGTACGCGCATAATGCTGTTGGCTTCTTCCTAACGGCGGGCTTTCTCGGCATGATGTATTATTTCGTCCCCAAGCGCGCCGAGCGGCCGGTTTATTCGTACCGCCTCTCGATCGTGCATTTCTGGTCACTGATTTTCATCTATATGTGGGCCGGGCCACACCATCTGCATTACACGGCGCTGCCTGATTGGGCGCAGACGTTGGGGATGACCTTTTCGATTATGCTCTGGATGCCCTCATGGGGCGGCATGATCAACGGCATGATGACCCTATCGGGCGCATGGCATAAGCTGCGCGAAGACCCGGTGCTGCGCTTCATGATTATCTCGCTATCATTCTATGGGATGAGCACGTTCGAAGGCCCGCTCATGTCAATCAAATCGGTCAACTCATTGAGCCACTACACCGATTGGACAATTGGCCATGTGCATTCCGGTGCGCTCGGTTGGGTCGCCTTCATCACCTTCGGTTGCCTCTATTACATGGTGCCGCGCTTGTGGAACCAGCGCCTCTATTCGATGCGCCTGGTCAATATGCACCTATGGATCGCAACCATTGGCATCGTCGTCTATATCTGCGCGATGTGGGTGAGTGGAATCATGCAGGGCCTGATGTGGCGCGACTATGACGCGATGGGCTTTCTTGAATATAGCTTCGTTGAAACGGTCATGGCGATGCACCCCTTCTATATCATCCGTGCGCTTGGCGGGGCTCTGTTCCTCGGCGGTGCGCTGATCATGGTCTACAACTTTTATAAAACCATCCAAGGGGCGCGCCGCGATGAGCCGGAATATACGATCGCGCTTAACACCGGATGGAAGGAGGCGGTCGCATGATGAAGCACCATCACACGTTAGAAAAAAATTCGATCATTATGCTGCTGCTCGTGATTGTGGTGATCTCGATCGGCGGGCTCGTGGAAATTGTGCCACTGTTCCGTAAGGAAGTGACCATCGAGCCGGTTGGCGGCATGCGCCCGTACACACCGCTCGAGCTGATGGGGAAAAATATCTATATCCGCGAAGGCTGCTACAATTGTCATAGTCAGCAGATTCGTCCGCTGCGCGATGAGGTCGAGCGCTATGGTCATTATTCCCTCGCAGCCGAGTCGATGTATGACCACCCGTTCCAGTGGGGGTCGAAACGCACCGGACCAGATCTTGCGCGCGTAGGCGGAAAATATTCCGATGACTGGCAGGTGCAGCATCTGATTGACCCGCGTTCATTGGTGCCGGAGTCAATCATGCCAGCCTATTCGCATTTGGCAGAGCGCGGCGTGAAGCTTCATAACGTGCATAAACATCTCAAAACGCTCAAAACACTCGGCGTGCCATATACGGATGAAATGGTGGCATCGGCTTATAAAGATGCAATGGCGCAGGTGCAACCCGACAGTGACAATGCGGATGGTTTGCGTGAGCGCTATGGCGAGAAGGTGAATGTGCGCGACTTTGATGGCAATCCGAAATTCACCTCCGAGATGGATGCGCTTGTGGCTTATATGCAAATGCTTGGCACGCTCGTTGACTTTAAAGATTTCAAGCCAGACTTAGTTGCAGAGCAAGAGGGCGAGCCTTCAGTCGGCGACCCGCAGGGCGGCGCAAGTCAACCCGTTAGTCCCATTGCAGACGCCAGTAGGCTGGAGCAGGGGAGACAAGGAGAGGCGCCATGAAAGCACTCTTCGCCTCGGCTGATTTTGGACTGATAGGTCTGATTTTCTTTTTCTTGGTGTTTTCTGGCATCGCACTCTGGGCATATCTTCCCAAAAACCGCGATCGCATCGAAGCGCTGAAACATATTCCCCTAGATGATGAGGATGACCATGAACGAGCATAAGGATAAAGACGAACATTCAGGTGTCGACACGACGGGCCATGAGTGGGACGGCATCAAAGAGCTGAATAACCCGCTGCCGCGTTGGTGGCTCTGGATTTTTTACCTGACCATCATTTGGTCCGTGGGGTACTGGGTGGTCTATCCAGCTTGGCCAACGCTCTCCGGCGAAGGTGAGCGGGGCGGCACGGTTGGTGCGTTCGAATGGACGCAATATAAGAAGCTCGAAGAAGAGCAAAAGGAAATTATGGCGCGCCGTTCAGAATATCTCGAGCGTTTTCGTGAAGCGTCGTTTGAAGAGATAAGCAACGATCCTGAGCTTTATGCATTTGCAATGGCAGGCGGGAAAGCCGCCTTCAAAGATAATTGCGCAACTTGCCACGGCACAGGCGGTGCCGGTGCGCCTGCCTATCCAAACCTGAATGATGATGATTGGATCTGGGGCGGTGATATTGCCAGTATTTACCAGACCATTAAATACGGTATCCGCATGCATGATGAGGCGCATCAATCGATGATGCCAGCCTATGATGGTATTCTTAGCGACGCTGAAATCGAAGCCGTCGGATCCTATATTAAAGGCCTCCATGATGGGAGCAGTGAGCCGCCGGTAGAAGAGGAGTTGCCCGCACTTGCGGAACTCCCCCTCGGCATGCGCGTCTATAAAGAGCAATGTGCGAGCTGCCACGGCAATGACGCGCGAGGCCTCAAAGAGTTTGGTGCACCGAACCTTGCCGATGCGATCTGGCTCAAAAGCAAGGATGGCAGCTTGGCAGCGATCATGAATCAAATCCGCAACCCGAAACATGGGATGATGCCAGCCTGGGTTGACCGTCTGGATGATGACACGATTCGCCAGTTAACGTTGTATGTTCATAGCCTGGGTGGCGGAGAGTAGGATGATCGCCCATGAGCAGCACCACTGAGCACATACAGTATTTCCGCAAGGAACCCAAAGTCTACCCGAAGCGGGTATGGGGGCGCTACCGTAAGCTCAAATGGGTGTCGATGCTTGTCATGCTCGCTATCTATTATCTCGCTCCATTTTTGCGATGGGACCGCGGACCGAACGCGCCAGATCAAGCCATTCTCATCGATATGACCAACTATCGAGGTTATTTTTTCTTCATCGAAATTTGGCCGCAAGAAGTCTATTACCTGACCGGTGTTCTGATTATTGCTGCGGTGGCATTGTTCTTCGCAACCGCACTCGCCGGACGCGTTTGGTGTGGCTATGCCTGTCCGCAAACCGTGTGGACGGATCTGTTCGTCTGGGCCGAGCGCTTTGTGCAGGGTGATCGTAACGCGCGTAAGAAACTCGATGAGAGCAAATGGGGCTTCAAGAAACTGTACCAAAAAGGGCTGACGCATTGTCTATGGCTGATGATTGGCTTGTTCACTGGTGGTGCCTGGGTGCTTTATTTCAATGATGCGCTGACCTTACTTGAACAGATTGTGCATTTCGATGTGCCATGGAGCGTGCTGGGCTGGATCATCGCGCTCACCCTAAGCACCTACATCATGGCAGGTTTTGCGCGTCAGCAAGTATGTAAATATATGTGCCCGTATGCACGGTTTCAGTCTGCCATGTTTGATCGTGACACGCTTATTATTGGGTATGACGAAGCGCGCGGTGAACCGCGTGGTAAGTTCAAAGATAAAGGCGAAAAAGGCTATGGCGATTGTATCGACTGCTCACTCTGCGTGCAGGTTTGTCCGATGGGCATCGATATCCGC
This sequence comes from uncultured Azospirillaceae bacterium, assembly GCA_964352815.1. Lineage (GTDB taxonomy): Bacteria > Pseudomonadota > Alphaproteobacteria > Rickettsiales > UBA3002 > CAYGTO01. The sequence goes on along the minus strand of CAYGTO010000002.1, from coordinate 8,335 downwards.
GAAGGGCTGCAATATGAATGTATCGCTTGTGGCCTATGTGTCGATGCGTGCAATAACGTAATGGACAAGCTGTCTTTGCCGCGCGGCTTGATTCGCTATGACACGACGACCAATCAAGAAGCCCGCGAATGCGGCGCAAAAGAAGCGAGTATCGCGTCACATCTGATCCGACCACGGAGCTTTTATTATACGGCAATATTGTGCCTTGTCGGCGGGCTGATGCTCTATAGTCTGCTAACCCGTTCGCCGCTTGAGTTACATGTCCTCCATGACCGGAACCCGCTTTATGTCACCCTATCCGATGGTTCGGTTCGCAATGGCTACGATATTCGCATTCTCAATAAAACTCATGAAGACCGAACATATCGCCTCGCCCTAGAAGGCTTGCCTGATGCTACCATTACCATGCAAGGCGCTGGACAGATTGATGCGGATCAGCTACCGGTATTCGCTGATAGTATTGGGCATTTCCGCGTGTTTATTGCTGCGCCGCAACAAAGCGATCATCGCCACGAAATTACCTTCACCATTCAGGATAACCAAACCGAGAGTCAGGACCATGTCGAAAGTGTCTTCATCAGCCGAAACTAAACCCAGCGACCGCCGCGACCGGATGATCCCCTGGTATTTTGTTATGGCGTTCGGTGTGGTTTTCGCTGTAAACGGCATGTTTGTTTATTTAGCGGTGAGCACGAACCATGGCGTCGTCACCGAGAACGCCTACGAGAAAGGTCTCGACTATGACCGGATCGTTGAAGAAGTGCGCCAGAAACAGCAGGAAGCATCGCATGACAGCGACCGTCCATAATCACTATTTCCATGTGGAAGGCGTGCGTTGTGCGCGCTGTATCCATGCGATTGAGTCTGCGCTCACGAGTGAGCCGTCGGTGACGAATGCGCGTGTGAATATGAGCACGAATCGCTTGTCGCTGAGCTGGGTTGGTGAATCACAATTGATGCAGCATTTTATCACACGTATTGAAGCGCTCGGCTACACGATGAAGCCCTTTGAAGCTAGCGAATCGGACACTTCGGAAGACCGGCGCTTGATATATTGCATGGCAATTGCTGGCTTTGCGATGGGTAACTTGATGCTCCTTTCCGCAGCGCTATGGAGCAGTGAGCAAGCCGTGATGGGGATTGCGACGCGTGATTTGTTGCATTGGATTTCTGCCCTGATCGCACTGCCAACTATCGCCTATGCTGGCCGCCCATTCTTTGCTTCGGCACTCGGGGCGCTGATGCATAAACACACGAACATGGATGTGCCGATCTCACTGGCGCTGATTCTCACCTCTGCCATGAGCCTGTTTGAGACGGTTCAAAATGGTGAACATGTCTATTTTGATTCAGCTGTGATGCTGCTCTTTTTCTTATTAATTGGGCGTTGGCTCGATGCGCGTGCGCGCAACAAAGCGCGGAGCAATGCTGAAGATTTGCTCGCCATGATGCAAGGCCATACAACTGTTGTGGAAGAAGGAAGGCAGCGCAGCATTCCGATTGCTGAGCTGCAGCAAAATATGCTCGTGCGTATCGCAGCGGGTGAAAAAATTCCGACTGATGTTAAGATTATCGAGGGCTGTTCTGAACTCGACACCAGCCTCGTTACCGGCGAAACTTTACCGCAAGCCGTGAGTGTGGGCAGCACAGCGTATGGCGGCACGATTAATCTTAACGCACCACTCATATGCCGCGTGCTTAGAACATCAGAAGACAGCTTGCTGGCTGACATTGTTCGGCTCATGGAAAAAGCGGAGCAGGGGCGGGCGCGTTATGTGCGTCTGGCGGACAAGGCAGCAAAACTCTATACGCCCGTGGTGCATAGCCTCGCGCTGTTCACCTTTTTAGGCTGGCTTCTGATTGGCGGGCTAGCGTGGCAAGAAGCGCTGCTCATCGCCGTGACCACCTTGATCATCACCTGTCCCTGCGCGCTGGGGCTCGCTGTGCCGGTAGTGCAAGTGCTGGCGACAAGCTGGCTCATGAAGCGCGGGATTCTCATTAAGTCAGGCGATGCACTCGAGCGTCTCGCGGCCATTGATACGATAGTGCTCGATAAAACCGGGACGCTGACCAAGGGCAAGCCAACATTAATGAACAAGCTGTCGGCCGAACATCTTCAGCTAGCGGCTTCGCTTGCGGCGCAGAGTAAACACCCTTATAGCCAGGCTATTTCTGAAGCCTATGCGGGCGAGCTGCTGCCTGTAGAGCAGGGCAAAGAAATGCCGGGTGTTGGAGTTGAAGGCACCATTCAAGGGCATGTGATTCGCTTAGAAAAAGCGTCCGAGTATAACGAAGCTTCCCCGTCACTGAAACTCACCCGTGATGGTGAATTGTTCGCGATGCTTTCGTTCCATGATGCGCTGCGCAGTGATGCCCGCGCGGTGGTGCGTTCAATGAATACGCATATGTCGCAGAGCATTCTGTTGTCCGGTGATCGCAGCGAAGTGGTGCAAGCCGTTGCGCAAGAGGTTGGGATGGATCATTGGCAAGGCGGCATGCTTCCAGCAGAGAAAACCGAACGTATCAAGCAGCTACAACAGGAAGGCCGCCACGTGCTCATGGTAGGTGACGGGCTGAATGATGCCCCTTCGCTCGCGCAGGCCGATGTTTCCCTTTCCCCCGCCAGCGGAATGGACATCACGCAGAACGCGGCAGACATCGTGTTCCAAGGCGAAAAGCTCTCTCCAATCCTCTATACCTGGCGCATGGCACGCTTCTCAACGCAGCTAGTGAAACAGAATTTTACCCTTGCAGTGTTGTATAACTGCGTTGCGATTCCGCTCGCTGTGGCGGGCATGGTCACTCCGCTCATTGCCGCGATTGCCATGTCGCTTTCTTCCCTGATCGTCATCGCCAACTCATTCCGTATTCACTTAATAAAAGAGGAGGCCGTCTAATGGATGTGCTGCTCTACCTCATTCCCATCGCGCTTTTTTTAGGATGTATCGGACTCGCTGCGTTTTTTTGGTCACTCAAATCGAATCAATATGACGATTTGGACGGTGCCGCCCACCGAATTCTGATTGACGATGAAGATTGACTAAAATCAAGGTATGATAGCTCCTGAGTGGGTAGAGTGAGCCCGCTAATAACAATAAAAAGGAGTTTAGGATATGATTCGAACATTAGCATTTACCACAGCACTTGCTTCTATGCTGTTCTCAACAGCACAAGCGGTGGAATCAGTGGAAGGAAAAGCATGGGATGCGAAAGAGCGTTTCATGATCCGTGCGCGTGTAATTGATGTGATTCCCGATGAGGATAGCTCGGTCAATGTGGCCAACACCGAGATTGATGCCGATGCGGCGATTACGCCCGAGCTCGATTTAACCTATTTTTTCTCAGACCATATTGCGGCGGAATTGATCGCTGCGACCAGTAAGCATGACATTAAAGCTGAAGGCGGTCTGAATCTTGATTTGGGCGATGTATGGGCGCTGCCGCCAACGCTGACGCTGCAATATCATTTGAACCCATTCGGCCAGTTTCGCCCCTATGTCGGTGCTGGTTTAGGCTATGTCTTTTGGTATAATGAAGACTCCGGCGCAGCGAATAATATTGAGTATGATGGCGGTATTTCCTATGCGCTACAAGCGGGGATGGATATTGCGATCGATGATCATTGGGCGTTCAACATGGATGTGAAGAAGCTCTTCCATAATGTTGATGCGAGCGTGAATAATGGTGCGGTCAGAGCTGATGTTGATCTCGATCCATGGATTGTCGGTGCGGGGATTGGCTACCGATTCTAATCACTCTTTGCGATATGTTTGGGCATGACAGTTTTCTGTCATGCCCTTTTTTCATTTAAATATCATGCTTCAGATCAAACCGATCTAGCTGCATCACCTTGACCCAAGCCTTCACGAAATCCTTCACGAACAGCTCTTTCGCATCGTTGGACGCATAAACTTCCGCCACCGCGCGAAGCTCGGAGTTTGAGCCGAAAATCAAATCCACCGAAGTCGCGGTCCATTTTGCCTTTCCGCTTGCGCGGTCGAGCCCAGCATAGACGCCGTCATTGGCTTCAGACTTTTTCCATTTCGTCGACATATCAAGCAGGTTAACGAAAAAGTCATTGCTCAAAACGCCCGGCTTGCCCGTGAACACGCCATGCTGCGAACCGCCTGTGTTGGCATTGAGCACACGCATGCCACCAAGAAGCACCGTCATTTCCGGAACGGTCAGATTCAACTGATCGGCCCTATCGACGAGCATTTCAGTCGGTGAACGGTAGGCCGCTTCCGCATCGAAATAGTTGCGGAATGCATCGGCTTTCGGCTCGAGCAGCGCGAAGCTGGCCGCATCCGTTTGATCTTGGGTCGCATCGGCACGGCCCGGTGTAAACGGAACATCTATGTCCACACCTGCATCCTTCGCGGCTTTCTCGACCGCCGCCGCGCCGCCAAGCACGATCAGATCGGCAAGCGAGACTTTCGTGCCGCCAAACAGCGAGTTATTATACTCCTCCTGAATCTCGCGCAGCACCGAGAGCACAGTCGCAAGTTCTTTCGGATCATTCGCCGCGAAATCTTTCATGGGGGCGAGTGCAATCCGCGCGCCATTGGCACCGCCGCGCATATCACTGGCGCGGAAACTTGAGGCTGACGCCCATGCAGTGCGGATGAGTTGCGGGATGGAGAGGTCCGAATCAAGGATCTCTTTTTTAAGCGCTTTTGCATCGCTGGCGCTGATGAGCGTGCCTTCCACTTTTGGTAGCGGATCTTGCCAAATCAACGCTTCGTCCGGCACTTCGGCGCCTAAGAAACGGGCATGCGGGCCCATATCGCGGTGGGTCAGCTTGTACCACGCTTTGGCAAAAGCGAGACGGAACTCTTCTGGGTTTGCTAAGAAACGCTCGGCAATTTTGCGATATTCCGGGTCTTCGCGGAACGCCAAATCGGCGGTGGTCATGACGGGTGGGTTATATTTCCCTTCGACATGCGCATCCGGCACTGATTCATGCAGTTCCTTATTCTTCGGAACCCACTGTTTCGCGCCGCCCGGGCTGGTGGTCAGCTCCCACTCATTATTGAGCAGATTTTCCAGATACAGCATGGTCCATTGCGTGGGTGCTTGCGTCCATGCGCCTTCCAAGCCGCTGGTCACCGTGTCTTCCGAATGGCCTTTGCCGCAGGTATTTTTCCAACCCAAACCTTGCTCCTCAATCGGCGCAGCACCCGGTTCAGCACCGACACAATCTTTGGGTTTATGCGCCCCATGCATTTTCCCGAACGTATGGCCACCGGCGGTGAGCGCCAATGTCTCTTCATCATTCATCGCCATGCGCGCGAAGGCAGTGCGGATATTTTTCGCTGATGCAAGCGGATCGGGTTTGCCCATCGGCCCTTCCGGATTCACATAAATCAGCCCCATATGGGTCGCACCGAGCGGGCGCTGGAGCTTGCCCTCTTTACTATGGCGATCGCTTGCGAGCATCTCCACTTCCGGTCCCCAATAAACGAGATCGGGTTCCCAATCATCGCTTCGGCCACCGGCAAAGCCGTAGGTTTCAAAGCCCATATTTTCCATCGCGACATTGCCTGCGAGGATGATCAAATCACCCCAAGAAATGCTACGGCCATATTTCTGTTTGATTGGCCAAAGCAGGCGGCGCGCCTTGTCGAGATTACCATTATCGGGCCAGCTATTGAGCGGGTCGAAGCGCTGTTGCCCGCCGCCACCGCCGCCGCGGCCATCTAGCGTGCGATAGGTTCCGGCGCTGTGCCAGGTCATGCGAATAAAGAATGGGCCGTAATTGCCCCAATCGGCCGGCCACCACTCTTGCGAATCGGTCATGACGGCGTTCAAATCTGCCTTCAGTGCAGCCAGGTCGAGTTTGCTGAATTCTTCAGAATAATCAAAGCCTTGACCGTATGGATTGGAGCGGGAATCATGGTCGCGCAGAGCCGAAAGGTCGAGCTGGTCTGGCCACCAGAATTGATTCGATTTCGGCTGGCCTGCCGCCACATTTCCAGCGCCATGCGCTCCGCCTATTTTTGTAGACACTTCGGCCAAAGCGGCAGAGCTGCTCATAGAAAGTGCGGCAATTCCCGCCAGGGCAGTGGTTCTAAGTAATTGAATATTATTCATAATTATCTCCTTCAATCTCAGTCGTCATGGTGATGCAGCATTGGAATACACAAGTGATGACAGAGCGCCGCGCCGGGTTCAACCCCAAATGCTCTTCTATTACACCCCGTTCGATCAGGGTGTGACAGCGTGTGCGATGCAAACGAATACTCATTCGATATATCCCAAATTGGTACAGTTTATCATAGGTAATCCCTATTGATTTCACTATAATGATAGGTATTGCCTATGTATAATCGTTTGATCTGATAGGAATGATAGGTTTTGTCTATGACGATTTTAGGTAAGCGAAAGGAATGATAGGCGGCGTGACTTCCGGAGTGGAAAGTTTCGCGTTATGGTGGTGCCCGTGATTTTTGTCGGGGGAGGCGCGATGAGATCCCCGAGGTCGGCGAAGCCGACTCGAGGATGACGAAATATTGTGTGGTGGGATTAGACAATAAAGACATAAATAAGGAGTAGCCAATGAATATTCGTGACCTCAAATATCTCCTCGCGGTCGCCGAACATGAAAACTTTGGCAAGGCGGCACGCGAATGTTGCGTGAGTCAGCCGACACTCAGCGGCCAGGTAAAAAAGCTCGAGGATGAACTCGGCGTGGCGATATTTGAGCGCAACAATCGCACCGTGTTTCCGACCCCGGTGGGGCATCAGATTCTCGATCATGCGCGCAGAGTACTCACGCAAGTCGAGCAGATCAAACAGATTGCTGATCATGCGAAAGACCCGCTGAGCGGGCGGTTTGTGCTCGGTGCATTCCCGACGGTGGCAAGCTATGTGCTGCCGAAATGCACTGAAATTATCACGCAGGCATTGCCAGACATACAGCTGATTCTCGTGGAAGAAAAAACCGAAACGTTGCTAGCAATGCTGCGCGATGGCACGGTGGATGCGGCGCTGCTCGCTACCCCGGTGAAGGAAGAGTGCTTTGATCATTATGAGCTGTTTGATGATGATTTTTACCTCGCCGTGCCGAGCGATCACCCGCTACGGATGCATCAAACGATCGACCAAAGCATGCTCGCAGGCCAGGAGTTGCTGTTGCTTGAGGAGGGGCATTGTTTGCGCGATCAGGCGCTCGAAGTGTGTTTTTTCAACGCGGCCGAAGAGCAGCATAATGTCCGCGCGACGAGCTTGGAAACGTTGCGGCAAATGGTGAAAGCGGGCACGGGTATCACGCTGATGCCGGAATGTGCGGTCGCACAGGGCGAGCCGGGAATTCATTATATTCCGTTTGCTGAACCTGTTCCGTTTCGTACCATTGGGCTGTTCTGGCGCAAAACCAGCACACGCATGGAAGTGATCGAACGGTTTACCAAGGCCGTCGATGAGGCGCTGGCAATGAGCCACGAGGCAGAAATGGAGGAAACGCCTCCGCCGAATCGCCGTCCGCTAGGCTGGACTTAAACATGGCACATCATAACCAAAATCATTGATCTCGATGTCGCGCTCGCTTATACAGAAAGCATGAAACCATTTCTCTCAAGCATTGTTCTTTTGTTCGCACTGACCTCGTGCTCGCACACCGATGTGGCGGCATTGATGGAGCAATATTTGTGGGAGAAGCGGGTGGTGCTGGTCTTCTCACCGGATTTTACCAATGACGCTTTCATGACGCACTTGCAGGAATACGAAAAGAACCAAGCAGCATTTCGTGCGCGCGACATGGCGCAATGGTTTATCGTCGATCAGAGCGTGGTGGTCATCGATGGCGAGCCACAAGTACAGTTCGGAACGCCGCCTTTTTATGAATATTTTGGCGTTAGCTCGGGTGAGTTCGCCGTGATTATTTTGGGCAAAGATGGCGAAGAGAAAGTACGTCAGAACACACCGATGCCATTGAGCGAATTGTCGGCGTTTATCGACGCCATGCCGATGGCGCAGCGTGAGGCTGGCACTGCCCAGTAAATGACCCCACTACACACATCGTTCGAGAATCTCGAGGTAAGTGCGGAATGTATTGGTGGCCGGGCCGAGTCTAAACCCAGAAATTCTCAGCATTCTAAGCAGGTTAGAGGGTAATGTGTCCATTATCCAGATTCCAGACGTAGAATTCGTGCATATGGAGCGCGAAACGCCCTGGCGGCGGTTTCCCCCTATTGGAATCAGATGTATAAACAGCTTCTAACTAACTGATATACATTGCTTTAATGGTGATTAAGGTAAATCTGAAATTTCTCTAAGGTATTGTTTTTCCTTCACCTCTTATTAACCCTTTTGGCGGTATACTTATAGTATGGAT
>CAYGTO010000001.1:284538-319390 GCA_964352815.1 uncultured Azospirillaceae bacterium | reverse complement strand
TACCGCACGATCCCTTGAAGAAAGCCGAAACGCGCCAGTCGCTAGGTCCCGTGCGTGAAAGTCTGGGATATATAGCGGGTTCGTTCGCGCCTGATCAGCCGATTCAAACGACATATCTTTCAGCGCATCCGCCTCATGCGTCGGTTGAATAGGCGCGATTTCACGATGCCATGGTTTTGGCTTCTCAACCTTATAATCACCATTGTAATTGTGTCTGGTCATGCTTCATTCTCTATCATCTCATCTGCCTACTACTCAATCATTGTGACAACATCATGACAGCTCGCCTATAAAGCGAGAATGTCATCGAATTGTCATATTTGCTTAGGGTAGCTTTACGCCGCTTGCAGAGAAGAAATAGATGCCGGTGTAAGCTGGTAAGCGCCGGGTAGCTGAATATGCGCGACATGCTGGCTGCCTGCTCTGACTTTCAGCGTCACGCGCGTTCCTTGCCTGTGTGGCTGGGTACACATTTCAATAATTTTCGCAAGTTCTTCCTGGCTTTTTACCTCAAACTGCATCTGCTTAGGCATGGCGTTTTCGCTCGCTTCCTCAAGCCGAGAAATCGACTTGGCAATCACCCGCATGCCATTATCATCGGATTTTCCCTCTGCCTTAATCAGCAACATCTCACCCTTTTCCAGCAGACCATTCGGGTCATTCAGCATCGGCTCATCAAAGATCGACACATCGGTGATGCCGGTCGTGTCACTCAGCAACAAAAACGCGAACTTACCGCGCGCGCTACGCTTCACCTTTTTGTCCACCACAATTCCCGCCACCGTCACCGGCGCATATTTCTCTGGTAGCCGCGCTTCCAGCTCTGCCGATGAAGTCACCCTCAGCGATTTCAACATCGGCTCATAGCCTTGCATCGGGTGTGAGCTGAGATAAAAACCAATCGCCTTTTGCTCATGGTTCAGCTTTTCCAAATGCTCCCATTCTTCCACTGGCTTCAGCGGCAGCTCACTCGTCTCCAGCGGCTCATCCACCTCGCCAAACAGGCTCACCTGATTGCTCTCTCGATCTTTCGAAGCCTGCGTAATATGCGAAATAATCAAATCGCAGGATTCATACAGCTGCCGGCGATTATCGAGCAGCTCATCAAACGCGCCCGACAGAATCAAATGTTCCAGCTGGCGCCGGTTCATATGCTGCGCATCACTCCGCCCGGTCATATTGCGAAGCGATGTAAACGCGCCTTTCGCGCGCCGCTCCTCAATCAGCGCTTCCATCGCCGCCGCGCCCACATTCTTAATCGCCGCAAGCCCGTAGCGAATGGCGAGCGCCCCCTCATGTTCCTCCACGCTGAAATACACATCCGAGCGGTTCACATCCGGCGGCAATATCTCAATACCCATGCTCTGCGCTTCCTGACGAAAAATCGCCAGCTTATCAGTATTATGCAGATCGTAATTCATCGAAGCGGCCAGAAATTCAACCGGGTAATTCGCCTTCAAATACGCTGTTTGATAGGCGATCACCGCATAAGCCGCCGCGTGCGATTTGTTAAAACCATAGCCAGCAAACTTCGCTACCAGATCGAAAATACCGCTCGATTTTTTCTCAGCAACGCCATTCTCTCTCGCCCCGCTCACAAAGGTCTCGCGCTGCGCATCCATCTCCGCCTTGATTTTCTTACCCATCGCACGGCGCAACAAATCCGCTGCTCCCAGCGTATAGCCCGCCATCACCTGCGCAATTTTCTGCACCTGCTCCTGATAGATAATAACGCCATAGGTTTCTTTCAGCACATCCTCGAGCATTGGGTCGAGATAGTCGGGCTTCTCTCGGCCATGTTTTCGGTTGATATAGGTTGGGATATTATCCATCGGCCCCGGGCGATACAGCGCGCCGAGTGCGATCAGATCATCGATACAGTCGGGTTTGAGCTTCTTAATCGCATCCTGCATACCCGCCGATTCAAACTGGAACACGCCAATCGTCTGCCCCTTACTCAGAAGCTCATAGGTTTTCGGGTCGCCTTCTGGAAGCGCATCAATGTCGATGTCGATTCCGCGCTTTGCGACAAAATCAACGCACTGCTTAATCACCGTCAGCGTTTTCAGACCCAAAAAGTCGAACTTTACCAGCCCCGCCCCTTCAGCATATTTCATCGAATATTGCACCACCGGCATATCCGATTTCGGATCACGATAGAGCGGCACCAACTCTTCTAACGCCCGGTCACCAATCACCACTCCCGCCGCATGAGTCGAGGCGTGGCGATACAGCCCCTCCAGTTTCTTCGACAGCTCCACCAGCTTCGCGACCGTTTCATCTTCCTTAATCGCCTGCTGAAGCTGCGGCTCCATCTCAATCGCCTCAGGCAGCGTACACGGGTTCGCCGGATTGTTAGGCACTAGCTTACAAATCTTATCCACCTGGCCGTAAGGCATTTGCAATACCCGCCCGACATCGCGCAGTACCGCCCGCGCTTGGAGCTTTCCGAAAGTGATGATTTGCGCCACCTTGTCACGGCCATATTTCTGCTGCACATACCGGATCACCTCGTCGCGCCGCTCCTGACAGAAATCAATATCAAAGTCCGGCATGCTGACACGTTCGGGGTTCAAAAAGCGCTCAAAAATCAGGCCGAATTTCAGCGGGTCCAAATCCGTGATCAGCAGCGACCACGCCACCACCGACCCAGCCCCCGAACCACGCCCAGGACCGACCGGAATTCCCTGCTGTTTACTCCAGGTGATGAAATCCGAGACAATCAGAAAATAGCCCGGGAATTTCATCGTGATAATCACATCCAACTCATATTCCAACCGATCGCGGTAAGGCTGCGCCACCGCCTCGCGCTCCGCATCGTCCATCGCCTCGGTGAACACGAATTTTTCCAAACGCGCCTGCAACCCGTCGCGCGCCCATTTGCGCAAGCCCTCGGTTTCCGATAGCACCTGGCCATTCTCATCTTCCATATGAAAGCCGGGAAGAATCGGGCTACGGCTAGGTGATATAATCGCGCAGCGCTTTGCAATCACTTCCGTATTCGCCAGCGCTTCAGGAATATCCGCAAAGAGAAGCTTCATCTCTTCAGGATATTTAAAGCGATGTTCTGGCGTCAATCGCGGCCGCTCGCCATCGCTCACATAACGCCCCACCGCGATGCACATCAGCGCATCGTGCGCCTCATACATTTCTTCGCTCGCAAAATAAATATCGTTCGTTGCCACCAGCGGCACGTTATACGTCATCGCCAGCTCAATCAGTGCCGGTTCGATCCGCTTCTCCTCAGTCACACCGTGGCGCATCAACTCCATATAAAGCCGGTCGCCAAACGCCTCTTTCAATTTCAGCAATAGCTTCTCTGCATAAGGCTTCCGGCTCGCGAGTAGCGCCTTGCCCACGCCGCCATGCATCCCTGCGCTCAGACAGATCACGCCATCTGCATGCGCCAGCACATCGTCATAGCGCAGAAATGGCGCCATCCCCTCGGCCGGCTCCACATAAGACCGGCTACTCAGCGCGAGTAAATTCTGATAGCCCTGCTGGTCTTTCGCAATCAGCAGCAACTGTTCCGCGCGCTCTTCACGCAACGGCGTGCCTTCCGGATGATCTTCCGGAACCAGTGAAACCAGTGAGCCAATGATCGGCTGCACCCCTTCTTTTGCTGCGGTTTGGCTGAATTCAAGCGAGCCAAATAAATTATTTTGATCCGTCAGCGCTATCGCCGGCATAGTGTGCTGTTTCGCCAGCGCCACCAGCTCTTTCATCTTAATCGCCCCAGTCAGGAGCGAGTAAGAAGAGCGGCAGCGTAGATGAATAAATGGCATCAGACCGTCTCGACCGACTTGCTGACCAGCTTACAATCGCGGATCGTCATCACCTGGCCGATCTGCTGCGCCAAATCCATATTATGCGTCGCGATGATCGTCGCAACGTTGCGCGCTTTGGTATGTTCGAGCAATATTTCAAACACATGGTCAGACGTTCTAGGGTCTAAATTTCCTGTTGGTTCATCCGCCAATAAAAGTAAAGGGTCATTCACCAATGCGCGTGCAATCGCCACCCGCTGCTGTTCCCCGCCCGAAAGCTCGGCTGGCCGATGTTTCAGCCGCTCCGACAGACCTAACTCATAAAGCAATTCCGATGCTTTCGCGCGCGCATCGCGCTTAGCCACCCCATCTGCCATCGCTGGCATCATCACATTTTCCAGCGCATTAAACTCAGGCAACAAATGGTGGAACTGGAACACAAAACCAATATTCTTTCGGCGCATCAAAGCGCGCTTACGGTCGCTCGACTTGCTCGCTTCTTCGCCATCGATAAATACATAGCCGCTATCAGGCGCATCGAGCAGCCCAACCATCTGCAAGAAGCTCGTCTTCCCGCAGCCAGACGGCCCAACCAGCGCCATCATATCGCCACGCAGCAGCTTGAGTTCAACATCGCTCAAAATATCAAGCCGCCGCTCCCCCTCACCAAAATGCTTACTCAGTTCGCGAATAGCCAAAGCTGGCATACTGCGTGATGCGCTCACCGCCATATTGGAACTAGATTTACTCATATCTAAGCGCCTCCGCCGGCTCGATCGCACCCGCGCGCCGGGCTGGGTAGATCGTTGCAAAAATGCAGAGCGAGAGCGACATCAGCCCAATCATCACCACATCCATCAGATGCGTCTCCGTCGGCAAGCTCGAGAGGAAGTAAATCTCGCCAACCAAAATTTCTTGCCCGGTAATCGTTTCAATGCCGCGCTTTAAATCTTCGATATGCTTCGCCGCGAACACACCCAGCAAAATGCCAAAGCTCGTGCCGAACAGCCCGATCTTAATGCCGTTCAGCACAAAAATTCGCATAATCATATTCTGCGTGAAGCCAATCGCGCGCAGCACCGCAATCGACTGCCCCTTATCTTTCACCAGCATAATCAGGCTCGAGACAATATTGAACGCCGCCACCACCACAATCAGCCCAAGAATTAGCACCATCACATTACGCTGAATTTCGAGCGCCTGAAAAATGCCGGTATTGCTGCGCTGCCAATTAAAAATGCGGTAATCAGCGCCCAACGCCTTCTGCAGTTCGAGCGCCACCTCTTCGGCTTTATTCATATCGCGCAAATCCACTTCTAGCGCTGAAATCCCTTCCTCCATGCCATTCAGCGCGCCATGGAAATAGCTTTGCGCATCATCAAACGGCATCAGAACGATTGAGTTATCAATCATATGCATGCCGAAGGTGAGCGTTGCCACCACCTTATATTGCTTGATTCGCGGGATGAAGCCCGCCACCGTATGGCGGCCTTGCGGGGAAATCAGTGTGATAATATCGCCCACTTTCACGCCGAGATGATAGGCAAAGCGTTGGCCAATCGCGATCCCCTCGCCGCGCTGCACCGCTTCCAAATCGCCTTGCTCGAGCGCCTCGGCAATCAGGGGTTTACGCGCATAATCATTACTCTGAATCGCTAGAACTTGCGCGCCGGTTGAGCGTCCTTTATAGGTCGCCATCACCTGCCCAGTGATTTTCGGCATGCTATGCTTCACCTCTTTCCACGCCTTCAGCGTCTCGCTTAGCGGCTCCCCATCAAGCAGCACGGGCATTTGCGCGCTGGTAATCGTGATATGCCCCTCAATGCCAATCAGTTGCGACTGCATTTCTTGGCGAATCCCATTCATCAGCGACGTCACCAAAATAAGTGTCGCAACGCCGAGCATAATACCAAGTACGGAAAAAGAAGTGATAATCGAGACAAAGCCTTCCCGCCGGCGCGAGCGCAAATAGCGCCACGCAATCATTTTCTCTACAGGTGAGAAAAACATACTTGCCCTTCGTCATTCTGAACGAACGCCAATGAGTGAAGAATCTATCTCAAATAGATCTTTCGTCGAGCATCGCTCTCCTCAAGATGACGTCCTTTAAACTGTAGCATAGTAGAGCGAATGGATAGGTTTAGGTCAATGGGCAAGAGAAGGCTATGAACCAAATAATAAAATAAATACCGACGGAAGTCGGTATCTAAAAAAGATTCCGGCGCTCACTGGGAATGCGTACTAAGCTGAAATATGATGACATATGAAACTAATCACTGGAAGTACGGCTAAGTGCATCTTCCAACGAAAGCTCCTGCTTATCCTCAGCGCCACGCCGCTTCAGTTCAACCTTGCCTTCCTTCGCACTGCGCGGGCCGATCACCATCTGCCATGGCAAGCCGATCAGATCCATCGAAGCGAATTTCGCACCGCCGCGCTGGTCGGTATCATCATAGAGCACATCGATGCCTTTCTCTTGCAGCATTTGATAGGTCTGCTCCGCCATCGCATCGCACGTCTTATCGCCTGGGCGCAGATTAATCAAGCCGACCTTAAACGGCGCGACTTCTTCCGGCCACAGAATGCCGGCATCATCATGATAGACTTCAATCAATGCACCCAGCAATCGCGACACGCCAATCCCATGCGCGCCCATCTTCACTGGTACTTGCTCGCCCGCCTTGTTCGTAATCACCGCACCCATCGGTTTAGAGTATTTCTCATCAAAATAGAAAATATGACCGACTTCAATCCCGCGCGCTGACTTGAGTTGCGCCTCATCAATCGGGCATGTCTCCGCTTCATGCATCTCATCCGCCATCGCATAAAGCGACTGCATCTGCTCAATATCCGGATTCTCTTGCGCAACGAGCTCTTCAAACTCCTGGTCGTAATAGATCGCGCTCTCGCCTGTCTCCGCCACCACCTGAAACTCATGACTGAGATTTCCGCCAATCAGCCCCGTTTCCGCGCGAAACGGAATCGCGGTCAGCCCGAGCCGCCGAAAAATCTTGAGGTAGGTGCGGTACATCAGATTATACAGCTCGAGATGCGAGTCTTCATCTTCGGTGAAAGTATAGGCGTCTTTCATCAGAAACTCACGGCCACGCATCACGCCGAAACGCGGGCGAATTTCATCGCGGAACTTCCATTGAATCTGATAGAGCGTCATCGGCAAATCTTTATAGCTGCCAATATTTTTGCGGAAAATATCGGTGATCACCTCTTCATGGGTCGGCCCGTAAATCAGCTCACGCTCATGGCGGTCCGTCGCTATCAGCGTTTCCTTACCATAGCCGCCGCGGCCAGACTCCTGCCACAGCTCGGCCGGCTGCATGTTTGGCATAAGCAGCTCAACGCATCCTGCCTTATTCAGCTCATCACGAATCACGCCTTCCACCTTACGGAGCACGGCCAGCCCGAGCGGCAACCAGTTATAGATCCCTGCGGAAAGCTGACGAATCATCCCCGCGCGCAGCATCAGCTGGTGCGAAATAACCGCCGCTTCCGATGGAGTCTCTTTCAGGAGCGGTAAAAAATACTGTGAGAGTCTCATGGGCATCGTTATGCCCATTTCTCAACAGTTTCGCAAGCAGGAAGTGTTAGCGCGCAATACGGATTTTTGTCACCGCATCGGCAATATTTGCAAAGGCGCTAATCAACTGCGCTTCATTCGCGGGCGTCAAGGCGAACTCTGTTTTAGGCTCGCTTGCACATGTACGCAATATTGCCGCCGCATTTGATGGCGCTTGGAAAGCGATCGTATACACCAGAACACCACTACTTTTCATCGTCGCACATGCATCAAGCATCTCATCATTCGAATTATTGATCGCAGCGTTCGTGTTATGCCCTGTGCTTGAAACCGTATCCACATTATTTTCACCATCGGACATCACAATCGCAACACGCGACACTGCTGCCACCATGCTCCCAGGCCGCGCACTCGATGTGATGAAGTTGCTAGCGGCAATCGTCGCCGGCCCGCCCGCAGTCCAGCCATTCGCTCCTATCTCAGCACTATACAAGCTAGTTAGATACGTTTGATTATCCGAGAAGTTAAATGACTCAACAGACGTAGAGTAAAATACATTCGCAATCGCATATTGGATTCCAGTGTTCAACGTATTGGTGAATAAGGTGTTAGTTAAGTTCGTCACCGCGGTACGTAATGCATCACGCTTAGAACAGGGGTTACACATCGACCCCGAACGATCGAGCACCATCACTAAATCCACCGGTGGCGGCGTGGATGTCGCTGTCGCCACGGTTGTTCCCGCAATCGCGTCCATCGTATTGATACCAAATAACCGCAAGAAACTTGTCTGCACCGGCGCTGTAATATCCAAATTCACAAAATCAGGGCTAAGCGCATCAGGTGTATAACTCATATTGATATCCGCCGACGTCACGCCACTATTCATATAATTATCAGGGAAATTTAAACTGAAAAAGCGCGCGGCCATCTGATTACGCTGTGCTTCGGTTGAGCCCTCTGGCATTGACGCTGCCGCAAGCGCTGCTGCGTCACCAGCCTGCAACATCTTTGATTGAATCGCATAGGAACGTCCCAAATCGACGGCACCTCCTGACAACCCAACCAACAGCACAATACTAAAGACCGTGGTAATGAGCACGCTCCCACGCGTATCGTGGATGAGCTTCTGAATCATCGTCTCTATCGTTTTCATGGCTCTCTCCTTTATTGTCTAATGGATCACGGATAGGTGGGCAGCAGAGAAATTAACTCCACATCCCCGCGTGGCGTAAAGAATGCATTACGCTTTAAAATAATCGGCCCGAGGACACTGCTGTAAATTGAGCTGAACATCGGACGAAAATCGTAGAGCACCTCTACGACAATAATGTTTTCACCCGGATTAAAGCCCCCTGCCGCATTAATTACATTATTAATCTCTGGCGAAAACTGCGCTTGCGTGTCTTGCGGAACCCCGTTCCCTGCCGTAACCGGTTGCCCCGTCACCTCACTCACCTCACCGGTCAGCAGACAGCTCGTACAGCGCGTATGCCATTTGATGAGCGGCACCGGTGGTGCGCCGCCGCCCGGTGATTCCACGCGAATCGAAGTCGCAATTACTGACACATCAGCAGGGTTCCAGAACGGGTCCATCAGATCTTGCGTATTATTGAGCAGTGTGGTGGTGAAGGCTTCGGTTAACTCGCCCACTTGAATATCTGTTGGGTCATCCACTGGCGGCGTCAACGTAATGACATCCGCAAAGGTGTATGCCGTATTATCAATTTTCTGTAGTACCAAGATATAACGCGTGAGTTCAACGCTTCCGAAGAACAACACGAGTAAAAACGGCAGCACAAACGCAAACTCGGTAATAATAGAACCGGTTTGTTGCTTCAGAAACTCTCTAAAATACATCACCATCACTTACTCATTATGCACGAGCGTCGTCGCTCGGATTAAAAAGGCACTGCCGCTCCCGCTGCTTTGTGTTGCCAGCACCGGCTCAACAATCGGTGACAGAATTTGCCATGGGTAATAGACATGGATCTTGATCAAATCGCCGGATGAGCCCAAATTCAACGTTGGCTGATTAGCCGCCCCATTATCATATGATCCATTTCCGTTCAGATCTAAAAAGGGGCCATTGGGGCACGTCCCTGCTGCTGGCGCTGGGTTCTCATAACAAGGCTCAGGCTGCGGAAGTGTTCCGTAGGCCTGCGTATCCGTCGTAATCACAATATTTTGCGGGTTCAATAATCCACCCGCGCGAGCTTGAATTTCTTGACGAATATAGCTGATAATATCGCCCGTCCCACCATCAATGCCCAGCCGCGCTTGGCGCGCCGTCACAGCGGTCGCTGCTTCAATGGTCGTCATCGAAACCGCGATAAAGCCAATCTCAAGCATCGAGAATATCAGCAATAAAAAGACCGGCAATACCAGCGCCGCTTCAATCGCGGTCGCGCCATTCTCGTCTCGGATAAATCTTACGATGCTCGTCACATTACATACTCCTACCCATTCACCACTATAGCATGGATTCCTTAAAAGTATGTTAAATTGTTGATATCTAACTAAATGCCAGAAAAATAAGGGATAGATGATCGTGAAAATTAGCTCAATTTTCGTTTATTCTGACGGGCATGTCACGACGGCTTGCGGGGTGATGGTTTTGCCATTGAGTGAGAGCGTCCCATCCTGACCGACTTCGAGCGCACCAATCCCAATAACCGCCTGATCTGTCAGTGGAATATTGAAATCTGATGCATCAATATACTGCGTCACCGGAATATTCAGCGCAATGGTCACTTTCTCGAGGTCTTCGGCCGATAACACATTGTTTTCATTGAGATTTACAGGGGTCACGGCACGACCAGAAGTGGTGACATTCGGCTGATACGCAACGTCATCGCGCGGCACATGCGGGGTATATAAAAGACAGTCCGAGTCCTTCAATGCGACCACTTCGCCGTCCCTTTCAACCACCAGCTCCGTTTCTTTAGGTTTATCAACCTCTTCACCCACTTTCTTAGCATCAGGTACCGGCGCCTCTAACGCATTCACTTCAATCGCATTTGGGTCCGTTACGTCCTCTTCTTCGCGCACATTGAGCCGAATCGAGTCCATTTCCCCACTATCCTTCGTGCTATAGATCGATTTTGAGCTCTTTTGGTTAAGGCGTAGACTATCAATCTCGCCCGTTCGATAGGTTTGGCCGATCGCGCTTTGCTGCATTCCTAGCCAAATGATAGGAAATACCAATAATGACTTGCTCATTCTTTTGATTTTCATCGGTTTTACCTATCGTTAGAGTACAATTTCGAACGTATCCATGACCCATTTTCCGAGCAAGGAAAGTGCCAAGGCGATGGCCGTGGTATAAAGCGCTTTGCGTTTGAGCCCGGCCTTGACGGGCGCGCCCATTTCCTGCCCCTCAACCACTGTTTCACCCGATTCTTCGGCGGTTTTGATACCGATTGGCAGGATACAAAAGAAGACCAGCCACCATACGAGGGAGAAAATAATGAAAAATTGAAACCAACTCATAGGTGCAGTGTAGTCGAGTTATTCGCTGCTGAAAACCCTTAAACCTTCACAAAAATGTCATGAAAACACCATTTTTCGCGTGGTACACTAGGAATATGGCTAGAAGAAAAGGATATGGGCTGTTCGCCGTAGCAGGCATGATCGGTGGCGCCGCATTGGTGCTGACCAGCAACATGGTCGCGCCGGGATCAGGGCTGATCATGCCCGCATTAGCCGCGTTCGTAGCAGCTGGTGTCGGCGGCTTCATCGGCGATATCCTCGACAATATGACCAGCAAACTCTTTCATGCCGCCACGCTTGGAAGCTTTAGACCAGAATATCACCGCCATCCCGAAATTAGGCAAATTCAAAAAGCCGCCGATAAAGATCCGAATCAAACGGTCACGCGCCGCGAAGCGGAGAATCTCTTTCGTTTGCAGCAGAATCAATCGGAACGCCAAGAATGGGCGGAAGCGATTGAGCAGCAACGCCGCGAAGAAGAGCTCGAAGCCGACCCCGTCTCACGTAGACGGCAGGTGTAGTGTTTCTATCTGCTCCTGCTCGGTCTTCTGGCCTCGCATTTCTGAGACTCAAAAAAACATCCCAACCTTCATTAAACTGTCACACTGTTTAAGTATAATTAAGTTGTTCGTTTGTATCTTTTTTTTCGGAACTTGATGCGACTACGAGCCGGTGTGCTGGACGATCTGGCACGATTCGCCCTCTGTTGTCATCCCACGGAAGGTGAACAGACGGCTCATCCACGAAAGGGGATGAAGATGGAAGAAGAGACTCTTAGAGAAATCGGCAACTCAAACGCCAAAAAACTGGGGGATTTGATCGCCCATATATTTAAAGGAGTGGGGATAGGGATCTTCTTGTCACCCTTTGTTTATTTGGTTTTGGACGGCACATACATTAGTGCAGTCCAAATCAGTATCGGACTCTGGGTCAATCTAAAATGCTTCATTTATCTCTGGTACAGCGGTCTTACAAGGCATGAGAAATCCAGAAAATGAGGCGTTGCTCCCCTGCCCGGCCTTCGGGATCGCGGCGGGGGAGGCCTTTTCTACAAACGATATAAATGAATATGAATAACCGGCTTTTTGCCGATCTCATTGCGCAGAAAGCGGCGGATAGTGGCGCGGACGACTTCTTCAATGCGCTGCGACGCTTCGCTTGCTTTTTGCGCTTCAATCACTTCGCCAAGCTCGTCACACAGATCCGCAACGAGTTCCTTATCTTCTTTTTCATCCATCACGCCTGGAGCAGAAATTTTCACTGGCTTACGCAGCTTGCCTTCCTTGCCCAGCATGATCGAAACAAACATCACCCCTTCGTCACGCATCTTGCGGCGCGAGCGAATGATCGAGCTGTTCGTGTCGATGAGGGAGCTGCCATCCATCGCGAGATAGCCGCTATCGACATGGCCAACCACTTTCGCGCTGCCTTGCTCAAGCAGCGCCACCGCGCCATTGGTCACTTCAATCGTTTCCGGCACCTGCATCTTTTTCGCGAAATGGGTATGCTCATGTAAGTGGCGCGCTTCGCCGTGCACCGGCACCGCAATCTGCGGGCGCACCCATTGATACATGCGCTCCAGCTCGTCGCGGCACGGATGGCCCGAGACATGAATATGCGCGCTATATTCGTTGATCACCTCAATGCCCTTCAGCACAAGCTGATTCAGCACGTAATTGATTTTCATTTCGTTGCCCGGAATCACGCGTGAGGAAAAAATCACCGTATCTTCGGGGTTCAAACGAATTGCCGGGTGATCGCCGCGCGCCATTTTCGTCAGCGCTGCCCTGCCCTCGCCCTGACAGCCCGTGCAGATAATCATGCATTCATCGCGCGGTAAATCCATCGCCTGGCGGTCGGTCAAGAAGGGTGGCACATCTTTCAAATAGCCGCATTCACGCGCCGCTTCACTCACGCGCCAGAGCGATTTTCCTGCGAGCGCAATTTGGCGACCCGCGGCCATACCGGCATAAACAATGCTCTCCAGGCGGGCAATGTTCGACGCAAAGGTGGTGACGATCGCGCGCTGTTCGCACTGTTTGATCACCTCTTGCAGATGGGTGCGCACCATCGATTCGGAGCCCGACTCACCATCAACGAACACATTGGTGGAATCACAGACCATCGCGAGCACACCCTCATCGCCATATTTCGTCAGCGCGTCTTCATCGGAGGTCGGGCCAACCAGCGGCTCATGATCGAGTTTCCAGTCGCCGGTGTGAATCACTGTGCCGCACTGCGTCTTGATCGCGATCGCGTGCATTTCAGGAATCGAATGGGTCAGCGGTACCATTTCGAGTTTAAACGGGCCGATGTCGTAGGGCTTACCCGCTTCGACTTCGTTCACTTTCACCGCACCCTTCAGCCCCATTTCGGCGAATTTCGGCTTGAGCATCGCGGCGGTAAAGCTGGTGGCATAAATCGGGCATTGCAGCTCTTCATAAAGATAGGCCACGCCGCCATGGTGGTCCTCATGCGCATGGGTGATGATCATACCGACAATATCGTCTTTAAACTCGGTGATCGCGTCGATTTTCGGCAGCACAATATCAACGCCCGGCAGGTAATCATCGGCGAAACCAATGCCGCAATCGATGATCAACCACTTACCCTTATGGCGGTAGAGGTTGAAATTCATGCCGATCTCATTCGAACCGCCGAGCGGCACGAAGAGTAGTTTTTCATCATACTGACTGAAATTTAGACTCATGCGAGATTTGTAGCGTAATGGCTGACTTTGTACAGGGAATTATCGTTAGCGGGCCTGGTTATAGGCGAAAAGCTGTTGGAGCCCATAGAGCATTAGATCGGATTCAACATGCTGAATGGCCTTGGTTTTCTTCGCGTAAAGCGAGGCAAGGCCGCCGGTTGCGATGATCTCCATCTCGCCGCCACATTCGTCCTTAATGCGCGCGATGATGCCCTCGATCATGCTGATATAGCCATAGACAATGCCCGATTGCATGGCGCCGGCCGTGTCAGTGCCCACCACTTTTTCGGGGATTTCGATGGCAACGCCAGGAAGTTTCGCCGCCGCTTGGTAGAGCGCGTCGAGCGAGAGCTGAACGCCTGGCGCAATCACGCCGCCAATATAGGCGCCATTCGCATCGACCACATCGAAAGTTGTGGCCGTGCCAAAATCAACAACGATGAGCGGTTTCTGATAACGGAGCCACGCCGCATACGCATTGACCAGCCGGTCAGCTCCGAGCTCGCGCGGCTTATCAATCCGCACTTGCATCGGCACCTCAAACCCCTCTTCACCAATCATGTGGGTTTCGCATTTAAAATGTCGGCGGCACATGGAATGGATCGCGAAATTCACCTCCGGCACGACGCTCGCCATGAGGATGTGCTCGATATGGCCGATCGACAGTCCTTGGCGCTCCATCAACGGCAAAAAGAGTACGGCATATTCGTCGGCTGTGCGCTTCACATCGGTCGATAAACGCCACTGGCCACAGAGATCTGTGCCATCAAAAATCGCAAACACCGTGTTAGTGTTGCCAACGTCAATCGCGAGTAACATGGGATGATTTATAGATCAGGAAAGCGGACATCGCCAGCGCTAATTGCGATCGGTTTTTTGCTGTCATTGGTGAGCATCAGGCGGCCGGTTTCGTCAATACCCTCGAAATGTCCTTTGAACACTTCTTCGGCAACTTCGACCTCGACTGATGTGCCTATGCCGTAAGCAGAGTCACACCAGGCTTTGCGAATGTCTTTAAAGCCCTCATGCTGCCAATGATCGTAGCGCATAATGAAATTATAGATGAAGCGCGAGAGTACAATCTTCGCGCTGATTAGCTCAATGCCTGCTTCTTTGAGACTCGTCGCCGGGTAGCGCAATTTCCCTTCCGGATGTGCGGTGATGTTCAACCCCATACCGACCACTACCCAGGGCTGTGTGCGGCCGAAATCATTCGTCGTAGAAAAAGACTCGAGTAAGATTCCGCCAAGCTTCTTACCATCAAGCAGCACATCATTCGGCCATTTACAGCGCACCTCACACTCCTCGCCCACCATGGGCCCGACCGTATCCGTTGCCGCCACCGCAGTGACGAACGCAAGCTGCGTTAGCTCTTTCGGATCGCATTGCGGCTGCAGCAACATGGAGACATAGAGGTTCCCTTCGGGCGACACCCAGTCGCGTCCCATGCGGCCTTTGCCATTGGTCTGTTCACGCGACCACACCACTGCTCCATGCGTCGCACCGTTACTCGCGAGGCGCTTGGCTTCCTCATTGGTACTGTCCAGAATGTCGTAGGAAAGGAGGTGATACGATTCGAGAAGTTTGACGACAGGGGCTTCCATGACGTTTACATGAAGAGTGCTTCTGCCGCGTGAGCCGCACTATGCACTAAACGCGATGGTGCAATAAAGAAGAACAGTGTAACACACACGCAGCCGGCCACCACGTACCCCACACTGCCGGGCGTGGCATTCGCATCGAAGCGCTGGGTTGATTCATCGAAATACATAATTTTCACAATACGGATATAGTAATAGGCAGAAATCACACTCGTCAAGACACCAATGACCGCGAGTATGTAGAGTTTCGCTTCAATGGCCGCAATGAACACATACATCTTTCCAAAAAACCCGGCAAGCGGCGGAATCCCCGCCATTGAGAATAGCAAAATCGCAATCGCTGCCGCGAGCATTGGCCGCCGCTGCGACAGGCCGCTGAACGTATCAATGGCTTCCACATATTCCCCGTCGCGCTTCAGCATGAGCAAGCAACCGAAAATTCCGATCGTCATGAAAATATAGAGCGTTAAATAGACTAAGATCGATTGCGCCCCGGCTTCATTGCCAGCCGCCAAGCCAACAAGCATATAGCCAACATGGCCGATCGAGCTGTACGCCAAAAGGCGTTTAATGTTGTTTTGCATGAGCGCACCGAACGCCCCAATCGCCATGGTCAAAATCGAGACGAGGATAATGATCGACTGCCATTGCAATACGAGCGGCGCAAAGCTATCGCCGATCAACCGCACAAACAAAACCATGCCCGCAATTTTCGGGGCAGATGCGAAAAAGGCGGTGACCGGTGTTGGTGCGCCTTGGTAGACATCCGGCGTCCACATATGGAATGGCGCCGCAGAGACTTTGAAACATAGCGCAACAATGATCATAACCATACCGACAATAATGCCTGGTGACACGGTTGCGTAGGAGCTGAACAGTTCACTCAGCTGATCGAAATTCGTCGTACCCGAGAAGCCGTAGACCAGCGACGCACCGAACAGCATCATACCAGACGCGAGGGATCCGAGGGTAAAATATTTAAGCCCCGCTTCTGACGACAAAACATTGTCACGGCGGATAGAGGCCAGCACATAGAGCGGTAAGCTCATCAATTCGAGAGAGACATAGAAGGCCATCAAATCGTTTGCGGAGACCAGCAGCAACATACCGAGTGTTGAGAGCAGCACGAGCACGGGATATTCAAAAAACGGAGCGTTTTCTTCGAGCCATTGACGCGAGATAATCAGAATAGTGAAACTGGCGATACAGATTAGCATATGTGCAAAAGTGACATAATCATTAATGACAAAGAGTCCGCTGAAGACGGAAAGAGTTTGGCGGTCGCGAAGATCGGCAATGAAATAGAGAGTGATAGCGACCGACACCGCACTCATCGCAACGATCACAGAAACCGATTTTTCTTTACTAAACGCGCCAATCATTAAGAGCGTACACGCCGCGAGGAAGAGAAATACTTCCGGCGCAAAAACGGTCAGACTGGCAATCACTTGTTCGGTCATTCGCTCACCCCTTGTTCCTCGTTCGCTGCCTCTGCCGGGGCTTCTGCCGCTGCCGCATCGTTCACAAAATCAAGCGGTAATGGTTTAAAGGTGGCCACCTGTGTTGTCTGTGACGGGTTCGCAAATAGCGCAACAACCTTATCCACCGAAACGCTCATCGGCTTAATGTAGGATGATGGATAGACGCCGATCCACATGGTCATAACGATCAGCGGCACGAAATAGAGCATTTCGCGCGGCACCAAATCACCCATACGCTGCACATCGCTTTTGGTCAGCGCGCCGAAGCAGACCCGCCGATAGAGCCATAGCATGTAGGCGGCACCAAGAATCATTCCAAGCGCTGCACCCGCGGCAGCCAGTTTCGACACTTTAAAGGTTCCGACCAATACGAGCATCTCGCCGACAAAACCAGATGTACCCGGCAAACCAATCGACGCCATCGTGAAGAAAAGGAAGAAGGTTGCATAGCGCGGCATGTTATGCACAAGCCCACCATACCGATCAATTTTCTTCGTATGCAAGCGATCATAGACGACGCCAACACAGAGGAAGAGAGCCGCAGAGACCACACCGTGCGAAATCATCTGTACGATCGCGCCTTCAATGCCTTGCTTCGTAAAAGAGAAAATACCAAGAGTCACAATCCCCATATGCGCGACGGATGAATAGGCAATGAGCTTCTTCATATCCTTCTGCATCAGGGCAATCAGTGAGGTGTAGACGATCGCGACAATACTAAGTACGAAGACAAAGTCAGCGAATGCTAGAGATGCGTCGGGTAGCATCGGCAGAGAGAACCGGATAAAGCCATAGGCTCCCATTTTCAATAGCACCCCGGCAAGAATCACCGAGCCACCGGTCGGCGCTTGCACATGCGCATCGGGCAGCCAGGTGTGCACCGGCCACATGGGCACCTTGACTGCAAATGAGGCGAAGAAGGCAAACCATAGAAGCGTCTGAATTTCAAGGGTGAGTGTTGGTGCGAGTTCCATCAGGCGTGGAATGTCAGTCGTACCAAAAGTAAAGTAGAGATAGAGCAGCGCGATGAGGAAGAGCACTGAGCCAAGCAACGTATAGAGGAAGAATTTAAACGCGGCATAGACGCGGCGCTCGCTTCCCCAAATGCCAATAATCAAATACATCGGGATTAACATACCTTCGAAAAACAGGTAGAAGAGCAAAGTGTCGAGAGACGCGAATACGCCGATCACGAAGGTTTCGAGCACTAAGAAAATCGCCATATATTCGCTGACACGTTCGCGAATGGAACCCCAGCTACACAACACACAAATCGGCATCAAGAAGGTCGTCAGTAAGATCATGAAGAGCGAAATACCGTCGACGCCGAGATGGTAGTAGATACCGAGATCGTGGAACCATGGAGATTTCTCAACGAATTGGAAAGCGTTGGTTTCGCTATCAAATTTAAACCATAGCACGAGGGAAACGAGGAAAGTGATCACCGTGGTCCAGAGCGCCGCGTAACGCGCATTGTCTTTGCCCTCTTCCGTCGATTCATCAACGAGCAGCATGATGAGTAGCGCCCCAATGAGAGGGATGACAATCAGCGTAGAAAGAATCGGAAGTTCTGCCAACATTTACGCCCCAAATCCAAATGTCACCAATAAGCGCACGAGCAGGCCTGAGCCCGAAAGATAGAGCCAGGTCAACATCACCATCACTCCGATCAGCATGACAAACGCGTAGTGATAGAGAAAACCGGTCTGCATGGCACGTGCGTACCCTGCGATGCGCGTGGTGAGTAAGGCCATGCCATTAGGGCCGAATCCATCGATGGTTTGCTCATCGCCGCGGTGCCAGAGAAATGTGCCAAGCCGTTTTGAGCTGCGCACGAAGAGGGCATCATAGAGTTCATCGAAATACCATTTATTGTAGAAGAAGCGATGCACTCCTGGAAGCGCCCGCGCGATGAAGATAGAGAGGTCGGGCATAAGAATGTACGCAACAAAGGCAAAGCCAATGCCGAGTACAGCCAAAATAATCGGTGCGGCGATGACCCAGCCCGGCACATGGTGCGCGGCATCAAGAATATGTTCACCGCTTTCTGCGACCAGCACAGTAATCGCGCCGCGCCAAAACTCGCCGCTCGCATCGACCATGCCCGCCTTATATCCGTACATCCCGGCGAAGAGCGCCCCAGCGACCAATAATAGAAGCGGCAACAACATGACACGTGGTGATTCATGCACATGCTCTTGCACTTCTTTGCTCGCACGCGACTCGCCATGGAAGGTCATGAAGAGCAGACGGAAGGAATAGAATGCGGTCATCAGCGCGGCTGCGAGACCAAGGTAAAACGCGATCATGCCGTGAGTCGTACCGCTCGCAAAGGCCGCTTCAATGATGATGTCTTTCGAGTAATAGCCCGAGAAGAATGGCAGGCCAGCTAGTGCGAGAGAGCCGATCCACATCATCGCATAGGTCTTTGGAATCTTTTTCCATAAGCCGCCCATATGACGCATATCTTGCTCATTCGACATAGCGTGAATCACCGAGCCTGCGCAGAGAAAGAGCAATGCTTTAAAGAAGGCGTGAGTCATTAGGTGGAAGACACCCGCCGCGTAGGCAGAGACACCGCACGCGAAGAACATGTAACCGAGCTGCGAACAGGTTGAGTAAGCAATCACACGTTTAATATCGAACTGTGTTAGGCCAATCGTTGCCGCGAAGAAGGAGGTTAAACCACCAACCAACGTAACAATCATCAATGCATTCGGCGCATATTCAAAGAGCGGTGAACAACGCGCCACAAGGAAGACACCAGCCGTGACCATGGTTGCTGCGTGAATCAATGCCGATACGGGCGTTGGACCTTCCATCGCATCAGGGAGCCAGGTGTGGAGTAACAGCTGTGCGGATTTTCCCATCGCACCGACGAAAAGAAGAATACAGGCAACATCGATAATACCAATTTGATAGCCGAAAATGGCGGTCGTTACAGCAGCAAATTCTGGCGCACGGGAGAAGACATCTTCAAAGACCACAGAGTCAAATGTCAGGAAGATCATGAGCACGCCGAGCACCAAACCAAAGTCACCGACACGGTTCACGATAAAGGCTTTCATCGACGCCGCATTCGCGGAATCTTTCTGGAACCAGAAACCAATAAGAAGATAGGAGCACAGCCCTACCCCTTCCCAGCCAAAGAAAAGCTGCACAAAATTGTCAGCCGAGACAAGCATCAGCATGGCGAAGGTAAAGAGCGAGAGATATGCCATGAAGCGCGGCTTGTGCGGATCGTGGCTCATATAGCCGACAGAATAAATATGCACCACTGCCGACACCCATGTCACGACTACGAACATGACGGCCGTCAACACATCAACCTTAAGTGACCAATTGAGCGCAAAGTCACCCGACACAATCCATGGCGCGACCATCACATTGGTGGCGGCCCCATCATAGATAACTTGCTTAAAAACGATGCCCGAGAGAATCGCTGCGAGCGACATAAAGCCGCACGTAATATATTGCGCTTTTTGATCAGGAATAGAACGCACAAACAGGCCGGTCACCGCCGCCGCAATGAGCGGCAGGAAGACAATCGCAATCACCATATCGTTGAACGCCATCGCCTACCCCTTCATCTTATTAATCGAGGTGACATCAATCGTGCCGGTGCTCCGGAAATAGATCACGAGAATAGCAAGGCCAATTGCAGCTTCCGCTGCGGCCACAGTCAAAATAAAGATCGAGAAGACTTGCCCGACCAGGTCGCCAAGATGCACCGAAAAGGCAACGAGATTAATACTCACCGACAAGAGGATCAGCTCGATCGACATAAGAATGGTGATAATATTTTTACGGTTTAGGAAAATGCCGCAGACGCCAATCACAAAGATGAGTGAGGCGAGCGTTAAATAGTGAAACAGGGTGATGTCACCAAAGAAAACTGTATTCATTACGCGCCCTCCCCAGTCGTTACATCGACAAGAACAATCGATTCGTCACGCGTGCGCATGACCTGCTTTGAAATATCCTGACGGCGCACACCTGGGCGCTGGCGCAGGGTCAGCACAATCGCACCAATCATCGCGATCAGGAGAATCACACCTGCAAGCTGAAACAGAATGAAATAATCGGTATACAGAATCATCCCGATCGCTTTGGTGTTATGCAACTCTGTGGCAAGCGGAGTGGCAAATTGTGGTTGCGTCACCGGCGTTCCGCTCGTCACCGACGCGTAAATCATCATCGCCATTTCAAGGAAAATAATCAGCGCAACAAGACCGCCTAGCGGCAGGTAGGACAAGAAGCCCGCGCGGAGTTTTTCAAAGTTCACATTGAGCATCATCACGACAAAAAGGAACAGCACCGCAACCGCGCCAACATAAACAACAACCAATGTCATGGCGAGATATTCCGCACCCACAAGCACGAACAGACCGGCTGCGTTAAAGAAGGCGAGAATTAGAAATAATACGGAGTGAACAGGATTGCGAGCACTGACGACACAAAGCGCAGACGCTAAGAGAAATATGGACAACACACCAAAGACGATGGTCGAAACATTTGCTGCTAATTCCACTGCCACCCTTATTCGTTATGGTTTGTGATCACCAAGTCTTCGAAGCTCTCAGGCTTCTTTGCTGTGCTTGTAACATTGAGGCCCCCCACGCGCAAGAGGCAAAACCGCCTTGCGCACGGCTTATCAACGATATTCCGCATCAAGTTCTAAGTTTTTCGCAATCGCGGTTTCCCAACGATCACCATTCGCCAACAATTTATCTTTGTTGTAGAATAATTCTTCGCGCGTTTCGGCGGCATATTCAAAGTTCGGCCCTTCGACAATCGCGTCGACCGGGCACGCCTCTTGGCAGAAGCCACAATAAATGCATTTGGTCATATCAATATCGTAACGTGTCGTACGGCGCGAGCCATCTTCACGCTCTTCCGCTTCAATTGTAATGGCTTGTGCGGGGCAAATTGCTTCGCACAATTTACAGGCAATGCAGCGCTCTTCGCCATTCGGATAACGGCGCAGCGCATGTTCACCGCGAAAACGCGGGCTTAGCGGGCCTTTTTCGTAGGGGTAGTTAATCGTCACTTTCTTTTTAAAGAGATATTTCAGCGTCAAGGCCATGCCGCGCAATAGCTCATAAAGTGTGAAAGAACGAAGCTGTCCGAGTAGTGCCTGCATGAGTTCCTCTTAGCTTGGAAGTTGGTTGGTGTAGACAAGGTAGCCTGCTGTGAGCACGACCCACAGAAGCGAAATCGGTAAGAACACTTTCCAGCCAAGACGCATGAGCTGGTCATAGCGATAGCGCGGGAACGTCGCGCGCACCCATAGGAAAATGAATAGTATGAACGAAACTTTAAAGGCAAACCAGATGCCGCCTGGAACAAACGCAAGCGCTTCCATCGGCGCATGCCAGCCACCTAAGAAGAGGACAACCGCAAGGCTCGACATTAGAATCATGTTGGCATATTCACCGAGGAAAAACAGCGCGAATGGCATAGAAGAATATTCGACATTGAAGCCGGCCACTAGCTCACTTTCTGCTTCCGGTAGATCGAACGGGAGACGGTTGGTTTCTGCCAGAATGGAGACAATAAAGATAATAAACATCGGGAACAGGCCAGACGCCACATACCAATTACCGATACCGCCCGCTTGAGCGCGCACAATATCACTGAGGTTTAATGAGCCGACCATAAGCAACACGGTGACAATCACGAAACCAATCGAGACTTCATAGGACACCATTTGCGCTGCAGAACGAATTCCGCCAAGGAACGGGTATTTTGAGTTACTCGCCCAACCCGCCATGATGATGCCATACACACCGAGTGACGAAACGGCGAAAATATAGAGAATCCCGACATTGATGTCCGCAAGCACGAAGCTTTCTGAAATCGGAATCACCGCCCAACCAATCATCGCGAGAATGAAGGTGATCATGGGAGCAAGAAGGAAGACAACGCTGCTGGCTTTAGACGGAATCACCGACTCTTTCAGCATCAGCTTGAGGGCATCGGCAAAGGGCTGGAACAAACCGAACGGCCCCACCACATTCGGCCCTTTACGCAGCTGAATCAAACCAATGACACGTCGCTCGGCATAGGTGAGGTAAGCGACGCAAATCATGAGCGGCAAGGTCACCATCATGATTTGAATCGGTGTCGCGAGCCAGAGTGGTGCTCCAATATCCGTGAGTGCCGTATCCAACCATTCCATTATGCGGCCTCCTGCGTTTTCGCCATCACCTTCGGTGCCACAAGCTCACGCGTGCATTCCGCCATGGTTTTTGATGAGCGGCTAATCGGATCGGTCATGTAGAAATTCAGTACCGTGCGCTCAAACTCTTCCGATTTAATACGGAAACTTTTCGGACGTTTCGCTACTTTCTGCCATGGTGCCGGCACAATATCATCCTTCGCGGAAGTGTCCGCAAGCTCGCGCATCATGCGCTTACGCAGCGCTTCATGCGAATCGTACGGCAAGGCTTCACCCAATTTTTCTGAGAGCGCACGCAAAATTTTCCAATCTTCTTTTGCATCCCCCGGCGGGAAGACGGCGCGCGATGCTTCCTGCAAGCGGCCTTCCGTATTGGTATAGAGCGCATTCTTCTCGGTATAAGCGGCGGCTGGAAGAATCACATCCGCACGTTGCGCGCCAATGTCACCATGGTGCCCCTGATAAACGATGAACGCATCACCGAAATATTCCATGTCAATCTCATCCACGCCAAGAAGGAACATCATTTTCACTTCATCACGATCAATCGCTTCAACCATTTCAGGAAGGTCTTTACCGCCCTCGCCCGGCACAAAGCCAAGGTCAAGGCCGCCGACACGTGCTGCCGCATAATGCAGCATGTTGAAGCCATTCCAGTCGTCGCGGATCATGTTATAATCTTCCGCAATCGCCTTACATGCATTCAGAATTGCGGAGCCATCTTCACGCGCCAGCGACGTTGAACCCAGAATAACCATTGGGTTTTGCGCCTGTTTCAGCACCTCTGAAAATTCATGCTCACCCGCCAGAATCTTATTCAGAACGGTTGGGTTATTGCCAAGTTCAGTCACCGGATAGGTGAGGTCATTTGGCAGCCCGACATTCGCGATCTGCTGCAAATGACGTTTGAGATAGGACTTACGAATGCGCGAATTAATCAGCGGGGCTTCCCAACGCGGATTCGTGCCGACCAACAAAAGTGCATCAGCGTATTCAATGCCCTGAATCGTCGTGTTGAAGATGTAAGACGCGCGGTCATTATGATCGATCTTCGCCCCTTCCTGTCGGCAATCAAGATTTGGCGAGCCTAGCTGGCCCATCAAATCTTTCAGCGCCATCATGCTTTCCATACACGCCAAATTCCCTGCTACCGCACCAATCTGTTCCGGCTCGATCGCGTTCGCTTTTTCAGCAATCGCATCAAACGCCTCATCCCAGCTTGCTTCTTTAAGCGCGCCATCTTTATTGCGAACATAGGGGCAATCGAGACGCTGTGACAGAAGGCCGTCACACGCGTAACGTGTTTTATCGGAGATCCACTCCTCGTTGATCTCTTCATTTAGGCGCGGCAAGACACGCATCACTGCTTCACCACGGCTATCCACCCGGATATTGCTACCCACCGCATCCATCACATCGATCGATTCGGTTTTCGTGAGCTCCCACGGCCGCGCAACAAAGGCATATGGGCGTGACGTCAACGCACCGACCGGGCATAGATCAATCACATTGGCGGACATTTCCGAGTCGAGCGCTTTCTCGAGATAGGTAGTGATTTCCGTATCCTCACCACGATTCAGCGCACCAAGTTGCGGCACACCAGCCACATCTTCGGCAAAACGAACGCAACGCGTACAATGAATACAGCGCGTCATATGCGTCTTGATCAGCGGGCCCATTTCTTTTGGCTCAACCGCGCGCTTATGTTCTTTATAGCGACTTTCTGCGCTACCAAAATAAATCGACTGGTCCTGTAAGTCGCACTCACCGCCCTGGTCACAGATCGGGCAGTCAAGTGGATGGTTGATGAGCAAAAATTCCATCACCCCTTCACGCGCCTTTTTCACCATCTCAGATTTGGTGCTTACTGTCATGCCATCCGCAGCTGGCAGCGCGCAAGAAGCCGCTGGCTTCGGTGGACCAGGCGAGACCTCAACGAGGCACATGCGGCAGTTACCGGCGATTTCGAGCTTTTCGTGATAACAGAAGCGCGGAATTTCAACGCCCGCTTGCTCACACACCTGGATGACCGTCATCCCGGGCTCGAATTCGACTTCTTCTCCATCAAGTGTCAGTGTTGGCATGGTATACCCTACAGTTTTTGTGACATTACTTCACCGTTGCTACTCCCAACAACGGCACGTGTTTCCTTCATTCCCCCGCCATCAACGAATGATTTTAATTCGCCGACGAGCGCATGCAGCGCGTCAACGGGCAGCTCATCAATGTAGACGTGCTCGTATTCTGTCTCATGTCTTTCCTTTTCTTTGAGACGCATAATGATCTTTCGCCCCTTATTGGTGTCACGCACGACGAAGGTAATAGATTCCGTTTCGTGAGGCGACTCCTTTAGCACCACCCCGGGAAATTCTTTCACGATTTCACCATAGAAGTGGTTGCTCAATTTTTCTGCAATCATCTTAAACATCTACGCTGCCATCTGCTGTTTATAGTCCATAATGCGCTCTTCGACCATCGGTCGGAAGTGGCGCATCAGCCCTTGAATCGGCCAAGCTGCGGCATCACCAAGCGCGCAAATCGTATGGCCTTCAATCCGTTTCGAAATATCGAGGATTTGATCAATTTCTTCGATCTCCGCCTCACCGCGCACAAAGCGCCACATCATGCGTGCCATCCAGCCGCAGCCTTCGCGGCACGGCGTACACTGACCACAAGATTCATGCTTATAAAAAGTTGAGAGGCGCGCAATCGCGCGAATCAAATCGGTCGATTTATCCATGACGATAATACCCGCGGTGCCGAGACCGGTTTGCGCATCGCGGAGCGAGTCAAAATCCATCAACACCGTGTCACACACTTCTTTCGGAATGAGTGGCGTTGACGAGCCCCCTGGAATCACAGCCAGCAGATTATCCCACCCGCCGCGCACACCGCCGGCATGTTTCTCGATCAACTCTTTGAGCGGAATGCCCATCTCTTCTTCCACATTACACGGGTTTTCAACATGACCGGAAATACAATAGATTTTGGTGCCTGTATTATTTTCACGGCCAATGCCAGCGAACCATTCGGCGCCGCGGCGCAAGATGGTTGGCACGACCGCAATCGATTCGACATTATTCACCGTGGTCGGACAGCCCCATAGCCCCGCCATCGCTGGGAATGGTGGCTTTAGGCGCGGCTGGCCTTTCTTACCTTCGAGCGATTCAATCAGCGCCGTTTCTTCGCCGCAAATATAGGCGCCAGAACCTTCATGGATGTAGATATCGTGATCAAAGCCGCTGCCGCACGCATTCTTTCCAATCAGCCCAGCCTCATAGGCTTCATCAATCGCATGTTTCAAACGGTGGATGATTTCATCATACTCACCGCGGACATAGATGTAACTCGCATTGGCACCAATCGCAAAACCCGCAATCACGCAGCCTTCGAGCAGCTTGTGCGGATCATGACGCATGATCTCGCGGTCTTTACACGTACCCGGCTCGCCTTCATCCGCATTGATGACCAAATAGGAGGGCAGCTCTGATTCTTTTGGCATGAATGACCATTTCATTCCCGTCGAGAAGCCTGCCCCGCCGCGACCACGCAGACCCGATGCTTTGACTTGATCAATCAGTGTCTCGCGGCCACGCGCGAGCAGGTCTTTGGTTTTATCCCAGTCGCCGCGAGCCTTCGCGCCTTTGAGCGTCCAATCCTCAAACCCGTAGAGGTTGGTAAAAATGCGATCCTGATCTGCCAGCATGCTTCGTCTCTCCCTAAGCGAATTGCTTTTGATGTTCTTCCCAGCCCTTTTTCTGATTCTCAAGGGTGGTGGGGCCAGTGACTGGCTCTGATGATTTGCGGCCTGCATAGGAGCCTGATACGGGCTTGCGTCCCATGCGAAATTCATTCAACACGTAGGTCATTTGGTCATAGTTCAAATCTTCGAAATATTCGTCAAATCCACTACTGGTAATTTCAATCATCGGCGCGTTACAGCACGCGCCAAGGCACTCCACTTCGGTCATGGTGAACAGGCCATCACCGCTTGTTTGCCCTGGGCGAATACCGGCCGTGTCGTAACATGCCGCAAGCAACTCGTCGCTCCCGCGGAGCCAACACGGCGTGGTGGTGCACACTTGAATGTGGTAACGCCCCATCGGCGTCAGATTGTACATCGAGTAAAACGTCGCCACTTCTTGCACACGAATAAACGGCATATCGAGCAGACGCGCCACTTCTTCCATAGCAGCAATCGGCAACCAGTTTTCGTGTTGCTTCTGCGCGAGCATTAGAACGGGCAACACCGCAGCCTGCTGGCGCCCTTCCGGATAGCGCGTAATAATCGCCTCGACCTTCTTCATCGTTTCGTCCGCGAAGGCAAAGCTTGCGGGCTGATCAAATTCTCTTGGAGGCTCGGGTCGGTTCATTACTTACTCTTCTATCTTTTCAAAAATGCGCACTAATTCGTTTTTGTTTACCGTCGAAGAAAATATCATATTTCCCTGTCTGAGCTTCTTATTTACATCAGCTTTCAACAGATAACAACGGAAGTATTTGAACGGCCTACCTTCGCGCGTCATTAATAAAAGATTGTTTCTCCCAAGACGCATCGCATGTGGGACAGTTCCGAACTCTTCAATCTCGCGCACCTTGGCTTCAATTTGTCGCTGTTGCTTGAAGTTCGCCTTACTAGTGAAATAGACCAGCGAAAGATTTTGCCTAATATCAAGGTAGTCACGAACACCCTTATTAAACGTCTCTAACGTTGTTCCTGCCGGGTCTTGGTGAACATGCGAAAGCTTCCACATCCCTATGAGCTCTGTCTCAGAGCAGCTCGTCATCAGGTCATTCGGATTAAATTTGGGAGGTGTTTGCGCCACAGCCATCGTCGCAGTAAGGAACACCGTAGAAAGCACCATCGTAATGTGACGTAACAGGTTCATCAACGATCAATTTCTCCGAAGACGACGTCGAGCGTTCCGATAATCGCCGATACATCCGCCAGCATGTGCCCCTTACTCATAAAGTCGAGCCCTTGCATATGCGGAAAGCCGGGCGCGCGAATTTTACAGCGGTAGGGCTTGTTTGTTCCATCGGAAATGAGATATACACCAAACTCCCCTTTAGGTGCTTCAACCGCTGTGTAAGTCTCTCCTTCTGGCACATGGTAGCCTTCCGTGTAGAGTTTGAAGTGATTGATCAGCGCTTCCATCGAATGTTTCATCGCGTCACGCTTTGGCGGCGCAATACGCGGATCATCAACCACGACCGGGCCACCAGGTAAGTTCTCAATCGCCTGACGAATAATGCGCAAACTCTGACGCATTTCTTCCATACGGCAGAGATAGCGATCGTAACAGTCACCATTCTTTCCGACCGGCACAAGGAAATCCATTTTATCATATACTTCGTAAGGTTGGCTACGACGCAAGTCCCACGCCACACCTGAACCGCGAAGCATGACTCCTGTGAAGCCCCAAGCTTGCGCTTCATCGGCGGAAACGACGCCAACATCAACCGTCCGTTGTTTCCAGATTCGGTTATCGGTAAGCAGCGTTTCGACATCATCGATCATCTTCTCGAAGCCTTCACAGAATTCGAGCATGTCCGCCGCCATGCCGCGCGGAATATCCTGATGGATACCTCCTGGGCGAATATAAGCTGAATGGAACCGCGCGCCTGATGCGCCTTCATAGAATTCCAAGATTTTTTCACGCTCTTCAAACATCCAGAGCAGTGGCGTGGTCGCACCGATATCAATCGCCTGGGTGGTGATATTGAGAATGTGGTTCAGAATACGCGTAAACTCGGAAAAGATCACACGAATATAGCGCGAACGCAGTGGCACTTCGATGCCAAGTAGTTTCTCAACTGCAAGCGCGTAGGCATGCTCTTGACACATGGGGGAGACATAATCAAGCCGGTCAAAATACGGTACCGCCTGAAGGTAGGTCTTATGTTCGATCAGTTTTTCTGTACCGCGGTGAAGTAGCCCGATATGCGGGTCAGCGCGTTCGACAACTTCCCCGTCCATCTCTAACACGAGGCGTAACACCCCATGCGCAGCCGGGTGCTGCGGCCCAAAATTCAAGGTTAGGTTTTTAATTCTCGTTTCTTGGACATCCTGCATTTTCATGGCGCGGCCTCCGGTGAAGGTGGGGCAGCGTGTTGCTGCTTGAGTTGTTCAATACAATCTTCGACATACACCGCTTTGTCCGCCGCATACTGGGCCATATCGGCGTAGGTTGCTTTCAGGCGTGTATCAAAATGTTCTGCGCACGCCACTTCGAATATTCCGTCTTTATTATCGACAGGTGCCGCCGGATCAGGCGCGGGAATCTGTTCTATGTCGTTGAAGGGCTGCGATGTTGCATTCGGCATGTCCATCGGTGTTACTGGGGCCATCGGGTCATTCATCATCGGATCAAATTGCCCAGGCGCACCTGGCGCGGGAGCATGCATCCCTGGTGGCATTTGCATTGCCGCATCCATCATCATACCGCCGGCGAGCATCATCGAGATTGTTCCAAACATAGTGACCAAGCTCGAGAGGGTGGCGAGCGTCGCCAGAACCACAATGACCCGCGTGATGTACGCAAATGCCTTGATGTTCACATTGAACGCGCATCGCCAACAGGCGACCAGCCAGTGGATTGAGAGAAAGAACGTGCCGCCGACGATAACGATGGCGCCGATCGTGCCACCGAGAAGTCCGAGGGCGATGGCGAGGCCAATCGCAAGGATCGTGAAGAAGATTCCCCAGCCGATCTGCAGGAGCCATAACAGCCAAAACGCTTTCCATAAGCGTGACTGACCTTTGAATGTGTTTTTATAGAAGGTAATCATTGCTGCCCCTGTGCGTCTCGAATCATTTGTTCAACCTGCGCAACGCACTCATCTTCGAATATTTGACGGTCTTGGTGGTAGCTCTCAATGCCGTCACCATCGAACGGGTATAGTTTTTCATACTCTTCGCGGCACAACACGCGCGTGGGCGTCATATCCTCTCCAAACCCCCATGATGAAAGATCGTTATCAAGCATCGCAGGGCTGAACCCGACCATGCCGTAATCATAAAGAATGGTGAATACGATCGAGATAACGAAGAATACCGCGCTTATCGCTACAATAATACGCGCCAGCACACCAAAACCGACCCACACCGTCTTCCATGCACAACGCCATACCGCTACAATCCAATGGAACCAGAGGAGGTAAAAGAATACGGTGAGCGTCCAATAAAGAATGTGGCCGTTCGCTGCAATAAAGCTATCGGTATTGGTGCCAAATTCTTCGAGCGCTAAGATGCAACCGGCGATCAAAAGCGTCGCAAGGATCGCCCAAAAGAGCTGCATGACGACGCCAAATACCCAGAAGGCAACCCATAGCCGGGCGCCACCACGAAATGCTCTCTGGTAAAAACTAAGCATTCCGATGCATCACCCTTCTTTCACCGCAGGTTCATATGCGACATTCCCCTCCCAAGGGCTGAGATAGTCAAAGTCGCGGAAGGCTTGGTTGAGCTTCACAGGCTCATAGACGACGCGCTCTTGCTCATTGTCATAACGCATCTCAACAAAACCAGTCAGTGGGAAATCTTTACGTAGCGGATGGCCATCAAAGCCATAATCCGTCAAGATGCGGCGTAGATCCGGATTACCAGCGAACATGACGCCATATAAATCCCACACTTCGCGCTCATACCATCCTGCTGCCGGATACAACTCAGTAATCGATGGCACGGGCACATGTTCATCCGCCATCACTTTCACGCGGATGCGCTGATTATGTTTCGTGCTCAACAAATGATAAACGACATCGAAACGCTGCGGACGCTCGGGGAAATCAACCCCCGCAATATCGATCAGCATCTTGAACAAACAGTTCGCGTCATCATGCAGAAACGCCATAAGTTGCGGGAGGCCTTCTGCATCAGCTGCAATCGTTAACTCGCCGCTTCGCACAAAGCGATCGCGCACAACCGTTGGCATGGTTTCCGAAATATAATGACCGAGTTCGGATAACGTCTCTTTCATAGCACTCCCCCCGCCTAGCGGCGAATGGTCCCCTCACGTTGAATTTTCTTTTGTAGCTGCAAAATACCATAGATCAGCGCTTCCGCTGTCGGAGGGCAACCAGGCACATACACATCGACCGGCACGATGCGGTCACAGCCACGCACGACCGAGTAAGAATAGTGGTAATAGCCCCCGCCATTCGCGCAGCTTCCCATGGAGATCACATAACGCGGCTCCGCCATCTGGTCGTAAACCTTGCGCAGCGCAGGCGCCATCTTGTTGCAGAGCGTTCCTGCCACGATCATCACGTCAGACTGACGCGGCGACGGGCGGAATAGCACACCGAAGCGGTCCATATCATACCGGCTGGCAGCGGCTTGCATCATCTCAACCGCACAACACGCTAAACCAAAAGTCATCGGCCATAAAGATCCGGTCCGCGCCCAATTGACGAGCTTGTCCATATTGGCAACGACAAAACCTTTATCTTGAAATTCCATGCCCACACGGCTCAAGATTGCGTCCTGGTCTGTTCCCGCGGGAACAGGTACGCCATTATTGGGGTCGGATGATAGCATCTGCACGTGTCGTCTCCTTAATTTAGAACAATTCTAACAATAAATGATATGCGCGTTAAAGCAAGCCTTACTCCCAATCGAGCGCTCCCTTTCTCCACTCATAAATAAACCCGACGGTTAGCATGCCGAGGAACACCATCATCGACCAAAAACCGAGCATCCCGATTTCACCCAGCGCGACCGCCCAAGGGAACAGGAACGCGACTTCCAGATCGAAAATAATGAAGAGAATCGCCACTAAGTAAAAGCGTACATCAAAACGGCCTCGCGCATCGCTAAAGGGCTCGAACCCACATTCATATGGCGAGAGTTTTTCCTTGTCTGGGCGCGAGGGAGCAAGCAGGCGCGGAATCAAAATCATGACGGTTGAAATTCCCGTCGCAATGATCAAAAAGACGAGGATCGGAAAATATTCCGCTGAGAGCTGTTCCATGTGATTCCCTGTTATTTACGTCAGGGTACGAATTTTTCGCGCTGATGCAAGTAGAATAGACGCCTCTGTGGGAAGATCCTGGAACGTGTCTACAGCTTCATAGCCCCGAGGATTTTTCCTTGATTTGGCTGTTGGATGATGAGTGCATACGACTTGTTCACATCATACTCTGGAACCCGTGCAGTAAAATCTTCTTTTGCACGCCAATGGCCAAGCGATGTGAGATTCGTGACACTGTTCACATAAGCCAGCGATTTGTGCGCATTCTCGCCACGCTCGACGAGTACGGCGCTATGGTCAATATATTCAACGAACACCACTTCCGCGCCCTTGACATGACGAGGGTTCACGGTTGAAAGTGCTACATAGCCTTTTTCTGTATCCAGCGCAGAAAATATCAGTGCATCCGAGGCATTAATTAGACGCTCGACCTTCGCTTTCTGGGAACCCACCGCCTCGCTTTGGCCCTGCACGACAGCTTGCGGGGTATAGAGCCCACGCAGCGAAAGGGCTTTCGCATAACCACGCTGGCGCTGCGTCGCTTCAGGGCGCGAAAGCGTGTCTTTCCATGATAAATGGTTCCAATAATCCACGTGATGCGACAAGACGAGCACATCTGAGCGCTCGGACTGGATCTGCCTCAATGCGCGATCAGCTGCGGGGCATGAACTGCAGCTTTGTGAGGTAAAGAGTTCGACCACAACCAGGCCATCATCTGCCGCAAAGGACGTGACAGGTAAAATGAACGAAAACAATAGTGTAAGTAGGGTCTGGCGCATCATGACTCCATGGGTTTCCTATCATACGAATAGAGAGGGAGAACCCTGCAGCCTACTCCAGAAAACGTTTTTTAGCGACCGCCTTACCCGAGCCAGTCTTAAAATAGCGCTCTAATTCTCTCGCCTTATGCTCCGTTTCGACAGCGACATACGCTTTTAACATACATGGTAAATGTGGCTTTGTTGAAGGAACATGGCCTAACTGATGTCGTTCAAAACGCTTATCGACATCATTGGTTGAGCCAACATAGATGTGCCCGCTTGAAAGTTGAAGAAAATACACAAACCACATAAATCCCTGCCACACTACGCTTTGTTCTCCAAAGCTTCGTGTGACACTCCTAGCTCTAACGACTTCGGGTGGCCTGCCACCCGTAGCTCGAAGAGCGTAGGGTGGCGGGAGTGACGGGACTCGAACCCGCGGCCTCTGCCGTGACAGGGCAGCGCTCTAACCAGCTGAGCTACACCCCCGCAAGAGCGGAAGATTTGATGTAACAAAGCCCACCGCGAATTGCAAGCGGATTTGATGAGAAATAACGCGATAGGGGTTATGCAAAAGCAGGGGTTGCCGTGCGGGCCCTCTTGGCTGCCATGGCCGGTGTGGTTGGGAAAGATGGCGCTTTCATGCCGCCCAGGCCCGCCACAGCAGCCTCAGCACCCCAAAGCCCTTGCAAGCCTTTAATGGCATTCTCAATTTTAGGCGTTGCAACGGCAGGCTCTTTTTCGGCGAGAAGCTGCGCAATATTCATAGCGCCCTCTTCACCCACTTCTAGTTCTTCTTCAGCAGTCGCATCATGCTCGGCTTCCGCTGTCTCTGCGGCTGGTTGAGCCAGTTCTTCCGCGATATTTTGCGCACCTTCAAGCATGGCAACTTCTTCTGCCGTACTTTCTTCTGCTTCGGCAGTTTCGAACTCTTCTTTCTCTAGCGCTTCAAGCTCATTGAGTGTGTACACACCCGGCTCCAATGACGCTAATACGCCAGGTTCACGCAGTGTGATACCATCATCGCGAGCATCAACCGTATCCGTTGTGCCCGAACTGTCTGCTGGCTCGTCCAATGTCGGCAATGTAATGTCTAGCTCGTCCACCTCTGCGCGCGCCACTTCTTCGGGGGTAGGCTCTGCAGGTGCTGAAACCATTGGCACAGCGACAGGCGCGAGTGTTGGCATTTTAATACTGTCTTCTTCTGCTTGCGCATCATGGGTCTGATCAAGCAAGCGCATGACATTGATCGCACCGCCAGAAGGAACAATACAATCGCCGCCCATCTCTTCGACGCGGTCACAAATCTCTTCGGTAAATTCAGCGCTCGCATTACCCGTTGGTACGGCAAGGCGCAAACGTTTGCCCGATCGATGCGCGCGCTCAGCCACTCCGACCATTTCACGTACAGTCGCTTCTTCGCGTGCCCGCTGCGCAGGGTTAGGTGAGAAATCGAGGTTAATCGATAGTCTTGCACCTTGCGGTGCAGCTTCCACCACTCGGCTAAAATTTTCTGTTGTCGACTGAACCGTTGGGCGACCACCTTGCGGCGCGTAACTACCATCAATCTCGGTGACGCGTAAGCCACCATCGATCATTTCGAAGCCTGTCACATAACCACCACGGGCAGCATGAATCAGCTCGACATCGTTACCAAAAGTGAATACGACCCCTTGCTCAAAGATACCACGCGTACTGTAGACAGCGCCCTCTTTCGCTTTGAATCGTTTGTATGCCTCTTCTTCTAAATGCGTTTCATAGGCATAATGCTCTTCTTCTAGCGCAGCGAGCAACGCACGGTCCCGTTCACGCGCTTCCAT
The DNA here is from genome assembly GCA_964352815.1 of uncultured Azospirillaceae bacterium. Lineage (GTDB taxonomy): Bacteria > Pseudomonadota > Alphaproteobacteria > Rickettsiales > UBA3002 > CAYGTO01. The sequence continues at coordinate 285,067 of CAYGTO010000001.1, read as the reverse complement.
TGTCGTATCATGCTCTTCAGAGGTAACCAGCGGGTGCGTGACAAAGCCTTCATCGAGCGCAAGCGCTTCTGCGGGCTCCCAAGGGTTCCCGTAAATATCCCGACTGTCACCGTGTAAAGCCACGTAGTACTCCATTCAAATAGATACAATTTTATCTATTTAACATTCTACGTTAATGGAGCAAAAATGGCGAGGGTAAGGGCCTGTTTTTACTGCAATCTTCACACAACTGTCACATTTCAAAATTATGCAGAAAATTCAATACGTTAAAGGCCAGAAAAATGTAGGCATATCAATAGGTTAGGAGCGGTGTTCGCGACGATGTTTTCTCATGCTCACTAAAGGGTTCCGGCCCTCCTGCGCTAGCTCAGAGATTTCTGCGTGAAAAAGATAGACATGTCGCTGCACCATGCACCTGCGAGTATATCATTTCGCATCGCCTCGATACACTCGGCTCACAAAATGAAACTCTCGGAGATTTCTGCGTGAAAAAGATAGACATGTCGCTGCACCATGCACCTGCGAGTAT
>CAYGTO010000001.1:0-284438 GCA_964352815.1 uncultured Azospirillaceae bacterium | reverse complement strand
ACACTCGGCTCACAAAATGAAACTCTCGGAGATTTCTGCGTGAAAAAGATAGACAATCTTTTTCACTTGAAATGGTGGGCGATGACAGGCTCGAACTGCCGACCCTCTCGGTGTAAACGAGATGCTCTACCAACTGAGCTAATCGCCCACATGCGATAAACGCTGAAGTGGAGAAGTGGTGATAATAAAAAACGGCGCAGAGTGCAAGTACATTCTGCGCCGTTGATTGTGTTGTCTGCGGCCTACACTAACGTTGGTTAGGCAGACGTCGAAAATGGTTTCTTTCAAGAACCGGAGCGAAGCGTAGTTAATCTACGTGAGCACCGGAAGTGGAGAAAGAGGCCATTTGCAGACCTGCATAAGCAATGTTATGCAGCTTTCTTTTTACCATTGATAAGCTCTTTAAGCGCTTTACCTGGCTTAAACTTAGGCTGTTTAGATGCAGCAATTTTCAGCGTCTCACCTGTGCGTGGGTTACGACCGTTAGTCGCTTTACGCTTCACAACTGAGAATGTACCGAAGCCAACGAGACGAACTTCTTGACCTTTTTTAAGTGATTTTTCGATAGAGTCGATCACGGCATCAACAGCGCGACCTGCGTCTGCTTTTGTTAGTTCAGATTGTTTTGCAACTTCTGCGATTAGTTCATTTTTGTTCATAGCGAACTCCTTAGGATAGTTTTGATAAATGAATTGATTTAATGAATTTCCAGAAAATTGGTCCCGAACCTCCCTCAAACCAAGACTCACCCAGCGTTGCCGGATGGATTGAGGTAAACATATTTTTTTGTGTAAGTAAATCGCTAAAAGGATAGTTTTCCCCAAAAACCGCCGATTTCGGCCTATTTCGTGGCATCGATAGCGCAAAACCCCTGTATATTGCGTTCGTCAAGCACAAAGAACTGTGGAAAACCTATGTGCGCATAGGGCTCTTACGAAGGAAAATGCCGGCCCTTTGGCGATTTGGTGAACAGCTCAAAGCCGGCAGCGGTAACACCGATCGAATGTTCAAACTGGCAGGAGAGTGAGCGGTCGCGAGTGGTCACCGTCCAACCATCATGTTGGTTCAGCCGCGTTTCTGGCTTACCCGCATTCAGCATCGGCTCGACCGTAAAGAACATACCTTCTTCTATGCGATAACCGGTCCCCTTCTCGCCATAGTGCAAAATGTTTGGCGGGGCGTGGAACACCTGACCAAGCCCATGGCCACAATAATCGCGCACAATGGAATAGCCTTTGCTTTCCGCGAAGGTCTGAATTGCATTCCCAATATCGCCGGTCATCGCACCGGGCTTGATCTGTTCAATGCCAAGCATCATCGCATCATAGGTGACCTGCGTCAGGCGCTTGGCTTTAATCGGTGGCTCACCCACCCAATACATCCGGCTGGTATCACCGTGCCAGCCATCAATGATCGAGGTGATATCAACATTGAGAACATCGCCTTTTTTAAGCACCTTGTCGTCAGGAATCCCATGGCACACTACGTGATTCACCGAGGTGCAACAAGATTTCGGATAGCCGCGATAGCCGAGTGTCGCTGGCGTTGCACCCGCATCCGTGATCCGTTTATGCACAAATTCATCGATCGCATTGGTCGTAATCCCCGGCTCGACCACATCATAAAGATCATCGAGAATGCTCGCGGAAAGCTGGCCCGCTTTGCGCATGCCGTCATAATCGCTCGGCTGATGGATGGTGATCCCATCCGCATTCTTCGTCATTTCTGCCGGCTCGCTCATGCGCACCATTCCTTTCATTTGCTTTTGATGTTGTAAAACGATAAGTGAGGTGGGTCAAGAAAGGTTAGAACACATGGTTGAAAAACAAACGACTGCCGCGTTGATTATTATTGGGAATGAGATTCTCTCTGGGCGAACGCATGACAAGAACCTGCCCTTCCTCGGCGCGGGCTTGAATGAATGTGGTGTGCGGCTGATGGAAGTGCGCGTGATTCCGGATATTGCACAAACGATTATTGAGACGGTGCGTGCGATGAGCGAAGCGTATGATTATGTCTTCACCACAGGCGGGATTGGTCCGACGCATGATGATATTACCGCGCAAGCCGTGGCGGATGCGTTCAACACACCGCTGGAGAAGAATGCTGAAGCCTTTGCGAGTTTGGATAAACATTACGAAGAAGGCGAGTTTAACGAGGCGCGTCAAAAAATGGCATACATTCCTGTCGGTGCGCAGCTGATTCCTAATCCGGTAAGTGCCGCGCCGGGCTTTGTTATTGAGAATGTGCATGTGATGGCAGGCGTGCCGCGGATCATGCAGGCCATGTTTGATTCGCTGAAGCAAAGCTTGAAAGGCGGCGCGACCATGGCGTCACGCAGTTTGCTGGTCGATGCACCGGAAGGCGATATTGCGGGTGAACTTGATCAGGTGCAGAACGCTTTCGATGCGGTAGAGATTGGCAGCTATCCCTATGTGCGCCAAGGGATGCTGAAAACCAATGTGGTGATTCGCAGTTTGGACGATGATGCGCTGAACGCGTCGACGCAGCAGGTGATTGATGCAATGAACGCGCGCGGCGTCAGCTTTAATGAAGGGAGCCTTCCGAGTTAGCGCAGCGCTAGAAGCGGAACATCGCATTCGCAGTGATGTTGTGCGCTTGGAATTCGCCTTCCACATTCGCGCCCGCATTGGTCGTGAATTCTGGATCCATTGACCCAATGTAACGGTAGCCGAAGCCCCAATCAGTCTGCGGTAGATTCTCTGGCGAATAGAACACACCAAGCATCCCTTGGTAAGCGAACACAAGATCCGTATCATTTACATTCAACCCGGCATCTTCATATTTTGCAGAGATGAAACCAACCCCGGCTCCGATATAGGGCGTGAATGTGCCTGGCTCGCTGTCGCCCAGGTCATGATAGATGTTCAAGAAGAATTCATCATGCTCGACTTCACCGGTCAGCGCTGTCGCGCCAAGTGATTCAAAATCCGCCGCGCGGTAAGCATATTGCACTTCGAAACGGCTATTATCGAAAAACAGGCTGTCTTTAGGCGGGCGATATCCGAGCGCAACACCAAACGCATATCCGGTATCGAGATCAACCTCGCCGGTCGCTGCGCCGCTCAAATCTGGGTCATCAATAAAGGAAACATCGCCATGAAGCCCGAGATACCAGTTGGGCCAATGCTCTTGTCTAGCCTGGCTTTCGGTTGGCATCATCAACAGTGAACACGCCACTGCACTGTAGCAGATTGAAGATAAAACGCGCATGAACTCCCCTTTGCAGTATTAGTATTATGATAAGTGGATCATACTATATCTGGTATATCCCCATCAAGCAGAAAACACTTCTCTTCACAGGCATTGTGGGGTAGATCAATAAACGTGTTATCGAGATGTCTTTACATAAGATATTTTGGATAGCGGGCTGCGAGAATGGTGCAGTGTTTCATTAGATTTTCGCTAGTCTTGTGCGAAAATTGTTTTTTTAGCGACCTGTCGCGCAGCGTACACTAAGTACGTGAGCAACAGCAGCGCGAAAAAAGCGATTTGCAGCCAAGAATAGCGAAAAGATAAGCTCGCGTGGCGGAATGGTAGACGCTGCGGACTTAAAATCCGTTGTCCTTTAGGACGTGCCGGTTCAAGTCCGGCCGCGAGTACCATTGCCAAGAGGAGCATATCTATGTCACGCCAATTCAAGCACACTCTTTCAGGTTTAGTCGTCGTTGGCTTTTTATGCGCCATTTGGGGCTTTCTAATCGAACCTAATCACATCACGATAAAAGAAGATGTGATTGAAGGGGATTGGCCAGCTTTATTGTCAGATATGAAGATCGTGTTCCTGACAGATCCGCATGTCGGCGGACCACACATCACCCTAGACAAACTCAAGGAAATTGTCGAGACGACCAACGAAATGAATCCTGACCTCATATTGCTTGGTGGTGATTATGTCGTCACAGGCCTGGTTGGCGGCACCTATGTTCCGTCTCGGAAAATTATTGATGTGCTCTCGGAACTCTACGCCCCTCTTGGGGTATATGGTGTTCTGGGGAATCATGATCATTGGGATGATAACGAACGCATGGTTAAAGAATTTGCATCATCCCCGATCGTGCTTTTGGAAGATGACCACCGTGTTCTTGAATACAAGGGGGCGCAGATCGCAGTGGTAGGTATTTCAGACTATTATGAGGCAGAGCACAATGTCACACGCGCAACAAACGGTCTCGTTGAAGGAATTCCGATCGTCGCAATTACGCACACACCCGATATTTTCCCAGAGTTACCGAAACATATCGACCTTACCTTAGCTGGGCATACTCACGGGGGGCAAGTCTCTCTTCCATTGATTGGTCCTTTAGTCGTACCGTCGAAATATGGTACGCGCTATGCGAAAGGTCTGATCAAAGAAGAAGATAAACAAATGTATGTCAGTGCAGGCATCGGCACCAGTATTATGCCTGTAAGATTCTTAACCCCGCCCGAGATTAACGTGTTTTATTTGAACGGTGGAGACTAACCCTGCACCGCGTCACGCGGTGGCTCGTGGCTTTTCAGATCAACGAGGATCGTTTCGCCCGCCGTCACATGCTGGCCTTCGAGCACCGATGCGCTCAAATCACCCGGGATATACACATCAACGCGGCTCATCGGCTCAAGCATTCCTGCCCGCTCGCCCGCATGCACCGTTTGTCCTTCATTCACTTCCGCATCAATCGGGCGATGAATCGGCCCTGAAATCGCCACCACCGCAAGCTTAGCACCATCGGATGTCGTGTATGTAGCAACGAAACGCTCATTCACCTCTTCCGCAAGCTGGCGCGTGGCAAAACCATGTAACCCCGTGATGTTCACCGTGCTTACGACCTCGCCGCTAATCGGCGCGCGCGCAACATGCATGCCGAATAGAGGCATGGTCAGTGAAATACGCATATGTTTCTCACTTCCGAGATGCAAATCATCGGCCGGGGTCAGCGTTTCAATCTTATGGACTCTGCCATCGACCGGCGCGAGCACAAGCCCGTCACGCTGCGGCGAGACGCGAATGGGGTCACGAAAATGCCAGGCAACGACCGCAGTAATGAGCACGCCAATAAAGCCGAGCCCATCGAACATGGCGGTTAGGATCAAGAAAATTAGCGCCACCCCAGCGATGATCATCAAGCCAGAAGGGTGAAACCGCAGCGTACCGCCGCCAAACAGTGAATTGAAGAAGTCTTTGATCGCTTTCATAGGGTTAGTTGTACGAAAGCCAAAACGCTTTGGCAAGGGGGGAGTATAGGAATTGTCACAGAAATGTCATACTGTTGGCTATGGGCTTCACTTATAATAGGAATGTTATGGTAGTGCAGGTAACGCTTATAGATTTATTAGCTCTTTTCTTAGCGGATAGAGGAGCTGATGCGTTTGATGAAGATATCATCAAATCGCTTCGAACGTTATTGAAAGGCGACCACGGCAAACTCACACCTACTAAAGAAGAAATTGCCTTAGCACGCGAAGAACTCCAACAGATTGCCGATCAACTACCTCGCGCCAAAGCGGAAGGGTCAACCATATTGTTACCAACCGTGGCGGGTGAGAAAGGCATTACATCCGCAAGCGCGCATGAACTTCTTTCAGACCCACGCAAAATAGAAAATCTGGTGATCTGGAATAAGCTAAAGAAAGCATTACCCGAGCTCGCTGGCGAAGGGAAAACTGCAGCTGAGGGAAAAAGCGCAGCTGAAGAGATGGCAGCAGCTCTGAAAAGGGCCGCAGAATATGGTTTTCCTGAATTTGGTGATTTGCTGAAAGCATTAAGAGAATCTGGCAATTCACACGTAACCAAAGCCGCAGAGGAGCTCGAAAAAATTATTACCCCTTCTGTCACGCAAAGCCTTAGCCGCGAGCATTTGCTTATTGGTGGCGCCAAGGATTTGCTCACTTTTAAACGCGTGGATAACAGCGCGATTGGAATCGCCGCCGTGGGCTTACTCGCTGACGCGGCGCGCGTTGCAATTTACCAACCCAAACGCGATCCTGAGAAGACAGGCAAAGTCGTGACGGTCGAAGATTTAGAAACCGGCGAAGTGCAAAAGGACAAAGTTGATGTCGGCATCGACCCGAAATGGGTACGCGCTGGCGCAGAAGCCCTGCTCGGCCTAGCTGGTCTTGCGTGGGCGATGAATCGCGCAGGGACCGCACGGGTGCTGGGTTAAAAAAATTCGGAGCCTGCAGGCGAAGCCCTTTAGTCGGCAAGCCGTTAGGCTCAGCGCGAGGTCAGGAGACCGAGCGGGAGCGAACGTAAAACTACTTCACAAACCCCGGAACATCATCAAACGTAAACAGATTCTCGATTTTGAGGTAATCCACGCCCTGATCCGCCGCTTTGGTGAGCAGCTCGGCAATCTCTTTATGCGTGACTTCCTTACCCTCCGGCGCCATATAACGCACGCGGAATCGGTCGGTCACATCCATGTTGAACTCCGCATCTGGGTAGACTTTCAGCCCCTTACATGACACGAGCTGGAATTGCAGTGCGTCGTTTGAGACCTCTTCCATCTTCTTACCCAGGCCCTGTACATCGCCATTCGCCTCATGAACGAACAGATCGACGCCGACGAGCTTGCGCTTCGCCGTTTGCGGGCGACGCACAGCAGCGATCTTGATCGGGTCGCCTTTCACATATTTCGCAATCCGGTAGGTACGCGGCTCTTCGCCTAAATTCGCCACCACCGCATTGGCAAATTCCATCGTGCCCAGCTTGGCTTTACTCATATCCGATTGAATATCGCCCGTATGCTGGCCCTCTTCAAGCGTGCGTAGCCATGCGTTTTGAATCAGCGCAGCCGTATCGGTCTCGCCAAGATGCACCAGCATCATCACCGCGCCATTGATCAGGCCCGATGGGTTGGCAATCCCCTGCCCGGCAATGTCAGGCGCTGAGCCATGAATCGCTTCGAACATGGCATAATCTTTCCCGATATTCGCGCTGCCCGCAAGGCCCACAGAGCCCGAGGTTTCGGCCGCGATATCCGAGATAATATCGCCATAAAGATTTTCGGTCACGATCACATCAAAGAGGTGCGGCTTACTCGCAATACGCGCCGAGCCGATATCGATGATATAATGCTCATTCTCAATGTCCGGATATTCGGCCGCCACCTCGTCAAAGGTCCGGTGAAAGCAACCATCCGACATCTTCATAATATTGTCTTTCGACATACAGGTGACTTTTTTGCGGCCATTCTGCTTGGCATATTCAAAGGCATAGCGGTTGATCCGTTCCGAGCCAGATTCGGTGATGATTTTCACCGATTGGAAGCCATCATGGGTGTGGCGATATTCGATGCCCGCATAGAGATCTTCTTCATTCTCGCGCACAATCACCATATTCATGTTCGGCTCTTTCGTCGGAACGTAGGGGTGATAGCTCACGCAGGGGCGAATATTTGCGTACAAGCCCAGCGTTTTACGCAGCGTCACATTCAGGCTCTTATGGCCGCCGCCTTGCGGTGTGGTAATCGGTGCTTTCAGCAGGACTTTATTACGATGAATCGACTCCCACGCTTGCGGCGGAATCCCGGTTGAAACGCCTTTCGAGTAGAATTTCTCACCCACTTCGATCGTATCGATTTGCAAATTCGCCCGCGCCTCGCGAAGCACATGCAGCGTGGCTTCCATGATTTCCGGGCCAATCCCATCACCAAAAGCAACGGTAATATTATGGGCAGCAGGGTTAAGATCGGTCACATTAGACGATTCGTTCTGTGCGGCGTTGGACATGCGTAGACTCCTTAGAGAATTGTTTTTATTGCTAAGCAGTATAGGTGAAAATGGTTAACAAAACTAGAAGAAAAGCGCTTCTAAAAAAATGCGTTTCGCCCCCTTCCGGGTGCGTGAAAGGCGTGGTATATACAAACTATATTATTTCCGGAGATTTGTATGACCATATTCAGAGACCTCTTATCGGGGCGTTCTCAGTCGCGCCAAAATGACACATTCATCGCCGCGTCGGTTGAACGCATTGAAAAACAGCTGCAAGAAGCGGCCAATGAAACATTGGAGCGCTGGCAGCGGGAGACTGAAGTCAAATTGAGCGAGAGCGTGTCATCGCTAATGAATGGGCTGCTTGGCTCGCTCGGCAACCAGCTGGGCGCGCGTAGCCGGCCGCCACGGGTCGATTTAGGCAATTTACTGGGCGTAGAGGGCGATCTTGGTAATGCCCTGCGCCCTGTGGAAACCCAGATCAACCGCTGGATTCGCGGCACGGTGGACGATCTGTTTACACGCGAAAAAACACGAGTCACGTCTTCCACGCGCGAAACCACACGCTCACAAGAAGCGCTTGAAAACTTCCGCCAGAGCCGCAGCCAGCAGCAAGCTGACACAGTGATTGCGAGTCAGGCAGGACAGAGAAATTTGTAGGGGAACACGTCATCCTCGAGCGAACTTTGTTCGTCTCGGGGATCTGGTTAGATTAGATCTCCGACGCGCGCAGCAGCGCGGCCGAAGATGACGAAGGGGCATTATTTGCTTGAGGTACGAATGTATGGGTTCGCGGTCACATTGCCGGTGAATTTATACCCATACTCCATATTGCTCCAATCCACTGTAGCCGTTTGTTTTGGCTCGTTCTGGACACATGCGGCAAGCATGGATACAGATAGGAATGTAATCAAAAGTTTTTGCATAAAAATGAATTAACCATATAATAAGCCATACACGCCATTGATGTTTTTGCATATGAGCTATGCATTAATCGCATAGCTAAAGGCACCAACATTCTGATATATAGTAATTATTAAGAATAAAATATTGCAGCGCAAAAGATAGATTTTAGAATGCGTCCACCCCGCGCCGCTTATACACAGCCTACCGATTTCACAAAATCGTAACACAAGGAGATTTCATTTTAACGTATAGTAGAACGATAAGGTTGGGAATATGGAATGCCCAGGACAATAATGAAAACACGCATTTCGAGATGTAGAGGAACCCTATGACAATGTATTTTAATCCGACGGAGTACATTCAGCCACTTGAAGGTGGCTTTGCGATTTGCACCAATCCGATGGCGGATGGTGGCTTGAGCGCAATTACCGTGAATACGAATTTAGCTGGCGAAGCACGCCGCAACTTTGAAGCATCCATTAAGCGTATGGTGCTCTCGAAACTGTTCTCACCCAAATTTGGTGAAGTGATTCTTGCCGCCGCGAATGGCAATCTGCCAAACGGGCGCTTGCACTAAGCCGGATCAATTCTCATATGCGTTGCACTGAGCAATGTGACCATATCTTCCAGCGACACTGCGATACAGCCTTCCGTGCCTTGATAATCATCCGATGCTAAATGAAAGAAAATCGCGCTTCCTTTGCCCGCGACAACCGGGTCATCATTATAGCCCAGAGGAATTATGATGTCGTAGCGGTTATCGCTGCGCCATAGCGTTTCATGTGACGCATCAAATGGCAATGCCACATGGTGATTATAGTTGGGGTGATCCGGCGCGTCACACCAGCCATTTTCTTCAGTTATTATGCGTTTGATGAGATGCGTCTTCGGCGCGGCAACCCTGTCCTTGCGATACCAGCATTCACGCAGCGGATACGTCCCGGTCGGCGTTTTCAGATCGCCTTCGCGCTTTTCTTCCGGCGAAACAAACCCGGCCTTACCAATCGCGCAAGCATATTCCTTCCCTTCATAGGTGAGGGTCGTTGGACTGGTCACATAGATGGTGGTCATAATGTTTATCCTGTCATCCCGTGGGTTGGTTTCGCCGGTCTCCGCTACGCTGCGGCTGACCACGGGATCTCTACGCCGAATATTAGAGATTCCGCGATCAAGTCGCGGAATGACGGACTCATTTCGCCAAACTCAGCGGCGCGGTGGTTTCACCAGTTTTGGACTGCCACAGCTCTGCAATAAACTTCGCAATTTGTTCTGCGTTCAACCCGGCCTCAGCATACATGGCATCGGGCTTACCATGATCTTGGAATGTGTCCGGCAATATCATGCTTCGCAGTATGCATGCGCCACTATCGAGCAGCCCCGCACTTAGCGCATAGTGCTGCACTTGAGAGCCAAAGCCACCGCACGCGCCCTCTTCAATGGTGATCACCGCACGATGGTTCGCGAAAAGCTGATCGATCAGCGAGGTATCAAGCGGTTTTGCAAAGCGCGCATCGGCAATGGTGACCGAAATACCTTGCGCTTGTAATTCCGCCGCAGCTTTCTTCGCTTCTTCAAGGCGCGCGCCGAAAGATAAAATTGCGACATCGCTCCCCTCTTGAATCACCCGGCCTTTACCAATTTCGAGCACCTCACCGCGCTCGGGCAATGCGAGCCCCACACCCGCGCCGCGCGGATAGCGGAAGGCGATCGGGCCCTGATCATACGCCGCTGCTGTCGCTGTCATATGCATCAGTTCCGCCTCATCGGCGGCCGCCATTACGACAAACCCCGGAAGGTTAGAGAGATAGGCAATGTCGAAACTGCCGGCATGGGTTGGGCCATCGGCGCCCACCAGCCCTGCCCGGTCAATCGCGAAGCGCACGGGAAGTTTTTGAATCGCCACATCATGCACCACCTGATCATAGGCGCGCTGAAGGAAGGTTGAATAAATGGCGCAGAACGGTTTGTGGCCTTCACTGGCCAGCCCAGCGGCAAAGGTCACCGCATGCTGTTCGGCAATGCCGACATCAAAGGTGCGCTCGGGGAATACAGAGCCGAATGTATCGAGGCCGGTGCCTGATGGCATCGCCGCCGTGATCGCAACCACTTTCTCATCCTGTTTGGCTTCTTCAATCAGCGCTTTGGCGAAAACAGACGTATAGCTCGGTGCGCCGCCACTCGCTTTATTCTGCGCGCCGGTGCTGACATCGAACGTCGAGACACCATGATATTTATCGGCTGAATTTTCTGCCGGCTCATAGCCATGGCCCTTTTCCGTCACGACATGAATTAAAACCGGGCCGCTATTGCGATTGTCGCGGACATTTTTCAGCACTGGAATCAGATGTTCCAGGTTATGACCATCGACCGGGCCGACATAGTAAAAGCCAAGCTCTTCAAACAGGCTGCCGCCCATCGCTATACCGCGCGCATGCTGCTCAACCTTTTTGATCGCGCGCGCCATCGGCTCGGGGAATTTCTCCATTACCATCTTACCGACATGGCGAAGCGAATTATATGATTTTCCGGAAATCAGCCGCGACAGATAGCCGCTCATCGCACCGGTCGGCGGTGCAATCGACATGTCATTATCATTCAAGATCACGATCAGCCGGTTGCCGAGCGCACCCGCATTATTCATTGCCTCATAGGCCATGCCCGCGCTCATCGCGCCATCGCCAATCACCGCGATAATATCGTGTGCGTCATCCTGAGCCGCAGGCGAAGGATCTATCGTGCCGTCCGCACCAAGATTCTTCTCTCGCTCCGCTCTCTCAGAATGACGAGCATTCAAATCGCGCGCCACGGCCATGCCGAGACCTGCCGAAATTGAGGTGGAACTATGGCCCGCACCGAACGTGTCATACTCGCTTTCGCTCCGCTTACAAAAGCCTGACAACCCCTCTGGCTTGCGAATCGTGCGCATGCGCTCGCGGCGTCCGGTCAGAATTTTATGCGGGTAGGCTTGGTGCCCCACATCCCAAATGATTTTATCATCCGGCGTGTTGAAAATATAATGCAGCGCCACGGTCAGCTCGACCACGCCCAGCCCGGCGCCCAAATGGCCACCCGTCTGCGAGATCGCATCGATCATATCGGTGCGCAGCTCATCGGCACATTGCGCCAGCTGCTCTTCAGAGAGCTCGCGCAGATCGCGCGGCGAGTGTATTCTATCAAGAAGCGGGGTTTCCATAGCCACTGAGGCTAGTGGAAATAGGCTGAATTGCAATGGAAAAAGGCAAATAGACGCCGGAAAAAAACGCTACATCTGCGCAAATAAATCACCGGTTTTATCATTGCTGTCTCGCACCGTTTTTTCTTTCACCTGACGCTGCGTTTTGTCGCTTTTCGGATTGGCGCGGCGTGAAGGCTTGCTAGTGGCAGACACTTGCTCAGCCATTTGGCGCTGTTCTTCGATGAAAAGTTCGCACTGCTCCGCATAGGCCAGGCGATATTCTTTCGTTGGATTGAGCAAGAATGACAACCACAGGCCACGCACCAACGCATGCAAGCGCAGGGCAAAGACATACGCTTTTTCATTCTCACACTGAGAAATCTCTTTCCAGAGCGCGCTCACCGTTTCCACCCATTTGCTATCACTAGCGTTGAGCTGTTCACTGTATGGCTTATGCGCCGCTGCATGCCCCCAATAGGCCGACAGCACATTCAGGCGTTTACGCTGGCAGAGCTTTTGAGAAAAATGTGCCGCGATCATCGCATAGAGTTTTGCAAGCGAATCATCTTCTGCAGATGCCATCGTACCTTGCCAGAAGAAATCTTTTTCCTCGAGCACGTGACGCAGCGTGTCTTGCATCAGAAGTTCTTTGGAAGAGAAATAGAAATTCACAATCCCGCGCGACAGGCCGGCACCTTTACAAATGTGAGTGATGGTGGTTTCGTTGATGCCGCGCGTGGCGATCGAATCGATTGTGGCTTGAATCAGCTGGTACTTGCGTTTGTCTTTAACGTGCGTTTTTGGCATCTGTTTTCTCCTCTGCGAGACCACTAGTCAGTATGCTGCCGAGCGACTGAGGTCAATCAATTTTATTTTCAATCGTTCAATTTTTGTATGAACAACCATTTAAGAGTATAAGGAGTAGTCGCGAAAAAATCTTTCAGCAATGTGACGACATTTACTATCCACACAGCATGCGTAAAATGGGGATAAGGGGGCTATGCGTTTGTAGGTTATAGGTTTCAGGTTACAGCGTTTTTCAATCCGCTAAAACCTGAAACCTCTATTTATACAACCGTTCGAGTTGCAGTTCGTCGAACAATTCTTCGCTTTTACAAAACTCACACACGACGGAAAGCAAGCCATCCTCGCGCTTGAGCGCTTCAATTTCATTGCGCGCAATCGTGCGCAGTGCACTCTCTACTTTCCCTCTGGAACAGCGACATTCGTGATGCAGCGGAAGGGCATCATGGACCCATACCCCATCGGCGTTATATAAGCGATAGAGCAGCTCGGCGGGCGAGAGTTCGATATCAATCAATTCCTCATCGCTCAACGTATGCATCATGCTATAGGCCGCGCGCCATTCTTCTTCGCCAACCTCTTGAATGTCATCGACAGCATCACGGTCCATCGGCAGCACCCCTTCAGGCAGCCGTTCGATCATCATCGCGCCGCCGCGCCACGTCGCCTTATCTCTTCCAAGTGCAATATGAAATTTAACATCAATCTGTTGCGACTGCGTGAAATAATGAGTGATCGCTTCGCTGATCGACGTGCCTTCAAGGCCGACCACGCCTTGATAGCGCTGATTCTTTCCGCCCGCATCGAGCGTAATAGCTAAATGCCCCTGGCCCATCAGCTGCGCCAGGCTCGGAGTTTCTTCTTCGCTGAGCAGTGCGCTGAGTTTTGTGTCATCAAACGCGGCATAGCCACGCAATCCGCCGCCAAACACCGCATCCGCAACCACCATACCAATCGGCCCATCACCACGCGCTTGCAGCGTGAAGACACCATTATGTTTAAGGTTACTGGCGAGCATCGCGACGATCATCAGCCCTTCACCAAGCAGCTGTGACACCTGCTCCGGGTAATCATGGGTAGTGAGAATTGTATCGAGCGTATCTTGCATGCGCACCATACGCCCGCGAACATTTGACTGGTGAATCAGAAACGGGGTGATGGCATTGTTTGGATTGATCGTATGGTCTTGTGTCACTGGGCCGCATCCCAAATAATGAAACGTTTCGCGAGCGTAAGCGACGCGATACAGAATTTCGATTGCAGCTCTGGACTGCGTCGTTGGCACTGGCGCGCCGCCTCGCAGAACGATAATTGCCTATATTTCACATCGCCTCCAAGCACCAAACTAACACAGCCTTCTGCGCGTGCAGACGGTTTTCCGCCTCGTCCCACACCACGCTTTGCGGCCCGTCAATCACTTCGGCGGTGACCTCCTCGCCGCGATGTGCCGGCAGGCAGTGCATGAAGATGGCATCACTTTTCGCTTTCGCCATCAGTTCGCTCGTGACGCGGTACGGCTCGAGCCACTCCATACGCTGTTGTTCATCATCATCACCCATCGACACCCAGGTATCGGTCACAATAACGTCGGCTTGTTCTGCGGCTTCTTCAGGCGTTTCCATAATGCGAATCTGCGCGCCATTCGACAAGGCGCGCTCAAGCAGTTGTGTGTTCGGGCGCAAGGTTTCAGGGCATGCGAGGCGCAGCTCAAAGCCCATTTGCTCGGCCGCAATGACGAAGCTATTCGCCATATTATTACCGTCGCCCGACCAGGCAATCACCTGATTCTCTAGCGCGCCGCGATGCTCTTCAATCGTCAGCATGTCCGCCATCAGCTGGCACGGATGCGTGAGATGGGTTAGGCCGTTGATCACCGGCACATCAGAATGTTCCGCAAGCTCGAGCAGCGTGTTGTGCGAATAGGAGCGCAGCATCATGCAATCGACATAGCGCGACAGCACTTTCGCCGTGTCGGCAATGGTTTCGCCGCGACCAAGCTGCAAGTCACGGTTCGAGAGAAACAGCGCATAACCGCCCAGCTCATGCATGGCGAGCTCGAACGAGACGCGCGTGCGTGTAGAGTTTTTCTCAAAAATCATCGCGAGTTTCTGTCCCTTGAGCTTCTCACTATAGGCGCCCGGGTTCGCTTTGATGGTTTTAGCCAGCTCAAGCAGCTGGCGAATGATGTCTTTGGAAACGCTGTGGAGGTCGATAAAGTCAGGCATGGTGGCTCCCACAATATACACTCTCATCCTCGGGGCTTTTGTCAGTAGACAAAAGAACACGGGGATCCACGATTGAAATGTCAGAAAGACATTTCAATTTCCATGAATGTCTGCTGATATTCATGGAATGGATTGCCTGTACGCGCTCGCTTTCTGCTCGCTTGACGTGGCAATGACAACTAATTACTTCCATGTTTCGGCCGCCTGTTTCAATTTCGTGATCGCCTCTTCAATATGTAGCGGCTGGATGATGAGTGGCGGCAGAATACGCAGCACATCGCCGTAGGATGGTGCGACGAGTATACCTTGCTCACGTAAATGCACGCCAAATTCGCGCGCACGGGCGTGCATTTTCAGCCCGAGCATCAGCCCAACCCCGCGCACTTCCGCGAACACGTCGGAATGCGCGGCACATAGCTCGTTCAATTCAAGCTCAAGAATATTTCCCATCTGCTGCACATGGGTCAGGAAACCCTCCATGGTCATCACATCGAGCACCGCATTGCCCACCGCCATGGCGAGCGGGTTGCTGCCATAAGTCGAACCGTGAATTCCCGGCTTAAAGGTCTGTGCCACCGCTTCCGTGACCAGGCAGGCAGCGAGTGGGAAGCCATTTCCCATCCCTTTCGCAAGGGTGATCAGATCCGGCGTGATGCCATATTGTTCATAGGCGAACAGCGTGCCCGGACGCCCCATGCCGCACTGAATTTCATCGAGATACAGCAGCAGTCCATGTTCGTCGCACAGCGCGCGCAGCCCTTGCATAAAGTCTTTTGAAGCAACATTCACCCCGCCCTCGCCCTGAATTGGCTCAAGCATGATCGCGGCAGTCTCATCAGTGATCGCGGCTTTGACGGCCTCAAGATCATTCCACGCGACGGTGTCAAACCCGTCAAGCAACGGGCCAAACCCTTCACGCGCAATCGCATTCCCGCCAGCTGAAATCGCCGCCATTGTCCGGCCATGAAAGCCATTCTCAAAGGTGATGATCCGGTTGCGGCCCGTATGATGAGCAAAATGATAATAACGGATGAATTTGATCGCCGCTTCCACCGCTTCGGTCCCGGAAGAACAAAAGAACACACTATCAGCGAAGCTGTGATCGACCAGGCGCTGGGAATAGGTTTCGAGCGGTTCGTTGCGGAACGCATTTGAGCACAGCCACATTTCTTTGGATTGCTTTTCAAACGCATCCATCACATGCGGATGGTTGTGGCCGAGCGCATTCACCGCAATGCCTGTCGCGAAATCGAGATATTGCTTACCGTTCGTGTCGTACATATACATGCCATCGGCGCGCGCCATCATAATATCGCTGCGGCGATAGACCGGCGCATAAGGCGGCACGGACGGGGTTTTAGACTGTTGCTTGGGCTGTCCCATACTACTCTCTGAAAGCGCGGAATGTAACGAGTTTTGAAGGTGAAGTCAACGCACTCGGTTAGCTCTTCAGCCGATACCCTCGGGCGAAGAGATACGTCGAAAAGGCGATCAACGCGACGGTGGTTACCGCAAGCGCAATGCCGCCCAGCATCACATTACCATCCGCATGGCCGGTGATGCTGTAGCGGAAGCCATCAATCATGAAGAAAAACGGGTTATACAGGCTGATCGTGTACCAAGGCTCTGGCAAGCGGGTAATCGAATAAAATGTGCCCGAGAGGAAAGAAAGTGGCGTAATCACATAGTTGGTGATCGCTGACATTTGGTCGAAGCTTTGCGCCCAGATACCGCAGAGCATGCCCAGCGCGGCCAGCATCATGCTTGACATGAAGAGATAATAGAAGGCAAGCATCGGCGAATGAATCTCGAACGGGACAAAGGCATACATGGCGAGCGAGACAGTCACTGCGACCATGAGCCCACGCGTTACACCGCCCGCAATCATGCCGATGGTGACTTCCATCGCGCTGAGCGGCGGCATGAGGAGATCAATAATCACCCCTTGAAACTTCTGGAGCATGAAGGAAGAGGAGACATTAGCAAACGCATTCTGCACCACCGCCATCATGATGAGGCCGGGCACGACAAATTCCGTGAAGGACATGGTATCAATCATATCGCCGCGTGTTTGCCCGAGGGCTAGGGTCAGCACCGCTAAGAACAGAAGTGAGGTAACCACGGGCGCGGTCAGCGTCTGGTTCCATACTTTGAGAAAACGTGAGACTTCGCGCCGATACAGTGTTTCTAAGCCAATATAGTTAATTGTAGACATGAGAACGTATATAGAGACAAGCCTCTAAGGACGCAATATGAAGATGGAAGAAGTTCGCGTCTTATACAGCAATAGAGGTTTCAGCCGGTATTTCGCGCTGAATTGCTTCAGGAACACTGTATGTCGATGTCGCCACTGCGTTTTGAAGCGGATAGACCGATAACGCCTCTACCGGCCTGGTTGGGTCCAAGCTCGAACTTAGCTGCGTCGGATAAATATTACCCGTGCCCACTAATATCTTCTTAGTAAGCCCAATTGGGTAACTCACTTCTGATGCACTGCCCTGCGCTTCAAAGAGCTGCACCGTGTCCGTTGACTTATTTGTCAATGTAAGCGGATACAGCGCCGAAAGGCTAATGTCCGACTCAACGATGTTAGTTGTTTCAAACTGTATAGCTGGAGCAGTGTTGGTAGCAAAGGGCCGCTTCACCGCTGTTTCAGACACAACGCGCTGACCGCTATTTACCACGGCTGCTATAGTATTTACGCGTTCGACTATATTGTTAGTCTCGTTTATCATTTGTCTAGCTCCTGCGGCGACACTACTTGTTCCCGCTGTAGCATGGTCTTTGTTTCTTGTTATCGAAGGTTGGCCTTACCTGGCGCCTTCGCAACGACCATAATTAATCTAGCTTTAGTGTGACACTGCATATAAACACAATTTCACATTATCAGAGTACCAAATTTTGGCCTAAAAGTAAAGCAAGAACCGCTCTAAAATGAGACTTTTCCTAAATTACAAAGGGGTACTGTTCGACCGAACCAATACCCCTAAAATGCAATGCAATTTTAACGCGTTATTGACTAACGACGATCGCCAAACAAGCGCAGTAACATCATGAAAAGATTAATGAAATCAAGATACAAGCTTAACGCGCCCATCAATCCGGCTTTGGCAAGCGTCTCACCCGTGCCTTGAAGCTGGTAGTAGGTCGCTTTGAGCTTCTGCGTATCGTAGGCCGTCAGACCCGCAAAGATCAGCACGCCTATCACTGAGATAACCAACTCAAGCTGCGAGCTACCAACAAAGATATTCACGAGCGATGCAAGGATAATCCCAATCAACCCCATGAATAGGAACGCGCCCATCGGCTGTAGGTTCCGCTTGGTCGTATAGCCCCAGAGGCTCAGCGCACCAAAAGCTGCAGCAGTAATGAAGAACATGCGCGCGATACTCTCACCCGTGTAAACAAGGAAGATACTCGCCATAGACAGCCCCATCACCACCGAAAACGCCCAGAAAATGCCTTGTGCTTTGCTAAAAGAGAGCGAGGTAATTTTGAAGCTGAGAAAGAAGATAAAGCCGAGCGGCGCCAGCATCACCAGCCACTGCAATGGCGAGTTAAACAGCGTGTTTCCGAGCTCTGTAAGCATGAGCTGGCCATCCACTTCTGTTACCGACATCGCGGAAGTCAAATAAGCAACCACACCGGTCACGAGCAACGCGCTGGCCATGTAATTATAAACGCTCAGCATAAAGCTGCGCAGCCCTTGATCTGTCTCGCTCGCCTGCGCATGTGCGCCCGCATTCGATGACATAGAATTTGGATTCTGGTCCCACATAACAACAACTCCTTAAGGTTGGTTTTTTTTGTTTTGGATATCCATTATATATGGTCAAGGCACACGGTTTCAACCAAAACCGGTATGTTATTGCCGATTTTCGCTTGCATTTTGTATCTAAGGCCGTATACCTACGCTACTTTTGCAGTTTCTGGGCGTATTGGCATGCCTAGCGACGCACTATAAAGCCTAATTATGGAGACTAAAATGCCAAAGATGAAGACCAAAAGCAGCGTCAAAGGCCGCTTTTCTCTGACAGGTACAGGGAAAATTAAGCGGAATTTCGCCGGAAAGCGCCATGGAATGACTAAGCGCTCCCAATCATTTATTCGTAAACAGCGTGGCACGACGATTCTGTCGGAAGCGGACAGCAAGATTGTTCGCAAGTTCATGCCCTACGCCCGCGGGCAATAGGAGAGCAGCATGGCACGAGTTAAACGTGGTGTGACAACCCATAAACGTCAACAAAAAGTCCTGAAAATGGCGAAAGGCTATCGTGGCCGTTCAAAAAATTGTTACCGCGTTGCGGTGCAGCGTGTGGAAAAAGCGCTTCAGTACGCCTATCGCGATCGCAAGAATAAGAAGCGCGAGTTTCGTCGCCTGTGGATTCAGCGGATCAACGCCGCTGCGCGTCAGAATGGGCTGGTCTATTCTCAGCTTATCAATGGCTTGACTAAAGCCGGCGTGGAACTCGATCGTAAAGTGCTCGCAGACATCGCCGTGCATGATGCGAATGGATTCAAAACGCTAGCAGATAAAGCTAAGGCGGCACTTTAAAAAAATTGCTGCGTAAAACGCTGGCTAATTAAGATAACGATCTGCGAGCATAGCGAAGCAGTCCAGTCACATCAAACTGGATCGCCACATCGCTAACGCTCCTCGCGAAACGGTATGGAAACTCCTGACATTCTCATGAAGGAAGCACTCGATTCTAAACCTCTTGAAATAGAAGCCTTAGAAGCCGTTAACACCGCTTCTTCAACTAGTGCATTAGAAGAATTGCGTGTCCAGTATTTAGGTAAAAAAGGCCTGATCACTGAGCAGCTCAAGGCGCTTGGCAAGGCCTCGCCTGAGGAGCGCCAGGAAAAGGGTAAGCAGCTCAATCTTCTGAAGAAATCGATCAATGACGCGATTCAAACGCGCAAGGAAACGCTCGAGCGCGGCGAGCTGAATGCCAGTTTGGCGAATGAGACCATCGATCTCAGCCTCCCCGCTCGCCAGGAACGACTCGGCGCAATCCACCCGATCACCAAAGTCATTCAAGAAGTCACCGAATTGTTCGCTCAGTATGGCTTTGCCGTCGCGGACGGCCCCGAGATTGAGAGTGATTTTCATAATTTTACCGCGCTGAACATCCCTCCGGAGCACCCTGCCCGCCAAATGCATGACACCTTCTACCTCGAAGCAAAGGATGAGAAAGGCGACGCGCTGGTGCTGCGCACCCATACGTCGCCCGTGCAAATCCGCACGATGATGAGTGGTGAGCCGCCCTTCCGCGTGATCGCGCCGGGCCGCACCTACCGCTGCGATTCCGACATGACCCACACGCCGATGTTCCACCAGGTCGAGGGGCTTGTGATTGAGAAAGGCATCCATTTCGGCCATCTCAAAGGCATCGTCACGGAGTTCATCGAAGCCTTTTTCGGCATTAAGGACGTGCCGGTCCGCTTCCGCCCGAGCTTCTTCCCCTTCACCGAGCCATCGGCCGAGGTCGATATTGGCTGTGAGCATACAAAAGACGGCCTCGTGATTGGCGGCAATGAAGGTTGGATGGAGATTATGGGCTGCGGCATGGTGCATCCGAATGTGCTGCGCAACTGCGACATTGACCCGAATGAATGGCTGGGCTTTGCCTTCGGCGCCGGTATCGAACGCCTCGCCATGCTCAAATACAACATCCCCGATCTACGCACCTTCTTCGAGAGCGATCTCAGATGGTTAGAGCATTATGGGTTTAATCAATGATTGTCATTGCCACGCCAAGCGAGCAGTAGCGAGCGCGTGCAGGCAATCCATCCCATGAATGTCAGAAGACATTCATGGGAATAAAAATGTCTTCTGACATTTTTATTCTGGATCCCCGGGATCGTTTGCCTACTGACAAACGCCCCGAGAATGACAAACTAAGGAGTAAACGATGAAATTCACCCTTTCCTGGCTTAAAGAACATCTTGAGACCGATGCGGATCTGAACATGATCACCGACACGTTGACGGCCATTGGGCTGGAGCTCGAGGGCGTGGAAGATGCGTCACAGAGTTTGGCCGCCTTTACGGTGGCGGAGATTCTGGCGGCGGAGAAACATCCCGATGCGGATAAGCTGCAAGTGTGCCGCGTCAAATCCGATGAGGGGGAGCTTCAAATCGTCTGCGGCGCGCCGAACGCCCGCCCGGGGCTCAAAGTGGCGCTCGCAAAGGTCGGCGCGATTATTCCGAATGGTGCTTTTAAGATTAAAAAGTCGAAAATCCGAGGTGTTGAGAGCTGCGGCATGCTGTGTTCCAGCACTGAGCTGGATATTGGTAGCGATGCGGAAGGCATTATGGAGCTGCCCGAGGCGGCCGAGATTGGCCAGCCGGTCGCGGAGGTGCTTGGGCTGAATGACCCGGTGATTGATATTGCCATCACGCCGAACCGTGGCGATTGCTTGGGCGTGTATGGTATTGCACGCGATTTGGCAGCAGCAGGGCTTGGCACGTTGAAGCCCCTCCCTGAAACGACGTTCAAAGCAGTCGGCACCGCCCCCATCAACATCGAACTGAAAACCTCTCACTGCCCGATATTCGTAGGCCGAGTGATCAAAGGCGTGAAAAACGGCCCATCGCCAGAATGGCTTCAGCGGAGACTTACCGCGATTGGCCTGCGCCCGATTTCGGCGCTGGTCGACATCACGAATTATTTCACCTTCACCTATGGCCGCCCGCTCCATGTCTATGATGCGGCGAAACTGAATGGCAATATCATCGTGCGCGAGGCGGGGAAAGGCGAAGCGTTTGATGCGCTGAATGATAAGAGTTACACGCTTAGCGGCGGTGAGTGCGTGATAGCTGATGAGAAAGGTATGCTGGGCCTTGGCGGCGTGGTCGGCGGCGTGCCGAGCGGCGTGACCGAAGAAACCACCGATGTGCTGCTCGAATGCGCCTGGTTTAACCCGATTCATATTGCCGAAAATGGCCGTAAGCTGGGCGTAGAGTCTGATGCGCGCTACCGGTTTGAACGCACCGTTGACCCGGCCTTTGTCGAAATGGGCGAGCAGCTCGCGGCGCAAATGATTCTTGACTTATGCGGCGGCGAACCGTGCGAAGCCTTTGTCGCAGGCGATGCGCCGGTGAAAGAGGTGAGTGTGCCGTTTGATGCGGCGGCGATCAATGCACTCGGCGGAATTGAGCTTAGTGAGGCAGAACAGCGAGACATATTAGAAAGACTAGGTTTTCGTCGTCATCCTGAAAGAGCGAATGCGACTGAAGGATCTATGCAACCGCATGATAGATCCTTCGCTAACGCTCAGGATGACGTTCTTCTCGTGCCAACATGGCGCCCGGATATTAGCCAGCCGGCAGATCTCGCGGAAGAAGTACTGCGCATTTTTGGCTATGATAAGGTGCCGAGTGTGGCGCTGCCGAAGCCAGCCTCTGCGACCGCTAACCCATTAAGCGCGGAACAGCACCGCCGCGAATCGATTCGTAGCCGGCTGACCGGCCGGCGGATGCTCGAAGCGCATAGTTACGGCTTTATTTCCGAAAAAGAAGCGGTGCAGTTTGGTGTCGCCGCGAATGAGCAGATTCGTTTGCTGAACCCGATCAGCACCGAGTTGAGCGTGATGCGCCCGTCACTCTTGCCGCATATGGTGAGCGCGGCGGCGAAGAATCACGACCGTGGGCAGACACAGATCGCGCTGTTTGAAATTGGCCAAACCTTTACCAAAGACGCGCTGCACACCCAGCATTTTACGGTGGCGGGCCTGCGCTCGGGTCAGCAAATTGCCAAAGCATGGCATGGCGAGGCGCGCGCGGCGGATAGTTTCGATGTCAAAGCTGATGCGTTTGCCGTGCTGCATAGCGCTGGCCTGGACCCGCAGAAAGTGCAGATGAATCAAGGCGCTGCGCCCGATTACTATCACCCTGGCCGCTCGGCCGCGCTCAATCTGGGCCCGAAAAAACTGTTAGGCTATGTCGGCGAGCTACACCCGGCGCTGCTGAAAGCAATGGATGCGCCAAAACGCATGGTTGCCTTTGAAATCTTCATCGATGCAATCCCGCCCGCGAAAACGAAAAAAGGTGAAGCGTTGACGCGTTCCGATTTTCAGGCCTCGACACGCGATTTTGCCTTTATCACCGACCAATCCCTGCCCGCAGATGACTTGCTGAAAGCCATTCACGGGGCGGACAAGAGGCTGATTCAAGAGGTGAGCCTGTTTGATGTGTATGAAGGTGAGCATGTCGGCGAAGGCAAGAAATCCCTCGCGCTCTCGGTCACGCTGCAAGCGGCCGACCATACGTTGAGCGAAGAGGAGCTGAACGCTGCATCGCAGGCGATTATTCAGCAAGCTCAAAAGCTTGGCGCGGAACTACGCGGATAACTTCACAGAACTGTCATACTTCTCTCATACCAAGCTGCTACACTGAAACGTGGAGATATCTATGGCTTGGTTTGGTTTACGACCGCTAACATCCTTATTTATGGCACCCGAAATGGATGGTGAGGCGGAAATGCTGCGCTCGGCGAGCACTGCCCATGAACGCGCGCATCGCTACCAACGCCTGCACCGGCGTGAAGAACTACCCGAGACTGTTAAAGTCAGTAACTGGCTCCTTGCGGGGCATAGCACCGCCCATGCGGCAGATCCGGACAACCCTGATGAGCGCTGGATCATTGATCGCACGGTGGATTTAGCTGAAAAAGCTGGGATTAAACATGTTCCTGGCATTTTTATCATTCACAGCCACGTTCCCAACGCCGCGAGCATTGATAGCAAACATATGGTGGTTACGCGGGGCCTGCTCGAAACGATGAATCGCGATGAGGTGACGGCCGTGATTGGGCATGAGCTGTCGCATCACCGTCATGGAAGCCGGGATTTATTTGGCATTTTTGGCTCTTACATGGCCGCCGCAGGCGCCGGTCTCGCCGTAACGCTCACGATTGCACGGACCGCTGAACTGCGTGCAAAGCCATCTTCCGAAGCAATCCTAACCTTTTCAGGGCTCTTTGCTTATTTTACAGGCAGCGCCGCATCTTCTGCTTATCGCCGCTCTATTGAATATGAAGCAGATAAAGAAGCCGCAGATGTGACCAGCCCAGAGCAAATGCAAAGCGCGCTTCAGACCCTTGATGAGCGGGTGAAGGAGCTCAAAGAGGAAGCGAAAAAAGGGCAGAAGACGACTGCCTATGGGCTTTTGCGTAAGGCCGTGAAGTTGTTTCTGAATCCCTTCCCTACCCACCCGAGCACGAAAAAACGGATTGCGCGACTTGAAGCCATGAAAGAACGTTCCATCACGCTAGACGAGCCGGTCGCTAACGCGCAGGCAGCGCATCCTTCCTATCAAATTCATGAGGTGGCGTCAGAGACGCTGCTTGAGGCAGCCGAGCTTCAGCAAGCCCGCTAATCTTTCTTCCCAATCGCAGCAAGATGTGACTGTGCGGGGCCGATTCGATGTTTCAGCGTGGTGACATGGCCCATTTTCCGCCCTTCACGCATTTTATGCTTTCCATAAAGATGTAGATGCGCACGCGGGTCACTCGCATATTGCGCCCACTTATTCGCATCTTCACCAATCAGGTTTTTCATTTCCGCGGCGCAGAGCACGTCCGTTGCACCAAGTGAGAGGCCGCAAATGGCGCGGATATGCTGCTCAAACTGGCTTGTTTCACAGGCTTCCATGGTCAGATGGCCGGAATTATGGGGCCGCGGCGCCAGTTCATTCACAATCACTTCGCCTTCTTTCGTGACAAACATCTCCACCGCCAAAAGCCCTACCAGATTCAACGCATTGGCAAGCGCTTCCGCAATACTCATCGCCTTCGCACGCACGGCTTCGCCAATCGATGCTGGGCATTGGCTAATATCCAAAATATGGTTACGATGGATATTGGTAATCGGCGGGAAGCACGTCACCTCGCCGGCCTCATTGCGCGCTGCAATGACGGAAATTTCGCTCTCAAAATCGACGAAGCCTTCAAGCACCGCTTCTTGCGGTTCATGAAGCTGCATCCACGCCAATTTGCATTCTTTCGGGTCGTTAATCCGAGCCTGGCCCTTGCCGTCATAACCGAGCTCCGTGGTTTTTAAAATGCATGGCGCGTGAAGCTGATCAACCGCATCTTCGAGCCCCTGGAACGAGACGACGGGGCGGTAGGGTGCGGTTTGAATCCCTTGTGAGCTGACGAATTCCTTTTCGCGTAGCCGGTTGCGGCACGTGGCGAGCACTTTGGGGCTGGGGTGTACTGGCACTTGGCCCGCGAGCGCTTCGAGCGAATCATCGGGCACATTCTCAAACTCAAACGTAACAACATTCACGCTGCTAGCAAAAGCCGTGAGCGCGAGGCGGTTATCATATTCCGCGTAAGTGATATGGCTGGCGACTTGTTCAGCGGGCGCGTCCGCACCTGGGCAAAAGATGTGTGTTTTATAGCCCATATGCGCCGCGGCTGTGGCAAGCATACGCCCTAGCTGGCCGCCACCCATAATGCCAATCGTGCTACCTGGCGCGAGCATTACAGAATCGAATTGAGTTGGCGTTTGGCTTGGATAAGGAAGCGATCCCACTTCGCTTTATATTTAAAATAGAGCTGGTCGAACTGCGCGATCCATTGATCAAGTATGCCGCCACTCAGCTGTTGAAAGTGCTGCTGGAGGTTGACACCGTTGAAGGACAGGTTCTGCGGCAGTGATTGGGTAAGCCGATCGAGCTGCACATCGCTAAGAGAGGCGCCAGACAGGCTGTTCATGAAATTTTGTGGATTGCTACTTGCCGCGTTACCCAAAGAATTCGAAAGGTAATTCGCCGTGTTCGGATCGGTTAACTCAAGCAGATCGACTCCAAGCTGAATCGACCCTGGATTTTGGCCTTGAATCGACCCGGCAAGGGCCTGAAGCTGGCTTGGTGGAACCCGGCCACCATCGTTCAGCGCGGCGTTAATTTCAGGGCCCAGCGTATGGTACGCGTTTGAACTAGGGTTTTGGAGAAAATTTTGCATCAGCTGCTGGAGTTTGACAGAAGCATTCGAAGGCATTTCCGCGTATGAAACACTCGACATGAAAAGCATGACGAACAGCGCCATCCACGTTTCGCGAGGAGGCCTTAGGCCGACGCGGCGACCCAGGGATGCTGGAAGATATCTGGATTGCTTCGTCACTTCGTTCCTCGCAAAATAGTCTTCATTTATTTCGGCACATCCGCCACGGACGCGGTCTGCTCTTTTCGGTAGTGCTCAAGTTTCGTATGCAACACCTCATCATGGCTTGCTAGCATTGCAATCGCCATGAGCCCTGCGTTTTCTGCACCGCGCGCGCCGATGGCTAACGTCCCAACGGGAATGCCGCGCGGCATCTGCACAATCGACAATAAACTATCCATCCCGTCGAGCGAACCGCTTTCGACCGGCACGCCAAGCACCGGCACGGTGGTCATCGCGGCACACATGCCAGGCAAATGCGCTGCGCCGCCTGCTCCGGCGATAATGACCTTAAGGCCACGGCCATGAGCGCTGTTCGCAAATTCTTTTAGACGGTCGGGCGTACGGTGTGCGGAGATGATTTTGGTTTCATGGGGCACGCCGAACTCGGCGAGTTTTTGAACCGCAGGCTGCATCGTCTCCCAATCCGACTGGCTGCCCATGATAACGCTAACGAGTGGTGTGCTCATATCTTCCTCACCTAAAACGTGACTATATGATTTTACAGGATTTTTGTCAAAAGAAAGGATGTGCTTCCTAAGGCACGTAGGAGAGATACGTATGGGGCGCATTTTTTAGTTGTGGCGGCGCTATGAATCTTCTAAGACTGAATGAAGGCACATAAAAAGATGCCACCAACCTGTTGAATTTTATGCATAAGGATTGGTTTTATGGTCAGCAAATTTCATCCGCTTCACCGCGCTTACGCCGCCTACGGCATGCATCCGCCTGGCTCACTGCTTAATGATAATTTGCCGGACAGCGATTCGAAACAAGAACAAGATCCGCAAAGCGATTACCAGCTTTCTATCCTGAATGTCCCAAAAGAGCATGCGACGCCGGAAGTACGTCGGGCGATTTCGATGATGTTCCATAAGCTAGAAGAGATGAAAGACGGAATCGATAAGGCGAAGAAACATATTCATAAGCTAGAGACCAAGGTGGATACGGATCATACGACGGGATTACCAAACCGCCGCGCCTTTTTCACCAAGCTCGAATGGTCGATTTCGATGTTTGAGCGTTATAAGCACCATTTCAGCGTGATCTATTTCGACATGGATGACCTGACGAAAATCAATGATACGCTTGGGCAAACCGCGGGTGACATGGCAATCCGTCACGTGGGTGCAATCATCAATGATATCCGCCGCGACACGGATTTTCTGGCGCGCATCGGCAGTGACGAATTCGCACTCATCATGCATTATGCCGATGAGAAAGCGTCGAAAAAGCGCGCCGAAGATATCGCCCACCATATCGCACGCAGCGCCTTTATCTATAATGGCAAACAGAATGTTGTGACGACCGCATTTGGCGTGTATGAAGCGCAGTCGCATAATTCCGCCGATATGATTGTCCAACGGGCAAGCCTCGCCATGCGTCAAGGCAAAACCGGCTCCAAAGGCCACCGTCGTACGGAAGTATTAGCCTAACCCATGATCATCACTGCACTCAAAGAACTAGTTGAAGGCGAGCGCCGCTGCGCATTGTCCATTGATTCCGTGAAAAAATTTGCTGCGCTAGGCGCCGACATCGTCATTGAATCAGGCGCTGGCGAAGGTTCTTCAATCACCGACACGCAATTCACCGAAGCGGGCGCAACGATGCGCTCATCCGATGACCGCGACGCAATGGTCGAAAGCACGGATATCCTCCTCTGCTTGAATCAGCCAGAGAAAGATGTGACAGACCGCATGAAAGAAGGCGCGCATGTGGTGGGTATGCTCGCGCCGCTGAGTGAAGAAAGCGATGTGCAATGGTATGCCGATCACGGGCTGCACGCCTATGCGATGGAGCTTCTGCCACGGATTTCGCGCGCGCAAAGCATGGATGTGCTCTCGTCGCAAAGCAATCTCGCGGGCTATCGCGCAGTGATCGAGGCCGCGCAGGCACATAGCAAAATTTTTCCCATGATGATGACCGCCGCAGGAACGATTCCACCCGCTAAAGTACTGGTGCTTGGCGCAGGTGTCGCGGGGTTACAAGCAATCGCAACAGCAAAGCGCCTAGGCGCAATGGTCTCCGCCTTTGATGTCCGCCCGGTGGTGAAAGAGCAGGTCGAAAGTCTCGGCGCGAAGTTTGTTGAAGTGCCGAATGACACTGCGGAAGGCGAAGATAGTGGCGGTTATGCGAGAGAGATGAGCGAAGAGTATAAGCAAAAGCAAGCAACACTCATTCATGACACGGCGCTGAAATCGGATGTGATCATCACCACCGCGTTGATCCCCGGCAAGCCCGCACCCGAGCTAATCAAAGAAGAAACCGTCAGAGCGATGAAGCATGGCAGTGTGATTGTGGATTTAGCCGCCGCCGCGGGCGGGAACTGCAAACTCACTGAAGAAGACAAAGTCATCACGCAGTATGGGGTGAAGCTCCTCGGCTATAGCGATTTGCCAAGCCGTGCCGCAAGTGACGCCACGCCGCTTTATGCACGTAATTTGTATAATTTCGTCTCCACCTTAATGCTGTCCAAAGACGGTGCGCTTGAAGTGCAATGGGACGATGAGTTAATTCAAGGCACGCTGCTCACCAAGGATGGTGAAGTGGTGCATGCGATGTTAAAGGGGTAGCCATGTCAAACGTCACCGATAAACTTGAGGAATTACAAGAAGAGCTGGCCCAGCTCACTACTGACACCCAAGCGCTAGAAACCCAACTCGCCGAGGGCGGCATGGTCGACCCGTTCATTTTCGGCATCACTGTCTTCGTACTCGCCTGCTTCGTCGGCTATTACGTGGTGTGGAAAGTCACCCCTGCCCTGCACACGCCGCTCATGGCTGTGACCAACGCTCTCTCAGGCATCATCATCGTCGGCGCCATGATCGCGCTCGGGCCAGAAGGCTTCGGCCTGTCACATATGCTCGGCTTTGTCGCAGTGGTGATCGCCTCGATCAATATTTTTGGCGGCTTTATCGTCACCCAGCGCATGCTAGAAATGTTTAAGAAAAAAGAACCCAAGAACTAGGAGGAGCTATGCCTAAAAAGAAGAAAGAAGAACCGACTAACAATTGTCCCATATGCGGCTGTCCAGTGAAAGATGTGTTGATCGCGACCATCCTCGCATTTCTGGTTATTTTTCTGTTCGAATGGGGCTTTCATGGCGTCTATATGATGCCGGATTATGAAGCGACCAAAGAGCTGTGGCGTTCGCCTGAAGCGATGCAGGAGCTGTTTCACTTCAGCGTGATCGGTCAGTTGATTCGCGCCCTCGCGGTTGGCGGCCTCTTTTGCTGGGCGAGCAAATCCTGCGCGATTCGTTGCCCATCAAAAGGCACCAAATTCGGATTGCTCATCGGGCTTCTCTCTGCCGGCATGTCGGTGGGCAGCTATGCATGGATGCCTGTCCCGCTCGAGATTCCCCTCAAATGGGCGGCGGGCGAAATTGTGATGGGCGTCGTGATTGGTGTCGTCCTTGCGGTTGCGTTCCGTAAGATGAAGAAGGATGCTGCATGACGGAATTCGCCTACATCGCCTATCTCGTTGTCGCGGTTCTGTTTATTCTCGCGCTTAAAGGGCTGTCTTCACCGGTCAGCGCGCGCCAGGGGAACATGTATGGCATGATCGGGATGGCGATTGCGATTCTGACAACGCTCACCCTGCCCGCGATCGATGGCATGCTGATGATTCTGCTCGGCGTCGCAGTGGGCGGAACCATCGGCTCGGTGATTGCCAAACGCATTGCGATGACCGCGATGCCGCAACTCGTCGCTGCATTCCACTCACTGGTCGGGATGGCCGCGGTGCTCATTGCCTTCGCCGCCCTTCTCTCGCCGGAAAGCTATGGCATTGGCGTGGCCGGGGCGATTGGCGCAGCAAGCCTCATCGAGATGAGCCTGGGTAGTGCGATTGGCGCAGTGACCTTTTCCGGCTCGGTGATTGCGTTTTTAAAGCTGCAAGGGCTGATGTCAGGTACGCCGATTCGCTTCCCGATGCAGCACCAAATCAATGCCGGGATTGGCATCGCAATTGTCGTGCTACTCGCGCTATTCTGCAGCAGCGAGTCGATCACCCTCTTCACCCTGATGACCCTGCTCACCTTTGCGATTGGCGTGTTGCTGATTATTCCGATTGGCGGCGCCGACATGCCTGTGGTCGTCTCGATGCTCAATTCCTATTCCGGCTGGGCCGCGGCGGGGATTGGCTTTACGCTCGGTAATCCGCTGCTGATCATTGCCGGCGCACTGATTGGTGCGAGCGGCGCGATCCTCTCCTACATTATGTGTAAGGCGATGAACCGCTCGATCTTTAATGTGATTTTCGGCGGCTATGGAAGCGATGATAGCGCCAGCGCCGGCGGCGGTGGTGCGCAAGAAGAGCGGCCGGTGAAATCGGGCAGCCCGGATGATGCGGCGTTCCTGCTCGCGAACAGTGATTCGGTGATCATCGTGCCGGGCTACGGCATGGCAGTGGCGCAGGCACAGCACGCGCTGCGTGAGCTGGCGGAGACGCTGGAGGCGAAGGATATTAAGGTGCGCTATGCGATTCACCCGGTGGCAGGGCGGATGCCGGGCCATATGAATGTGCTGCTCGCCGAGGCGAATGTGCCCTATGATGCGGTGTTTGAGCTGGATGAAATTAACAATGATTTTGCGACCACCGATGCGGTCTTTGTCATCGGCGCGAATGATGTCACCAACCCCGCAGCCAAGACCGACCCGCAAAGCCCAATCTACGGCATGCCAGTGCTGAATGTGGCCGAAGCTCGGAACGTGATTTTCAACAAACGCTCCATGGCAGCCGGCTATGCCGGGATTCAGAATGAGTTATTCTTCCAGGAAAATACCATGATGCTGTTCGGCGACGCCAAAGCCGCGACCGAAGAGTTGGTGAAGGCGATACGGGCGCTTTAACGCGTCATCCTCGAGCGAACCTCGTTCGTCTCGGGGATCTTGTCACCATGAGATTCCCGACGCTCGCAGCAGCTTGATCGAGAATGACGGTAGAACTTAGTTAAGGCTGGTTAGTCAGACCACCACCTTGTTCTTTCAGTTGCTTTAACAAGCGTGCGGTTTTCGGATCGATCTCTTTGGTTGGTTCTTCGCATTTCTCACGCGCTTCCCACTCCGACTTTTCCTTCTCATCCCACGGCATTTTCGGCTCAAGTTTACCGGTTGCTTTCATTGCTTCGAGCGCGGCTTTCAAAGGCGCTGGCGTCTCAGGAATAATACGCCCCGTAAGCCGAGCCAAATCAACAAAGATTTGCCCATCATCAATCATCGGCGGCAACCCCTGCTCCGCTCTTCCAAGAAGTTCCTCAAATGAAGCCATCTCATCGCGATGCCAGTCTTCAAACTTATCTTTGGACACACGTAAAAAGTCACCATCCCACGGCGACCACCAGCGTTCTTCGGGTGCTTCTGGGTTCAATCTATTTTGGTCACCATCAGAGAACACTCGGCCATTTTCAGTATCAACTTCATGTAGCACGGCTTCGGACAATTCTGGATCAAGCCGCATTATCGCTTCCAGCTTCTTTTGCGCCGCTTTCACTTCCTGCACTTTTGCTAGCTTTGCTCTGACATCCTGTACAATGACATCACCAGTCTTGGGGAATTCTTTTTTATAAAATTGCCCTTCAAAGTCTCTGTCATCAATACCGAGAAGCTGCTGCAGCCGTGCATGTACTTCACACCGAAGGCTTTCAAAAAGATGCTCATTGGCCCATGTATTATTTTGTTTCACTTCATCGGGATCTTCGATGCCATAGATATGCTGCATCGATAAGAACAGCTCAGCTACCTTTTTCAAATCGCCGCGTGCTAATGCTGTCCCGGCTACGGTGGCCGCTCCAATGGCATTTAGCGTCTGCATAGGCAGTAAAGCGCTTAACAAGGTAGACCCGGCTGCCTTGAATAAATTGACGGCGCGATGGATCAAACTCTGGTGCCTTGAAGGCCTCAGCAATACGTGTTTTGAGTTTATCAAAATCAATCATGCCTTGAAATTACTGCGATCAACATATTGAGTCACATGACGTTTTGATGACAATCCTTACCATTCCCCTACCCACAGAACTTTTTTGCCGGGCGTTAACGGAAATTTAACGATGACGCGATAAAGTCAGGTTTATAGCGGCACTGAAAAAACAATGTAGCCACTATTGTCATTCCCCGAATGCGAAGCATTCTAGGGGAATCCAGAGATGCCAGCCTGCTCTGGCTGGATTGCCTTAGAATCGCATGCGCGATTCAGGCAATGACAGTAGAGGGTAAAATAAAACGCCGCCCTTTGACCAAATGAGTAGCATAGATGTATTTGCTGCTAGAAGCGTGAGCCGACATGTAGAAATCCTACATGAGGCGAAGCGCGACGACGCATGAAATGAATCTAGGATGCTCACCCAGGTCGCTCGGCAAGCCTTGTTCAGCAATGAACAAACGAGTGCATCATCTAGACAGGGCTCCCCCGCCCTGTTAGGACAAAGGGAGAGTGAAGTGGACGCTATCATGACACAGGAGAAAACCGTACGCTCAAGTGAGGCAGTGAAACGTTATTTGCGCAGCAAGCAGCAAGCGAATAAACGTGCGCAGCTGACCGAGCGGTTGACCAGCCCCGTTGCGCAGGAAGACGCGACCGCGAATGATGTGCGCGAATGGCAGCTGTTCAAACGGTTTTCGCTCGATGCGCCGTATCGCATGAAGTTTGACGATATGCAGTTCCATTTTATGGGGCCCGCCGTCACCAAGCTTCTGGGATATAGCCCCGCCGAGCTTCATGCGCTGGACACGTCCACGCTGATTGTCGAAGCGCGGGTGATTGAAGATGGAGCAATGGAGCGAATTGACGGTGCGGAAGAGCTGGAAGCCTATCGGAAGGGCGTTGATGCCGAGAAATGGCACGCCGACTACCTGCTGCGCGGCAAGGATGGCCGCAAAATTTGGGTGTCGGATGTCGCCTATCCGTGGGTGGATGAACAAGGAACGATTATTGGAGCGATTGGAATGCTACGAGATATTTCAGACCGGATTGCCGCCGAACATCACGAGATGGGCGCAATGCCGCATGAGCAACGGATTTCAACGGTCGATGCGCTGACCGGGCTGGACACACGGCCGGTCTTTATGGAGAATCTCTCTGACGCGCTGAGCACTGCGCAGGCAACCAGCCAGCCCTGCTCGATGATGCTAATGGATATTGATCAGTTCGCGCAGGTCAATGTTGAGCATGGCGAAGCAATTGGCGATTTTGTGTTGAAGGAAATCGCCTTGCTGATCAAACGCAATTTGGGCCAGGGTGATGAGCTGGCGCGCGTCGGCGGCGAAGAATTCGCGATTATTCTGCCGAGTACACCGATCGATGGCGCTTACTGGGTGGCCGAGCGAATTCGCTCGCATATTGAAGGCTACCAGTTCATTCCGGGCGACTATCTCGAGCAGCCGCTGAAATGCACCGTGTCGATTGGCCTCGCCGCCACCGATATGGATGGGATGATTTCACCAGAGAAGCTTTATAATATCGCCGATAACCGACTCTATATCGCCAAACATACGGGCAAGAATCAAGTCTCGATGGATGAGATTATTGCGTGAGCCCCCCGCTCGTCATAATGGTGGTTGGCTTCGCCGGTCTCCGCTTGAAGGCCTCATGAGATCCCGGTGTCGAGCACCAGGATGACATTTGTTACGCGATGATATCCGGGTAAAGGCGCTCTTCAATCGACACAATAATATCGCGCAGTTTGAGCTTTTCCTTCTTTAAACGCAGGAGCTTAAACTGATCGCTATGATCGATATTCTGAATTTCATCGTCGAGCCGGCGGTGTTTTCCGCGCAATTCTTCGAGCTGTTTTTCGAGCATCAACTCTTCATTCATATGCTTACCTATTGAACGATCAGATTTTTTTATAAAATTATTCCACTACAGTAACAAATTACGGCGCATTTCGCCAGTTTTTTTGTGTATCTTCCTATGAAATGAGAAGTCACCGAAACACCCTAAATTTGTGCACATGTTATGCACAGCTTAACCCCACGTTTTTGTGCATAACAACGCCTTATGGACCAATCGATAGCGAAATATCAGCCTTTTTCTTAGAGCAATTCTAATATGTTAGAAAGATGTTTGACTTATTTTTCACTTGCAATACAAGCAAGGATTTTTATGCTGAATAGACCCTCACGATTTTGGGCAACAAGCGAAACGCTTCCACTGCCCCAATAACAAAAACATGTGCTATTTGATAACACCTAACGATGAGGAGGGATAACGTGTCACTTTTTTCACATGTAACCACATTAGAAAGCAAGCATCAAAAATTGGATTATGCCATTGTCAATGAGGCTCGACGGCCTCTGCCAGACTTTACCTATATTACTATGCTGAAGAAACAGAAGCTCATTATTAAAGAGGAGCTAGAACGACTCAGTAAAATGCTGGAGGATATGCCGACAGCAGGAAACGCGTAACCGATCGAGGGATCGCAACCTACAGGATATTGCGATCCTTCGAACGGTGTGCATCCGCCCGCTAAGGGCTGCATGGTTACCCATCGCCTTCTATCATACGTCAGCTATGACAGGACGGAGAGAAGGGAAGAATAACGGTGTTAGCCTGGGCGGATGCGACAGAGATAGCTGGTCCACGTGAGGGTGGCCAGCTTCATAAGGGGTATACTTACCCCTTGATGAGAGCCCCCGTTCCGCGGATGGCCTAGAGAGTGTGAGTGTGACTCGGCTTTTTGGGTGATCACGTGGCGGGGGCTTCACGTTTTTGCTGGGTATTTGGTTTTGGGCGTTAGGCGTTAGGGAGCATTCATTCTTCTAATGCCCAATGCCTAACGCCTAATCCCTTTACTTAAGCCGCTTCTTCCATCTCATCGAGCTCAGAAAGCATGCCCAATGCGCGCTTATACAGATCGAGCATATGTTCTTGCTCATCGCGGTCACTCGCATCCATCTTACGAATTTTTATGATCTGGCGCATAGTTTTCACATCAAACCCATTGCCTTTGGCTTCCGCAAACACTTCGCGGATATCGGTCGCTAGATCAGCCTTTTCTTCCTCTAAGCGCTCAATACGCTCAATGTAACTTTTCAGATGTTCACCAGCGACACCACCTACATTTGCCATAATTTTCTCCTTCTTCTTGTTTTTCAGATAGTTAATTTGCGGTATTAGCCTCGCAGAAAAATCCATTATCACAAACTTTCTGCTTGTTTCGTCCACAAAAACCCTTACAAAAGAGCCAACATTCGGATATACTACATGTCCGTTAGAAATTCAGGACCTTGGAAGGAGGTAAGTTGCTTTGGTAGAAGTAACCGTAAGAGATAATAATGTCGATCAGGCACTACGCGCACTTAAGCGTAAGATGCAACGTGAAGGCGTGTTTCGTGAAATGAAGCTCCGTAAGCACTACGAAAAGCCGTCTGAAAGACGCGTTCGTGAGCAGGCCGAATCGGTCAGACGCGCTCGTAAGTTAGCGCGCAAGCTCAGCAGCGACTAGTCAGCGCTACAGATGAAGGAAGGCGGCCAATGCGCCGCCTTTTTTGTGCCTATTTTCGTGTATCCATTTCAAACTTAAGACTATCTTAAAGTAGATACGTCATAATAAAGCATAATTCTTTGGAGAGAGATATGAGCTCAGATGATGACAAACTAGCACAGGCGACGATTCACATTACAGGTGATGCTAATGTTTCAGGGTCCACAGCTTTCCATCGAGAAACAGCCCTTGATGAAGCAAGACGCATTAGTGAAGGAGAAAACGGAGCGGGGGGTGATTACTTAAATGTTGTCCCCGGAACATTGCAACATAGCGATATGGTAGTGTGCGGCTATAATCAAAGACCCGTGACAAACGGCGTTCTCCATTACTGTGAAGACAACCGATTCCCGGGGCAAATCCCACCTCCTCATACGCCTACAAAACCCCAAAATGAAGGGGCGTTTCGCGCTTATCCGGACGGCAGTGCTGCAGATCAAGCAGCTGGAAACCGGCGCGCCACAGAAAATTTAGGAAAAGGTGGCAATTCACGCTAAGAGAGCACAAAACACCAAAAAGGCGGCCAATGCGCCGCCTTTTTTTATTGCGAAACCAAAGATAATCCGCTCTTTATAGCCCACAACAAAAAACTAAAGGATACACCATGTCGAATATTTTCCACCTAGCCATTCTCGCCGGAGACCTCAACGAAGCCAGAGCCTTCTATTGCGATCTGCTGGGCTGTGAATCAGGGAATAGCGAAGAAGGTCGCTGGATCGACATTAATCTGGGCGGCAATGAGCTGACCATCCATCAGAGTAAAAGCACCAGCCACCGCGAGCGCCATGACGTCGATATGGGCGATGTGTGCGTGCCGCATTTCGGCATTCATCTGCCCGAAGAAGAATTTCAAGCGCTCAAAAAACGCATAGAGGCAAATGGGCTGGAATATTTTGATAAACCCTACCGCCGCTTTATCGGCACCGAATTTGAGCAAGAGACCTTCTTTATCGAAGATCCGAACGGCAATATTCTCGAGCTTAAGACCATGGTGAACCCTGATGTCTTATTCGAGAAAGAGCCGGAGATTTGCGATATAGGGGCTAAGAAGGCCGCGAGCGCTTAGCCTCGGAGATTGCAATACCAGTTATGCTTAGACCATCGTAACCCCGACGTAAGTCAGGAGTCTTTGTCCTGCCCACTCAGATACCAACTTCCGTCGGTATTGCGCCTTGGATTATGAAGCCTTCAAAAACTGGTTCATCCGTTTGGCAAAAAGCCCTGGGTTTTTGACCGGCTCACCTTCTGCGATTTTCGCCTGGTCCAGCAATAACCATACAATATCTTCCGCAATCGTGCCCGAGATACCCGCTTCGACGTCTGCGCTCAAACGCTGAATGATCGCATGATCCGGATTGATCTCGAGAATCTTCGCCATGCCTTTAGGCAGCTGTTTATGCTCGACCAAAAACCGCTCCATGCGGATATCCATATCGCCTTCATCGACCGCAAGGCAGACCGGGCTTTCCGCAAGCTTATGCGTCACGCGCACATCACGCACCTCTTCGCCGAGCGTCTCTTTCATATAGGTGATCAGCGTATCACTGTTCAGCGCATCCTCTTTTTTGCTCTCGCTTTCTTCCGCATCCGCTGACTCCGCTTCGTCTAAGTCACCGCCATGCTTCACGACATTACGGAATTCAAATTCTTTATAGACGCGGGTGGCTTGCGGCCAAAAGTCATCGACGTGATCGGTGAGCAGCAACACCTCATAGCCCTGCTTTCTGAAGCCTTCAATTTGCGGACTGGCGCGCAGCGCTTCAAGCGAATCGCCAACGAGGAAATAGACCGCTTTTTGGTCGTCCTTCATGCGCAACACATAGTCAGCCATCGTCGTGGTGCCCTCACCATGCGTCGAATAAAATCGGCAACATTCGAGAATCTGCTCGCGCGGCGCCATCCCTTCGCAGAGGCCTTCCTTCACCACCCCGCCGAATATCTCCCAGAATGTTTCGTAGCTTTCCGGCTCTTTCGCATTCTTCTTCGCCAGCTCTTTCAGCACGCGGCTGGTGATCGATTCATTGATTTTGCTCAGGATTGGATTGTCTTGCAGCGTCTCGCGCGAAATGTTCAGCGGCAGATCTTCTGAATCAATAATCCCGCGCATAAACCGCAGATATTCCGGAATCAAATCGACATTCTCATCGGTGATAAACACCCGCTTCACATAGAGTTTCACACGGCGGCGACGCTCCGGGTTTAGCAAATCAAACGGTTTCATCGACGGGATGTAGAGCAAATAGGTGTACTCAATTTTTCCTTCAAGGCGATTATGCAGCGTGAGCCACGGCTCATCCGGCTGATGCGCCACATGGGTGTAGAATTCTTGATATTGCTCTTTCGTAATCTCTGACTTCGAGCGCGTCCACAGCGCCGACGCCGCGTTGATCGTTTCATCCTGCACCTTGTCTTCCGCATCGGGCGCACGCAAAATGATCGGGAAATTAATGTGGTCAGAATAGGTCGTCGCGATGTGGCGTAGGCGGAATTTATCAGCATATTCCTTTGCCTCATCTTTTAGATGCAGCCTAATCGAGGTGCCGCGCGGATGCTCACCTTCTGCCTCGGTAATGGTGAAACTCCCCTGCCCGTCAGACTCCCAGCGCCATGCCTGATTCTCGCCGGCTTTACGTGTGATCACCGCCACCTTATCCGCCACCATGTAACTGGAATAAAAACCCACACCAAACTGACCAATCAGGCTGACATCTTTTTTATTATCGCCGGTGAGTTGGTTGAAAAATTCTTGCGTCCCCGACTTGGCAATCGTACCAAGATTTTGGATCAAATCCTCGCGGTTCATGCCAATCCCGTTATCGGTAATGGTCACGGTATTACATTCTCGATTGGGTTCGATACGAATGCATAACTCGCTATCCTCTTTCAGCAGATCGCCATCGGTCACCGCCGCATAGCGCAATTTGTCGCACGCATCCGAAGCGTTCGAAATCAGCTCGCGTAGGAAAATATCCTTATTCGTGTAAAGGGAATGGATCATCAAATGCAGCACTTTGGAAATTTCCGCCGCAAATTGAATCGATTCACCCGATTGAGATTCCTTCACTTTTTCTGTTGCTTCAGCCATATCTATCTCCATTTTTATTTATATATGCGGATATAGGAAGAAAGTTCATTTTTTCAACGTCACTGTCATCATTCTGTAACATAGTGTCTGTATGTTATTTGGTATGACAACTGTGTTAGCCGATGATGAAATTCTTTTCTTTGACCCCGCATTATGTAACCGGGACGAACGAAAGCGCCGCGTAGAAGAGGTTCGCGAAACCTACCAATCAGTGCTAGATAAGCTATATGACGATTCGCCGCTAGCCAATTTAGACCAGCTTTCTAACGAAATAGATGAAACTTTAGGCCTCCCAGAACATAGGCAACTTAGAAACTCGCTTATGCTCGCTGAATATTTTTCTATATCCGGCTACGAGGACAACCGGGCCACAGCTTATGAGCATATGGTGCCAAAGGAAGTCATGAAAACATTTTTAGACCGGCACATCGATCGTTTCGTAGAAGTTTCTCCTGCCGCTTTTTGCGCACTTTCTTACCCCACTCAACCTGCCCCAGAAAGGCCTAATAGAGGTGGGTTTCCGTTTGGTTCTCGCGATTAACCTTTCCGCGCGCGATGCATCAGCAACGCGTCAGCCAGCACACACGCCATCATCGCTTCACCCACCGGAACCGCACGAATACCCACGCAGGGGTCGTGGCGGCCCTTGGTTTGAATCGTGGTATCATTGCCGTCTTTATCAACCGTATCCACTTGCGTGAGAATCGAACTGGTTGGCTTCACGGCAAAGCGCGCGACAATCGGCTGTCCGGTGGAGATGCCACCCATAATGCCGCCCGCATGGTTGGAGCGAAACTCCGCAGTGCGGCCCTTCATTTCCATTTCATCGGCATTTTGTTCCCCGCGCAGCGCGGCCGCTTCAAAACCATTGCCAATCTCCACGCCTTTGACCGCGTTGATGCTCATCATCGCGCCGGCGAGCATCGTATCAAGCTTTGCGTACACAGGCTCGCCGAGACCAACCGGTACGCCTTCCGCCACCACTTCGATCACCGCGCCGACGGACGAGCCATCTTTGCGGATCGCATCTAAATAGGTCGCCCAATCGCTCGCCGCCTTTGCATCCGGACACCAGAACGGGTTGTTCGGCACCTCATTCCAATCCCAACTATCTCGGTTGACGGAATGGATACCCAGCTGCACCAGCGCACCGCGCACCGTCACGCCGTCGAGGATCTTTCGTGCGATCGCACCGGCCGCCACGCGCATCGCGGTTTCACGCGCCGAGGAGCGCCCACCGCCGCGGTAATCGCGAATACCATATTTCTCGTGATAGGTATAATCCGCATGGCCGGGGCGGAATTTGTCTTTAATGTCGCCATAGTCTTTCGACTTTTGGTCCTGATTCTCGATGACCAGCGAAATCGGATGGCCGGTGGTTTTACCTTCAAACACACCCGACAAAATTCTCACCTGATCAGGCTCTTTGCGCTGGGTCGTATATTTATTCTGCGCTGGCCGCCGCGCATCGAGGTAAGGCTGTATATCCGCCTCACTCAGCGCAATCATCGACGGCACACCATCGACCACGCAGCCAATCGACGGGCCATGGGATTCCCCCCAGGAGGTAAAGGTGAATAGATTTCCGAAACGGTTGATCATTTTTAATTACGTCATCCTCGAGTCGGCCTAGCCGATCTCGGGGATCTAAGCGCGCTCTCCATATTGTAACAGGGTTTCATATAAGTCTTCCCATTGTGGGTTATTTTTCTCGATCAAGTTAATCTTCGTGTAGCGTAGCATCTTTTTTATTTTCTTCTCTCGCATAATTGCTGCTTCTATATCATCAAAAACTTCATAATATACAAGTGTTTTACAGCTATATTTGCGTGTAAAGCCTTCAATCATGTTCGTTCTATGTTGATATATCCGCTGCATCAAATGTGAGGTAACTCCTGTATACAAGACGCCACCCGGCTTATTCGTGACTATATATACATAGGATAATTTCATCTATCAGATTCCCGACACTCGCAGCAGCTCGGTCGAGAATGACGTAACCACTATTTCTCCAGCGCAATGTCCGGCGCGTCGATCGCTTTCATGCCAACCACGTGATAGCCAGAATCGACATGCAAGCACTCGCCCGTCGTGCCAGAACCGAGGCTTGAGAGTAAGAACAGCCCTGCCCCGCCGACATCTTCAATGGTCGTGTTGCGCTTGAGCGGTGAGTTCAGCTCATTCCATTTCAGAATATAACGGAAGTCACCAATCCCCATCGCGGCCAACGTCTTGATCGGGCCGGCTGAAATCGCGTTCACGCGAATATTATCGCCGCCCAAATCCACCGCCATATACTTCACCGATGTCTCCAGCGCTGACTTCGCAATTCCCATCACATTATAATGCGGCACGACGCGCTCAGCACCAAGGTAGGTCAGCGTTAGCAGGCTTCCGCCATTTGGCATCATCTCCGTCGCGCGGCGCGAGATCGAAGTAAAGGAATAGACCGAGATATGCATCGATTTGGTGAAGTTCTCGAGGCTCGTATCAATATAGCGGCCCTTAAGCTCATCCTTATCCGAGAAGGCAATGGCATGAACAAGGAAATCAATCGACTCCCATCGGCTTTTCAACGTCTCAAACATGGCATCGATATTCTCTTCATCGCGCACATCGCATTCAATGAGAAAATCAGACCCTACTGATTCTGCCAGCGGACGCACGCGCTTTTCCAGCGTTTCGCCCTGATAGGAAAAAGCAATCTCGGCGCCTTGCGCCGCGATTTGTTTCGCAATGCCCCAGGCAATCGATTTATCATTAGCCACGCCCATAATGAGGCCGCGTTTGCCTTTCATAAGGTCACCGGTTGGCACTGTGTGTGTTATGTCTTCTATCATACGCCTCTGTTAGTTTGAAACAATTTCCCACGAACCATCTGGCTGGCGGCATGCCGTACCATAGCCTTGCTCGGTTTGACCGCCGACGGTAACTGTCTGCTGATATTCACGGCAATAGCGGCCATCACCGGTTTGGTAATAGTTTTGCGGTGTGACTGTTCCGCGGTTACCCGTTTGCGGGTTGTTCCACGGCAGAGTCTCACCCGATGGCGTGGTTTCAAGTGCACGCTGTGAGGTGCGGTCATAATATTGCATATCCGCGCGGTCGAGTGATTTACCCACTTCGCCGCCAAGATACGCGCCTAGAAGCGTTCCCGCACCAATGGCGATCGCGTTTCCGGTGCCGCCACCAATTTTTGAACCTAGCACACCGCCGGCAATCGCGCCCGCCAGTGTCCCACCTGTTTGCTTATCAATACCGCCGCGCTGGCCTGGCTGCTGACATGCTGCAAGCAATGCGCCTACGGCAACTAACGAAATGACTGAACGTAACATAGTTTCTCTCCCTATGATCAAATTGAAATGTAGTTTACCGTCTCATACGTAACAGGCAAGCAAATCCTTCGGCCCTCGTCATTTATCTTTAGAATGTGCTATGCCTTTTTTGCGCACGGACTGAATCACCACAATCACAAACATGAGCCCGCCAATAATGGCCAGCAAGCCGCCACCGCCCATTACGCCAAGCGCGGCGCGGACATGGGGCTCGAGCTCCGCCGTGCCGCCTGCCACTTTGCGCAGCACGCCATAGCCACCCGATACGGCAAGGCCGCCAATGTGCAACAGCTGTCCGCCGCCCAGCACAATGGGTTGCCAAAATGCGGTGCGGCTTTGACTCATATCTTTATAGCCAAGGCGCGGCAACAACCAATAGACAAAGCCCATCAGCGCTAGCGTTACACCGACAATTGAGCCATGATAATGCGCAGGGATAATAACATTTTGGCCCTGAATAAACAGGCTTATCAACCCGCCCGAGAGAAAAAGTAGTAACGACATGAGCAAGGAAGAAAGATAAGCGCGGTTTGCTTTGGAACGCTGCGACCATTTCTCGAACAGCGCGGCCAAGGTATAAATACTGAGAAGAACCGCCGCTGCCCCACCGACAATATTCATCTGCCAGGTGAAGAATTTCTGATGCTCATAATCAGTGATGTCATACGCAATATAGGCGTAAGGGGTGGCTAGTAGCACCACAGGCCCGAACCAGAAGATAATGCGCTGCATGACGTTTGGAATACACAAACTTAGGCCTGCACCGCAGAGAAGCGTCATCCAGGCGACCATCATGATTTGGACAAATCCGAATTGTAGCACATGCCCGCCGCCCCAAAAAAGATGCTCATAAAGAGACACGCCTTCAAGCGGCGTTTTAAGCAAGGCGGCTGAGGCAATAAACGCACCGAGCGCGATGAATAGAATGACGCCATTTAGCGCAATGCCCTGTTGAATCAGCGACAAGGCAGGGCGCTGTATAAACCAGAGAGCAAGCGCGAGTAGCTGCACCATTAAGCCGCACATGAGCAACGCAAGCGACAGCACAAAAACAGGGTTGTGTAGCATCGGAATATAGTTGCTCTTATAGACCACCCATTCCGAATGCAACGGTGACAGAGCCATAGCGAGCGCGCCAAACCCAAAAAGAAGGTAGGATGCTTTTTGATAGAGCGGTGCGGCCTTCGCGACGCCCGGCAGCAGGGTGAAACTCAGGCAAATAATGGCGAGGAACCATACCCACACTGATAAATCGACATGAACCACGAGCGACACGGCGAAAAGTTCTTTGAAAAACGGCAGAGTGTTCAGCCCCGGCGTGCGCGCCACGACCAATATCACGGCGAAAACGCCGGCGAGCGCGAGGGCCGTCACCCCAATGGCAAGCCATTTTTTGATGAGAGGTTTGGCAGATTCTTCAATGGTTAGCATGTTTGTCTCTTCTTATGTCATCCCCGTGAAAACGGGGATCCATTGAATTCCAGAGAGGCCTCTTGGTGTATTGGATTCCCGCTTCCGCGGGAATGACACTACCTACTTTTTCAATTGGGTTAAGCATTTTGTTTCACTTGTGCTTTGGATTAAACATGATATTATGAACTTATAATGATTCTAAATGATAAGCAATCTATTATGTTTTCCAGATGGTTAATCGCCTGCATGACCATGGTAGTGATCATGGTTTTTATTGGTGGGGTCACGCGGCTTACCGAATCGGGCCTTTCAATCGTTGAATGGAAAGTCTTCTCCGGCACCTTCCCCCCGCTAAGCCAGGAAGCGTGGCTGCAAGAGTTTGACGATTATAAACAAACGCCGGAATTTCAGAAAATTAACAGCTATTTCGAACTCGCCGACTTCAAACGTATTTATTGGCTGGAATATATCCACCGACTGCTTGGGCGGATTACGGGGCTGGTTTTCGCCTTACCTTTGATATATTTCGCACTGCGCAAAACTCTCCCCGCGAAACATCTCTGGCGCATGACTGGAGTTAGCCTGCTCGTCGGGATGCAAGGACTGTTCGGCTGGATTATGGTGAAAAGCGGGCTACAAGACGACCCATATGTCAACCCG
Source organism: uncultured Azospirillaceae bacterium (assembly GCA_964352815.1). Taxonomy (GTDB): domain Bacteria; phylum Pseudomonadota; class Alphaproteobacteria; order Rickettsiales; family UBA3002; genus CAYGTO01. The sequence goes on along the minus strand of CAYGTO010000001.1, from coordinate 240,462 downwards.
CTCAAGCTCGCGCTGCATTTATGCACGGCATTTCTGATTTTCTCGCTGCTCTGTTGGCAATGGCTGAACCTCAAGCGCGATACGAGTACGCCCAGCCCCCTATCGACCGGCCTTACATGGTTCATCCCCCTCACCCTCGCCCTTCTCATCCTGCAAATTATCTTTGGGGCGTTTGTTGCCGGCTATGATGCTGGGATGATCTACAACACCTATCCGCTGATGGATGGGCAATGGGTGCCGCAAGGGTTGATGGCGCTTGAACCCTGGTGGCGGAGCCATATCGAACACATTCCGATGGTGCAATTTCAACACCGCATCCTAGCGAAACTTCTCACCGCGGCGATACTCGTGCTTGCTGTGATATGTTGGCGAACCCAGAGCGAGCCTGTGCGCCGCGCGGTGAAATGGCTGCTGCTCATCCTTTTTATTCAGTTTATATTAGGCGTTTCCACACTCATCTATGAAGTGCCGATCGCCCTGGCCTCGCTGCACCAGCTTGGTGCGCTCGCGCTGCTCGGAGCCTTTTTGCTCTTAAAACACAAAATGTTATACCACACCCCAGCTAAGGTGCGTACATGACATATCCAATATCCCCATAATGGAGGAATCCACCGTTGCGATTGGCCGGAGAAACAGGTAAAGTAAGCAAAAATAAGGGACGCATGATCGATTATAACGCACTTTGCGATGACGCCACCAACACCCTCCGCGAGGAAGGTCGCTACCGCGTGTTCAACACGATCGCGCGCGAAGCTGGCTCCTATCCTTATGCAAAACATAAAGATTTAGACAAGGACGTGATCGTCTGGTGCGCCAATGATTATCTTGGCATGGGCCAACATCCTGATGTGGTCAGCGCGATGCAAGACGCAATCGATGAGATGGGCGCAGGCTCTGGCGGAACGCGGAACATTTCCGGGACACATTGTAAAGTGGTCGAGCTTGAAAGCACGCTTGCGGAGCTGCACCAAAAAGACGCGGCACTTGTGTTCACCTCTGGCTATATTGCCAACGAAGCGACGCTGAGCACACTTGGTTCGGTGTTCAAAGATTGCGTGATTTTTTCCGATGCGATGAATCATGCCTCGATGATCCATGGGATTCGGAATAGCTCGGCTGAGAAAAAGATTTTCCGTCATAATGATGTTGAACATTTGGAATCGCTGCTCGCATCGGTCGACCCGAAAGCGCCGAAGATTATTGCATTTGAGTCAGTCTATTCCATGGATGGCGACATTGGACGTATGAAGGAATTTGCTCAGCTCGCCCGCAAATATAACGCGATCACCTACCTCGACGAGGTGCATGCGGTGGGCATGTATGGACCGCGCGGCGCAGGCATGGCGGAAGCGCAAGATTTGATGGACGAGATAGACATTATTCAAGGCACACTCGCCAAGGCTTACGGCATTATGGGCGGCTATATTGCAACCTCGCAAAGCATTGTTGATATGATTCGCTCCTACGCGCCGGGCTTTATTTTTACAACATCGCTCCCCCCCTCTTTGGCCGCGGGCGCAAGCGCAAGCATTCGCTATTTGATGCACTCGCAGGAAGAGCGCGCGGAGCATCAAGCCGCTGCGCAATATCTGAAAGATAATTTGTCACAAGTGGGCATTCCGCAGTTGGAAAACCCAACGCATATTGTGCCCGTGCTCGTGAAGGATCCGGTGAAATGTAAAGCCGCGTCTGACATGCTGCTGCATGATCACGGCATGTATATTCAGCCGATCAATTACCCGACCGTTCCGAAAGGCACGGAGCGTTTGCGTATTACACCGACGCCGCTACACAGCCATGCAATGATGGATGCGCTGACCGAAGCATTGGTAGCGTGCTTTGCAATGCTCGACATTCCGCTTGAATCCTCAGCGCCTGCGGCATTCAGGCGCCACGCCGGCTAATCTTTTTTATAAAAATTTCATACAAAAAAGGGCTCCGATTGGAGCCCTTTTCGTATTGTAAAGGATGTATTGCTTACGCAGCCATCATATCTTTCATGCGCGAACCTGCCATGTTCACACGCTCATTGATTGGCATCGATGCTTCCGATGCGCTGCGGAACATCAGCTCAGAAATTTTGATCGACTCTGAGAAGAAGTGCTCCATATTTTGTTTCATGAAACGCGACTGAAGATCAAACACATCATTCAATGTGCGACAGTTGAAGAGATCTTTCGAAAGCTCAACATTCTGCGAGATCGTGCGGTTCGCTGCTTCGACAATCTCTTCACCCATTGACTGTGAAATCTCAGCAACAATGTTACCGCACTCAACACATGCTTCGACATTATCGCGGCTAAAATCAACCACGCCCTGAATCGATCCAGATGCATTATTAGTGGAATGAGAAATTTGGCTCGCACTCGCACGGCTTACCGCGAACATTTTATCTTGCACACGCTGCATCTCTTTCGCGCTCGCGCTCATCCAATCACGCATTGCTTTGTTACCTTGATTCATCATCTCACTCGCATTCTTCTGCGCCGCAGTTGGAAGCGCAGCAACCGATGCGAGTTGTGCATTCATGCTCTTCGTTGCGTTCTGAATAGACGCCGCCGCAGAAGCAGATGACTTAGCAGGAGACGCTTTACGCGCCGTTGACTTTTTCGCCACTGACTTACGCGCAGTCGTTTTACGAGCAATAGATTTCTTCGCTGCAACCTTGCGTGTTGTTGTCGCTTTACGAGCAGTTGATTTTTTAGCGACACGTTTTTTCGCTGTAGTTTTACGTTTTGCAGTTGCCATGATGATGACTCCTTTTCATTTCATTAACTAATATGTTTTTGCTATTGCCTTCTTTGTGACACAAAAACTTGTGCAGCGCAACAAAAACTTACATTCATCGTAGAAGGGTATGCAGGTTAAATCAAGTGGTCTTCATCGATCATGAGCGAGACGGTATCACCTTTCTTTATCACTGTGTCATCCGTGCTATAAAAAACAACGGCATCACCATTCTCTAATATGCCGTGCACTTCGTTGTGTGCACCTGCGAAATCAACATGCGTAATCTGCGCAGACACGGCATCTGTTTTACGACTTAGATGAAGAAACTCTGGACGCACCCCCAGGTGCGTTTCGGACGTATTGGAAACAGATTTTTTTACCCGCCCAAAAACTGTATTATACCCATCCGAACTTTTCACATAGGAGAGCAGATTCAGTGGCCCTGCAAAAGACGCTCCGGTGAGCGTGTTAGGGCTGTGATAGAGTGCGTGTGGCGAGGCATCTTCAATTACGTTTCCATTTTCCAGTAACACGATACGTTCAGCGCATTGCATTGCCTCGCTTGGATCATGCGTAACCAGAAGCGTGGTCACGTTCTTTGCTTTCAACATTTCAAAAATTTCTGTACGCAAACGTTTGCGAAGTGATTCATCCAGGTTTGAAAACGGTTCATCCATCAACAATAGTTTCGGCGATAGAACGAGCGAACGTGCAAGCGACACACGTTGCTGTTGCCCGCCTGAAAGCATGTGCGGATAGCTCGAGAGACACGCCTCAATACCGAGCTGCGCCGCCATGCGATGCACGGCCTCATGGATGTCATTTGATGGGATGCTCTGTTGCACTAACCCAAACGCAATATTCTCGTATATGGTGAGATGCGGAAACAGGGTTGGAGATTGAAACACCATCCCCACAGAACGTGATTGCACAGGAGTGTGCTGCGACTGTGACGCTACTTCATTTCCGTCAATTATAATCGTTCCAGATTGCAGTGTTTCGAACCCGGCAATCAGTCGTAGCAGTGTCGTCTTTCCACAGCCAGAGGCTCCTGATAATGCGACCAACTCCCCTGGCTCAACACGTAGTGAAACCGACTCAAGTACGCTGTGTTCATCATAGCGATGGGTGATCTGTGAAAGCGTGAGTGCACTCATACGATCGCCTCTTTCATAGAGGGCCTATGATATGTTTGTTTTACCGAGATGACAGATAGGCGTTGTATCACAATGACCGCAAGCAGGCCAGTGGCAATCACACATAGCGCAGGCAAGGATGCTTCGATTACACGTCCATCGATGGATAGCTCATATGCACGAATCGCTAGCGTTTGCGTATTGAAGGGACGCAACATAAGGGATGCGGGAAGTTCTTTAATGGTGTCAACGAGCACTAACATAGCCGCCATCATTAACGGAAGTGAGAGGCGTGGCAAGTGAACCTTTCGGAATAAGGTACTCGTTGTCGCCCCATGAATGATCGCCGCTTCATCTTGTTCAATCGCGATGCGGCGAAGGCCAGGGTCGATCATTTGATAGGCCACCGCGAGAAACCGAACGCTACACGCAATCACAATTGCTGCAATGCTTCCTGTCATAATCAGTGGCACCGTTCCCATATCTATATTTGTAGCGATCCATTTATCTACGCTCAGCAGTGGCACATACAGCGCAACGGCAATCACCGTTCCAGGGATCGCATAGCCAAGCGTCGCAACGCGGGTTGCCAGCATTGCGCGGACGTTCGCATGATAACGCCGGAAATAAGAAAACAGTAATGCACTTGCGCATGCAACGGCCATCACCCAAAACGCAATGTGAAGTGATGTGAAAAGCGCATCGCGAGTGCCATCCAAACTTTCGGTAGTGAATGCAAAGCTCGCCCACTCGATAAGCTGCAACATGGGAATGACAAAGCCTAGCGTAATAGGGATCACGCACAAGCATAATGGCCACATATGCAGTTTTATATGAGCGCTCTGCTGTTGCGCCCCCCTTCCCTCGCCTTCGCCTTCGCTTACATAACGTGCGCGGCGACGCACCAACTGTTCTGTTATCATGAACAGTAACACGCACCCGCATAACAGACAGGCGAGTTTGGCCGCAGCGACCGGATCAAACAGATTGAACCACGCATGGTAAATGCCCGTGGTGAAGGTTTGCACGCCGAAGAGTGATGAGGCGCCAAAATCAGCCAGCACTTCCATTGCAACAAGGCTCATGCCAGCGATGATTGCAGGACGTGCAGCAGGAATGGCAACTTTGTGAAACAGATGTGTTTCGCGCACACCTAGGCTGCGTGCCGCATCAAACAGGCTACACGACTGAAGCGTAAAGGCTGTGCGCGCCGCAATGTAGATGTATGGATACAGCGAGAAGGCAAGCAGGACGGCAACGCCTCCTACAGTGAACAGATTCGGGAAGAGGGCTTCGGGAAGGATCTGCGCGAGCGCTCCACCGCCTTCAAAGATGCGGCCATAGACCATCGCGCTGATATATGATGGCACTGCGATGGGCGCAATCAATAGGGTGTCCCATAGATAACGAAACTGTGTAGCGCGGCGCACAACAAGCCACGCGCATCCCACACCAATCACGGCGCTCAGTAATAGGCTGTAGATCAAAAGAAGCGCGGTGTTTTCAAAATAGATTGCAAGCTTTGTGTTGAGAAGCAGCGTAAACACGCTTTGCGTATCGGGAGAAAACGCTAGAAAACATAGCACGAGAAGAGGAAGTGCATAGAGAAAGGCCAGGCCATAACTGAAACGGGTAAGCAACTCTTTATGGCCAATTGGCATCATTCATGATGCGCACAGCTTGGGCGTTGCTATCACCAATCGCTTCGAGTGGCGTTGAGTCTGCGCGGAACACACCCCAGTTTTTGACCGTTGCGTGAGGTTCCACTTCTGCATTCACCGGATATTCGAAATTATGATCCGCAAAGAAACGTTGTGACTCAGGCTGAAGCAAAAATTCGATCAACATACGCGCTTCATTCGGGTAGTTTGCATGTTTTGTGAGTGCTGCGCCACGAATGTTGATATGCGCGCCGCTGGTTTTCTGATTCGGGAAAATGAGCGTGAGTTTTTTCGCCGCGGCGACATCGGTTGGGTCTTGGCTTTCAAGCATCAGACCGTAATAGTAACTATTCGCAATAGCAATTCCCCCAACATCATTGGCAAGTGCGCGTAGCTGGTCACGATCGCCACCTTGCGGAATCCGCGCGGTATTTACTACCCACCCCTCGACTGTCTCTTTCACAGCAGTTTCATCATGATGCTGAAGCAGTGACGCGACCAATGACTGATTATATATATTATTCGAAGAGCGTACGAGAATGCCACCGCGCCACGCTTCGGATGCCAGATCTTCATAGCTTAGCGTATCATACCGCGCCGGATCTTTTTCGTAATCTTCAGTGCGTACAAACAGCACGCGGGCACGTTTCGTAAGCCCCAGCCAATGATCGTCACTATCGCGTAAATGGCTTGGCACGATTGCATTTGCCTGCTCGCTCTCGATCGGCTGCAAAAGGCCGCGTTGTTTAGCCAGCGACAATCGCCCCACATCTGCCGCTAGCAGGACATCCGCCGGCGTCATCTCTCCTTCTTGCTCTAAACGCGCAATCAGCGCTTGGTCTTTACCGGTCGTTAGATGAACGTTAATTCCTGTCCCTTCCGTGAAGCGTTCAAGCATTGGACGAATCAAATGCTCTTTTTGCGCCGAGTACACGGTGACATAGGGTTTACGCCGATCTTCAGCATGTGCGTGCTGAAGCGAGATCAATGCCGCCAGCACGAGAATGAAGACATGAAAGAGAAGCAGAGTGGCCGTATAGCGCATGAATCGCCCCATCTATTTGCGAATGATTATCAATTGCTAGTAGAGATTATTAGGAATGTAAAGGGGAGATTGCCTCCCCTTTCCCATGATCGATTATGCCGCCGCTTTGTTCGATGAACGCACGTCGTTCGCCGCTGAGACCATCGCTTCAAGCGCCGGGCGCACCTCATCCCAACCGCGCGTCTTCAGCCCACAATCCGGGTTCACCCAGGTCTGTTCCGGCGAAAGCACTTCGAGCGCCTTGTTGAGCAGGCTTACCATCTCTTCTTTCTTCGGCACGCGAGGACTATGAATATCATATACGCCTGGTCCAATCTGATTCGGATACTTAAATTCAACGAATGCATCAAGCAGCTCCATCGCCGAGCGCGAGGTCTCAATCGAGATCACATCCGCATCCATATTCGCCACCGCTTCAATGATATCGTTGAATTCTGAATAGCACATATGGGTGTGAATTTGTGTTTCGTCTTTGACGCCACTCGCCGCCACACGGAACGCATCCACCGCCCAATCGAGGTAGCTCTTCCAGTCAGACTGGCGTAGCGGAAGCCCTTCGCGAAGGGCAGCTTCATCGATTTGAATGACTTTAATACCCGCTTTCTCAAGGTCGACCACCTCATCACGAATCGCTAACGCGATTTGCATGCATGTGTCAGACTCTGGCTGATCATCACGCACAAATGACCACTGAAGGATGGTTACCGGTCCGGTCAACATCCCCTTCATTAGCTTTTCCGTTTGCGATTGCGCGTACGTAATCCAATCGATCGTCATTGGCTTTGGACGAGACACATCACCGAAGATAATCGGCGGTTTCACACAGCGTGAACCATAACTTTGCACCCAGCCATTTTGCGTGAAGCAGAACCCATCGAGCTGCTCACCAAAATATTCAACCATATCATTACGCTCGAACTCGCCATGCACCAGCACGTCGAGGCCGATCTTTTCCTGCTCACGGATGCATGAAGTGGTTTGCTCTTTTAGGAAGCTTTCATAATCTGCTGTGCTCATCTCGCCTTTCTTGAAGGTCGCGCGGGCTTTACGCACTTCTTGCGTTTGCGGGAACGAACCAATCGTTGTCGTTGCGAGCGGTGGGAGGTTCAGCGCGGCATTTTGTTTTGCAATGCGGTCTTTGAACTTGCTAGCACGTGACTTCATCGCTTCGTTGACACTTGCACGGCGCTGCTTCACGTCATCATTGTGAATGCGTTTCGATGAACGACGCGCTTCCATTGCTTTAGCGTTCGCTTCAAGCTCTGCTTTTACTGCATCGTCACCTTCATTGAGCGCACGCGCAATCACGGAAATCTCTTCAAGTTTCTGCTGCGCGAAAGCCAGCCACTGCTTAATCTCACCATCGAGTTTCTGCTCATTCGAGAGATCCACCGGTGTATGAAGCAACGAACAAGATGGTGCAATCATCAAGCGCATACTGCCGACCTTGTCTTCGGCTTTGCGCGCGACTGTGATCGCTTGGGCAAGATCGGCTTTCCAAATATTGCGGCCATCGACCACGCCGATTGAGAGGGTCTTTTCGTCACCGATATGATCGAGTACGCGCTCGAGCTGTTCTGGCGCACGTTTGAGATCAATATGCAACCCATCAACCGGAAGCTCACAGGCCAGCGCCGTATTGTCACGCAGCGAATCAAAGTACGTCGCGATCATTACAGACAAGCCATGACCCGACGCATCAAGCTCTTTGTACGCCGTGCGGAACACATCACGCTGTGCATCCGTCAAATCTCGCACCAAATATGGCTCATCCATTTGCACCGAATTCGCGCCAGCCTCTTTCAGTGCTTTGAGCAAATTGATATATGCCGGAAGAAGATTGGAGAGAAGATCCGTCGTGTCACTACCATCACGCGCTTTACCCATCATCAGGAAGCTCACCGGTCCGATGATTACGGGACGCGTATCAATTCCCTGCTCTTTCGCCTCTTTATACTCACGCACGGGTTTTGCATCTGCGGCGAGCGAAAAACTCTGACCTGCAGAGAATTCGGGAACAATATAGTGATAGTTGGTGTCGAACCATTTGGTCATTTCCATTGCAACGATATCGGCTGTGTCTTTCTGAATGCCACGCGCCATCGCGAAATATTGCGTGAGCGCATTCTCATTCGCGAGTGGGTTGTAACGCTCTGGCATGACGCCAAAGAGTTGAATGTGATCGAGCACCTGGTCGTAAAAACTAAAGTCATTTGATGGGATCAACGCAATGCCAGAATCTTTCTGGCGCTTCCAATTTTCTGCACGGATATCTTTTGCCGTCTTTTCAAGTTCCGCTTGGTCTGCATCACCCTTCCAAAAACGTTCGACAATTTTCTTGAGCTCGCGTTGTGCGCCAATGCGCGGAAAGCCTAAATTTGCTGCATGTGCCATGATTTCTCCCTATAGGTCACTGTGAATAATGATTGAGGCATAACGCTGCACTGCACACAGTGCAAGTGAAAAGTCGGCTTAACGCACGGCACCCGTATAGAAATACCACCCCAATCCGATGGTAAAGACGAAGCAGCCATAGAGGGAATGCTCAATGGAAACGAGCAGCAACGAACGATGTTTATAATAGTGGTAGGCAAAATAAAAGCCACCAATCATCGATAAAATCACCGCCACACCGTTTTGTAAAATAATATGGAGATATCCAAAACTCACCGCACTTGCGGCGATCAGTCCGCTTGAATGGCTAAAGAGTTGACCATAGCGGCGGAAGAAAAAGCCCCGATAAATCAGCTCCTGCGGATAGACCGAGAGAATAGGATAGAGGATCATTACCCGCGCCCACACGTCAGGGCGTTCACTGATCAGGCCGAACCATAAACGCGGTTCGAAATAGTAGGTGTAGAAGAGCATCAAGAAAGCCGACGGGATAAAGAAGACCATAATGTCTTCGATCGACCGCTTATGCAGCGTTTGCGTATGGAAGAAGCGGCGCTTCGAGAAGGTTGGGCTCCGCCACAACACAATGGTAGCCCAGGCCGCCATGCCCCACAGCGCAGCATAGAGCACCCAGCGCGGCACCGGAAGCAATACAAATAGCGTCGGCACAACAATAAAAATTGTCAGCGCTTCGGCCCATAAATACCAGCGTTGCTTGGTTAATTTCATTGAGACTCCCTGTAGCTATAGAATACACCGAAACCGGCTGAAGCTCAACGCAGCATTTCAGCGCTCAGATGAATTATTAGCAAGAAACCAATCTCTTAGCGGCTGCGATGCGTAGAAGTGCGCTCTGCCTGTGCAATCTGTTCTTGCAGCGCTTCAGGGTCGACCGGCTTGCCATCACGAAGATTCTTGTATGCACCAGCGGCCAGTCCTAAAACAGCTGTTAAACATGGCAGATGCGGAAGAATAGATGAAGCAATTGCCGCTCCACCAATGCTTATGACACCCCCCTCTCTTAACCGCTCTCCATGGGCGGGCGAGTTAGCCCCCGTTTGGCTCAAAATCTCTACAGCCGCATCCATTTGGCTGCTATCGAGGGCTAGCACTGCATAAGCGAGTCCGTGCCCTACCCCAGGACCTATTTCATGGAGTAGTAGAAGCATACCACCGCCTGCAACAGTCATTTGACCCAACGCTTCAGTGATCTTTTCCCAATCTGCTGTGTCTTGAAAACCAGTCGCCAAACGCGCAGCATGCATGGCATCTGCGGGTGGCATCCCAGTGAACGGCGCGGCGGCTGCCAATGTCGGAACAGCTATTTTAGATGCAAAACGTCCCATTTTACCACTAGCACTAACCAAAAGCCCTGTTTTGTTAGCGACCGCCTTTCCAGCCTTATTGGATAATAAGAGAATCGCACTACCACCCGCAGCGTTAAGAAACCCACTCTCAATGCTTCCATCTGCAAGCTTTTCACCCACACCGGGAATGTTGCGCAATAACTCATTGAGTTGTTGGTACACCCCTTCCGGCTGAAACCCGGGGGCCATACACATTGCCTGAACGGTATTCGCCGCCCAATCATTTTGAAGCACATCAACAAACGGCGCCGCTGTTATTGCAGCCGCGCTTCCACCGAGCACTCCCGCTACCACAAACGGTGTTACAGATTTTTTATCCGCATCTTTGTGACAGGCATCGCTCATGCTTACGCAGCAATAATATGGGGCTGTGAATGGTCAAACTTACCGCGCGTGTCGATGATCAACGGCGCATGGGCCGCGATCAAATCATAATCGAAATCATCATGATGCGTTACGAGCAAAACGCAATCCTGCGCCTTCAATATCGCCTCATCGAGCGGCTCACTCTTGAGATTAATCTCATATTTACGGAACGTGCCCAGTGCCGGGACATAGGGGTCATGATAACTTACCTCCGTACGTGCTTCACCCAAAAGCTGGATCAGCTCCAACGCTGGTGACTCGCGCGTGTCGTTCACATTCGGCTTATAGGCCACGCCAAGGAGCAGGATTTTCGCACCATTCATCGCCTTGCCGCGATCATTCAGCGCATCGGTAATTTTCTGCACCACATAGTTTGGCATCGAGGTGTTGATTTCCCCAGCAAGCTCGATAAAGCGCGTATGGTGCCCATATTCGCGCGCTTTCCAGGTCAGATAGAACGGGTCAATGGGAATACAATGCCCGCCGAGTCCCGGCCCCGGATAAAAGGGCGTAAAGCCATAGGGCTTGGTCGCCGCTGCTTCAATCACCTCATAAATATCAATCCCCATCCGGTCGGCAATAAGCTTCATTTCATTCGCCAGACCGATATTGATCGCGCGAAAAATATTTTCATGCAGCTTCGCCATCTCTGCGACTTTCGGCGAGCTGGTGGTCACTACCTCATCCACCGCAAGCGCATATAGCTGCTCTCCGAGTGCTAAACATTCCTTCGTCACCCCGCCGACCAGCTTCGGCACGGTGCTGGTGGAATGGCTGGTGCGGCCTGGGTCTTCGCGCTCAGGCGAATAGACTAGGTAAAAATCTTTCCCCACCTGCTTTCCGCCCTCGGCCAGCAGTGGCAAGAGCTCCTCTTCCGTCGTCCCGGGGTAAGTCGTGCTTTCAAGCGACACGAGCACCCCGTCTTTCAAATAGGGCAGCACGGTCTTTAAACTATTGGTGACGGCCGATAGGTCTGGCTCATTGTGTACTCCAAGCGGGGTTGGTAAACATAGGATGATCGCATCGACCTCGCTCGCCCGCGCAAAATCGCCAGTCACTTCAAACCCGCTCGCTACCGCCGTTTGAACCGCTTGATCGGGAATATGGTTAAACAGGCTCTTGCCACTATTAATCGTCTCGATCAGCTTTTGGTTAATATCAAAACCAATAACCTTCAGCCCAACCTCACTAAATCGCAGCGCCAGCGGCAGGCCGACATAGCCGATACCGATAATGCCGATGGTGGCGGATTTGGAGGAGAGTTTTTGGGAGAGTTCAGAAGTCATGCGCTCATCATTCTGCGAGCGAATGAAATGAGCGCGGCAGTCCAGCCAATGATGCTCCCTTCACTATCTCGCAATTCATTCACATTGCGGTCGCAGCCCCAGGCCCCGTTCTTCAACGGGGCACCTGATTTCCTGAGCGCGCACAGCTCGCCAACGAAATCTAGGTGGCTCCCCGGGCCGGACTCGAACCAGCGACCGAACGGTTAACAGCCGTTTGCTCTACCACTGAGCTACCGGGGAACAGTACGAATGGGACTCATGTAACAAAGCGCTCACAAAAAGGCAATCATGAAGTTTGGGTTATTGTCATTCTCGACCGAGCTGCTGCAAATGTCGGGAATCTATGCCCATGAGATCGGCGCTAGGCCGACTCGAGGATGGCGTTCTATGCCGTTTCTGCAGACGCTCGCCGCAGCCGGTCATTCATCGCGATGCCCACGCCTTCTTCAGGTACAGGCATGACGGCAATGGCTTTATAGTGGTGGGGCTGATCCGCTTCGCGCAGCGCATGATAGAGCCGCGCCGCTGCCTCATTCACATCGCCTGTGTCACTGAGGGAAATGACGTCTGAAGCGCCTATTCCATCAAGGGGCCCAAATTGCAGCAACACCTCGCCCTCTTTTACTGAATGAACATTCATTCGAACTGGCAAAGCAGGCGCATAATGTGACGATAGCTGCCCTGGTGATGATGGGGAGATATCGTCACTCACAAATGCTGGGCGTTCAATTGCAGCGTGCCCAAGCACCTCGCAGAGCTGCGTATAGGTGATGCTTCCTGGGCGCAGAATACGCACCGTTTCCTCATGAACCGCAACAATCGTCGATTCGATACCAATATCGCACGCACCGCCATCGATCACCATCACCGCATCGCCAAACTCATCGCGCACATGGGCCGCACTAGTCGGGCTGACTCGGCCGGAACGGTTAGCGCTTGGTGCGGCAATCCCACGACCAAATGCAGTGAGCAGCGCCTGAGCCACCGGATGGTTCGGGCAACGTAGCGCGATCGTCGGCCTTCCCGCACTGACGGCGGACGCTAACGTGCTTCCGGCCGCGCGTTCAAGCACCATCGCGAGCGGTCCCGGCCAAAAGGCTTGTGCAAGCTGTTCTGCTAGGGAATTCCACTCCCCATAGCGCCGCGCCATTTCAGCGTCTTTTACATGAACAATCAGCGGGTTATGGGATGGTCGGCCTTTCATCTCATAGATAGCAGCCACCGCTGACTCATTCTCTGCATCAGCCCCCAGCCCATAAACCGTCTCCGTCGGTAAGACGACGAGGTTTCCGTCAACCAAACTGTGCAATGCTAATGATACGCTGTCATTGATGTCCATGGCCTACTCTCTTATTGTCATTCCCGCCAACACGGGAATCTCTCCCCAACTATACCGCCGAGATCCCCGTTTACACGGGGATGACATAAGCCTAATGCCATAAAAAATAGATTTCTCAAGCACAAAGACGATTCATTAGCAGATGCAGCAACGATTGTGGATAGAGCGGGCGGTCTGTTTGCGAGTGAGCATAGAGCGCTTATGCTACGGTCAGGAGACTCAGATGAAATTAAAACATAATGTTCCAGTCATTACCATTGCTCAACAAAAGGGCGGCGCAGGGAAGACCACCCTCTGCGTTCATCTGGCAGTCGCATTCAGCTATTACGGCCTCAAAGTCGGGCTGATTGACACGGATCCGCAAGCGTCATTGACCGAATGGTTTAAGCTGCGCCAAACACGCAAAGATCTCGATACGGTGGAAATGGTTGGCTGCAAAGCGGCCGGTTGGCGCGTTAAGAACGAAATTGAACGGCTCGCGCGCCAGGTCGATGTGATTCTCGTTGATAGCCCTCCTCGCACGGAGACCGAAGCACGCACCTCGATTCGCTATGCTGATTTATGCTTGGTGCCGATGCAGCCATCGCCGATGGATTTGTGGGCGACGAAAGCCACGCTGGAAATCGCTGCCGAAGAGCGCACCAAAACCATGCTTGTGCTGAATCGAGTGAACAATACGGCAAAACTCGTCGGCATTATTCGTGAACAGCTCAGCAATGTGCCGCTTTATGAGCTCGGTAACCGCGTATTGTTTGCGTCTACCGTGATGGACGGTCTTGGCACGAGCGATGTTGCGCCGTTTGGGCCCGCAGGTCAAGAGATTCAAGCGATGGCCGAAGAGGTGCTGAAGCGCGTGGGCGTCGAGCTAGTGGATGAAGATGAATTTGATGCAGAGATGGAGGTTGCCTAATGCAGACGCAAGCAAGCACATTACTTCGCGATACAACAGAAACCGTCTATTACTCACTCTTTGAGAGCGGATCGGGAGCTTTCCTTGCTGCAACGACAAGCACCGGGCTATGCTTGCTATTAAAAGATATGATTTCCGGCAATGATTTGGAATCTGAATTGCGCTACCGCGTCCCGAAAGCCCAACTGGTGCGCAATGACGAGCATGATGTATTGAAAGAAACCGCGCATGCGGTGCGTGCGTTCGATGCAAATGAACCGTATGATGTGTCTCATGTCTCGCTCGATTTGCGCGGCACGCCGTTCCAGCGCAAAGCATGGAACATTATCGCGCAGATTCCGCATGGCGAAACGATCACCTATAAAGAACTCGCCGAAAAAGTCGGCTCACCGAACGCCTCGCGTGCGGCCGGCTCTGCATGCGGAAAAAACCCCATTCCGTACCTCATCCCCTGCCACCGCGTGGTAGGTCATGGTAACAGTTTAGGCGGTTTCACCTGGAGCCTTGATGTCAAACGACGCCTACTCAAACGCGAGAACCCGACGGCATGGCCCGAAGAATGGGGAACGATTCGACTCGCTGCATAATTACTCGACCTTAATCGCAAGCGCGTGCAACGTACCTTTAAGCTCTGCATCTAACGCACCATAGATCATCTGATGTTGCTGAACGCGGCTTTTTTCCGCGAGAGCCTCACTCGCAATCACCACCGTAAAATGCGTCTCATGCGGGTTATCCCCCGCCGCCGCATGTCCCGCATGATGATGCGAGTCGTCAATCACCTCTAGCTTCGACGGCGCAAACGCATCGGTGAGCTTTGTTTCGATCGTGGTTTTCATGCTCATTTTATTCTCCTGTCAAGCGTTCTCGTCTCTTGCCTCTCGGCGTCAAACCAGTGATAATGGAACCATGCCAAAACGCAAAGCCGATTTCAGTGCGTACATGCCGCCGCCTTCCGATGTCGAGATTGAACCGGAGACGCACGCCATCACTTGCGCCGCACCGGGCTGTCATAATAATGGAGAAAATCGCGCACCCAAATCACGCACGCAGCTTCATGAATATCAATGGCTATGTGATGATCATATCAAACAGTTTAATAAGGCGTGGAATTATTTCGACGGGATGGGCGAAGAGGAAATCGTCAACTTCCAGAAAGATGCAGCCCTCGGCCATCGCCCAACTTGGAGAATCAGCGGATCTTCAGCGGAGGCAGAAGCCTCGCTCCATGCCGCCTTCTGGAATTTTCGCGAAGGGGACATGCCACCGCGAAGCAGTGACGCTCCGTTTGCACGCCCCATTCCTGAAACACAGCGCGAAGCGCTTGCCACGCTAGACCTCTCTCACCCGGCCACGCAGGAAACGATTAAGAAGAGCTACAAAGCCTTAGTGAAAAAACATCATCCTGATTTGAACCGAGATGACAGTACGGCCGAGGAACGATTTAAACGCATCACTGCTGCGTATCAGCTCTTGATCGAGCAGTATAATGACGATATCTAAAGAGTATGATTCGTATTCTCTCTAGCCTTGGACTTATGATGCTGCTTTCTGCCTGCATCATTGTGGATGATTTCGGCCCTGCGTGGGAAGAAGCGCAGGAAGATTTATGCATCTCGCGCCTGGCGGAAGCCTTCTATGAAAATTCCTACAAGAAACGACATGATAGCTATGACGGGCTCATCCGCACGATCACCATTAATGATGCGAACTTTATTTTGTTGAAAGAGAATGCGAGCGATGCAGGTGGCCATCTCTACCCTTTCTTCGTGGAGACAGGCATACTCATCAGTAAGCGGGCAGATCCGGTAGCGCGTGAGTATTATGAAGACACCTACGCACGCGACGATGTGATCGTTGAAGAGGATACGATCACCCTCACCTCGTTTGATGTGGGCATGCAGAACCATCTCGCAGAGTTAAATGATGATGCGCGCTTATGGGAAGAAGATTTGAAAATGCTCTATAATACCCGGCTCGATCGCACGTGCCGTTTTGAAGACCGCAACATAGATGAGCTGATGTGATGGCAAAAAAAGACACTTCTGACGAACCATTTCCTACTAATTTAGGTAAAGCCGTTTCATCGAAAAAACTCTTCGGCTTTGATGCGCCGTTTGAGGTGCAGGGCTTTGACGCGCCGAATGCGTATGTTCCCGAGAAAGATGATAGCTATCAGTTTGACCAAGCGACAACGACGGCCATCTTAGCGGGTTTCGCTCATAACCGCCGCGTGCTGATTCAGGGCTATCATGGCACCGGAAAATCGACGCATATCGAACAGGTGGCTGCGCGCCTGAACTGGCCATGCGTGCGCATCAATCTCGACTCGCATGTCAGCCGGATTGATATGATTGGCCGCGATGCGATTAGCTTGAAAGATGGCAAACAAATCACCGAATTTAAAGAAGGCATTCTGCCCTGGGCGCTGCGCCGCCCTGTCGCGCTGGTGTTCGATGAATATGATGCGGGCCGTCCTGATGTGATGTTCGTGATTCAGCGCGTGCTTGAAGCGCAGGGGAAACTCACTTTGATGGACCAAAATGATGTCATCACGCCGCATCCCTATTTCCGTATTTTTGCGACATCAAATACGCTCGGCATGGGCGACAGCACGGGCCTGTATCATGGCACACAGCCGATTAACCAGGGCCAGCTTGATCGCTGGAACATTGTCACGACGCTGAATTACCTGCCGGCGAAAGATGAAGAAGCTATCATCGCAGCGAAAGTGCCCGAGATGAAAAGCGCGAAGCAAAAGAAAGTGATCGGCCAGATGGTGGCTTTGGCGGGCCTCACGCGCAACGCCTTTATCAATGGGGATATTTCGATCGTTATGTCACCGCGAACGGTATTGTCCTGGGCGCAAAACACGCTGATTTTTGGCGATATCGAACATGCGTTCCGCGTCAGCTTCCTTGACCGCTGTGATCCGCTCGAACAGCCGATTATCGCCGAATGTTACCAGCGCTGTTTTAATACTGAGCTGGCGCTCGCGGCGTAATGGTTGCTTCAACAGACTCATGTCATTCCCGCGAAGGTGGAAATCTCGTATTTCGCATGTCACATCGGGATCCCCGTTCGCACGGGGATGACAGATGAGTGAGAATAATTTGCAAGCCCTCAGCGCCTGCACTCGCGCGCTCGGCACATCGAGCGAACTTGAGCTGACCGAAATGCCGCCCGTCTATCGCTGGCTTCATCAGCCCGAAATGATCGCGATTGACCCCTCGCATCCGCGC
This sequence comes from uncultured Azospirillaceae bacterium, assembly GCA_964352815.1. Taxonomy (GTDB): domain Bacteria; phylum Pseudomonadota; class Alphaproteobacteria; order Rickettsiales; family UBA3002; genus CAYGTO01. The sequence goes on along the minus strand of CAYGTO010000001.1, from coordinate 222,986 downwards.
GCCGCAAGCGATAGCGCCGCCTTGCTCCGCCATCACCATGATGCAGCGCTGCATCGCCGCCTCACCCCTTCAGGCGAGGAAGCCGCCGCATTATTCCATGCACTCGAACATATCCGCGTCGCCGCGCATGCCACCCAAACAATGCCCGGCGCACGTCAGAATCTCGCGCGCTATTTGGAAGATTTCGTCGAGGCCCAACCCTATGGCGGCCCGACGGATCGGCCGATGCCGCTTGGTGACGCCGCCGCGCTCTATCTTTGGGAACAGCTTACGGGCAAAACATTGTCCGGCGAAGCGAACCAGCTACTGCAAAGCTGGCGTGAGCGCCTGAAGCCCCTGCTCGCCGACCATCTCGAGATGCTGGGGCATTCTCTGGAGGATCAAGCTCTGTATGCTAAAGTGGTCAAGTCGCTGATTGATGCGCTGACCATGCCCGCCAAAGGCGAAGAATCTGAGACCGACGCGCCCGACCCGGATCAGCAGGAAGATCTGCAAGAAACCGGTGGTCAGGAAGAGGGCGATGAATCGCAGGAAGAGTCAGACCAGCAAGCCTCACCCGGTAGCGAAGAAAGCGACGGCGATGCGGGGATGGAAAGTGGCGCAGCGGATCGGATGAAGCAAGGCGATCACGAGGCCGCGCCCGCCGAAGCGCCTCACCTTCCGCCCAGCACCCATAATGAGCCAGCCTATGCCTATCACGTCTACACCGCAGAATTTGATGAGGTGATCAATGCCGATCAGCTACTTAGTGCGGAAGAGCTCAGCAGTTATCGCGCGCAGCTTGATGAGAAACTCCAGGCCCATAAGGCCGTGCCAACCAAGCTAGCCAATAAGCTTAGGCGGATGTTGCTCGCGCGCCAGCGTCATGAATGGACCTATGATTTGGATGATGGCATGCTCGATAGCAGCCGGCTCGCACGTGTCGTCACCCGCCCCGACATCACCGATATTTATAAGCAAGAGAAGGAAACCAAGCATCGCGATACGGTGGTGAGTTTACTCATTGACAATTCAGGGTCGATGCGCGGCCGGCCCATTACCATCGCAGCGATGAGCGCGGATATTCTAATGCGCACGCTTGAGCGATGCGGCGTCAAAGTCGAGGTGTTAGGCTTCACCACGAAAGAATGGAAAGGCGGCCAGTCGCGTAAGAAGTGGCTTGCGAATGGTCAGCCCAACAACCCAGGCCGGCTGAATGATGTGCGCCACATTATTTATAAAGGAGCAGACATGCCGCTGCGCCGCGGCCAGCGCGTCATCGCCTCGATGCTCAAAGAAAATGTGCTGAAAGAAAATATTGATGGCGAGGCATTGCTATGGGCGCATAATCGGCTACTCAAACGCCCGGAAGAGCGGCGCATTTTGATGGTGATTTCTGATGGCGCACCCGTCGATGATTCCACTCTTTCCTTCAATGAAAGCACTTATCTCGACACCCATCTGCGTGGCGTCATTCACATGCTGGAAAAAGATCGGGCGATTGAACTGCTCGCCATCGGCATTGGCCATGACGTCACGCGCTATTATAAAAATGCGGTCACGCTTTATGATGTCGACCGTCTGGGTGAAGTGATGCTCGAGAAATGTGTGGGGTTATTTTCTAGTGATTTGGAAAAACGCCAGATGGCTGCCTAAAGCAATCATTGTCATTGCCCGGCTTGTCCGGGTAATCCAAAAAAATGGAAAGCGGTGCTCTTAGATTACCCGCATAAAGCGGGTAATGACAGGATGGGTTACCTAGCATCTTAAAAACTCGTCATCCTGAGGAGCGCGTCAGCGCGACGTGAGGATCTCGTGAAGCGGCTTGAGATTTCTCCGTTCGCAGCGCGAACGTTCGAAATGACGTATCTAGGCGGCTTTTTCAGCAACAGCCTTTTTCACCTGGCGACGAATTTTCTGACCGAGCGGCGTCAGATTGTTTGCTTTTGCCGTGGTCAAGAACAGGTCAAACCCGCCATTATGGTCCACTGAACGCAGTGTTTTGTTCGTCACATTCAACACAAACTCACGCTCAAGCGCATCGCTGCGAAAGCGTGCACGTTGAATATTAGGTAAAAAGCGGCGGCGCGTCTTGCGCTGTGAGTGCGAAACATTGTTCCCGCTCATTGCGCCCGTGCCAGTCAAATCACATTTTCTAGACATACATATCCTCTAAAATCGAACATTGTGTTTAGCCAGCATCCTCTTCCAGGTCAAGCATTTTGTCTTATATCTATAAGAGAACGAAGGATTGACTGTAATGGGGCGTAGTAAGGATAACAACAATGAGGCTGAGAATGCACATTTTCCCAACATTCGCCCTAGTCGCCGGTACAGCATTTTTCATACATATCAGCAGCATGAGTGCATATGCCGCGCCCAACCTGCTCGATAAGGTAAAAGGAGAGACGGCCATGAAAGCCAGCAATAAAGAAAAGAATATCAATCAGTTAACAGACATTCAGACCTATGTGACGCAGCATGATGGGACCGAGCCCGCCTTCCAAAACGAATATTGGGACCATAAAGAACCGGGCATCTATGTGGATGTCGTTTCAGGCGAGGCGCTGTTTTCCTCGACCGACAAATTTGACTCGGGCACGGGCTGGCCGAGTTTCACCCAGCCGATTGATGCAGGCGAAATCACGAAGAAAGAGGATAGCAGCCTGTTCATGACGCGCACCGAAGTTCGCTCGGCAGGTGCGGACTCGCATTTGGGCCATGTCTTCCCTGATGGCCCGAAAGACAAGGGCGGCCAACGTTATTGCATTAACTCGGCCGCTCTTCGTTTCATCCATAAGGATGATTTAGAAAAAGAGGGATATGGGGAATATTCAGGGTTGTTTGAGTAGGCTCTTAGTGTCATGCCCGTGAAAACGGGGATCTCATATTAGATTCAACTCAGGGATTCCCGCTTTCGCGAGAATGACAAAAGACTAAATATCCAGATTCGACACTTTCAGCGCATTCTCTTGAATGAAATCACGGCGCGGCTCCACATTATCCCCCATCAGTGTGGAAAATGCCTCTTCCGCTTGCTCACTCTGCTCAACTTTAACCTGTAGCAAGGTCCGTGTTTCAGGATCAAGCGTTGTGCTCCAGAGCTGATCAGGGTTCATTTCGCCCAGCCCCTTAAAGCGGCTGATCTGCACACCTTTTTTGCCCTGATCCATCACGAAATGGTATAGAGCATAGGGTGAACGCAGCGTTTCTTCAGTCGCTTTGCGCGTATAAATCGCAGGCGCTTTAAAGTACTTCTCTGCCCAAGATGCCTGTTTCGCCAGCTCTTTCATCTCCGGCGATTGCGCGATTTTTTCATCCATCACGTAGAGCTCTTTCACGCCCCGATTCATCCGCTCAATTTGAAGTAGGTCGCCATTCACCACAGTTTCCCAGCCACCGGCATCGCTTGAGAACTGGTTGATATGATTACTCAAACGCTTCACATTAATCTCACCGGGTGCGCCCCGGTGCAGCGCTTCCACCGCGCCCGTTGCGAGCATTGCCTCGAGAATATAGGTTGGCAGGCGCAAAGACAGCGTATCGATCGCCATCGCAATGCGCTTACTGACCGCCACGAATTCAGTGAATGTTTCGCCTTCTTGCGTTGATCCATCATGAAGTTTGAGGCTCGCCTCATCCAGCGCGCTATCGAGCAAATATTGCTCCATCGATGCCTCATCTTTCACATAACGCTCACTCGAACCACGTTTTATTCGGTAGAGCGGCGGCTGCGCAATATAGAGATAGCCCTGATCGATCAGCTCTGGCATATGACGGAAAAAGAAGGTGAGCAACAAGGTCCGAATATGCGCGCCATCGACATCCGCATCCGTCATAATCACAACTTTATGGTAGCGCGCCTTGGTAATATCGAAATCTTCGCGGCCAATCCCGGTGCCAATCGCGGTGATCAGCGTGCCGACTTCTTGGCTCGACAGCATCTTATCAAAACGAGCACGTTCCACGTTCAAAATTTTACCCTTAATCGGAAGAATCGCCTGAAACTTACGGTCACGACCCTGCTTGGCTGAGCCTCCTGCAGAATCTCCCTCCACGATGTAAATTTCAGATTGGCTGGGGTCTTTCTCCTGACAATCCGCCAATTTTCCAGGAAGGTTCGCAACATCAAGCGCGCCTTTACGCCGCGTTAGCTCACGTGCCTTACGCGCCGCTTCCCGCGCAGAAGCGGCTTCAACAATCTTTCCTACAATAATCCGCGCATCATTCGGATGTTCCTCAAACCACTGCGCCAGTTTCTCATATGCAAGCCCTTCCACTGCCGTCCGCACTTCAGAGGAAACCAGTTTATCTTTGGTTTGCGACGAAAATTTCGGATCGGGCACTTTGACAGACAACACACAGGTTAGTCCTTCGCGTGCGTCATCACCGGTAAGTGAGATTTTCTCTTTTTTCGACAATCCTGTCGAGGTCGCATAATTATTGATCACCCGCGTGAGCGCAGCACGAAAGCCTTGTAAGTGTGTCCCACCGTCACGTTGACGAATATTGTTCGTGAAACAAAGCACATTTTCGTGATAAGAGTCGTTCCATTGTAGGGCCATTTCCACGCCAATGTCCGACTTTTCGCCCATAATCATTAGCGGCTCGTGCAGCGCCTGCTTGTTACGATCAAGGTAATCGACATAGGCTAGTGTGCCGCCTTCGTAATAAAGTTCAATAGAAATCGGCTCTTCGGGGCGCATGTCGGACAATAAAATCCGCGTTCCCGAATTCAAGAAGGCCAGCTCACGCAAACGCCGCTCAAGTATTTCATAATCAAAATTAATGTTAGTGAAAATCGTATCCGATGGGAAGAAAGTGACTTCCGTACCTTTCTGTCCATTCGCATCTCCCGCCACTTCGAGCTTCTTCGTGGTTTCGCCGAGCTCAAAACGCATATGATGCTCTTTGCCATCGCGCCAAATGCGGAGTTCAAGCCATTCCGACAATGCGTTTACGACCGACACCCCAACACCATGCAAGCCGCCAGACACTTTGTAGGAATTTTGATCAAACTTACCGCCAGCATGAAGCTGCGTCATAATCACTTCCGCCGCCGACATGCCCTCACCCTCATGCATCTCAACGGGGATTCCGCGCCCATTATCACTCACGCTGACTGAACCATCGGCATTGATTGATACGGTCACCAAATCGCAATGGCCCGCGAGCGATTCATCGATCGCATTATCGACCACCTCATAGACCATATGGTGCAAGCCAGAGCCATCGTCCGTGTCGCCAATATACATGCCAGGACGCTTACGAACCGCCTCTAAGCCCTTGAGCACTTTGATAGAACTTGCGCCATAATCTTGGGTTGCGTTCCCCGCTATATCGACGTTCACTGGATCCATTTTTTCTGCTACTTCAGCCATAATGTTAAGCTCATTAATCTCTTGTTTTCGTTATTCATTTTCATGGCTCTCTACATAGCTGAAATCACTCCAATCGCCTAATAAAATCCGCACTTATCCACGGGTCCGGCGGGTTTTTTTACGATGTTTCGAGGGCGGCAAACATAGATGTGCAAACAGCGCCATCTTTGACTTCGAACCAAGTAGAGCGTGATGGCGCGGAAGAGAAATCTGCCGCATCGGTACCAGTCATCCAGACCTGTGTATTCAGCTGCTCTAACACCTCAAACAATGAACGGCGGCGGCTTTCATCGAGATGCGCCACCACTTCATCGAGCAGTAAAATCGGAGCACTTTCCATGGTTTCCCGCTGTGCGCGCGCATGGGCAAGTAGAATCGAGATTAGCAATGCCTTTTGTTCACCGGTCGAACATTGCGCCGCTGGCATCTTCTTATTACTGTAGATAACATGGAGCCTAGAAGTGTGTAATCCTTTTAACGTTCGGCCCGCTCGGCGATCCTGCGCGCGCGCCTGGCTCAGCATGTCGGCGTAAGAAGATTGGATATCTTCGGGTGCCATACGAAACGCATCATCGGCAAGGCCTTCAAGCATGAGGTTCCCTTTTGGAAAATCACCGACTTCTTCCGCGATAAAATGATTCAGCGCGTCCAATGTTTCATGACGGGCTTTTAGAATCGGCGCGGCATGTTCGGCCATCGATTGTTCGAGAGCGTTATACCAGCTTGGCTCATGCGCCCCGTCTTTGAGCAGCCGATTCCGCTCGCGCATTTGTTTTTCGTAAGCGCTCGTATGATACGCATGGCGCGGAAAGCGGCTATAGGCAAGCCGATCAAGGAAACGGCGGCGCGTGCCGTCACTATCGCGGAACAGCCCGTCCATCGCTGGGGTGAGCCAAACAATAGAAAGGTATTCGCCGAGTTTTGTTTGCGACACCGCCTTTTTGCCATTGATTTTGACGAGACGCTTTTCACCTGCTGCCATCGGGTCACGGCCCGTACCAATCGTAAGATGTTCATCTGTTTTATGAATGCTGGCAGCAACCACCCAAGGACCTATGTCATTTTGTGAAACGGTACTGACCGTTTGCACAGAATCTATCTCTACAGATCCTGCGCAATTACTAGGGTAATTCACAGGATGACGAAAAGAGTCAATTTCAGACAGGACCGCATTACGCAGCCCCCTCCCCGCAGTCAGAAAAGAGATCGCTTCAAGAATATTGGTTTTGCCCGCACCATTATGCCCAACAACCACGTTGAACAACGCATCCGTTTTGAGTTCTAGGAACGGATAATTTCGAAAGTTGGTGAGCGTAAGCTGTGAGATACGTAACATACAATTTCCGCTCATGCGGCTGTGAAGATCATGGGGTGTGTAACCCGGAACACAGCGTTATTTTAAGTACGATGAATAGAAACAGTGCTAGCTCATCGGAAATCACACGCGCATTGGCATCACAACGTAGAGCGCGCCCACATCTGCCGGATCGCGCACCAGCGCCGGCGAGGCGGACTCAGACAACACAAACTGGGCCGTGTCGCCTTCAATCTGCTGCATCACTTCAATCAAATAACGCGCGTTGAAACCAATTTCTACCGGCTCTGCACCGTAATTCACCTCTAGCTCTTCCGATGCATTGCCTTGCTCTGCACTACTTGCAGACATCGCCACGCGGCCTGTATTAATATCCAGTTTGATGCCGCGCGATTTTTCAGACGCAATAACCGAGACACGATCCACCGCATTAGCAAAGGCTTTGCTATCAAGTTCGAGAATCTTATCGTTACCGTGAGGAATCACACGTTCATAATCTGGGAAGGTACCATCAATCAATTTTGACACAAGCGTTGCATTGCCACATTCGAAGCGCACCTTGCTATCAGAAAGAGAAATTTTAACTTCATCCGCGCCTTCGATCAACTTTGACAGCTCATTGATGGTCTTGCGCGGAATAATGATGGCTGGCATATCCGCTGCACCATCAGGCACAGGAACCTCAATACGCGCCAAACGGTGACCGTCCGTCGCAACCGCACGCAACACGCTCGATCCATCGTGGTTCGCAACATGAAGATACACACCGTTTAGGTAGTAACGAGTTTCTTCCGTTGAAATCGCAAATCTCGTTTTATCAATCAACGCCTGGCATTCCTTACCTTTTAACGTAAAGCTAAATGGCAACTCACCCTCGGCCATCACCGGGAAATCATCTACCGGTAAACTTGAGATGAGGAACCGAGAAGAACCGGCTTTGATCGCAATTTTACCTTCCTTTTCTTGCTCCATAGATACGTTCGCACTATCTGGCAACTTACGAATAATGTCATATAGCGTGTGCGCGGGGATCGTTGTGGACCCCTCTTCATCAATCTGCGCTTCCGTGCTGTCCACCACCGCAATATCCATGTCAGTCGCCGTCAGGCTAAGCTTGCCGCCCTTTGCATCGACACGAATATTAGATAGAATAGGAATGGTTCCGCGACGTTCGACAACGGACTGAACATGCCCGAGAACTTTTAGGAAGATGGCGCGGTCGATTGAAAATTTCATGAAACCCTCTGATAGCGTTAATAGTAGGGTTTTACTAGGGAAAGCACACCCCCGCAAACGGTTTCTGCGGGGTTATGCACAATTGTAAAGAGGTTTTAATATATCACCCCGATTACCATACCTATGATTCAGATCAATGGGCTGAGTGCTAGGAGTTCGAGGCGACGTGTAGCCGCACTACACAAGACGAAAAACGACACCACAAGCAGCCCATTGAGGTGGATCATTAACTTTGCAGCATACGCATGAGTAGTTCAACATCCTCCGCCAGCTCCTGATCTTGCGCAGCCAAGGATTCGATGCGCTTCACCGCGTGCATGACGGTCGTGTGATCTTTCCCGCCAAACTTACGGCCAATCTCTGGCAAGCTTTTCGATGTAAGCTTTTTCGCAAGATACATCGCCACTTGGCGCGGGCGTGCAATCGCTACGCTACGGCGGGCGGAGTGCATGTCCGTCACCTTGATATTAAAGTGTGATGCGACCTTTTTCTGAATGTCATCAATCGTGATGCGGCGGTCATTGGCACGGAGCAGATCATGCAACACTTCTTGCGTGCTCTCTAGCGTGATCGGCGTGTTGACCAACGTCGCATGAGCGACCACACGATTCAGCGCACCTTCCAACTCGCGAATGTTCGACGTAATCTTATGCGCCAAGAATTCGATCACTTTTTGCGGCACGCGCGCACCCTGCATTTTCTCAACTTTCGACTGCAAAATACCAAGGCGCAGCTCATAGCTCGTCGCATGCACATCGGCAACCAAACCCCAACCAAGGCGTGAACGAATCCGCTCCTCAATGCCCTCAAGATCTGATGGCGAACGGTCACCCGAAATCACCAGCTGTTTGTTCTGATCAATCAACGCATTGAATGTATGGAAAAATTCTTCCTGCGTTGAATCCTTGCCGCTAATGAATTGCACATCATCGATCATCAGCACATCAACCGAGCGGAACTGCTCTTTGAAGTCGATCATCTTATTATGACGCAGCGCACGGACAAACTGGTACATGAACTTCTCTGCCGAGATATACAGTACTTTACGTTCCGGCTGATTCTGACGGATATGCCAGGCGATCGCATGCATCAAATGGGTTTTACCAAGGCCAACGCCGCCATAGATAAAGAGTGGGTTACAGCCAGCAACGACGCCTTCTGCGGAACCAACACGCTGCGCAGCAGCGAATGCCAATTCATTCGGCTTACCCACGACAAAGTTCTCGAATGTGTAACGCGGATCGAGCGGTGATGAAAGCGGCGTATCATCTTCAATCGAGATGTCTTCTTCACGCACCGTTTGAGGCTGGTTCTGGTTCGCAATGTAACCAATGCCCGTATTCGGGTTGGCCTGTGCTGGCGGGTTTTGTACCGCACGGACAAAGATGTCGACAGAATGCACGCTATTATCTTCGCTATTCCACAAACGCAAAATGTAATCGAGATAGTTCGAAATAATCCATTCACGCATGAAACGCGTTGGCACAGTAATCATCACCTGGCCGTTCTTAATGTCAGCGAGCTGCAAATGCTGCAACCAGCTATTGTAGACGGCTTCACCAAAGGCCGATTTTAATCGGTCTTGTATGCGGGCCCACTGTTGAATTTGGCGCGCTTTGCGCTCTGCTGGGCTCATCTTCTTGATGTGTTGAGGTAATACCATTGTTATGCTTGCTCCCAAGGTAGTTGTGAAGCCTTCCACCCAGCCACAGTACCGCGGCGACCTTCATCATCTTTGGGCCCCTCAAACCCATCAGTGATGTTAAAGCAGCGCTGATAGCCTGCTCCAGTCATTGCGATTGCTGCATCGAGTGAACGCGCTCCGGTTCGACAGATAAACAGAAGTGGTGTTGTAGGTTCCTGAATCTTAGCGCTCAGTTGCTGAACAAAGTCAGTGTTTTCCTCCATGGTGGGGTAGAATCGCCATGAAAGGGGTATCGGTTCTTTTTGGATTTCTTCAAGATTAGCCGTTCCCGCAAATTGCCATTCGGGCATCGTGCGGACATCGACTAAGGTCGCAGATTGGATATTTCCAAGGATGGTGTAGGCCTGAGCGGCGGTCAACTCTCCGGCATAATCCGGATGCTGTTTCTGTTCGGCGGCTTGCGCGAACATCTCATCAGTTGACAGCGCTGCGTGCATCTTCTCTCCCCTTCAGACGCGAGCCTTAACGGCCTAGCAGTTAATTGTTTAGACAATAGGAGACGCAGCTCCGGATTGCCCGAAAACAGTATATCAGTATCAAACTTTAGTAGGTGTGTGTCGTCTTTAAGCGGCGGACGCCAAAGCCTTCACACGATGAGAAAGACGGCTGATCTTCCGGGACGCAGTCCCTTTCTTCAACACGCCTTTAGTTACACCGCGCATAATTTCAGGCTGCGCACTCTTAAGAGCGTCACGAGCAGCGTCTGCATTACCCCCAGCGATTTCTTTTTCAACTTTCTTAATGAAAGTACGGATACGACCGACACGCGCGCGATTTACCGCAGTGCGACGTTCGATCTGTCTAATTCGTTTCTTTGACGATGCATGGTTTGCCATGTGGTGTCATCCTTGTTTATAATTCTTCTAATTTACCTGTTACATATTTGTAACGTCGTAAATCTGTAATTTTCTGTCTTCGTTACTGGGCTTGTGTTTGCGCCCTGAAGAGATATGCACCCTATCTGTGGATAATTGGATAGTCAAGCCGATTTGGGGCAAAAAAATAACTTTTATCCGCTTGACGCTACAAACCATGCTCAGCAAGGGTTTAAGGCTTAAAAAAAATCGTTTTTTAAAAAACACATCACGCACCGTTTTTCCACAAAATTCCGGGGATAGTTTAGGGTGTGTTACTGAAAAATCGTGAGAAATAATCTGGCTATTGAATCATCGGTCAAAAAACCACAGCCCCAATGTGTATAATTATTTTTGGCACTCAGGACAAAAGTAGGTTGAACGGTTCGATTGTACGATTTTGAGGATCGATTCACTACACGTAACACAAGGCTCACCTTCGCGCCCATAGGTTTGGAACCGATGTTGGAAATATCCTATATCACCGCTGGAACGCACATAATCTCGCAGCGTAGAGCCGCCCGATGTGATGGCTTCTGCAAGGACCTGCTTAATCGACTCCACTAGCAAAGCGACTCTTGCCTTAGACACGTTACCTGCCCGCGTTTCAGGATGTATCTTAGATCGAAACAACGCCTCAGACGCGTAGATATTGCCGACCCCGACCACGATATGGCTATCCATGATCGCGGCTTTAATGTTGGTATTTTTACCCTTAAGTCGTTTATACAAATAGGCTACATCAAACGCCTCACTCAGCGGTTCCGGCCCTAAAGAAGCCAATAGCGGGTGCGCACCCAGCGCATTGGTTTCAGAGAGCAATATCAGCCCAAAGCGGCGCGGGTCATGGAAGATAAACGCATGACCATCATCCAGATGCCACTCCATATGGTCATGCTTCACCCATTCATAATGAGTGGCCGACAGGTGCGTCATCCGCCCCGACATCCCCAAATGGCCGATAACGGTATGCGCATTATCTAAGTGAAACAGGAGATACTTCGCCCGTCGATCAATCTGTTCAATCGTTGCACCCGTCACAATGTCAGCAAAATCTTGCGGCACCGGTTGACGGAGATCATAGCGATGAATCACCACCTCCTCAATCCGCCGGCCTTCCATCACCGGTGCAAGGCCCGCTTTCACGGTTTCAACTTCAGGGAGCTCAGGCATTACAGAAAGGTCATGGGGTTTCGTTGTTTCATCCTTTACCTAAGGCAGAAAAACGCTTATGCAAAGAGGCAATTGAAGCAAGGAACTTATGGCATCACCATCACACACGACGCATTTTGGCTATCAAGAGGTCAACACCGACCAAAAAGAAGGCATGGTACGTAGCGTATTCAATAACGTCGCAAGCAATTATGATTTGATGAATGATGCGATGAGCTTGGGTGTGCACCGCCTCTGGAAGAAGCATTTCGTCGCTAAGGTCGCGCCGCAAAGTCATGAACGTATCTTAGATGTTGCGGGCGGCACCGGTGATATTGCCTTTGCGATGAGCAAGGCCGCACCAGGCGCGCATATCACCATCTGCGACATCAATGAACAGATGCTGCGCGAGGGCCACAACCGTGCGATTGATCACTCCGTCGACCGCAGCCATTTGGAATGGGTCACCGGCGATGCGCAAACCCTTCCCGTCCCATCGAACCATTATCATGCCTATACGATCGCGTTTGGCATTCGCAATGTCACCGATGTGCAAGCCGCGCTAAACGATGCTTACCGCAGCCTAAACTATGGAGGCCGTTTTTATTGTCTTGAATTCACGCCCGAAGTGAGCGCCTCATTGCAGCCCATCTATGATCGCTATTCTTTCAATGTGATTCCGGTGTTGGGCGGTATGCTTGCGAAAGATAAGGATTCCTACCAATATTTGGTGGAGTCCATCCGCCGCTTCCCGAATCGTCATGATTTTGAAGCGATGGTGAAGCACGCCGGCTTCGAGCAGACATCGCACCACACGCTTAGCGGTGGGATCGTTGCGATTCATAGCGGATGGAAGCTATAGATGATCCGCAATCTAAGTAACACCGCTAAGCTGCTAAAGATTGGCCTGACCTTCGCAAAACATGATGCGTTGTTCGGCCTAGAAGCGCTCGATGCGTCACCGACGGTGGTGGCGTTTTCAAAACTGCTCGCCAAGCGCCAAACAGGCCTGCGCAAGGGGCAGCGCCTTGCCCGCGCGCTCGAAGAGCTTGGTCCGACCTACATTAAGCTAGGGCAAATGCTTTCGACCCGCTCCGACCTCGTCGGTGAAGACATTGCGCGTGATTTATCCTATCTGCGCGACCGTATCCCTCCATTCTCTACCTCGCATGCGCGCCAGATTGTCGCCGAGGAGCTTGAAGGAAAGGTTGAAGATTTCTTTTCATCTTTTGATGAAGAGCCTGTCGCCGCCGCCTCGATTGCACAGGTGCATTTCGCGGTCACAAAAGACGGCAAAGAAGTCGCTGTCAAAATCCTTCGCCCGGGGATTGAAGAAAAATTCGCGAGCGACATTCAGCTCTTTCAGTGGATGGCGGAAATCGTGGATGAGCGAGCACCGCATTTGCGTCGTTTGAAGCCGCTTGAAGTGGTGCGTACATTGAGCGAATCGATGTTGATGGAACTTGATTTACGATACGAAGCGGCTGCGGCTGAAGAGCTGAAAGCAAATTTCAAAGAAGACACGAATTTTTATATTCCAGAGATTGATTGGGTGCGAACCGCGGGCCGTGTCCTGACCCTCGAGCGCATCCATGGTATTAAGATCAGTGATGTCGACGCGGTGAAAGCGGCTGGCCACGATACGGATGCGCTGGTGCGCTTCTCAGCAGAAGGCATTTTCCGCTCTGTGTTCCAGGATGGTTTTTTTCATGCCGACCTGCATCCGGGCAATCTTTTCGTCATGCCCGATGGCCGGATTGGCGTGATCGATTTCGGCATTATGGGCCGGATTGACCACGATAATCAGCTGTTTCTTGCCGAGGTGCTGTGGGGGATGTTCCGCGAAGACTATGAATATGTCGCCAAAATTCACATTGAGCGCGGCATTGTCCCTTCGCATTTCAACGCTAGCTCGTTCGCGCAAGCCTGCCGCGCGATTGGCAAACCCATCATGGGTAAGCCGGTGAATGAAATTTCCGTCGCGCGGCTGCTGGGCCAGCTGTTCCATGTCGCACAGAGCTTTGAGATGCAGCTTCAGCCGCAGCTTCTGTTGCTTCAAAAAACGCTGATGCTCGCGGAAGGGATCGGCCGGATGCTCAACCCCAACATTAATATGTGGGAGACGGCTGAGCCGCTAATCAAACAATGGGGGATCTATCATCTCGGCCCGCGCGCGCGGATTCGCCGCACCGCTGAGCAAGGAATCGAAGCGCTTCAGAAGCTACCCAAAGTCGTGAAGGAAATGGAACAGACACTTGATAAGTTCAATTCTGGTGGCCTGTCGCTCCACCCCGACACCATCGCCGTCTTCACCGAGCAAGCCCGCCGCCGCGGCCCTTGGCTTAAGTTTGCTTGGGCAGCATTGTTGATTTTATCGGGGATTTTGTTGGTTGAAGTGTTTGGGTAACATTTTTCGTCATTTCGAACACTGCATAGCTATTGGCGAAGCAGTGGAGAAATCTTAGATCCTCACGTCGCGCTAACGCGCTCCTCAGGATGACGAATCCGCTCCCCTTAACCTAACGCCTAAGTCCCAATGCCTAATCCCTATCCTCATACACCACCAATGTCCCGGCGAGCAAATCATGCCAGCCGCGTTTTTTTGGATCAAAGGCGATCCAGAAGATCCCAAGACACAGTGGAATCACTGAAATAAAATAAGAGAAATAGCGACCGATCAACTGTCCAACAGATGGTTTTCCAAGTGTTCGTTTATCGACAATAACCGCCTTAAACAGCATCTTTCCTGGCGTCGCACTAAATTTCACCCAGAGCGCAATAACAGCTATAAAATATAAAAGCTGGGTTATCGCATCTTGTTCCAATGTAGGATCTGCCATGGCCGATAATCCGCCAGTGAAAAAGAAATAGAGTGGAATGCTCAGCACTATAAATACAATGCTATCAATGATGGCCGCTAAGAAACGCACCCAAAAACCTACATAGCTCATATTCTCTTGAGATATTGATGTTGGTACTTCTTTTTTTGGTGGCTTCGGTCCTTCTTGAAACTGTTCCATCTCACACTCCTTTTTTTCGCACTATAACAGAACTTGCAGCATAGAACATTATTGTCTTGTCACTCTACCACAAGAACAGTAGGCTACGGCGACGCTGAGGAGGCCGTATGAGCAACGCAGAAACACGCAAAATCACACTCATTATTTCGGGTAGTATCGCCGCCTATAAGGCGCTGAATTTGATTCGCCTGATGCGCGGCGATCATGTGGAATTCACCGGCATTCTCACCCATGGCGGCCAGCAATTCATCACCCCGCTTTCCGTTGCTTCTCTCTCGGGAAATCCATGCTACACCGATTTGTTCTCGCTCAAAGACGAAACCGAGATGGGCCATATCCGCCTATCGCGTGAGGCTGATCTGATCGCAGTGGTACCCGCTTCGTGCGATCTCATGGCGAAAATGGCGAACGGAGTATGCGATGATCTCGCAAGCACAGTGCTACTCGCAACCGACACGCCGGTAATGATCGCGCCGGGGATGAATCATAAAATGTGGGGTCATCCGGCAACGCAGCGAAATATTCAAACCCTCATCAATGACGGCATTCATATCATGCAGCCCGATAGCGGTGATTTAGCATGCGGTGAAACAGGTACAGGGCGCATGGCGCAGCCCGAAGATATTCGCGAATGGATATTGCAGTTTTTTGGTAAAAAAAAACCGCTGATCGGTAAGAAAGCCCTGGTCACAAGCGGCCCGACCTATGAAGCAATCGACCCGGTGCGCTATATCGGCAACCGCTCATCCGGCAAACAAGGCCACGCAGTGGCCATTGAACTAGCGCGCCAAGGCGCCGAGGTGACGCTGGTCACCGGGCCCGTCGCCCTCCCCGACCCAGGGCATGTAAAAACCATCCATGTTGAAAATACCGATGAGATGCTCAAAGCCTGCCAAGAGGCAATGCCGTGTGACATTGCTGTCTGCGCCGCAGCCGTGTCCGATTGGTCGGTATCCAAACCGCACCGAGAGAAATTGAAAAAAACCGAAACCGGCGGCACGCCCGAGCTGATGCTGATTGAAACACCCGATATTCTCGCATGGATCAGTAAAGAGGCGCGCCCGCGCCCAGAAATTGTGGTCGGATTTGCGGCAGAAACGGGGAATCTCATTGATTTTGCCAGCCAAAAGCGCGAGCGCAAAGGCTGCGATATTGTACTGGCGAATGATGTCAGCCGAGAGGTGTTTGGCGAAGACAGCAATGAAGTGGTGTGCATTTCACAAGGGAAACAGGAGCAATGGCCTCATATGCGTAAGACGGAAGTCGCGCGGAAACTTGTGACCCACATTGCTGAAACACTTGCAAAAGAAGGCCAAGTCAGCGATACAGAAGACCAACATTCACTCTCGCTTGCTAAGTCATAAGGAGAATTTATGCCTAACGTACCGATTAAAGTGCTTGAACATGCGAAAGACCTGCCATTGCCTGAGTATGGCACGCTTGATAGTGCCGGAGCAGACCTGGTCGCCGCCATTGATCATGATGTGCCGCTTGCACCGCTCGAGCGTCAACTGATTCCAACGGGCATCTCGATTGCCCTGCCTGAAGGCTATGAAGCGCAGGTACGCCCACGCTCTGGACTCGCGCTAAAACATGGGTTGAGCATCGTCAACACCCCCGGCACCATCGACACCGACTATCGCGGTGAGATTGGGGTCATCATGATCAATCTGAGCCAAGAGCCATTTGTGATCACACGGGGTATGCGTATTGCGCAGCTTGTGTTGAACCAATATGAACGTGCCACATGGCTTTCAGTGAGTGAACTTCCTGAAACCGAACGTGCCGATGGCGGGTTTGGCTCTACTGGAACGATGGGATAACCATCTCCATCCACTCGCAATTATCTTAATCGTAAGGACCTTACATGCTTCTCTCTGAAAAACTTCTCGTCTCGATCGAAGCCGTGGTCTTTATCGCTTTTAATAGTGAACAGAAACACCGCAGCCGCGAAGTGGAAAGCTCGCTTGGCTTGCCCGCGCGCTATCTTGAACCGGTCTTTCAGCGGCTCGTGCGTCATCAAATTCTTGAAAGTTCCCGCGGCCCTGGTGGTGGGTATAGTTTAGGACGAGAACCTTCGGAAATCTCGATTAAAGATGTGATCAAAGCACTCGAGGAAGACGGCCAGCTACGCATGCAATACACCCCAGCGCACCCGCTTGGTGTGCAAGTGGTGAAGCCCGCGCGCTATCGTTGGAATGATGAAATGGTTGAGCTCATGCAAGACCGCACGATCGCAGAGCTCTGCCAAGACGCCGCAGATCAAAAAATTGCGAAACATTCCGATAGCAGCGTCGCGGATTATACGATTTAGGCCCCCCTATGGCAGCACCGGCAACACGGAAGGAGCATCAAATGGAACCTTATCACACCGAAGGCCGTGGCCGCGTGTATGATTCGATTCTCGATACGATCGGCAATACTCCCATGGTGAAACTACAGCGCCTCGCGGAAGACGCTGGATGCGTTGCCAACATCTACGCCAAGCTTGAATTTTTTAATCCTTTGGCCTCAGTAAAAGACCGGATTGCGCGTTCCATGGTGGATGCCGCGGAAGCCTCGGGAGAACTCACGAAAGATTCGATTCTAGTGGAGCCAACCTCAGGGAACACCGGAATTGCTCTTGCCTTTGTATGCGCGGCACGTGGCTATCCGCTGATTCTAACGATGCCAGAAAGCATGTCGCTCGAACGTCGTAAGATGCTTGCGCTTCTTGGCGCTAACCTTGAGCTAACACCTGCTGCGAAAGGCATGCGTGGCTCGATTGAAAAAGCGGAAGAAATTGTCGCAGGGAACCCGAATGCAGTGATGCTGCAACAATTCCAAAACCCAGCTAATCCAGCAATTCATGAAAGCACCACCGCACGTGAAATTCTGGCGGACCTTGATGGTAAGGTCGATGCGTTCATTGCGGGGGTCGGCACAGGCGGCACAATCACAGGCACGAGCAAAGTGCTCAAAGAAGCTAACCCCGAACTCAGCGCCATCGCCGTCGAGCCAACTGATAGCCCCGTGCTTTCAGGCGGCAACCCAGGGCCTCATAAAATTCAGGGGATTGGCGCGGGCTTTATTCCTGAAGTGCTCGCGCGCGATAGCATCGATGAGGTGATAAAAATTGAGAATGACGAAGCCTTTGCCATGGCGCGTAAAGCGGCTCAAGTCGAAGGGATTCCTGCAGGGATTTCATCTGGCGCTACGCTCGCCGCTGCGCTGAAAGTCGGCGCGCGCGCCGAGATGAAAGGCAAAAACATTGTCGTGATTATCGCCTCCATGGCCGAGCGCTACCTTTCCACTGACCTGTTTGAATAACCCATGCTGACCGATGAGCAGAAACGGCGCTATGCGCGCCATATCATGCTGGATGATTTCGGGGAAGCGGGACAAGAAAAACTCCTGAACAGCTCTGCGCTTGTTGTTGGCGCCGGTGGCCTTGGCTCTGCCGCTCTCACCTACCTTGCCGCTGCCGGTGTTGGGCGTCTTGGCATCGTTGATCATGACCATGTCGAATTATCTAACCTACAGCGCCAGATCATTCATGAGCAGGGCGATATTGGCCGGCTGAAAGTCGAAAGCGCCGCCGATCGCTTATCTGAGCTGAATCCTGAATGCCATGTTGACCTTTACCCACAGCGCATCCGCCAAGAAAATGCCAATGCCATTCTATCGCGCTATGACATCATCTTGGATGGGACCGATAATTTTGAGAGTCGCATGCTGATTGCTGAAACAAGCGAAAGACTCAAGGTTCCGCTCGTGCATGCCGCGGTCACCGGATTCAAAGGCTACATTACCATCTTTGCGCCGCATCAAGGCACCATCACCTATCACGACTTCATGCCCGAAGCCCCCAATGAGCCGAATAACTGCAATGAGGTAGGAGTCCTTGGCCCGATGGCTGGCATCATGGGGAGCTTGCAGGCGCTGGAAACGATTAAATGCCTACTCGGTAAAGAAACAGCGCTCTTAGGAAAATTACTCAGCGTTGATTGCTTAAACAATCAATTCCGAATTGCTCAGCTATAACTACCATTTTTATGGCAGCTGCACTTCTTTACAGAACTTTGGCGTAAAGGTTTCGCCTGTCGTTTGCCTTAAAACCGAAACACCTTGCTTACCTCCAACAAATGAGATCACCTTATCGTTAGTCACGCATTTGCCGCCCTGAATTTCTCCTTTAACTTTGTTGTGTTCGCATGCCGTTCCATTGGATGTATCACCAAAAATAATTGTCGTGGATACGCCACCTTTAGGGTATTTGCAAATCCACCGCTGTTCTTTTGCCTCTGCCGGAGAATTTATTGTTAAAACTCCCAATATCGATGCAACGGCTATTCCTTTCGCACAGAAAAGGTAGGGGGTGCGATTCTTCACAGCTTCTTGATTGTTAATTTGATTCATGTTTAATACACCTCATCGAATGTTTCATATGACACACTTTATATATCATACTCGCTCAGCATTACATAGGCTCTTCATATGCCTTGTTCTGTTCGCGGCACCAATAGCTACATTCGCCGATGAAGCCATTTTCAACAATTCGGGCCTACCCATTCCGCGTTTTGTCTCGCTTAAATCAAACGAGGTGAATGTTCGCGTTGGGCCGGGCACGCGCTACCCGATTCGCTGGGTTTATCAACGGGCCAATCTGCCAGTGGAAGTGATTGAGGAATTCTCGCATTGGCGCAAAATTCGCGATCATCAAGGGGAGACAGGCTGGGTGCATAAAGCGCTCCTCTCTGGCAGCCGAACCGCTATGATTACCCATGAAACGCACACGCTCTACGCACAGCCCGATGCGACATCTCCCGCCTTGGTGCGTGCGGAAGCGGGAACCATTGGTCATGTGATTAATTGCCAGGAAGAGTGGTGTCAGCTTTCTTTCCGAAGCCGCAAAGCCTGGATCGAACGACATAAGGTGTGGGGGGTGTATAACGACGAAACGATTCGTCAGTGATTGAGCACGCGTGACGCATCCGTCATCTGATTCGATACTTTGGGGTCATTATCCGTCAAATTACATTGGCGTAGGCGAATAATCACATCCACCGCAGCAACATTTGAGCCTTCTGGCGGCGTGGGTAACGTCCCGAGATCAACCGACTCAAACGGAATATCCACGAGATTACGTGTCTCTTCACAGTAGAAATGATAATGCGGCTCGACATGCGTGTCGAAATAGGAACGCTGGCCATCGATCACCACTTCGCGCAGTAGGCCCGCATCGGTGAATTGGTGCAGCGTATTATAGACCGTCGCGAGCGACACCGGTTCATTCTCACTTTGCGTTTTATGGTGCAGTTTTTCGGCCGTAATATGTTGGTTAGGAACATTGAACCAGAGGAATCGGCCAATAGCCAAGCGCTGCCGGGTTGGTCTCAAACCAGCATTACGAAGCATGTCAGATATCTCCTCCATGCTCATATCCCACCAGGCATTATAGGGCATACGATTCCTCCACGAATGCGCCTTCGACTTCCTTAATAGTATCGTATCTGTTGAATCATGTACAATATTTAATCTTGCAGCTTCGCACCTGCAATATAACCAAATTTCAAATGTAAAGAGAGGGGCTTATTCGCCGATCTTAATTTTCTCGATGAGATCTGCAACCGTGGGGATATTCCCGTTCGCATAAAACGGATCATCCGCAAATTTATAGGCATTATGACCAGAGAACATCAGCTCATTCTCCACATCTTTGCCGCGTATAATATTTTGCAGCGACTTCTGAATGCAGAAACTTCTTGGGTCCGCTTTCTTGCCGGTGGTGTAATCATCATGGTCTTTCCAGTTTGAAAAACGGCAATGCGACAGACAGCCCATACATTCGACCTGATCAATATGAATCTGTTCTGCCTTTTCTTTGCTCACAAACATGAGCGTGCTGTCCGGCGTTTTCATCGGCTCGTCATAGCCCAGCCCTTCCCAATCACGAATACGTGCGAGATCTTCCGGCGAAACATAAACCGGACGTTTACGCGGGCCAAACGGGTATGGCTCGGTCTGATAGCCTTCCGGCTCAGTGCTATAGGACACTTGGCGCTCTTCACGGCCGCGCAGCTCTTTAATGAAGTCATTATTCACGGCGGAAGAATAGAAGCCGGTCGGGCTGAACTTGTTAAGGAACACGTCGCCCTTTTTCAGCGTCGTCAAACGCGCTTTCCAGTTCTCCGGAATCGGGCTTTCTTGCGTTAAAAGTGGCCGTGTGCCGAACTGGAAGGCGATGGGGCCAATTTCTGGATTATCAAGCCAATGCTCCCAATCTTTCAAATGCCATGCGCCACCCGCCATGATGATCGGCGTGTTATGCAGTCCTACCTCATTCATAAAGGTGCGTAGCTCGCGCACGCGCGGATACGGGTCTTGCGGTACTTTCGGGTCTTCGCTGTTCGACAGGCCATTATGCCCGCCCGCCAGCCACGGATCTTCATACACCACGCTACCAAGGAGCTTTTCTGACTTGCGGTAGGCACGCTTCCATAGCGCACGAAAGGCGCGCATAGACGAGACGATGGGATGATAATACAGGCCATGTTTCTCAGCAATTTCAGAGAGTTTATAGGGCATCCCCGCGCCGCAGGTCACCCCATGGATGATGCCTTGCGCCCGTTCGAGCACTCCTTCGAGAATCTGCTCCGCGCCGCCCATTTCCCATAGCACATTCATATGGATACGGCCTTCGCCATTCGACAGCTCATGCGCCATCCGCGCTTGCTGTAGCGCACCATCAATCCCCATTTGCACCAGCTCTTCATGGCGCTCACGGCGGGTCTTGCCATGATAGACAACCGGAATCACATTACCATCTTCATCATAGCTGTCGGCATTCACGCCAGAAAAAGTTCCGACCGCACCGGCCGCAGCAAATGCGCCCGCGCTCCGGCCATTGGTCGCGCCAATGCCTTTACCACCTTCAACGATCGGCAGCACTTCCTTGCCCGAAAGCACTACCGGCTTAAATTTTTCTGTAAATGACACCGTCTGCAACACCCTTAACCCCGCGCGTTATGCACAGTTTTTATAGATTTTCTAATAATTGCGGGAATGTAACAAACCACGCACAAATGCCAAGGGAAAGTTGAGGGTTATTCCGCAAGGGTTGAAGACATAGAATATGGCACTTGCGTTGCTGTTATAACATATGTTATACTTACATAAAAAGGAGCCTATATGACTGAATTACGACTTAGCGCCATTGGTAATTCCACCGGCGTTATTTTATCGAAAGAAATCCTTGCGAAATTGCGAGTAGGTAAAGGTGACAAGCTATATGCGGTAGAGACGCCTAACGGAATCGAACTCACCGCCTATGACCCTGAATTTGCCAAACAAATGGAAATTGCTGAGCGCGTTATGGATGATTATCGCGATGTGCTCAAACGGTTGGCAGAATAGTGACAGAAGAACCGATCTGGATACCAGATGAGCTGGTACACGCCATCCACCGTTCTCAGATTGCGCGCCATGGCGGCTTAGACGGCGTTCGCGATCATTCACTCTTATCCTCGGCGTTAGATAAGCCCAAGAATCAGTTTCATTATGGCAATGGAGATATGATTCAGCTCGCCGCATCCTATGCTTATGGGATTTCGCGTAATCACCCTTTTTTAGACGGCAACAAACGCACGGCACTCGTTGTATGTTTCGTCTTTTTAGAGATGAACGGACATCACATAACGGCAAGTTTGGAAGAGTGTTATCTCACCTTTCTTAAATTAGGGGCGGGTGAGTTGACGGAAGACGCGCTCGCGGAATGGCTAAAAGCGCACAGTAACAACGGCTAATGACTCTCACCCCAATTGTTACCAATGCCCGCTTCGACATCAAGGGGAACCGATAGTTGCACCACCGGCTCGGCCGCTTTTGACATCACCCGCTTCACCTTCTCAGCAAACGCTTCCGCCTTGTCTTCCTGCACTTCAAAGATCAATTCATCATGGACTTGGAGCAGCATCCGCGCATCGGCTTCTTTGTCGGTCAGCGCCGCGCACTTCACCATCGCACGTTTAATGATGTCCGCCGCCGTCCCTTGCAGGGGCGCATTGATCGCCGCACGTTCAGAGAAGGCGCGCAGGTTCGGGTTTTTCGCATTGATGTCTTTCGTATGCACCTTGCGGCCAAACAGCGTCTCGACATAACCATGCTCGCGGGCGAACTCCTTCGTGCACTCCATATATTTGCGAATGCCGGGATATTGCTCGAAATAGGTTTCGATATAATCCGCCGCCTCCTTGCGGCCAATACCGAGGCGCGTCGACAGGCCATGCGCGGAAATGCCATAGATAATTCCGAAATTAATCGTCTTGGCTTTACGGCGCAGGTCGCTCTCCACCGCATCAATCGGCACACCAAACATCTGACTCGCCGTGGTTGCGTGAATGTCGCGGCCATGCTTAAACGCATCGCGCAGCACTTCAATTTCTGCCATATCGGCGAGAAGTCGCAGCTCAATCTGCGAATAATCGGCGCTGATTAGCACATGCCCCGGCTCCGCAATAAAGGCGGTGCGAATTTTGCGCCCGGCTTCGGTGCGAATCGGAATATTCTGCAAATTCGGATCCGATGATGATAGCCGCCCCGTCGTGGTCGCGGCCATCGAGAAACTCGTATGCACCCGGCCGGTTTCCGGGTTCACTTGCTCTTGCAGCGCGTCGGTATAGGTGCTTTTCAGCTTCGAGAGCTGTCGCCATTCCAGCACCTTCTCGGCAATCTCATAGCCCTGCCCTGCCAAATCTTCGAGAATCTCTGCGCCAGTCGAATAGGCGCCGGTCTTGGAAGATTTCTTGCCGCCTTCAATACTCATCTCATCAAACAGAATCTCTCCGAGCTGCTTGGGCGAGCCAATATTAAACTCGCGGCCTGACAGCCCGTGGATATGTGTCTCCAGCCCGGCCATATCCTGCGCGAATTGGTTCGACATCTGCTTGAGCACGTCGGGATCAATCTTGATGCCCTCCGATTCCATCTGCGCAATCACCGAGACTAACGGCCGCTCGATCCGTTCATACACCGACATGACGCGCTTTGCGACCAGTTCGGGCAACAGCGTATGATAGAGCCGCAGGGTGATGTCCGCATCTTCGGCGGCATAATCCTTGGCCTTCTCGAGCTCAATCTCAGCAAAACCCTTTTGCGCCTTGCCCGTGCCCACCACCTCTTTATAGGCGATCGGCGTTTCCTCAAGATAGCGCTGCGCCAACTCATCCATATTATGCGCATGCAGCCCGGCATTGCACGCATAGGACATCAGCATCGTATCCGCAACCGGCGCCACCGCAACGTCATAGCGGCGCATGATGTTCAGATCATATTTAATGTTCTGGCCAATTTTCAGAATCGCCGAATCTTCGAGCAGCGGTTTCAGCAGCTTGAGTACCATCGCTTCACTCAGTTGAGCGTCTTGGAGTTCTGGCTCCCGACTATCGCCAAATAAGTCTGCAGCGCCGCCGCCGCCTTCTTTCACATGGTTGATCGGGATGTAACACGCCTCGAACGGATCGACGGCGAGCGAGATGCCGACCAGCCTCGCCTGCGTCGCATCCAGCCCCGTTGTTTCGGTATCAAACGCGACCACGCCTTTGGCTTCAATCTTCTTCACCCATGCATCGAGCGCCGCTTCGTCCTGAACAAGCGTATAGTTCTTCACACCGTCATTCCGAGCGAGGCCTTTGGCCGACGAGGAATCTCCTCTGTTTTGGTGAGATTTTTCCGATGCACTCGCACCGTTCGAAATGACGCCAGCATCTTCCCCACGCGCATCCCATTTCTTCACCATCGAATTGAAATTCTGCTCGCGCAGGAACGGCACCAACACCGACGTGTCAATCGCCTTGCGCGCAAACCCTTCAATCGGCTCAGGCAGCGCCACCTCTTCATCGAGCGTCACCAGCTTGAACGACATGCGCGCATCCTCCGCATGAGCAATAAGGTTCTCGCGGCGCTTATTTTGTTTAATCTCATTCGCGCGCTCCAGCAGCGTTTCCAAATCCCCATACTCCATAATCAACTGCGCTGCCGTCTTTGGTCCAATCCCAGGCACGCCGGGGATGTTATCGACCGAATCCCCCATCAGCGCCTGCACTTCGGTCACCTTATCGGGCGTCACGCCAAACTTTTTCTCAACGTCAGCCAGCGTCATATCCTTCTGCTTCATCGGATCATACAGCACGACCTCATCCTGCATCAGCTGCATCAAATCCTTGTCCGAGGAGACGATCGTCACATGATAGCCTTCCGCCCGGCCACTCTTCGCATAAGAGGCGATCAGATCATCCGCTTCATAGCCCTCCAGCTCAATGCATGGCAGATTAAACGCGTTCGTCGCCTCACGGATGAGGCCGAATTGCGGAATCAAATCTTCCGGTGGCGCATCCCGATTCGCTTTATAGTCCGGGTAAATTTCATTGCGGAATGTCACCCGCCCCGCATCAAAAATCACCGCGAAATGGTCATCTGGATATTGCTCGAGCAACCGCGTCAGCATGCTGCAATAACCATAGACCGCCCCAACCGCCGTACCATCCTTGCGCGTCAGCGGCGGCAGCGCGTGATAGGCCCGAAAAATATAGCCCGAGCCATCGACAAGAATAAGGCGTTTCGCGCCGTCTTTAGTCATATGTCTTTAGTCGTTAGTTATTTGCAATTACCATAGGAATGCGTATGTTTCATCCAACTACTAACGACCAACGACTAACAACTAAAGACTTATCATGGATATCCCTCCCTCACTTGCCGGCCCTGAACTTCCGCCTGCCTCGGGCAGCGCACCCGAACAACTCATCATCTTTCTGCATGGCGTGGGCGCCAACGGGATGGATTTGCTCGGCCTTGCGCCCATGATGGCGGATCAGTTTCCGAATGCGCAGTTTATTTCCCCAAACGCACCCTATGCGTGCGACATGGCGCCTCCCGGCTACCCGAATAGCTATCAGTGGTTTTCGCTGATGGACCGCAATCCGGTGAAGATGGAAGAAGGCGTGCGTCAGGTGGCGCCGATGGTGGATAGTTTTCTCGACCAACAAATGGAACGCTTTAGCCTCACGCCAAAGCAGGTCGCACTGGTCGGCTTCTCACAAGGCACCATGACCAGTTTGCATGTCGCGCCGCGCCGTAGCGAGCCACTGGCGGGGATTGTTGGTTTTTCGGGCGCGCTGCTTAATGCGAACCCGGATGAGCTGACCGCTAAGCCGCCTGTTTGTTTGATTCATGGCGATGCTGATGATGTGGTGCCATTTCAAGCGATGGCGATGGCGGAAGAACAGCTAAGTGGCGCTGGTTTCTCCATTGAAACCCATACTCGCCCCGGCCTTGGCCATGGCATTGACCCCGAAGGGATTGACATTGCACTAACGTTTTTGAAAGGGTGTTTCTAGGGTATCATCATCGAGTCGGCCTAGCCGATCTCGGGGATCTTCTCGAGACAGATTCCCGACACGCACAGCAGTGCGGTCGAGAATGACGGAATTACGCTAATGCACATCCACCCCAACCGCATCACGGATGGAGGTGAAGCCATCTTCGGTGAGGAAGGTTTCCAGCCCTGCATTGATCCGATGAACCAAGTGAAAGCCGTGATAGATTAGCCCCGTGTATAGCTGCACTAACGAAGCACCGGCTCGGATTTTCGCATAAGCCGCTTCGGGCGAATCAATACCGCCCACACCAATCAGAGGAATGCGCCCTTCAGTAAATTTATAGATTTCTTTCAGTAGCGCCGTCGATCGCTCAAACACAGGCGGACCACTCAAACCGCCTGCCTCATTCTGGAAACGCTCGGGAAGTATGGATGGCCGCTCGATGGTCGTGTTCGACACAATCAACCCGTCGATCGCCTTCTCCAACGCAACTTCCGCTAGGTCACGTGTTTGTTTCAATGATAGATCCGGCGCAATCTTAATCAGGATCGGGCGCTTAAAGCTGATCGAGGCACGCATGGCAATAAGCTGATCGCATAGCTCACGCAACATCTCTTTTGCCTGCAAATCACGGAGCCCTTCGGTATTTGGCGACGAAATATTGATCGTAATATAGCTCGCGAAAGGCGACACTTTCTCGAGCAGCTGCGTGTAATCATTAATCGCGTTGGTGCTGTCTTTATTCTTACCGATATTCGCACCGACGATCCCTGTCGACTGGCGTACACGAAGATTCTCCGAAAACACATCCATGCCTTTATTATTAAAACCAAGCCGATTAATCACCGCCTCTTCTTTAGGAATACGAAACATGCGCGGCTTCGGATTACCCTTTTGCGGATAAACCGTGCAGGTTCCCGCTTCGACAAAACCAAAGCCTTGTGCGAGAAGCGGGTCAGTCACTTCAGCATTCTTATCAAAGCCTGCGGCCAAACCGACCGGATTATCAAACGTTAGCTTCCACAGTGTTTGCTGCAAGCGCGGATATTCGCGCGCATGGGACTCAGGAATAAGATGTTTCCGAAGCGCGAACACAGCGAGATTGTGCGCCGTCTCAGGCGGGAGGCTATGCAGCAGCGGTTTGAATGTGGGATACCAGTCCATGGCCCCCAGTTTATGCTAGTGATTTGACGAAATTTCAAGGGTTGTTAGGTGGTCGGGAATCGATAACACCTTCATCGGATCCATCGGCATTTGGTCTTTCCGAAGCGAGTAATCGAGATGCGCGCCTGTTGAGCGGCCCGTTGAACCCACGACACCAATGGTTTCTCCTTTGAGCACAACTTGCTTATCCGTTACATTCCAATCCCTTAGATGACCATAGAGACTATAGGTGCCATCCGGATGATCGATGCGAACATAGCGACCAAGGCGCGGATGCTCACCCGTCGCATAGACTGTTCCATCCATCGTCGCCTTCACCGGCGTACCAGCCTTTGCGGCAATATCAATCCCGGCATGAAATGCCATATTACCCGTGAACGGGTCTTCGCGTGGGCCAAAGGCCGAGCTTACACGCTGCACCTGCGCTTCATCGATCGGCCAACTATGATGGCTCTCAACATTCGCAACCAGCGCCTCGCTTTGCTTCATTCTGGGTAAAAACATGCTCTGCTCTTTAGGTTTCATCGAACCCACATGCTCTGGCTTCTGGCTTGGCACCCCGGCAGGCATCGCATTCGGATTGGTCTGAAAGAAGGGGTTTACACTGTCCTGCAGACCAAACGGGTCGTTTCGCGGCGCAAACTCAGAAAAGTTTGATTTTTCAGTCGCCTGTTCGATGTCTTTTTCCGTGTAACGGCGTGGATAGCCTCGCGCTTTCTTCTGACGCAGCACCTTATTCGGGCGCAGTGCCATAAACTTGCGACCTTGATACATAAACTGATCATTCTCAGAAAGCGGCGTATCGGATGCATCAACCGATGGGCCAGTTGTTACAGTCGCTGGCTGCGGGGTCGCAGGCGCGCTAGTGGTTTGACG
The DNA here is from genome assembly GCA_964352815.1 of uncultured Azospirillaceae bacterium. Lineage (GTDB taxonomy): Bacteria > Pseudomonadota > Alphaproteobacteria > Rickettsiales > UBA3002 > CAYGTO01. Next base: position 194,950 of record CAYGTO010000001.1, on the reverse strand, counting down.
TTGCGCCTCTCCTTGTGCCGCCATCCACTGCGCTGCCGGCAAAAATGTCTTACCTGAGAGCGCGGTGGCACGTGAGTTTTGAGTCGGCATAAAGGGTGTCTGCGCCTGAGCTTGAGCCGGCGAAAAGGCAAAATAACTTAGTATAATCAGTGCAATATGCGCCGCTTTTACGTGAGATTGTCTCATGGCGCCTCCTTTGTCTATCTAGCCCTTATTAATCTTTTATGGAGAAAAACTCGCAATCATCGTGCCAGAAACACGCCGCTTACTTATCCCCAGCTTGTACACATTCAGACGATCCGGTGGGGATAAGAGGCTGAGAGCACTGGATGAAATCGCCCTTTTCAGGGCATCTATATATTGGGGTATAGGAATATTTCTTATACTATATAAGATATATCGGGGCTAGGAACATCATTACTGTGCTGAAAAAACAGCAAACACTGTGGCTTAAAAAGGGATCGGTTTCACCACTGGTAGCCTGCATCTCGCTCACAGCGCTCGCCTCGACATACCCAGATCTATCCTATTCCCAGGGCTATAATTATCAGCAATCCCCGTATGTTCAGCGCCGCGCCGGTGCGAACCCTTACTCCGCCTCCCCTAACACACCGGGTTACGTGGCTCCGAGCCGTACCCCATCGCTGCCGCCGATTCAGCCACTCTATAACGCCCCCACCTATACCCCTTCCGGTGAGAGTTTCACGAATACGCAACCTGCACAAAATGAGTATGTATTTGAAGGAGGAATAGGCCCATCCGTCCCCGCAACCCAGCCAAGCACACCGCAATATAGCTACCGCCCCACTTATCAAGATGTTGAGCCTGGCCCTGCGCCAACACCTCCGGTGATTAGCCAGGAACGTATCGAACAAGTCCGTGCACAAGCGAGAGCTGTTGCCGAAGAACGGCGAATACCGCTCGAGCAGCCACCTGAATCATTTCAACGACCGGTGACATTCCAGCCCCAGAACGGCCCTGAGATGGTGGATGCACTGTTGAATAGTACGCCTACTTTAGATGGTGACACCCCGAAAGCAACGATGAGTGTTGTGGACGCCCCAAAAGAATACAGCATGGAAGGGACCGATGTTCCCTCTGTGGCAGAAGAAATGCGGCTCGGCCAGGCTGAGCCCGTCAGTAAACTCGATGATCAAACGCAAACGATCCTTTCGAAGCTCCCGCGCTTGATTCAGCCACATAATCAGAGAGGACCTAGCGGCCCTGTCGCGATCGACCGGGTCACACCAGATGTGACGTCACTCACTGAACTTGGGGATGCGGAAGAAGAAGTGGCACGCACGGATAGTTTGGGCATGTCCATCGCAGTACGTAAGCAGCCATACAGTGTAAACTCTGAACTACAGCGCGCCTATAACGCTATTCTTGCTGGCGACACCGCACTCGCAACCCTCATCTATCAAGATGTATTGAAGAATGCGCCTCGCAACCAAGACGCCCTTTTTGGGCTGGCGACACTCTATCAACGCCTAGGGAATATCCCACAGGCGAAAGAATTTTATGGCACATTGCTTCGCATCAATCACCACCACAAGGAAGGGGTGAATAACTTCCTTGCATTAGTCGCAGAGGAATCTCCGGAAGAAGCGCTGCCATACCTGGGGAAATTACTCGCATCTAACCCTGAATTTGCCCCTGGATACGCCCAAATTGCTATGGTATATCAACGAATTGGGCGCTATGAAGATGCACGCAATGCGATTGCACGTGCCGTCCTGCTTGAGCCCGAGAATCTTGTCTACCGGTATAATTATGCTGTCATTTTAGACGAGCAAGAAGATTACCGGGGAGCCCAACAACTCTACGTCTCATTAATTCGTGCATCGCTTCAAGGTCAAAAAATTCCTGCAAATGTGGATGATATTCAGGAAAGATTAACCTTTATCGCGTCTAATAAGGCTAACAAGACATAAAAGGCGTGGTTGCGGCTCCCCGATAAGGACTCATTCTAATGCCTTGAAATGCATGATTCTTTGGCACAGGGAGAAGCTATGGAAATTACCGATTTATTGGTCGCGACGACGAAGAACAAAGCGTCTGACCTTCACATCACCGTGAAAAACCCGCCTGTGATGCGGGTGAATGGTGACATTGTTTATGTGAAATGCCCCCCTCTTGAGGCAGATCAGCTGAAACAGATGCTCTTTGCTATCATGACGGAAGACCAACGCTCACGCTATGAGAGCGAACTTGAGATTGATTTCTCCCTCGCCTTTGGTGAAGAAATGCGCTTTCGTGTGAATGCATTTCATACGATCAATGGCCCCGCAGCCGTTTTCCGTGTGATCCCCACCGAAATCCTAACCCTAGAGCAAGTCGGCGCACCGGCAAATTTCAAAGAGCTGTGTGAACTTAATAAAGGCCTTATTCTGGTTACTGGTCCGACCGGAAGCGGTAAATCGACAACTCTTGCATCGATGGTTGACCACATCAATGCGAATTACGCCAAACATATTCTGACCATTGAAGACCCGGTGGAATTCGTACATACCTCGAAACAATCGCTAATTAACCACCGCGAGGTTGGCGCCAGTACGACCTCTTTTGCCCGTGCCTTGAAAAGCGCACTCCGCGAAGATCCCGATATTATTCTCGTTGGTGAGATGCGCGATATGGAAACGATTCAACTTGCCATGACCGCGGCCGAAACTGGTCACTTAGTAATGGGGACTTTGCACACAAGTTCAGCGCCGAAAACCATCGACCGTATTATTGATGTCTTCCCTGCTGGCGAAAAAGAAATGGTGCGTGCCATGCTTTCGGTTTCGCTGGAAGCGATCATCACGCAAACTCTGATTAAGAAAGCCGATGGTAGCGGGCGTGTCGCTGCCCATGAAGTGCTACTGGCCACCCCGGCAGTGCGTAACCTGATTCGTGAGGCCAAAGTTCCGCAAATTTATTCCATCATGCAGATGGGATCAAAACTGGGCATGTCGACAATGAAAGATTCCGTTTACCAGCTACTTGAAAATGAAGTGATCACGGCCGAAGCCGCGAAAACTGCGATCAATGCAGCGAATGACGATGATGATGAGAAAAAATCAACTAGCACTGGCGGCATGAAGCGCCAAGCGTCGGGCTTCTAGGGAAAAGGTGGCCTTATGAGCCAAGACTATCCGCTCTTATCCGAGTATCTGATCTTGATGGAAAAGCATCATGCGTCTGATTTGTACCTCACAGTCGGATGCCCACCAAGCCTGCGCATCGATAACAAGATTGTGTCTGCAAACCCGGATCTCTTGACCGATGAGCATATCGAGACATTTTTAAACGAACTGCTTGATGATGAACAACGCGGTGAATTTGAAGATACTCTTGAATTCAATTCTGCGATTCAACCTGACAGTAACTCCCGTTTCCGGGTGAATGTGTTTCGCCAGCAAATGAACACAGGGATCGTCTTGCGCCGGATCAACACGGATATTCCCACGCTTGAGGAGCTAAAACTTCCTTCCCTGCTAGGTGATCTGGCCATGGCGGAACGCGGCCTGATTTTGATCGTAGGCGGAACCGGTAGCGGTAAATCGACAACACTTGCATCACTAATTGGCCATCGTAATCTACACGGCTCTGGCCATATTATCACGATTGAAGATCCGATCGAATTTGTTCATGCACATCAAGGATGTATCATTACGCAGCGTGATGTTGGCATCGACACCTATTCCTATGGTATGGCACTCAAGAACGCACTACGCCAACGACCAGATGTGCTTTTGATCGGTGAAATTCGAGACCGTGAAACCATGGAACATGCGGTTAATTTCTCGGAAACCGGCCACCTCGTCTTTGCCACACTGCATGCGAATAACTCGAACCAAGCCATCGAGCGTATCGTGAGTTTTTTCCCAGAGGAAAAGCAGCACCAAGTGCTGCTCACTTTGTCACTCAATCTGAAGGCCATTGTGGCACAGCGTTTGGTGAACAATATACAGGGCAATCGTTCGCTAGCCCTAGAGATCTTGTTGAACGAAGGCGCGATCAAACAGCTCATTGAAGAAGGTAGCATCCGTAAATTGAAAGAGCTGATTGAACGTAACGCTGATGTTGGTATGCAAAGCTTTGACCAAGCGCTCTTTGCGCTGTCACAATCCGGTGAAATTACCGAAGAGGTCGCGATTGCTCAGGCTGACAACCCGGCCAATGTGCGCCTGCGGATTCGTCAAGAACAGGGCGCCGCACACGCCAAAGATATTCGCGTGTCAGAGAGTGAAGACGATATCTATTAATTATGCAGCAATCGCTTTTAAGAAGGCACGCTCGAGTGACTCTTCTTTGTAAGTCGGTTTAAACTCCGACGGGGTGCCCACATAAATCAGCTTCGCATCATGAATCACCCCAATACGATCACAAATTTCATCAATATCTGCAAGGATGTGCGAACTAAAGAAAATCGTTTTTCCTTCTTTACGCATCTCCAGCATCATATTCTTCAGCTTAATACGCGCGCTCGGGTCTAGGCCACTCATCGGTTCATCAAGAATCAGGAAAGGCTGATCCACCATAAACGCACCGACCAGCCCAAGCTTTTGCCCCATTCCCTTGGAATAGGTGCCAATTTTTTGACTTAATTTCTCGGGGTCAAGATCAAGCATCGACGCCATTTCGCGCGCGCGCGCTACATCGAGTTTGCGCTTGTAGTAAGACAGTGCCAAAGAAAGATATTCGGTGCCTTTCAGCTGGCGCGGCGGCTGGAATTTTTCAGGTAAATAAGAAATATGTTTCCGTGCCGCCACTTCCGTTGATCGCACGCCATGCATATAAATCTCGCCACCATCGGCCTTCAGAAGATCAAGCATGGCTTTGATCATGGTGGTTTTACCTACCCCGTTCAATCCAATCAAACCAAAGATCTCACCTTGTTTCAGATCTAATGATACGTCACACAAAACAGTCTGTTTTCCAAATGTTTTACTGAGACTTTTAATGGATAAAGGGGACGCGTTTGTTTCTACCATGACACTCTCTTTCTCATTGTGAAAATAACAACAAAACTCCGCTTTTCAAGCCTAAGGCGCGATCCATCCCATCTCTAGTTTTGTGGTGCAAATAAGTTCTGCAACACCTGTTCTTGAATTGCGTCGAGCATCTGCTGCTGCATGACAGGCTGCTGCTGAGGCGGATTCTCAGGTGGTGGCGGTGGCGCGGTATTCGCTTTTCCTTGTGCTGCCAAGCTTTGTTGAATAAGCGTCTGGAGCTGCTGTGCTTGCGATGTAAGCTGGGATGGAGGGGTAGCATTGCTAATGGGTAGCGTTAAGCCGACATCTACAGGGCTTTGCATTGCTTCATCTCTTCGTCCTCCATCTCCAACGGCAAGCGAGGGAGAGTTATACGCCCCTTCGATTACCTTTAATGCTGGTGTTACAAACGTTTGGTTTGGACGCAAGGTAAACGTCAAGACGCCTTCGGTAATATTGAACATGACATTTTTTGACATGATTGCCGTACGATGTGTTATATCAGAACCAACCGTGCGCTCATTACGCTTCTGCCATATTTCAATTACTTCGGGCAGTTGCGCTTCGGGTTTCCATGCGATCTGCAGCAAATCTTTTTCTAATAGTTCTACTTTGAAATCAAGGCGCTCTGATTGCGGTGAATAACGCTGCCCGTTGATCCATGCTGCCCAGTCACTCGCATTACGGTATATCATCGAGCTAAAATAGAAATTAGGAAGTGGTGACGCGATTCGCACCTCTCCGTCTTCCGTAGTTTGCGTATCAATCTCACCGATTGGTGTGATCGAAGATAAATCATAATCAGCGTCAAGTTCATAGACTGATAGCACCTTACGCAGCATATTAATGTCTTCATCCATGTAGAGAATAGAAGGCAAATTCTCTCCCATGGATATTTGGGTGCGCTGCGCTGTCACCAGTTGTTCAGATTGGAGCGCTTCTAACGGCTCCTCTTCAACTGCCTCTTGGCCCCATACAGGAACCACCATGAGAAGCCAAACGCCGATGTACGAAGCAAAGCGCAGCATCATCCGGTTTCTCCTTCAGCGGGCTTTTTCTCGGTAATTCCAATCCAGTAAAAATTGATCTGGCCGCTTACCATCTCGGGGGTCGCGCCTTGACTAATACGGTAAAAGAGATCACTGCCAAATGCCTCTTTTCGGACTACAGAGAAATTATCGAATTGTTTGATTCCTTTCAGCTCACTCTTAAGTGCTTCGACAAACCCAATGATATGCGCGTCTGAAATTCCCCCTACTTCAAGCAACACCTTATTATATTCCATGTCAACGCCTTGCACATTTTTCAGCGAAGGGTTTTGCTCGGTTGAGACAGGCTCGTATTTGAGACTGAGTCTGCTCAAACGATATTCATCACGCAGACGAATAAGCACTTCGCGTAATGCTTCGGAATCTATTTCAAGAGCATTCTCCGCTACCTTATTGCTGATGTTCTGGAACAATTCAATGGATACATTCGCTTGCTCATAGTTACGCTTGATAGAGCTGATCTGTGATTCGATTTGACGAATATTCGATTCTTTTTTCTTCACCTCTTCAGCCATACCACCGACCATCATGCTCACGCCAAACGCAACACCTCCAAAGACAAGTAATATCACCGCCGTGACAGCTCCGTCCTTGATCAGTGCTTTTTTGAGCTGTTTGTCCTTTCTCATATCATTATCCCTGTGCCGGTTCTTCTGGTTTCGGCCCAGTAATTACCATCGTGATGCTAAGCTCATCGGCTGCTAGCATCTTCTTTCCATCCGGCATTTCATCAAAATTCACTTCGATGCTCTGCGGCTCTTCGCTTTCTGTGGTCAAAGGTCGCTCATAGGTCACAACATACTGACTAAACAATTCGCTCGCTTTCTCTTGATAGGCTTGCGCTTCTTGAATGAACACCTCTTCGCTTGGGTCCTCGAGCACGAACTGAAGGGTAATTTTTGCCACCACATCAGCGTTCGCTCCCACATCTTGAGTCTGGGTTTGCGCATTAAGGTTTCGATTTTGTTGCGTAGGAGGAGCCGCCTGATCAAGTGCGGTTTTCGCATCCCACTCAAACTGTGTGATACGCACATTTTCTTGTTTTAGTTTCGCAATCTGTCGCAGAAAACTTATCGGAGGCTCAGGCTTTCTCTCATGCAAGGCTTGCCATATGGATACAAGTTCAGAGATCTGACCTGCATCGGCAGGCAGCTCAGCAGAGATTTGTTGAATTCGCTGAAGCTCTGAACGCTTGCTACTCTCTTGGTTTGTAAACCCATCCACCTTAGACGTCATCGAGAAATAATCCACCACCCCCAATGCCGAGAAGGCAATGGAACCCAGCACGATCAAGACCGATGCAGCACGCAAGGCCATACGCCCCATAGACAGCTTAGCCAATGTTTCCGCATAGGGTAGTTTGAGCTTCAAAACACGCTTACCAAGAGACGAGAATGTCGTTCCCATTACAATATCGCCATAGCGATCGCCTGAGAGTGCCGCTTGCTGAAAGCCCAGCAAATCAGAGACCTCATTAGGCGTGAACACTTCTGCACGCACGGCACCAAATTTATTATTATCAACACATTCTTTAATTTCTTGCGAGGTGACAATAAATAGCTCTAGCCCGTCTTGCTCTCCAAATCCCATTCGTCGGAGATATTCAATCGTATTCATGATCTCTTGCTCAATATTACCTGCCGTTACAGCAGGCGCATCATCCTCGGAGGCTTGGGCAACCCGGGTAAAAAACAGCTTCCCTTCATGCAGCACGATTTGCCGGAAGCCTCCCACTTTATTATGGCTCACAAGCATCTGCCAGCTTGGCGTCTCTCCACCCTCAAGCTTTGGCAAGCGCGAGTGGATTTGCTTCACATAATTCTGACCTTCGACCGGCGTTAAATATACCCCATCAAATGGGTTCGGGAGCTCAAGAATGATATCGAGCCATTTTTTTAAAAGATCCGACTGATGAATCGAGATCAGAAGAAAGTTCCAATCCTTTCGGCCAGTCTTTTCGCGCCCTAACGGGATATAACCCTTAATATCTTCGGGAGAGAAATCCCTCTCCAAGCGCTTCGCCACCAATTGGTTCACACTCAACGCGCTCACTGGCGGCATGGTATGGCGTGTATAGGATTGATCAAGCACATCAAGGAGGATGGATACCGAACATTTCGGATGACTCTCCATCAGCTCAACAAGCGACTTTACATGTTCAGGCTCTGCATCGTTTGTATATAGACGGCGCACCACTTTTTTCTTGTGCGTGAGGATAAGAATAGCTCCCTCATCGCCCAGGAGAAGAACGAATTTCCCTTTGCCTTTTTCAACCACCCCCGCATTGCTATTACGTGAATCGCTTGATGCAGAATTCTGTTTTCGTCCAATCATGGCCTATATGGCACCCTACACTTAAAAATTCATATTCTGGAACGATTGATAAAGCGGGCCAAAGACAGCGGCGATCACCCAGAAGATCAACCCTCCCATTAACGCCGTCATGGTAGGTTGCACCATGCCGACCATTCCATCCACCGCGTCATTCACCTCGCGGTTATAGAAAAAGGTAATATTCTCAAGCGCGTCATTCACATTACCGCTATCTTCACCCACCTTAAACATGCGAATCACAAGATTTGGAAATTGACTCGACAAACGAAGCGACACGGTAAGAGAATTACCCTCCTCAATACTACGCCTTGCTGTGTGAATTGCCTGTTTAATAACGCGATTATTCACAACGCCATTGGCTGCGTCTAGCGAATCAAGAATGTCGATTCCGCTACGGAACATGATCGCAAAGAAGTGCACAAACCGGGCCAAATCAATCTTACGCATAGTGGGGCCTAACACCGGCAACTTCAATGTCAGCGCATCCGTATTGTAGGCATAGCCCTCGAATAATCGGTATAGTGCTTTATGCAGAATAAAAAGTCCAATTGGGACACCGATAATAACATACCAGCTTTCTTGGAAGGCTTCGGATGTCCAGATCAATGCGCGTGTGTGAATCGGAATTTCGAACCCTTGACTCACAATAAAATCAATCAATTGTGGCACCACGAAAAGCATGAGGACAGTAATCACTCCAACCATCAAGAAGAAAACTACGAGCGGATACGCAAGTGCTTTACGCACCTTACGACGCAGCTCTGCCGTCCATTTCATATGGTCGGTGATATGTGCGAACGCTTCCGCAAGATTACCGGTTTTCTCACCCGCCGCAATGAGACCGACAAAGACATCGTTAAAAATCGCAGGATATTTTGCAAGTGCCTGCGAAAACACGGTTCCGGATTTCACCGTCTCAGAAACATCCATCATAATGTCGCGCAGCTTGAGTGATTCGGTAGCATCACGCACATCAGCAAGCGCATCATGCAGCGGCACTCCAGCGCGATCGAGCTGCTCCATATGCAGCATCATGATAATCAAATCTTTGAGTTTTACACGCGAACCAAACCCCGCTTTCTTCGGGCGCACCTCACGGTAATTGACGAGATCGAGACCGATTTCTTTCAGGCGCGACTCAAGATCAATTTCATTATCTGCCGCAATATTCCCGCGAATACGGCGCCCGAAATCATTGATCGCAGCATAATTGTAAGTTGGCATCGCTCCCTACATATAAGTGATTGTTATTTTTAGGTAGTATACAAAAAAATGTGCTGGAAAGAAACGATCTAATTCAAACGCTCTGTTAAATCGACGCGCTTCATCAGATCATCAAGATCAATAACGCCCGCCAACACCTTATCGATCCCGTCTTGCGCCATATCCACAAATTCGTTCTCAGTCGCATATTCCATCATTTGCGCGCGCGTTGCATGGGTTGCAATGAGTTCATCCATCCCATCATCGATCCGCAAAATCTCTACAATCGCAACACGGCCCTTATGCCCCTTGCCGTTGCACTCCTCACAACCGACAGCTTTGTATATCGTCGGAGGGTTTGCGGGGTCCACCGCCATAATGCGGCATTCGTCTTCGCTCGCTGTGTAGGGCTCTTTGCAGCTTGGGCAGAGCTTTCGCGCCAAGCGCTGCGCCATACAACAAATCAACGAGCCAGACAACATGTGTGCTGGCACCCCAATATCACCTAAACGTGGAATCGCGCCAAGCGCATCGTTCGTGTGCAGCGTGGTAAAGACCTGGTGACCAGTGAGCGCCGCACGCACCGCATTGATCGCGGTTTCTTCGTCGCGCACCTCCCCGATGAAGATAATATCCGGATCTTGACGCAAGAGCGATTTAATCCCTCCCGCAAAATCCATCGTCCCCTCTTTGACGTGCGTCTGGCGAATCAACGGCAGCCTATATTCCACCGGATCCTCTAGGGTCATGATATTGACGTCGATCGAGTTAATGAAGCTTAGCACAGAATAAAGCGTCGTCGTCTTACCGCTACCGGTCGGACCGGTCACTATAATAATTCCCTCTGGCCGCTTAAGGCAGCGCTTAAGGAGATTCAGGTTATGCTCTGAAAAACCTAGTCTATCGAGCGAGATCAGTGCCTTTGATTTATCAAGCAAGCGTAGCACCACATTCTCACCATGTACCGTTGGTTGGGTTGCCACACGAAAGTCGACTTCCTTACCCATAACATTGAAACTGATCCGGCCATCTTGCGCATGTCGCGTCTCTGCAATGTTCATCCCAGACATGATCTTCAAACGCACCAGCATCGCCGCCCAATAATCGCGGTGGAAACTGCGCACTTGCTCTAGCTTACCATCAATCCGGTAACGCAGTCGAAGAAATGTTCCTTCTGGCTCAAAGTGTAAATCTGATGCGCTTTGCTTCACCGAGTCAATCAGCAGCGCATCAACCAAACGCACCGTCGGGTTCACATAGCCCTCTTCGCGCCCGTCGAGCTGACTATTATCGCGAATCCCTGTCTCGATTTCACGCAAAATACCATCAATCGACATCTCATATTTATAATAGCGATCGAGCTGCTCCATGATCTCCGCTTCGGTCGCATAGAGCGGGATAATCTTTGCGGATTTATCGAGATAGCGGCGCACCTGGTCAATCGCGAGGACGTTATAGACGTCTGCCATGGCGAGTTTCACACTGCCATCCTCTTCTTTCGAAACCGGCAGGACCTTGTTACGCTGACACACTTCTTGAGGAATTTCTGCTAACAATGTCGGGTCAACCCGGACATTCTTTGGATCAAACTTTTCCGTTCCCGACGATTCCGCGAGCACCTCACCAAGCGCTGACTCGGTGATGAAGCCCATATCGACAAGAATCGTTCCGAGAAGCTTCTTATTATTCCGCTGCTCTAACAGCGCCACCTCAAGCTGATCTTGTGCGATTAAGCCCAAATCCATGAGCTGTTCGCCGAGACGCTTAGGCTTTTTCACCTCCCCTTGTGAAGGATCATCACTCGCATGTGCGGTAGGCGCTGGAGCGGGCTGCTCAGGAGCCGCCTCCTGTGGTGCAGGCTCAATCTCTTGGTCCGGTGCCTCTCCGGCCAATTTTTCTAATTCTCCGAGAATATCATCACTAACCGATTGGGCTTCGGCTTGAGGTTGGGCTTCTTCAGCCGAATGTTCAGGCTCTTCCGACACGGCATCCTGAATCATCTGGAAGAACTCTTCTTCCATGCTCATGGTCTTTTTGTTCGAAGACGGTTTACCTTCTCCCTGTGGCATATCGGACATATGCGCCTTTTCTTTTATTATTATAGGTTTGTTATAGCCTAAAATGGCACAGATTGCCAAGCGTTAGCTATGAAGAGACTCTTTTCAGTATAATTTTGTTTGGTTGATGATTTCTTAATTTTTGACGCAATCTTGTTCAAAAGCCATTCAGTGCGCATTAATTTCGTTTAATTTACAACGCCTTGCACATTCCCCCATTCGGTGGTACAACTATATCCACAGAGGATATGAGCCCATGCATGACATTTTTTACAAATCATCGATTCCCGAAGCACTCACCGCTGGGTTTATTTCGCAGAATCAGCGTGCGTATTCGCCTGATATCTCAAATAGCTTAACGCTGGAAGAAGCGCTTACCTATCTTGAAGATGAAATTCGCGCATTGCCGGTAAGCAAGGCGACCATCTATAGCTATTTTGACGATGTGAAAAACCCGCGTCAGCGTAGCCAGTCTAGAAAAGACTCGGCCTTTGCTATATCTCTCACAATAAACCAGCAAGAATTCACGCTGGTGAGCAGTCATTGGCAGCTTCCTGAACAAAATGTTTATGCGCTGCATATGGTGCTGCGCCAACTGCATAATTGTGAGAAATGGCACATCGCAACCACACCCCAGCTCTTTGCTGGGTTTAGCAAAGACAGTGTTGCCGCCGCAGCGAGCACGTCATCCAATTACGAGCTGCCCGAATGGATGACCTATCTTGGCCTTGGCCCAAGCGCCACCCCGGATGATGTCACCGCAATCTATCACAAGCGCGCGAAATCGCTCGATGGCGACGAAGAAGGGCTGCGTGTTCTCAATGAGCAGGTGGAAGAAGCGCGCCACGCGCTGGGTGTGAAGTAACGATCACTTATCGTAAGGAGTGGGGCGAGTGATGGGGATTGAACCCACGGCCTCCAGTGCCACAAACTGGCGCTCTAACCAACTGAGCTACACCCGCCATAAAGAATAGATGTGAGATGTACTGAGATTGAACGACGCTGGCAAGCGTTTTTCGTAGAGTGATTACTGGTGGCGCATCAAACCAGGGGCGTTTCGGCCATACATGCCCAGCGCGAGCGCAATGAGGCCTATTCCAGCCAATGTCTTAGGAAGTTCATGACCAATATCCACCTCGACTTTACCCGTTTCTTCATTCCGCTCACCAAACAGTAAATCAACCGCGCCGGAAACGGTCAGATACGCCCCGCCATACGCCATGAGTTTGCCAAGCGGGCTGTAAGAAACACCGTCTGCCCCGCGACTGATCGGGTTGAAGATATGACACAATCCCATCCACGTATTTTCCGCAGAACGGAACGCGATCAGCCCATCGCTCTGATTCGTCATATTCGCTATTTTCCCTTCAAATTCAGGGATAAGCGCGCGCCACTTTTGAGCTATTTCTGATTCTGGGTTTTTTGCTGCTTCTAAAAACGCTTTGATTGTGAATGTTTCACCTGCGAATTCTTGTCCAATAGTGTCACATAAGGACATTCCGCCTCTGCCCAGTTTTTCATGTAATTTGAGGAATTGCTTAGCCGCTTCTTCAATAGCGCTTTCTAGCGGCTTATCACTTAGCGAAAGGTACTCTCTACCAATCAGGGCTTCTAATAGTTCAATTTTAGACTCACTCGCCGTAATGCCCGAACTATCCAAATAGTCTCGAATATGTTTACACATCTCTTCTTTGGAGAGCTCAGCCAAATGTAATGCTTCTCCCGCCTTGCCCACCTCGGGGAACATTTTTTCCTTCATGTGAGACAGAAAATCTCTCACAGGGCCTGGAACATGTTGGCTTGCTTGTATAGGGCTTATCGTCATAAAATTACATATCCTCATCCTCCAGTGTATCAGAGTTACGGCACAAAATTATGACAGTTTTATGAAGAAACCGGTGGCGGAGAGCCTAAATTATTATTACTTTTCATATTATTACGCCACTCCGCAATGCGATGCCATAGCATAATGAGGCATGGGGTGAAGAGCAGCGTCAAAACGGTCGAAAAGGTCAGCCCGCCAGCAATGGCAGTTGAAAGCTGGGTCCACCATTGACTCGAAGGCGAACCAAACGTCACTTCACGCGTGACGAAATTCAGATTCATCCCAAGCACCATCGGCAGCAACCCAAGCACCGTTGTTCCGGCGGTCAATAGAATCGGCCGCAAACGCTGCATCCCGGTGTAAATCAGCGCTTCACGGACACTCATTCCCTGCTTGAGCAAGATATGATAGGTATCGATGAAGATAATGTTATTATTCACCACAATCCCCGCGAGCGAGATCACCCCCACACCGCACATCACTATGCCAAAGGGCTGACCAGTCACGAGCAACCCAAGCAACACCCCTCCGGTTGAGAAGAACACCGCACTCATAATCACCACCATATCATAGAGGCTATTGAACTGCGTGACGATGATCAGCGCCATCGAGAACAGCGCGATCAAGAAAGCGGTTGCAAGGAAGATTCCGGCCTCTTTTTGTTCTTCATCTTCTCCGCCAAACGCCACATTAACGCGCGGGTCAAACTCCATATTCTCTTCCAGCCATGCTTTCAGCTCGCCAACCTTTTTATCTGCGACCAAACCAGGTTCAACATCGGCCTTCAGCTCCATCACGCGCTTACCTTCAATCTTGTAGATCGTGCCAACGCTCGGCTTAGGAATCCGCTCAACATATTGGCTAATCGGTACTTGCTGACCGCCGCTAAACACGCGCAGCTGTTGCAATTGCGTTAGCGTCCGATATTCCTCGGGGAACCGCACAACAATGTCGAGCTCGTCATCCGCATCATCCGGGCGATATTCGTTGACGATCAAGCCATTGGTCACCATGCGCACCACCTGACCAATCTTATTTATATCGATGCCATATTGCGCTGCCAGCTCGCGATCGACCTTATACTCCCACTCGATCTGCGGGATCGGCCGTGTGTCTTCAATATTGATAAAACCACCTACTTGCTCAAGCCCTTCGCTCACTTTCGCCACCGTATCTTCAAGCACTTCCGGATTATTCGAGGTAAATTCGAGCTGAAGCGCTTTACCGACGGGCGGGCCTTTCTCCTGTTTTTTCGTTTCAATCATAATGCCCGGAATGTCGCGCGTGCGTTTGCGGATTTCTTCTAAGACCACATCCGCCTTCGGCCGGTCGCGCCAATCGACAAACTCAATACCAATGATCGCCACCGTATCTTCGGTGATTTCACGGCGCGGCAACGCCCCTGCCCGCGCTGAACGCACTTTCAGCTCTTTCATATCGCGAATGCGCGCTTCCACTTGCTTTAGGAGCGCGTCCTTCTCATCGACCGAGAGATTGCCACGCGCTTTGATCAACACTTGGGACACTTCCGGGTCAATTTTTGGGAAAAACTCCACGCCTTTGCCGAACATGCTGAAGCTAACCATCAACCCAACCACAATCAGGAAAATCACGGCAGCAACGCGGCCAGGAATATGCAGCAGCCGATCGAGCAAGCCCGCATAGGCCATGGAGAATGCACCCGGCTTCTCGCTTTGGTCCATTGCCTCGGGCGGAATCTCATCGAATGAGTGCACTGTTCCACGATCACGCTGTGACTTCGGCGTCAGGCGAATGCCGAGCGTCGGTAGAAAAATCAGCGCCATCAGCAGTGAGCCGGCCAATGTCATGATCAAGGTCAATGGCATATAGCGCATGAACTGCCCCACCATCCCTGGCCAGAATAGCAGCGGCATAAACACCACCAATGTCGTTGCCGTCGAGGCAATGATCGGCCAGGCCATGCGTTTGGCCGCCTGCGGATAGGCGAGGCGTGGCGGCACACCTTGGCTGACTAATCGCGCGGCATATTCTGCAACAACAATGGCAGAATCGACCAACATCCCAACCGAGAGAATCAGCGCAAACAGCACCACAATATTCATGGTAAAGCCGGACACGGCGAGCAAGAGCACGCCAAACAGGAAAGCACCCGGAATGGCGAAGGAGACAAGAAACGCCGAACGCGCGCCAAGCGTGACGAGCAGTACGATCATCACCAAGAAAATGGCGAGCATGATATTATTCTGCAAATCAGTTAGGCGCGTCATGATCTCGCTCGAATTATCCTGCGAGTAAATCACCTCCATGCCGCTAGGCCAGAAGGCACGCTCTTCCTCGACCATCGCGCGCACCGCCTCAACCGTCTCAATAATATTCGCGCCGGTACGCTTAGACACCGCTAGAATCAGGCCTGGCTTCTCATTCACCCGCGCCGTGGTTTCGCGATCTTTGAACGTCCGACGAATCGAGGCAATCTCTTTCAGCGTCACCACTTTGCTATCCGTAATCTTGACCGGCACATCCCAAATATCACGCAGCGTCTCGATCAACCCTGGAATCTTGACCGCAAACCGACCATTCCCCGTATCCAGATTTCCCGCTGCGACCAGAATGTTGTTGTTCTGTACAAAGGCGAACACATCTTCCGGCGAGAGATTATACGATTCGAGCGTGCGCGGATCGATGACAATCTCGAGCATCTCCTCGCGGTCGCCAAGAATTTTGACTTCCAGTACGCTATTGATGGTTTCTAGGCGATCTTGAAGCCGGCGCGCGGTGCGCAGCAAGGTACGCTCCGCAACATCACCGGTCAGATTGATATTCAGAATCGGAAAGGTACTGAAGTTGAGCTCGGTCACTTTCGGCTCATCAGCATCCTCAGGAAGTTCCGGCTTCGCGAGATCCACCGCCGCGCGCACATCATTCAGCGCAGTGTCCGCATCAAAGCCGGCTTCAAACTCCAGCGTCACTGAGGCAAAGCCAAGAATTGACTCAGCACGCATCTCCTTCACATTATCGACGGAGCTGAGCTCTTTCTCAAGCGGGCGCACTAGCAGCCGTTCCGCATCTTCAGCGGAAATCCCCTCGAGCGTAACGGATACGTATATTAGCGGAATATTAATGTCCGGCGCCGCCTCTTTTGGAATCAACACGTAGGACGCGCTGCCCATCACCAAGATAAAGCCAAGCATCATGAGCACTGTGCGCCAGCGATCAACAGCGGCATCAATCAGGGCACTTACCATGGGTTACTCCGCCGCATTCGAGGTCGATTCGAGCATGACGGGTAACACCGCTGGCTCCATAGGTGTTGCGGCTATGGTAGGCGTCGTTTCGATTTCACTGATCAGATCATTCGGAATTTTTTGCCCTTTATTGACAAAGGCATGCCCGCCGGTAATCAACCGCACTTGGCCTGGCAGCCCGGTCACCCAGACGCCGCCTTTCACCTCTTCAATGATTTCAATGCGGCTAAACACCACCTCATTTTGGCTGTTCAAATGTTTGACGCCTACGCTGCCCTGATCATCAAGCGACAACACCGATGAGGAGACCTTATATGCGGTCATCTCTTCAGTCGGCACTAGCAGCGTCGCGGTCACACCCGATGCCACCCTACCATCCGCATTTGCGAGCTCAATCTCAATACGAAAGCTGCGACTTGCCGTCTCAGACGCCGATGCGAGATAGGCAATCGTTCCTTCCAGCACACGGCCATCGCTAAATTCGACTTTGGCAATATCACCCACACTCACCAGCGCGCGGTCATTCTCAGAGATAAAGCCTTTCACGATCATCGGATCCATATCGATAATGGTTACCGGCGCACCGCTTGGAATATTCCCCGGCGCACCCGCGAAGACAAAATCGCCAACTTCGACATCGATCGCCTCAATCACCCCGTCAAACGGTGCTTTCAAGCGCGTGAAGTCAAGATCTTGCTGAATATTCTCAAGCTCCGCCTTAGCAAACTCCAAATTGGCAAAGGACTCTGCCAAACGCACTTCACTCTGAAAGCCCTGCTCTTGCAGCTTTTTTGCGGCACTATACTGAATCTGCCGCTGCTTTAGCGAAGCCTGCGCACGTTTCAACTGTGCCCGACGATCACGCTCATCAATCTTAAAAATCACTGTGCCTTTGGTAACGGATTGGCCCTCTTTTACTGGAATTTCAACCACTTTGCCCGATGTCTCCGCTAAAAGCGCGACCATCCTGCTGGCTTCGGTCTCACCATTGATCCGAATAATCCTACGGTGTGGCTCGCCATTCACCTGCTCAACCGTCAGAATCGATTCCAACTTCGCTTTGGAATCAATCGTGTCGATCGTTTCATCATCGTCACGCGAAGGCGCAATCACCAAGGATGAGCCGAACCACAGCGCGAGCCCAATCACCATGATCATGGCAATAAACACAACGCGTTCTTTCTTTTTTCTACTCTGGCGGGGGCTATAATCAGACATATATTCCTCAATCTTGGCGCCACTATAACGGATGCCGCCATCATGCGCTAGTTACTTGTGGGTAATCAGAAAGCAATGAATTCTCAAGGGAAACCCGGGGCTTTAGACCATCTCCACACTTGACGCGCCGCCTCCCCTCGCCTATAACAGCTTCTTGCCATCAACACATGGAATGTCAATAGGTTATGACGACGCCCTTACTCCCATCCGGCTTTTCGGACCTTACGCCGCCGCTGGCGAAAACCCGGCGTGTGATGATGGCGTCATTGCTCTCGGCGTTTGACGAGGCAGGCTTTGGCGAAACCTTCCCGGCGATGATGGAGTTTGAAGACTCGCTCTGCCAAGGCACCGGCGATCATTACGGCAAGACGGTGTTCCGCGCCGTGGACCCGCTGTCACACAAAACTCTTGCGTTGCGCGGCGACATGACCATGCAAGTGGCGCGCATTGCCGGCACCTTACTTAAAAAAGAAGCACGTCCACTTCGCCTCAGCTATGGCGGAACGAACCTGCGCATGAAGGCCGACACGCTCGATACGCGCCGCCAGGTCACGCAAGTGGGGCTTGAATCTTTTGGCACACATGAGGTTGCCGAAGATGCACGCGTGATCAACACGGTGATCGACGGGCTTCAGCGTATCCAGCCTGATGCGGCGTTCACCCTCGCTCTTTCGCTTCCCTCTTTAACCAACGCATTGCTAAAATCATGCGACCCAGCACACGCCCATACACTCAGCGAAGCCATTGCGCGCAAATCGGTTTCTCAGTTGGAGGCGGCTGGCTATGGCGACTATCGCGCTTTGCTCCTCTTCTCCGGGCCATGCGACGAAGGCGTGCAGCTGCTAACCCGCTATCAAAAGGACAGCACCACACTTTCAGATACGATCGAGACATGCCTGGCCATGCTTGACGCCCTCACGAGCGCGCTCAAAAACACGAAGCTACGCATTACCCTCGACCCGCTCGATAGCTCTGGCTATGGTTATCACACCGATCTCAGCTTCGCGCTACTCATGGAAGGCTTCCACCGCGAACTTGGCCGTGGCGGTCGCTATATCAGCCCGTATGGCGACCCGGCAACCGGGCTCACCGTTTATTTGGATGATCTCATCGAACACACTGCAACCAAAGGATAATTATGCGAAATGTAGCCGTCATCGGCTCCCAATGGGGAGATGAAGGAAAAGGGAAAATCGTCGATTGGCTGTCTGAACGCGCCGATGTCGTCGTGCGGTTTCAAGGCGGGCATAATGCCGGGCATACGCTGGTCATTGACGGCGTTACCTATAAACTCAGCCTGCTTCCATCAGGCATCGTGCGCCCCGGAAAAATCAGTGTGATCGGTAATGGCGTCGTCGTCGACCCTGTCGCGCTTCTGAAAGAAATCGATAAGCTCACCGAGCAGGGCGTTACCATCACCCCGGATAATCTAAAGATCGCTGAGAATTGCACACTGATTCTCCCCGTCCACCCGCAGCTTGATGCCGCCGCCGAAGCGCTGCGCGGAAAAGAAAAAATCGGCACGACCGGCCGCGGCATTGGCCCCGCCTATGAAGATAAGATTGCTCGCCGCGCCATTCGGATTTGTGATCTGGTGGATAAAGACGTGCTCGAAGCCAAGCTTCGGAACATGCTTTCTCATCATAATGCGCTACTGCGTGCTTCGGGTTTGGAAGAGTTTAGCGTGCATAATCTGCTTCAAGAATTACTTGTGCTTGCGCCACAAATTCTGCCCTTTGCCACCCCAGTCTGGCGCCTACTTGAGGAAGCGCGCAGTGATGGCAAACGTATCCTTTATGAAGGGGCGCAAGGCATCATGCTGGATGTCGATTACGGCACGTACCCTTATGTGACCTCGTCCAACACGATGGCAGGCGCCGCCACGACCGGCTCAGGCAGCCCGATGTCAGCCGTGGACTATGTGCTCGGCATTACTAAAGCCTACAGCACGCGCGTTGGTAGCGGCCCATTCCCAACCGAACAAGATAACGACATTGGTGAACTTCTTGGGAAACGGGGGCACGAGTTCGGCACTGTTACGGCGCGTAAACGCCGCTGTGGCTGGTTCGATGCAGTGCTTGTGCGCCAAGCCGTGACCATTTCGGGCATTCACGGCATCGCCCTGACGAAGATTGACGTGCTCGATGAGTGTGACGAAATCAAGATTTGCACCGGCTATGAAATTAACGGCGAACGCTATGACTACCTCCCTTCTGCCGAGGCGCTGCAAGCGGAAGTCACGCCGATCTATGAGAGCATGCCGGGCTGGAAGTCGGTGACCGAGGGGATTCAATCACTCAGCGATATGCCGGCCAATGCGGTGGCCTACATTAAACGCATCGAAACGCTGATCGGCTGCGAGGTTGCGCTGGTCTCCACCAGCCCGCGCCGCGAAGATACGATGCTGATGACCGATCCGTTTGGCGAGAATGGCACGCCTGGAAGTAAGGCGGCGTAGTTAGATCGCACGTGAGGCGAGGACGTCACTGGCAAAGCCTTGTAGCTCTGCGGCTTGGACGGCAATTGAGCCTGGCACGTCCTCTAACCCCACTCTTTCTTTAGACTTTTTCTGTGCTTTGGGCAGACAACCTGGTAGTGATTGATACGCTTCTTCAAAAAACACTCCCCGTCCTTGAGCGGCGTCACGTTCCCGATAAAACGTGCAAAGACGTCGCCTGATGTTATCTTCGACCGAGTAAGATTTATGTAGATTCTCAGCGTCTCCGATGGTGGTTTCAGCACAACCAGTTTCGTGAGCTACTTCAGACCTACCAATACCGTTAGCATAGCGCACATATTTCAGATATTCTCCTTGAGAACGTGGTAAGAAGTATAATATTTCTTCTTGCTCAATACCTTCTTCGCTTTGTATGCGGACAATATCAAGGGCTTTTATAAAGTACTCTTTTTCTAAAGTAGTTAGGATAGAGCTGAATGTATAACTATCGCACGAAGGATCTGAGAGCACTCGTTTTATATTTCCAAGCCAGAGCTGATCGAACCTAGACCGCTCCGCATCATTCTTGCAGAGCTTTTGTCTCATTACATTGCGAAGCGATAATGGCGGGAATTTTTCTCCTCTAATATACTCTCCAAGTGCTGAGTCACGATCATCATGATTCGCCCAACTTTCTGGTTCTAGATTATCCGCTGCTTCTGCATTGCTCTCGTAATCACGCCGAACCATACAGGTAATAAGCTCAAAAAAGTTCTCTGTGGCCACACCCTTTGGCCCATTAATCATGTCTTCAATTTCTGTATCTAGAAGCTCACGATATAATATATTGCCTTGGTGGCGTCTTGGTGGCAAACTTGGCCGGTCTTTGATGCGATCATGCACACCTCTGCGCGAACGCTTTGTGTCCACAGAGCGGCTCCCCTCAGCTCTGGCTCTCGCCTTTCCTTCATCCACCGGAATAATTTCAATCCCTGGCCACTTCCCTTCCGCATCCATCAGCGATGCTGCCGCATTCTCATAAGAGGTTTCATAATACCCCAGAACTCCATTGAGCGGCATCGAACTCGCCACCGCATCTTTTAATGTATCACGTGGAATATCCTGCCCCAAAAGCCACGCATACACAATTTCAGGCTCCACCATGAAGTCATTTTCATGAAGTAAGCCCGTCAAACCCCTTGCCGCATCGGCAACAGTGCCATTTCGCGTCATACCCGCATAATTACGAACGAGATTGAGCAGACCTTTGGCAAATTTGCCAATCGCGTCCGTTTTGGGGCTAGCTAGATAGCCACGTTCGCGTTCGGTAGGTTGAATCTGAATCTCTCTAGGCATATACCTTAAACCACTGAAATCATTATTTCCTAATCACTTAATGTACCATTCTGAGCGCATAAGTGGATGACAGTTTGATGACATTTATGGCTGCTTTTGCTCGGCTTTTCGGTTTATGCGATGCGCTTAACGCCTCCATCGACCCAAAAGGCCGCCTGCTGGCCACCTCTTCATCGCCTATTTAAGTAAAAACATATAAATCAATATATTATGAATTTAATCCACAGACTGAGGACAAAAACCACTCCGTCCTTTCGCAGGCGCAGCAATGCCAGTATAACTCCATGAATTTAGCCGGAGAATGTAAATTATTATGGAGCTTTCCACATGTCGAAAGACGGTACAACCCGATTTTTCTCACTTTTAAAAGAAAATAACGCAGAATTCGTTGATTTCCGCTTCACTGATCCACGCGGGAAATGGCAGCACACCACATACTACGTCAACCAAGTCGACGAAGATCTGATGAAAGATGGCATCATGTTTGACGGCTCCTCGATCGCAGGGTGGAAAGATATTAACGAATCTGACATGATTCTAATGCCAGATGGCAACACGGCGTTTATGGACCCATTCGCCAGCCACCCAACGGCGATCGTATTTTGCGATGTGATTGAACCATCGGACGGAAAAGCCTATGAGCGTGATGCCCGTTCGACTGCACTGCGTGCGGAAGCTTATCTGAAAGAGACTGGTATTGGTGATAAAGCATTTTTTGGCCCTGAGCTTGAATTCTTCGTCTTTGACGATGTGCGTTACGATCTTGGCATGATGGGTAGCTTCTACCGCCTCGATGCGGAAGAGTCGCCAATCAACACTGGTAAGGATTTCGACTTCGGTAATATGGGTCACCGCCCTGGTATTAAAGGTGGCTATTTCCCCGTACCTCCAGTGGATTCGATGGCGGAGCTACGTTCGGAATGTTTGCGCCGCTTAGCGGAAGTGGGCATTGAACCTGTGTTGCACCACCATGAGGTGGCACCAGCACAGAATGAGCTCGGAATTAACTTTAGCACATTGGTGCAAACTGCTGATAATGTTCAAAAATATAAATATGTCGTGCAAATGGTCGCGCATGAATTTGGCAAAACGGCGACCTTTATGCCGAAACCTGTTGCAAATGATAATGGATCAGGAATGCATGTGCACCAGTCGATCTGGAAAGGTAATACACCACTTTTTGCAGGTGATAAATATGCGGGCCTGTCTGACATGTGCCTGCACTACATTGGCGGCGTGATCAAGCATGCGCGCGCACTCAATGCGTTCACGAATGCCTCAACCAACAGCTATAAGCGCTTGGTGCCAGGCTATGAAGCGCCGACACTCCTCTGCTACTCATCGCGGAATCGTTCGGCATCGATCCGGATTCCGCATGTGGCGAGCCCGAAAGCGAAACGTTTGGAAACCCGTTTCCCGGATTCTGCGGGTAACCCATACCTCACCTTCAGCGCGCTGCTGATGGCTGGCCTTGACGGGATTAAGAATAAGATCGACCCAGGTGAAGCGCTTGAAAAAGATCTGTATTCTCTGTCGAAAGAAGAGACTAAAGATATTCCCGCGATTTGTAGCTCCCTGCGTCAGGCGCTGAAAGCACTCGATGAAGATCGTGAGTTCCTGAAAGCCGGTGGTGTGTTCAATGACGAGCTAATCGATGGCTATATTGAGCTGAAGGAAGAAGAAGTAGCGCGCTTGGATCAAACTCCAAGCCCTGTCGAATTCGCGATGTATTATTCAGTGTAGTTACGCTAAATCACATAAACGAAAAAGGGAGCCGATTGGCTCCCTTTTTTATGTCATTTCATATTAGACCTGCTGCCCAGGCACATGCCCTTGGCTCGCCGCGTGAAGCATCGCTGCAATCTGTGAATGGCGGCGCTTCAGCTCTTCAATATCGTTCTTATGCATGACCATATCGAGTGATAGGTCAATAAGGGCTAGGAAATGACCAATAATGGTTTCCATATGACGCTTCATTTTGCGCACAATCGGATCGGCAACATTTTTAATATTATCAATCGCTTCACCTGCTTCACGTCCAACCGCTTGTCCATACGCATCAATCGCGGTGAAAATTTTGCGTAGCGCGCTTTCAACTTTGCTTTTGACCTTTGCTTTGTGGCGAACATTGCCGCCTGCGAGGGTCAAATATTCTTCTTCCAGCACTTCCGCTGACTCGCTAACCTGCTCAATGAGCGGCTCCATCAGCGCAAGCTGTGCCTTAGGGTCGGCAACATGCGCACGGTCAATCGTCTCCGCAAGCTCCTCCGCCATATCATAAAGCTGGCTGATATCGTAATAATTATGCTCTAATTGAGCCATGTCGTGTGCTGCCTGATTCATTGTATCTACCATATTAGTTTACTGAATTATTGTCTGTTTGTCACACCTCTTAAGCGCGTGATTCCTCTAATGCAAGCTGTTCTGCACGTGCGGCGCGGGCTTGCTGTAAATCCGTCATGCCACGCTGCTGCTGGAGTTGGTCTAGCCCCATACCCAGCTCATCCGCGCGGCGTTGCTGCCAATGCGTTGGGCCGTAGCCTGGCGCTGGCTGTGGCGCAGCATAGGCCGGAATAGCGGCCATCGCTGGCGTCATCGCTAACGCTGCGGGCTGTGCACGCAGGCTTTGCATAGACAAACCAGGGAAATTACGCTCCATGAATGAGCCTTGTGTTTCGTCTTTGCCCACCACATGGTCCATCGCATCCATCGTTGCTTCATAGGCGTGGGTTGATACATATTTTCCGGTACCGATCAAACTCGGCAAGTTCAGCGCCCATGGCACCCAGCTGATGCCTGGCATATTCAAGAATGCAGCTCCTAGACCATAAGATGCTTCAATGCCAGTTTCTACTGTTCCAGCAACCGCTTCCTTGATTGCCTTGTTATATTGACCTTTAATCAGATTATCAGCACCGATCATGACGTTACCAACGAAGGTAAAGATGGATCCAGCCGCAGCTTGGAGAATACCCAGCACAAAACCAATGCCAGTCAACTTACTCAGAGCATCTGCCGTCGCGGATGCCCCAGCCCAGTCAAATAGGGCAGTATCGAAGAAACTTCCGTCTGTAATTCCAGCAAAATCTGGCAGTGATTCAGTAAATGCTGACTGAATTTCAGGGCTTGCATCAGTCAAAGCGTTTTTAATCTGATCTGATGTTGCATCTGCAGCAACTTCGAGGCCAGCGCTATCTGCTACTTCTCGAAGCGCGGAGTCACTCAGCGTTCCAAATCCATCCGATGCCTTGATCGCTGCGTCACCAAATAAGCTAGTAAAGCCATTCGCAATGCTTTTCGCAAATGGGATAATGAATCCGAATTGGTTGATGGCTTTACCGGTCTTTTTGATCCAGTTCGCCCAGCGCCTTAATGCGCCTGCGTTTTCTCCGCCATATTTATCGTCTAACGATGCCATAATTCTGTTCAATAGTTACATTTCTATAGTCTTATTATAACTAACTACGCAGGGAGAAACGTGACAGTTTTATGAAGATTGAGAAAAAACGATTGAGAATCGTTTTTACGAAAATCTCTCTGAGACTAGCATTGTATGAAACGAGGATATCGAGTATCGAGTTGATATATAATGCTTAGTCGCAGGTGAATGAAAGGCGCTCACTTCGCCCGAAGAAAAAGCATATATTTATCAGTAATTTAACCTCTATTCATCCACAAACGGGCGGGAAATAAGGTGTTGAATTGCCTGATCCACACTCACCTCATCAGACAAAATACGGTGCACTATTTCACAAATAGGTACTGAAACCCCTTGTTTTTGCGCCAATTGAGCCACCGATGCTGCGGTAATCACCCCTTCGGTTAACCCCTGTGTGCCCTTTTCTTTGCTTTTCGACGTGGCTTCTCTTCCAATACGATAACCCAGAGACATGTTCCGCGATTGTAGCGACGAACAGCTGAGCATCAAATCTCCCAGCCCTGCCAAACCGGTCAGGGTTTCAGGCCTCCCGCCTTTAATGTCTGCCAAACGCTGCATTTCCATCACCCCACGGGTAATAATCGCCGCGCGGGCATTATCGCCCAGCTCACGTCCCGCCGCGATTCCCGCGCCGATCGCGATCACATTCTTAATGGCGCCGCCCATTTCGACCCCCGCCACATCATCCGTCAGATAGGGCCGGAAATAGCGCCCACCAATCGCATAGGAGAGCTTTTCTGAAAGGTCCCGATGCGCCGAGGCAATCACCGTCGCCGCGGGCAGTCCCTTCGCAATTTCACTGGCGAAATTGGGCCCCGAGATTACCGCCACCGGGTTTTGTGGCAGAATCGTCTCCACCACCTCATGCATCAACATCAAACTGCCGCGCTCAATCCCCTTACATGCGATCATCAGCGGCACTTTGCTCGGCAGAAGGTCAGACATAGCAATACATTGCGCGCGCAGCGACTGTGAGGCAATCGCCATAATGATTACATCGCATTCAGACAGATCGCCTAGCTCACTGGTAATTTCAATCGATGGGTCAAGATACACGCCAGGCAAATACACGCTATTCATGCGCTCATCGGTAATCGCCTGGACTACATTTTCATTGCGTGACCAGAGCATGGCGCGACTCCCTGCACGGGTCGCGAGCATCGCTAATGTCGTTCCCCAAGCGCCGGCCCCGACAATGCCGAACTGTAGGACGTTCTTACTCATGCAGCGTCTGCATGTTTATGGATGTAAAGGGTCACCGACTCGCTGCCGATCTGCGATTGTGCGCTGAACCCTTCTTCAGATGGGGCTGATAACTCAATCGCATGCGCGAGGGTTTGTTCGGCGATATAATCACGATGCGTATCAATCGCGCTGCTAACATCGCTTCCGGCCTCTGCGAAGAGAATAATCCGATCGGCGACATTCAGCCCCGCATCTTTACGTGCCTGCTGCACTGCACGCACCACATCCCGCGCGAGCCCTTCGCGTGCGAGTTCCGCGCTGATGTCTGTGTCGAGTACCACGATCGCATCATTACTCGCCAGCGCCTGTGCGCCTTGGGTCTCGCCTTTGGCCGTGAGCGTCAGGCTATATTCTTCCGGCTCAAGCACCTCGCCCGCAACTACCATTTGTCCTTGGTCATTCACCTGCCAATCGCCTTGCTTCGCACCCGCGCCGACCGCTTTCATTTTCGCGCCTAAGCGCTTCCCAGCAACTTTGAAATTCACACTCAAGCATCGCTCCGCCACCGCATCCAAATCATCGGAAAAGGTCACCGCTTTGACATTCACCTCATCGGCAATCAGCTGCTCGAACGGTTTGAGACGCGTCGCGCCTTCGCCATAGAGCGTCGCCGAGGCCAGCGGCTGACGAATGCGGATATTGGTTTCGTTACGGATAGAGAGAATCGTGTTACAGGTGTCGCGCACCCGGTCCATGTCGGTGACCAGTTCGGTTTCGTCCGAGAGCGCTGAAACATCGGGAAAATCGATAAGGTGAACTGATATATTAGGTTCCAGGTTCCGGGGATCAGGTTTCTGGACGATTTCACTGGAACCTGACACCTGAGACCCGAAACCTTTCAATCCCCGATAGACCGACTCACTCACCAGCGGCAAAAGTGGCGCAAGAGCTGCCGCCATATGATGCAATACCGTATAGAGCGTATTGTAAGCCGCTTGCTTATCGGCATTCTTTTCTGGCGACCAGAACCGTTCGCGGCTGCGGCGAATATACCAATTATTCAGCACATCAAAAAACTGGCTCGCTGCAGTGCAGGCCGTTGGCGAATCATAGGCCGCAAGTGATTCGTCGATTTTCGTGACCGTGCTCTTGAGCTTCGCTAAAATATACCGATCGAGCACATTCTCTGAGTTTGTCACCAACGAACCGGTCAACCCATCCGAATTCGCATAGAGCGTGAAGAAATGATAGGCGCTCCAGAACGGCTTGATATAGAGCCGCACGACATCACGAATAAACGCACCTTCCGGGTCTACGCCAATGTCAGAGCCGCGCATCACCGGCGAGGCTAGCATCATCCAGCGCAGCGCATCGGCGCCATAGCTATCGAACACTTCTTTCGGGTCTTTATAATTCTTCAGGCGCTTGGAGTATTTTAGCCCGGTCTCCGCATCAATCACCACCCCGTGACACACGCAATTCTCGAACGGATTGGTGTCAAACAGCGCGGTCGAAAGCGAGATCAGCGTGTTAAACCAGCCACGCGTCTGACCGATATATTCGGTGATGAACTGCGCGGGGAAATGGGTTTCGAACCAGTCCTTATTCTCAAACGGGTAATGTACCTGCGCATACGGCATGGAGCCGGATTCGAACCAGCAATCGAACACTTCCTCGACGCGGCGAATCGTATAGTCCGAATTCTGCGGATCGGGCTTAGTCAGCTCATCAATATAGGGGCGGTGCAGATCGACCACTTGCTTGCCGAAGAAATCTTCCAGCTCCGCGATCGAGCCAAAGACATACAGTTCGTCATTCTCCGGATTATCCGAGCGCCACACTGGCACGGGCGTCCCCCAGAAACGGTTGCGCGAGACTGACCAATCGGGCGCAGTGTCAAGCATATGGCCCATCGCGCCATCACGAATATGTCCCGGAACCCAGTTGATATTCTGATTCTTCTCGACCATACGGTCTTTAATGTCCGTCACCTTGACATACCAGCTCGACAGGGCGCGGTAAATCAGCGGCGTGTCCGTCCGCCAGCAATGCGGGTAATTGTGGAGATATTGCTCTTGTTTCAGCAGCTGGCCTGTCGACTTCAAATACTGAATGACCGCTTCATTGCCCGTTTCTTTATGATTACTCGCCTCATCCCAGATGACATGCATACCGGTCAGCTCGGGTGCATTCTTAACCGCGCGCAACTCTTCAGTGTAGCGTCCCTTCTCATCGACCGGGCAGACCAGCGCAATGCCGCTCGCTTCACAAAGCTTTTGGTCATCCTCACCGAAGGCCGGCGCCATATGGACGATCCCTGTTCCCTCTCCCTCTTCGACAAAGTCGCCGGCGAGAATGCGGAACGCATTTTCATGGCCTGCAAAATACGGCATAAGCGGCGCATATTCCTTGCCCACCAGATCGCTGCCCTTCACCAAACTCGCGGCGAAGAAATCTTCTTTTGAACAGGTAAAAAATGGACCCATCATGCGTTTATACATGACCGTGTCGACTTTCTTAAATCCAACGCGCTCAATCATGCGGTGGCTAGGCGGATTATTCTCGAGCGCCCCGGCAATCACCTCATCATAGCCCCAGAGTGTGAAGCCGAGCATGGTCACGAAACGGCATAGCTCTGTGCCGTAACCACCTTTCCAAAAGTCAGGGAGCAACGCAGCGCGCAACACTGGCTTTAGATCTTTTTCATCACCATCCGCTCGTTGCACAATCATTGACAAGCCGGCGCGGCCCATGAAGGCGCCGCTTTCTTTGTGGAACACCGCGAACTGGTCAAACCCATGTTTCTTTTGACGTTTGATCGAGTCTTTCAGATCTTGCTTGGCTTCTTCTTCGCTGCGCACCCCATCATTGACCGTTTCCATGACCTCCGTATTGGTATGCAACGACACCATCAGCGCTTCATCCTCTTCGTTGAATGGCCGCAGAATACAGCGCGCGGTTTCAAATTGCTCTTTGCCGAACAGCTCCTTCGCATAAGGTTTTACTGATGAGGCGGCGATGAGATGGGTTTCGCCCTCTTTCACAATCGGCGCATAATACAGTTCCGACGACACTGCGAGCGCCAAATTCGATGGCAAGGTCCATGGCGTGGTGGTCCAGGCGAGCGCATGGGTTTTCGATATATGCTCTTTCACTTCACGTGGCAACACTTCCAACGGCTCGTCCAGTCTAAATTTCACCGTCACAGCCTTATCTTCCCGCTCGCGATACGCATTATCGAGCTTGGTTTCAAAGTTTGAGACCGGCGTTTCCGCGGCCCAGCTATAGGGCATGACGCGGTAGGACTCATAGATCAACCCCTTATCAAAGAGCTGCTTAAACGCCCAGATCACCGACTCCATAAAGTCGGTGTCCATGGTTTTATAATCATTATCAAAATCGACCCAGCGGGCCTGGCGGGTAACATAGTCACGCCATGCATCACGGTATTTCATCACTGATTCGCGGCAATGGGCATTGAACTTCTCAATGCCATACTCGGTAATGGCGACGCGGCCAGAAACCCCCAGCTCTTTCTCCGCGCCCATCTCTGCGGGCAGCCCATGGCAATCCCAACCGAAGCGGCGCTCGACGCGCTTGCCCTTCATCGTCTGATAGCGCGCAAAGGCGTCTTTTACGTAACCGGTGAGCAAATGGCCATAATGCGGCAAACCGTTCGCAAAGGGTGGCCCATCATAGAAAACGAATTCGTTATTTTTGCCATCCTTTTGCGCCGAACGCTGCTCAACCGATACCTGAAACACCTGCTCTTTTTCCCAGAAATCAAGCACCTCTTCTTCGAGTTTCACAAAATTGGGGTTGGGCTCCACCTGTGGATAGCTCATGGTCTTGTTTTTCCTTAGCAAATGTTTCATTGACTTTGCCGCGCAGCATACGCATAGCTACGGGCTAGTACAAGTAAGAAAATGAAGCTTTCCGAATCCATGCAAAACGATAAACGCCTTACCACCCGCCTGCTCAATTACTGGGACAAACTCCTCACCGATGCAAACATATTGCCGCGTTTTGAGGCTATTCAACCCAGTGCCCTTGAGGATGTGTGGCCACAATGTATGGTGCTCGCTGTTCAACCCTCGCCGGTGGATAAAAAAATCTACGTGTGCAAGCTGATGGGCGACAAGGTGACTGAGTTAACGGGCGAAGATTTATCAGGCAAAATGATTAAGCCGAACAATGTCGCCTTCAAAGGTTCTCACATTATTAAGAAGGCCGACGAAACGGTGAAGCGCAAAGAGCCAATGTATCATGAGGGGAAATTTGTCAGTGACAATCAGAGAATCGTGAAATATCGTTCTTCTCTGTTACCCTTTGGAAAGCCGGATGGGGAAGTCACACACCTCCTTATCGGGCTTTCTTGGAAATCCTTTTCGTAACCTAAAAACAAGAGGCCACCATGGCACATGAGATTTCTGATTCACTGGATATGACCACGCGGCTAACGCTCTTAGGACGGGACCCGCTTTCATGTGGCGGCTCCGTGAACGCACCGATTCACCGCACCTCGACCCTCATCTTCAATGATTTTGAAGAGTTTGAGGCCTATGAGCAGGGTAAACCTGTTTCAAACGCTGGCTATGGCCGGATGGGCACCGAAACCACGCGCATGCTCGAAGAAAGCCTCGCCCATATCGAAGGGGCACATAAGGGCTGGGTGCTTGCATCTGGCTGCAGCGCGATTGCCGTCTGCTTACTCGCCTTTGTAGGAAGTGGCGATCACATGCTAATTGCCGACACCGTCTATGGCCCAACGCGCAAATTCTGCGATCATGAACTTTCACGCATGGGCGTTGAAATCTCTTATTATGATCCTGAAATTGGCGACGGCATTGCATCACTGATCAAAGACAATACGAAAGTCATTTACCTCGAATCTCCGGGCTCGCTAACTTTTGAGGTGCAGGATGTCCGCAGCATTTGCGATATCGCCCACCAGCATGATTGCATTGTGATTGGCGACAATACCTGGGGTACACCACTGCATTACAAGCCGTATGATTTGGGTATTGATGTGTCGATTCAATCCGCAACGAAATATATTGCCGGCCATTCTGATTTGCTCATGGGGTATGTGTCCTGCACGGAAGCATTGGTCCCTGCCCTGGATCGCACGGTCAAAAATATTGGTGCATGCCCGAGCGGGGATAATTGTTTTCTCGCCATGCGCGGCCTGCGGACCATGGCCGTGCGTATGGAAGCGCAAATGAAAGCCTCGCTCGACATTGCGGGATGGATTAAAGAACGCCCCGAAGTCTCGGAAGTGCTCTACCCAGCCTTGCCAGGCGCGCCGGGGCACGAGCTCTGGAAGCGCGACTTTACCGGCGCAGCCAGCCTGTTTGGCGTCGTGTTCGAGAATCACTCGCGTTACCAGATCGCGGCCTTCGTCAATGCGCTTAAGCTCTTCGGAATTGGCCTCAGCTGGGGCGGGTATGAAAGCCTTGTCATTGCCTATAAGCCAGCCCATATCCGCACGGCCACCAAGTCAAAGTGGAATGACGACACCTACATCGTCCGCTTGCATATTGGCTTAGAAGCGATTGAAGATTTACGCTCTGACCTCGCCGGAGCGTTTGATGCGATGAAGCTTGCTCAAGCGGCTTAAAAAAACAGGCTAATTACCGGTAAGGCCCGAGCTTTCGTGTGCAGCCATTGGTTGCGCCAAGTCAGCGTGAAGGTAAAACTCATCGCCGAAAGCAGCATCAACGCAATTGCGGACAAATTCCCGAGCAAGAAATAGAGGTTGTAGCCCAGTTCCGGTGCTTGAGGTAAAAACCCTGCTCCCGTGAAGTAGGAAAACCCGCCTACTGCCGCCATGCCAATCACTACGAGCACACTGCGCGCCATGGTAGCAGCCGCAGCAAAAATAATCAGTGCACCATAGGCCACAGTATCGAGCATAGCATAGGCGCCGCCTGCCGCATGAAGTTGGCCTAGCGTGGTCATGCATAAACAAGTGATGGGAAGAATCACCATGCCGCGGCGCCCTAGCATCACAGCCGCAACACCAAACAGCACATACATCCACGGCTTTTGTTCAATCGGCACTTGCAGACCGGCGGTAATGCCCGCGCTGGCGACCCCTGAAGTAAAGGCGACAATAAACGGCAGCGCCACAATGCAAAGCATACAGAAGAAGAAGCCGAACAGGCGTGCAAAGATATAGGGCGTTTCGACGAAAGCCATATCACCGACACGCGGCAGAGGGACAAAAAAGCCTTCGCCGGGTTGCCTTGAAGAGGCGTAATCAAGCTCCATATTTTTTTCTGATTGAGTCATGTTTTTTCTTTTACTCACTAGCTATCACGCATATCATAATGTTCAGAAATTACCAGCGTTACTCATGGATCATCCACTTTTTACCCGTTATGCGCTATTACCGTTCATACTCTTTCTTATAGGTTGTGCCAGCATCGCTGTGGGCAGCGCCAAAACAGAAGAGGTGCGCTCTATCACCGTGCTGGCGGATAAGAGCCTGACGCTGCCGATTACCGAAATTACCCGCCATTATTCGCGCGATCACTTCATTACCGTATCCGCATCTTTTTCTTCTGTGCCGGAGCAGCTCGAGCTCATTGAACAGGGTGCGGAAGCAAACGTCTTTCTTACCGACCGTCATCGAAGCATTGTGGATCTGAATAATATGGGATTGTTGGATGTCTATTCGATCAGCTCATTCATCGAGAATCGTTTGGTGCTGGCAGCATCAGCAACAAACGATATGCGCCTCAGCCTATCACCGAAAGAAGATGGCTCACCTAAGGCTGATCTTTCCAGCACCATGGAGCCGATTAACCCAGATTTTTCGTTCGCGATTATTGATGCTGAATATGAAGGGTTGGGCGGCTACTCCATTGAAGCGCTCTCGAACATGAATTTGCTTAAGCAAGTGGAACCACGCCTAGTGATTCTTCAAGATTCAACGGACCTCTCTAATATCATTGCTCGTAACAATCTGGGCCTGGTCTATCTCAGCGATATCCTAACCAACCCTGCCTTGCGCGTGGTGGACACCATTCCCCAAGACTATTATTCCCCGATCGTCTATCAAGCATCGGTGGTCGCAGGTGATAACATGGATGCGGCGCGCGGCTTCTTGAACTATCTGAAAGGCGAAACCGCACAGGATATTTTTGCGAAATATGGTTTCCTACCCGTGACGCATCCGGATAAGCCAAAAACCTTGCCTATCCCAGCTCCGCCAGAGGCCAGCGCGCCCTAGGGGAGAAGGCTAACGCCTCATCCATCGCTTCTATTTTATTGAGCCGTAACCGTTCGATCGCCGCCCAGCCAATCATCGCCGCATTATCCGTGCATAAGCCAGGCGGCGGGACAATCAGCGACCAACCATGCTTTACGAACAGTGTACGCATCGCATGGGAAATCGCTTGATTCGCCGCCACGCCTCCCGCAATGACGAAGCGTTCGATCTTTGGCACGCTTTCTTTAGCCAGCGCCATGGCTGCCGCCACCTTATGTTCAAGCACCTCGCTTACTGTGCGCTGGAACGACGCGGCCATATCGCACTTATCCTGCTGCGTTAGCTGCCCCTGTGCTGCCTGAAGCTCTCGCAATTGGTAGCGCACTGCCGTCTTCAATCCCGCGAAAGACATGTCACACCCGGGTTTATCGCAAAGCGGTTTTGGCAAAGCAAACCGCGCTGCATCCCCTTGCTTGGCAAGTGCCTCAATGTGCGGGCCACCCGGATAGGGCAGCCCCATCATTTTCGCACATTTATCAAACGCCTCACCTAGTGCATCATCGATTGTGCTACCAATCGTTTCATAATGCCCAACCTCGTGCGCGATTACGAACTGGCAGTGCCCGCCCGAAATAAGCAGTAGCAAATAAGGAAAGGCAACATCATCGGTTAATCGCGCGGTCAGCGCATGACCCTCGAGATGATTGATCATCAGCAGCGGGGTATTGAGCGACGCAGCCATCGCTTTTGCCGTCATTACGCCGACCATGACCCCGCCAATCAGCCCGGGGCCAGCGGTCACTGCCAGCGCATCTATGTCAGAAAGCGAAAACTCCGCTTGATCACACGCGCTACGAATCACTTCTTGAACCTTCTGTAAATGGGCACGCGCCGCGATTTCCGGTACTACGCCACCATAGATTTCATGCTCATCGAGCTGCGAGTAAATCACGTTCGAGCGAATACGTTTCCCGCGATCCTCATGGTCACAGATCACCGCGGCCGCCGTCTCATCACAGCTGGTTTCAATGGCTAATACAGTTTTCATAGGATGGTTGTAGC
Organism: uncultured Azospirillaceae bacterium; assembly: GCA_964352815.1. Lineage (GTDB taxonomy): Bacteria > Pseudomonadota > Alphaproteobacteria > Rickettsiales > UBA3002 > CAYGTO01. The sequence goes on along the minus strand of CAYGTO010000001.1, from coordinate 160,363 downwards.
AAAAGAGATGCGAAATGCATCCTTTTTGCTATGGTGGCAATTCATAAAAAGAAGAGAGCTATGATTGAGCGTTCCACCCCTGTGATTATCGGCAGCCGCGCGAGCCAGCTTGCACAAGTGCAAGCACGGCAAGTGGCGGAATGGATTGATGACCATGTCCACTGCCCCTCCGAGCTACATTTGATGACCACGAAGGGTGATAATCAGCAAGAAGGGAAATCTCTTGCCAAGTGGGGCTATAAGGGTTTGTTTACTAAAGAAATTGATGATGCGCTGCTTCAGGGTGATGTCGACATTGCGGTGCATTCGATGAAAGACATGCCAAGCGAGCTTCCCGAAGGGATTATCATTGGCGCGGTGCTTGAACGTGAAGATGTACGTGATGCGTTTCTGTCTGAGAAATATGTATCCCTCGAGGCCCTCCCGGAAGGCGCCACCATCGGCACAGCCTCCCTGCGCCGCGGCAGCCAGATCAAATATAAGCGCCCTGACCTTAAGGTGGTGCCGTTTCGCGGCAATGTGCAAACGCGTTTGAAGAAATTAGGTGAAGGAGAGGTTGACGCCACCCTTCTCGCTTATGCGGGCCTTCGCCGCCTTGGCCTTGAAGCTGAAGCGAAAGAGCTGTTCGACCCACTCATGACCATGATTCCTGCCGTTGCTCAAGGCGCCATTGCGGTAACATGCCGAACCGATGATCATGAGATGCGTGTCATGCTCGCACCGTTGAATGACACGCCAACGGCGCTGTGCACCCATGCGGAACGCGCCATGCTTAAAGTGCTTGATGGCACGTGCCGCACGCCCATTGCCGGGCACGCAACCATTGAGAATAATGAAATGACGCTGCATGGCCGGCTGTGTCACCCGTCAGGCTTGCCCTGCTATGACGGCATTGCCATCGCCCATAGCCTGCATATGGATGAGGTGGAACAGCTTGGCATTCGCGTCGGAGATATGCTACGTTCACAAGCAGGCAAAGGCTATAAACGATGGAAGGCATAGGCTGATGAGCGAGCATATCTGTTGGATTCCCAAACCCGAACCTGGCGCCAGCCTGTTCGCGAAGGAAGTCAAAGCGATTGATATGTCGCCCTTTGTTGAGCCGGTCATGACCATTGAAGGGCCCAAGGAATGTCCCGCGGTCGAGAAGGCGCTGATCAAGCCCGAAACCGCGCTCCTCATCTCAAGCCCGCATGCGCTACAATTTTGTTCACTCGTTGAACCGTTGAAGAAAATGCCTGCTTACGCGGTGGGAGCACGCGCTGAAGCAATGTTACAAAAGCAAGGCCATAAGGGCTACTTGATGATGCTGCCAACCATCGATGATGTACTCGAAATTATCGAAAAAAAGCGCGACGAGGCGCATTTCACAAAAATCACGGATGTCCTCTATTTCAGCGGCGAACATATTAGCCGCGACATCACCGAACCACTCGAGAAACTCGATATTCATGTGCACCGAAAAATTACCTATCAGCAAAAAGCCGCGAGCGATTTAAGCGATGTGTTGGTCAAAAAGATCAAAGATAAACAAGTGCAATTCGTCTGTTTGACGTCGCCGCGCATGGCGTCCTTATGTGCGCACCTACTCAAGAAACATGATATCGACCCCGAAGATATAATCGCCGTCTGCCAAAGTTCAAATATTGCGAAAGAAGCCATGCAATCCGGCTTTGAGCGCCGCCTTCTAGCAAGCATCCCCAATAATAAGGGCTTGATTAACAGCCTGAAAAAAGCCATCCACGCCCCTTCATAATCCTCAGAATTATGCTGACAGCCCTGCTCCCATTCCCTATAAGCGATCTATGGGAGACGACTCACACAATGATGACATTGATGATGCAACCATCATCGATGTGACACCTGAAAAGCCTGCCAGGCGGACATCATTTGTCGGTACGCTCGCACTGCTCCTTGCCCTCGCTTCATGCGGCCTTTCTGGTTATCTGTATTACCAGCAGATGATGCTGCCACAACCAACGCCTACTCAGAATGAATCGACTCTTGACTCATCGACAGTCGAAGATATTGTAACAGAAGTAGAACTCCTGATCAGCCAACTCGAAGATCAAGAACTGCAAACAGAAACACTCTTTGAAGAAATCAGAACACTAAAAGAAGCCATCGCGGCACAGCCAATCAGCGACGAGCCATCAATTACTACCAACAATGCTCCGGCTGCGCAGGCGTCTGATGAAGCGATTACGGCATTACAAAAAGAGCTTATCGCGCTGCGCACTCAGCTTACGGAACAAGACGCGGCGATTGCAACACTGAAAGAGAATGCGCAAAACAGCACACGGATAGCATCCGAACGCGCCCCCGCCATGAGTAACAATGTCGACGCGCTACGCAGTTTGATCGCGTGGGACAAGGTCGAACGCGCACGGAAACAATCTGCCGCGGCGTTCAATCGCGCACTTACAGACTTAAGTGCCGTGTTGCAAGCAGATTCTGAATTACTCAAAACCATCGCCCTTTTGAAGAAAGAATCGGTCATCCTATTCCGCAAGGAAGCGCTTTTACGTGGGTTCGTTGACGCATCCGATGAAGCACTTGCGATTAAAGTGGAAGGCGAAGGCTGGTGGCAAGAGCAAGCCAATACACTCGCAAAGCTCGTCAAAATCCGCAAAATTGATGCAGAAGGCAGCTCAGATAGTGCGCTCATTCAACGCGCAGAAAATGCGTTGATGGATGGCACCCTCTCTGACGCCATTGCCGAGATAAGCGCGCTTTCTGAACCGACTGCGCCTTTGTTTGACGCGTGGCTTGAGCAAGCCAAGGCCTATCTCGCTGCCGAGAAGCTCTATCAAGAACTTGCCTCAGCAATGCTGCAGCGTTCGGCTACACCATCTCCTCCGCAAGAATAAGGGGCAGTCTCATGTCTCGTATCATTGCACTCATCCTCTTACTCATCCCTGCCATATACGGTGCATCCTGGATGGTGGAGAATCCTGGCATTGTCCGTTTCGAATGGTTCGGCTATCGCATCGAAGCCCCGGCTGCGTTACTCGCCTTTATGCTTATCTGTGTGATCCTTGCGCTTTGGGCGCTATCCTCACTGATATCAACGGTCGCGATGGCGCCGTTCCGCACCAAGCGTCATTATAAATATGTCCGCCAGCAGCGCGGCATTGAGGCAATGAACCATGCGATGATTGCACTCGCCACTCATGATGTTAAAGCTGCGAAAAGCGCGCTTGCGAAAGCAGATAAATATCTCCCCGAGAACCCTGCTACCTTGCTCATGCATGCACAGCTCTCACACAAAAATCAGGATAATTCACAAACCAAGCAGTATCTCGAAGCGCTATCGCATCATGAGAGCGCCGCCTTTCTTGGTCAGTGCGGCTTAGCGCGTTCACTGGTCCGTGAGAAAAAATATGCGGAAGCGCTGCATCATGCGCGCGAAGCTTTTTCGCAAAAACCCAATAATAGCTGGGTCGCGCAAAGCTTCCTCGAAATTGCGCTGCGTAATCATGCATGGATCGAAGCCACCGAAGGGGTGCGCATTGCGGTACGCGCGCGAGCCATTAGTAAAGATGAGGGACGCCACCTCGAAGCGATGATGCACACCTACCGTTCAGCTGAAGCGATCAAAAGCACGCATTTCATGGCCGCCGAAGAGTATCTCCAGCAGGCGCTTAAGTCGGAAAAACATTTCCTCCCGGCTGCCATCGCCTATGCCAGGCTGCTTTCCGATCAAAATGAGCGCCGCAAATTTGTGAAACTCATCCATGCGCAATGGCGCTATAAGCCGCACCCTACCCTGACAGAACTATACCTGGATATGCTCCAAGACGCTTCGCCTAAGAAAAAGGAGAAAGCGATCGAGAAACTCACCTCCTACTCGAGTGAGCATGGGGAAAGTGATATTGCCACAGCAATGGTAGCCATTGAAAATGCGCAGTGGGAGAAGGCACGAAATGCCCTCAAAATTGCTCTGACTAAAGAGAAAACCGCGCGCATCTATCAGATGCTAGCAGCAGTGGAGAAAGGGGAGCATGGCGATAATAAAGCCGCTGAAAAATGGCTAACCAAGGCCGCAGGAGCAATGAGTGATAAGCAATGGCTGTGCAGCCAGTGTGGCACGTCTCACGAGCAATGGCAGATGGTATGTGATCACTGTGATAGCTTCGACAGCATTGTCTGGGGCCATGCAGAACATTCGCAGCAGCAAAACCCTGCCACAGAATCCACCTTGCTGACTGCCTAAAACCCCATCAAGGATACAGGTGCTTCTTCCGGATTAGTAATATCATCAGCCGCATTCGCTTCAAGCGGGCCACCCATCGGCTCAATCACATCACTTGGCACACCATTATCTGTCACCACGATACTATCCTCCACATCGTCCTCCATGAAAGGTTCGCGGTACGTCACCGTAGATGGGTATAAGATTGGATCGCCTGGCGCGGTGGCTCCTTCACGATCATAGCCTTGCGCCCCCGTCAAATTGCCCATCGTGCTCTCGAAACGCGGCTCTTTATAGCACACCACGTCAGTATCAGCCCGGTAGCAATAGCGCTTAGGCGGCAATTTTTTCTCAGGCGGTTCATTATATGAAAACGCGTCAATAATCGCATTGGTCGCAATGCTGAAGCTATGCGCCGCGTCTTTAGCGACACTGCTAGTCGTATCAACCGCTCCCTGACAGGCGGATAGCAGCACAATTATTGGCACAATTGCCATCATTTTAAAAGGCGTCATAACTCCTCCTTGGTTGCCGACACAGCTCAGGGCATGCAATCAGGCAGCATTTTAACCTATTTGAATGAGTTAAGTAGCAATCCTTGTGCCATCTCAAGCACTTTACAATTTGCGCTAAATACAACCTATGCTGGCTGTTTGGGCAAAGCTTGATGAATGGCGCGCAGCCCGTCACGTATAGAAGGATAATACCATACAATATTTAAGGTTCTCTTAACTTTTGCACTGCACACACGCTTATTCACCGCATACATAGATGCGGCAAAATCAGAGAGCTCGGCGTCTTGAACTGACACCCTTGGCGGCAACGTTTGGCCCAACAATTGATAGGCGTCTTCCGTCACCTCATGCGTTGGGCTTGGCGCATCATCTGCCAGATTATAGATCTCGCCTGGTGTTGGCTGCGTCATGGAGGCAAGAACGGCTTGCGCAATATCATCAACGTGAATTCGCGAGATATAATGCCCCGGTGCGTAGATATGCTGTACCTTGCCTTGTTCAATACGCGAGAAAATATTACGCCCAGGTTCAGGGCCATAAATCCCTGACAGGCGAAAAACATGGGACGGAACACTGTTTTTCTCTGATAGACCAAGCCATTGCTGTTCTGCCGTTGCACGCCGTTTACCGCGCTCTGAAATAGGCGCCGCGGGCGTCGTTTCATCCACCCACTCTCCCCCAGCATCACCATATACGCCAGTAGAAGAGAAATATCCCAGCCATGTAAGGTTCGGTAGCTCCATCGCATATTCTTCAAATAATGCGGCAATGGGGCACCCTGTTTCCGTAGGCGGCACAGATATCAGAATATGCGTCGCATCGGTCAGTGCCTTTCGCATAGCATCATTAGGCGCTTGCCCAGCATCATAGAGCAGCGCGCTGATGCCTTGAGCCTGTAATGCATTCGCCTTTTCTGCTCTGCGCACCGAGCCCGAAACCTGGCCGCCTGCATCGCGCACTTTTTCGGCTAGCCGCATCGCGCTATAGCCCAAGCCAAAACAAAAGAGATGGGTCATCTCATCTTCACCATTGTCGTGATCACAAAAATTCGTTACACCTTACGCATGCTCATCCGTTTTCACAAGCCTTTGCCTATTATCGTAGCGACTCTTCTGAGCCTGACTTGCTTAATGGATGATGATGCCAAGGCTCTCACCGCAACTGAGCGTTACCAAAGCTGCACCGAGAGAGTGCGTGTTGACCCTAAATCCGCCCTCACCTTTGCACAAAACTGGGAAAAGGAACGCGGCGACGCATCCGCGACCCATTGCCGCGCCCTCGCCCTCTATGCCTTGCAGCGCTACAGCGCCGCTGCGCAAGTGCTTGAGCGACTCAGCGGCTCGCTCTACAGCTCCGATCTTAATCTGTGGTCAAGCATCATCAACCAGACTGCTAGCAGCTGGCAACAGGCCGGGCTTGCACATCGCGCCATTGCCACCCTGAATCGTGCCGTTCTTCAAATCGACGGTAGCGCGCGCAATAATGAGGCTCATGCCATACTTGCGCAAAGCTTCCTTGTGCAGCGCGCAGCGATCCATGCGTCACGCAACCAAACACTTGAAGCCACTCAAGATTATGATCATGCACTTTCCTATGGGGTGAACCAACCGCACCTGCTACTCGCCCGCGCAAAGCTCTTTCTCAGCATCAATGAACGTGCGCTCGCCCGTGATGATCTAGAAGCCGTGTTGAAATCGACCTCTTCCAAAGAGGACATTCATAAAGAAAGTAAGGCGCTTCTAAAAGGATTGTCATAAAACTGTCACATTTCTATGTTAGGATATGCGTAAGTAAGCACTCCATGCACAGGTAATAACAACAACAATACGGTGAGTTTAGCTTATGTTTTCCGGTTTCGGAGATTTTTCCTTATCATATATTGCAAGGCTGCTTGGCTTTGGCCGCTCTGAAATTGAGCGCGCAGAACCCGCGGTCACTGAAGATAAATGTCATGTGGGCATATACGGCGCAAGTGTCAGCTGGCTTAGCTCAGATGATATTGAAGCCGCGCTTGATGATGTATGCAAAGTGACTTCCTATGCGATGCCCGGCGCCACAGCTTCAGACCGGGTCGATGCCGTTATTGAAGCCATCATCCCTGGCAACCCGCAATTCTGGAAAGAACAGTCGGATTGGATGGCCATGCTTGATGATGGTCAGAAGCACGGGGTCGATATCGCTATTATTTCACTCGGGGGCCTTGCCGGCAATAAAGCATTAGAAGGTGCTAACCTTGATGAAATCTCATCGTTGGAGAAAAAGCTTCAATCCTACATCGATGCAGCGCAAGAGCGCGGCATGAAAGTAGTAGGCATCGGGCTTAATCTCGACACACTACAGAAAACCATTGAGATGCGTGAGATCCCTCCTGAATATGTGGAAGCGATGACGGCAATGTTTGAACGAATTGAGCACGCCAACCCAAAGGTTGTGTTCGCCCCGGCCCTCTTTGAAGGGCTGGATGTCGCCACTGATTTTGTTGACAGCGCACATGTAACCGGCCTAGCCAATGACCCACGCGGCTATGTGGAGTACACCGTCGATAGCGTTTTGGAAAAAGCCATTGCATGGGTCGACTATTTCCAAGACCGGGCACACATTCACCCCAATCAATCTGGGCAACACAAAATTGCTGAGAATATTGATGAGGCCGTACGCACAGTGCTCTATCAGGAAGCACTCACAGCCGAACGGCAACATACTTCACCAACGCGTAACCCGCATGAAGATCCGATCATGCCACATGATGCAGATGACCAGATTATCGGATCACTAGCGCCAACACCAATCATCGCTGCTGTGCAGATGGAACGGCCGCAATTAGCCGTCTAATTTTTTCTTGAGAATATCATTTACCGCTTTCGGGTTGGCTTTGCCGCCGGTGGCTTTCATCACCTGGCCAACGAAAAAGCCGAAGAGTTTGTCTTTCCCGCCGCGATATTGCTCGACCTTATCGCCGTTCGCCGCCATCACTTCATCGATCACTTTTTCGATCGCGCCAGTGTCGGTGACCTGTTTCAGCCCTTCTTCATCGACAATCACCGCAGCATCTTTGCCCGACTCAATCATTTTATCGAGCACGTCTTTGGCAATTTTACCCGAGATGGTTTCATCTTCGATCAGCGCGACGAGGCCGCCAAGTTGCTCTGAGGTGATCGGGCATTCTTCGATCGATTTTTCCATTTTATTGAGCCGGCCAAACAGCTCACCGGTTAGCCAGTTTGCGACCAATTTTGCATCGCGCTTTTCGCAGGCTTTTTCATAATATTCAGCGACCGCTTTATCCGACGAAATCACACTCGCATCATACGCCGTCAGCCCTAGCTTACCCATGTAACGCGCTTTTTTTTCATCGGGCAATTCCGGTAGCGAGTTTTTAATGCGCTCAATAAATTCGTCTTCGAGCTTGAGCGGCAGTAAATCTGGGTCAGGGAAATAGCGGTAATCATGCGCATCTTCCTTGCTGCGCATGGTGCGCGTTTCACCGGTGGAGGAATCAAACAGCCGCGTTTCCTGGTCAATCACCCCGCCATTTTCGAGAATTTCAACCTGGCGCTCCGATTCAAACACCATCGCTTGTTGCAGGAATTTCACCGAATTCACATTCTTGATTTCACAGCGCGTCCCTAACGCTTCATCGCCCACACGGCGCACGGAAACATTGACATCGCAGCGCATCTCGCCCTTCTCCATATCGCCGCCGCAGGTGCCGAGATAACGCAAAATGCTGCGTAGTTTTTTCACATAAAGCCCGGCTTCTTCGGGCGTGCGAATATCAGGCTCAGACACAATCTCCATCAGCGCAACGCCGGAGCGATTCAAATCAATATAGGTATAGTTCGGACTATGCTCATGCAGCGATTTTCCTGCATCTTGCTCTAAGTGAAGCCGCGTAATCCCAATCTCTCTCACCTCTCCATCCGGCATATCAAGCAACAATTTTCCTTCGCCGACGATTGGGTCGAGGAACTGCGAAATCTGATAGCCCTGAGGCAAATCAGCATAGAAATAATTTTTCCGGTCAAAGTAAGAGACCTTATGGATATGGGCATTCAAACCCAGCCCCGTACGCACCGCTTGCTCAATGCAGCGCTCATTGATTACCGGCAGCATACCCGGCATCGCCGCATCCACAAAAGACACATTCGCATTTGGCTCGGCGCCATATTCATTCGGCGCGCCTGAGAAGAGTTTCGCATTGCTGCTCACCTGCGCATGAACTTCCAAGCCGCAGACCAGCTCCCAATCGCCCGTATTGCCTTTAATAATATAGCTCATATCAATCTTTTAAGAAGAAGGTGATGGTCGTGACCACGCGCACTTCTTTGTTAATTTTATTTCGGTTTCCATATTCACTGCCCGCATCGCGAATCACAAAGCTACCTTGCGATGCGCGGCTGATGCCGCCGACTTCCACGCCCGCATCTTCAGCAAATTGTTGCGCCGCGAGCCGGGCATTTTTCGTCGCTTCTTGCAACATTTCAGGCTTAATTGCATTCAACTCAGTATAGAGATATTCCGGGTTCAAACTGGTGAAATTGATCCCCTCTTTCACAAGCTCACCAATCGCATAACGCGCATCCACCACTTTCTGGATGTTCGACGTGTTCACCCCAATCGTGGTGTAGACATTATAGGTCGTCTTCACCGGCACGCCTTCTTTATTGTAGCTCGTATTGGTGCTGGTCGTAACGTATGGGCGGCTATATTCATCACCACTAAAATCCGATGATTTCAAAAAGCTTAGCACTTTTTTCTGATCGGATTCCGCGCGTTCATATGCCACTTCCTGTGAACTCGCAGCCGAAGAAAACGCAACGTTCCAGTTCGCAACATTAGAAGTCACTTCGCGCGTGGCAAGCCCTTTCACTGTCGAGGTTTTTGCTGCAATTTTTGCGTTTACCATCGTGTTCCCAATAAAGAATCCTGCCGTCGCAATGCCGATCGCGAGCGCCAATCCGAAAATAATCAAGCCAATCGTGTTATTTTTTTCCATTACTTCCCTCCCAATGAGAATGCGAGTGCCTGCTCCATCACATCCGCCGTACGCAAGACGGTTTCTTCATCAAACGAACGGCCAATGAGCTGCAACCCAAGCGGCAACCCGTCCTTGTTCGCAGCAGCCGGTATCGAAATCCCCGGCAAGCCGGCAAGCGAGGCGGGCACGGTGAACACGTCGTTTAAATACATGGTCAGCGGATCATCCTGCTTTTCGTTCAGACCGAAGGCGGCGCTCGGCGCGGTGGGCGTCAAAATCACGTCACACTTCTCAAAGGCTTGCTTAAAATCATGCGCAATCAGCCAACGTACTTTTTGCGCCTTTTTATAATAAGCATCGTAATAGCCAGCTGAGAGTGCGTAAGTGCCGATCATGATCCGGCGCTTGACCTCATGGCCAAAGCCGGCGGCGCGGGTTTTTTCATACATATCATTCAGCGAATCGCCCTCATCATGCACGCGCAGCCCATAACGCACGCCGTCATAACGCGCGAGGTTCGAGCTGGCTTCGGCCGGCGCAATAATATAGTAAGTCGGCAGGGCGTAATGGGTATGTGGCAGAGAAATCTCGACGGGTTCCGCGCCGGCTTCTTTGAGCAGCGCGATTCCGTTTTCCCACATTGCATCAATGTCCGGGTCCATCCCCTCCATGCGATATTCCTTCGGAATACCCACTTTCAGGCCCTTAATGTTTCCGGTGAGCGCAGCCTCAAAATCCGGCACATCATGCGTTGCGGAGGTGGAATCTTTCGGATCATGCCCGGTGATGGCTTGCAAGGAAATCGCTGCATCGCGTACCGTGCGCGTCATTGGCCCGGCCTGATCGAGCGAGCTGGCAAAGGCAATCGTTCCCCAGCGTGAGCAACGACCATAGGTGGGCTTTATCCCGACAATGCCGCAAAAACTGGCGGGCTGGCGGATCGAGCCACCGGTATCTGTTCCGAGCGCCATCATGCCGAGATTCGCGGCCACAGCCGCCGCGGAACCACCGGATGAGCCACCCGGCGCGAGTTGCTTCTCAGGATCATTCTTCGACTTCAACGGATTCACGCACGGGCCATAATAGGAGGTGATATTCGCCGAGCCCATCGCGAATTCGTCCATATTCGTCTTGCCCAGCATCACTGCGCCGGCCTTAAAGAGTTTCTGCGTCACGGTTGATTCATATTCCGGGGTAAACCCATCGAGAATATGTGAACCAGCCGTCGATTTCACGCCTTTGGTGCAGAATAAATCTTTAACGCCGACGGGTATCCCCTCCAGTACATCGGCCTCGCCCTTCGCGATGCGCGCATCGGCAGCTTCGGCCTGGGCGAGCGTGATCTCTGGGCACGGGTGAATATAGGCATTCAGCGCGCCATTTTTCGCCTCAATTGCATCGAGATGCGCTTGCGCGAGCTCTTTGGCGCTGACCGTTTTGTTGATCAGTTGTTCGCGCGCTTCGGCGATGGTTAGGGTTGTTAGGTCGTTAGTCACATTCTTTTCCTAGTTTTTGTCATCCTCGGGGCTTTTGTCAGCAAGACAAAAGATCCCGGGGATCCAGAATAAAAATGTCAGAAGACATTTTTATTTCCATTGATGTCTCCTGACATCAATGGAATGGATTGCCTGGATGCGCTCGCCTACTGCTCGCTTACCGTGGCAATGACAGCATATTACTCAATCACTTTCGGCACCGCAAAACAGTCATATTCCGACTTCGGCGCGTTGCTCAGCACTTCTTTCGCATAGCCGCCATCATCAATCGCATCGGCGCGCCAGGGCAGCTCGACATCGGAGACACTGGTCAGCATCGGCACGTCATCGGTATTCACCTCACCCAGCGTCTCGACCCAATCCAGAATCGCGGATAGCTCGGTTGCATAGCCCTCCGCTTCGCCCTCTTTCAGACGAATACGCGCGAGTTTCGCAACTTTCTCAACGGTTTGGGTGTCGATCGACATGAATGTAGCCTTTCATTTGCCATTGCTATACAAAAGGCAAAGACGAATGACAAGGATGAAGTGTATTTCTTATGTCATCGCCGCGAGCCGGAGCGAAGTGGAGACCGGCGAAGCCAACGCGGGGACCCAATGAATGCAAGAAAGTGTGGAGGCGGGTATTAGGTTCCCGCTTTCGCGGGAATGACAAATTAATCATGACGCTATACGAAACGAAAGAAAACTTTAGCTCGGAACTCCCTACCCACGCACGCCTGATTGGCATTGACCTGGGTAGCAAGACCATTGGGCTTGCCCTGTCGGATGTGATGCGCACCATCGCCACACCGCTCGAGACCATTAAGCGCGTCAAATTCAGCAAAGATGTCGAGCAACTCAAAGCCATCTGCGCAGAGCATGAAATTGGCGGACTCATCATTGGCTTACCGCTTAATATGGACGGAAGCGAAGGCCCGCGCTGTCAATCGACGCGGCAATTTGTGAAAAACCTTGAGCCACATCTCGATCTTCCGGTGTTTCTATGGGATGAGCGGCTCTCCACCGCCGTGGTTCAGCGGATGATGACCGATGAAGCCGACATGTCACGTGCACGCCGCGCTGAACTGGTCGATAAGCTCGCCGCTGCGTATATTTTGCAGGGCTTTCTTGATTACCTAGGAACCGGTCACACAGACGCTTAAGCGCGTGTCATCACCCATGCACCACTTCCGTCATACTGGCGCTTGACGCCAGTATCTCAAAAGATAGAACTAGATTCTGATATCAGTCGCATCAATGATTGGAAAAGAGATGAGATGAAACAAGGATATATTTACATTATCACCAACAAGGCCAAGGGGGTTTTGTATGTGGGTGTGACGAGCGATTTAATACGACGCACCTACGAACATAAACACAAACTCGCGGAAGGTTTCACCAAAAAATATCATCTCATGAGACTCGTCTATTTTGAAACGCACGACACGATCACCGCAGCTATCCAACGTGAGAAAAATATCAAATTCTGGTCTCGCCAGTGGAAAATTGAGTTGATTGAAGGCCTCAATCCCGAATGGAACGACTTATACCCCGAAATCACGGGACAAATGCCAACAGATCCTGGTGTCGAGCACCAGGATGACATAGTGGAAGTGTAATGGATCTACTTACCCTCACCTTTATTGGCTGTATCGCTGCGTACCTCATCGGCAGCATCCCTTCAGGTGTGATTCTCTCAAAACTCTTTCAGCTGGGTGATTTGCGCGACAAAGGCTCGGGGAATATTGGTGCGACCAACATGTTGCGCGTTGGCGGGAAAAAACTCGCCCTACTCACCCTCCTTCTCGACATGGCAAAGGGCGGGCTTCCTGTGTTTCTGTTCATCGTATATGTCTATGACGCGCCTGAAGTGAACCCGTTCGGTATCTACACCTTCGCCGTTAGCACCCCGATCATCGGGCTTTTTCTTGTTCTAGGCCATATCTATTCTCCCTGGCTGCTTTTCTTTGGGGGTAAAGGCATTGCGACCATTATGGGGTTCTATATCGGCTGGAGCTTTGGGATGATGTATATTTTCGACTATTTCTTCTGGCTCGCCGTGATTGGCCCGCTGGCCTGGCTCGCCATTTTCTTCCTCACGCGCATTTCCGCCGCAGCCGGCCTTGCCTCGATCTGGGCACCGCTCTTTATCTTCCTTATCGAAGACCCGCTGAATGATTACTTCGCCATTACGCTCATTATTGTGTCTTTTGCGATCGCAATCATCGCTACGGGCCGCCACCGCGACAATATCATGCGCATGATGGAAGGCACCGAACCCGTATTTGAGCTGGGTTTTCGCGTCGAGGTGAGCAAGGCGCCGACCAAAGAGCCTAAAAAACCCAAGGTCAAAAAGCGTTGATCATAATTTCATTGCGCTCCTTTTCATCCCATGCATAACTGGCAGCCATGAATAGCGGCTCCATATCCGCGCGTCCCATGCGTTACCCTTCCCTTGCTGATACCGATCTAGCGAGCATTCTTCAGCTCATCCGTTCAGAAAATGTGGGACCGATCACCTTTTTCAACCTGCTCGAATATTATGGCAGCGTCGAGAAAGCCCTACGCGCTCTGCCTGATCTTGCGAAAAAGGGCGGCAGCCGCGCACCCAAACTCTGTGCCCGCGCCAAGGCCGAAGAGGAGCTCCTCGCGCTTCATGACCATGACATCACCGTCATCCCCTACGGCGCGGATGCTTATCCCGAGGCACTTCTCGCAGTGGATGATGCCCCGCCGCTCCTGATGCTCAACGGCTCGTCCGACGTCTGGCAAAAGCCTTGTATCGGTATTGTCGGCGCGCGCAATGCGTCGGGTAATGGCTGTCAGTTCGCACGCAAAATTGCGCATGATCTTGGCGAACAAGGCTACACCATTGTCTCTGGACTGGCCCGCGGCGTTGATGGCTATGCCCATTCCGGTGCGCTCGAGAGCGGCACGGTCGGCGTCATTGCTGGCGGCATTAACACTGTCTATCCGCCCGAGCACGCTTCCTTATATCAGCAGCTCTTCGCCCAAGGCGCAGTCATCACCGAAGTGCCGTTCAACACCTCGCCGCAAGCGCGGCACTTCCCGGCCCGCAACCGCATTATTGCCGGCATGTGTAAAGCTGTCGTCGTGATTGAAGCGGCCCGCCGCTCGGGAACGCTGATCACCGCACGCATGGCGCTGGAATATGGCCGCGATGTGCTGGCCGTCCCCGGTTCACCGCTCGACCCGCGCTGCGAAGGCACGAATGATCTGATCAAGCAAGGCGCTGGCGTCATCACCTCTGCTGACGATGTCATCGAAGCGCTCGCCACCCCGCGCCCCTTTGCCATGAGTGAGCCGCTCGCGCCCGAGTATAGGCATTATGAATATGAGGAAACCGCCGCCACGCCAGCGCTCGACACGGAATCGGCGCAATCGCTGATCCTTGAGAAACTCTCTCCCTCACCGATCCACCTTGACGAACTCGCCGCACAATGCCATATCATGCCGCATCAGATGCAGGTGGCCTTGCTGCAGCTCGAACTCTCCGGAGCCATTGAGCGCCATGCTGGCGGCCGCATCAGCAAAATAATGGAGCATAGCGCCGCATGAATCACGTTGTCGTCGTCGAGTCGCCCGCCAAAGCGAAAACCATCAATAAATATTTAGGGAATGACTACACCGTTCTCGCCTCTTTCGGCCATGTGCGTGATTTGCCATCGAAAGATGGCTCGGTGCGCCCCGATGAAGATTTCGATATGACCTATGAGGTGGATGGCGATTCAAAAAAGCACATTAATGCCATCAAAGCAGCCATGAAAGGTGCGGACACGCTTTATCTCGCGACTGACCCCGACAGGGAAGGAGAAGCGATTTCGTGGCATTTGCTCGAAGCGCTCAAAGAAAATAAAGCGCTCAAAAAGGACATGACGGTCCAGCGCATCGTGTTTCATGAAATCACGAAAAAAGCGGTGCAAAACGCGATCGAACATCCGCGCGATATCGATATGGATCTCGTCAATGCGCAGCAAGCGCGCCGCGCGCTTGACTATCTCGTCGGCTTCAACCTTTCGCCGATTCTGTGGCGCAAGCTGCCCGGTAGCCGTTCAGCGGGCCGCGTGCAATCGGTCGCGCTACGGCTGATTTGTGAGCGTGATCAAGAGATTGAACAGTTCGTTCCGCGAGAATATTGGGACATCACTGCCGATTTGAAAACCGAAAAAGGCGATCAATTCTCTGCCCGCTTGACGCATTATGATGGCGAAAAGCTCGATAAATTCGCGATCAACAACGAGAAGCAAGCCACCGCAATCACCGCCGTACTCGAATCAAAGCACTATCAGATCAGCACCGTCACGCCCAAGCAGGTGCGCCGCAATCCTTACCCGCCCTTCACCACCTCGACCCTACAAATGGATGCCTCGCGCAAGCTGGGTTTCGGCACGAAAAAAACCATGCAACTCGCGCAGAAACTCTATGAGGGGATCGATATTGGCGGCGAAACCACCGGCCTTATCACCTATATGCGTACCGATGGCGTCGATTTGTCGACCGAAGCGGTGATGGAAGCGCGCGACTTTATTGGCAAGAAACATGGCGAGAACTACCTGCCGGACAGCCCGCGCATGTATAAATCAAAAGCGAAAAATGCGCAGGAAGCCCACGAAGCGATTCGCCCCACCTCGGTGCACCGCACGCCGGAAAGCCTTGCTAAGCGCATCGAAGGCGACATGCTCAAACTTTACACGCTGATCTGGAAGCGCACCGTCGCCTGTCAGATGATGCCCGCCGTCTATGACCAGGTTGCCGTTGAACTAGAAGCGCAAGGCGTCAAAGCCACCCTGCGCGCGACCGGTTCTGTCCTGAAATTCGATGGCTTCCTCGCTCTTTATCAAGTTGGGAAAGATGAAGATGAGGAAGATGAGAACAGCCAGCGCTTACCGGAATTGACCGTCGGCGAAAATGCTGATGCGACCAAAATCTCGCCCGAGCAACATTTCACCCAGCCACCGCCGCGCTTCACCGAAGCCAGCCTGGTCAAACGCCTTGAAGAGCTCGGTATCGGCCGGCCCTCGACCTATGCCAGCATCATCGCCGTGCTCATCGACCGGAAATATGCAACGCTTGAGAAAAAACGCTTCATGGCCACCTCGCTCGGCCGCTTAGTGAGCGCGTTTCTCGTCAGCTTCTTCCCGCGCTATGTCGAATATGATTTCACCGCGCAGATGGAAGAATCGCTCGATGAAGTCGCCGATGGTAAGCAGCTCTGGAAGGATGTATTACGCGATTTTTGGAGCGCCTTCATCGCTAAAATCGACGAAAGCAAAAACCTCACCATCACGGATGTGCTGGAGACGCTCGATGAAATGCTCGAGCCGTTCACTTTCGGCACCGACCCTGAAGCGGTTGCCAAAGCGCGTGTGTGCCCGACCTGCGGCACCGGTCGTTTGTCGCTCAAAACCGGCCGCTATGGTGCATTTCTCGGCTGTTCGAATTATCCGGATTGTAGCCACACCAAACAGCTTGTGGGCGATGAGCCGGACGAAGCTACCACCGCCGATGGCCAGGCCTTCGACTTTCCGCGTATTCTCGGCGCACACCCCGATTCAGGCCTCGATGTGGTGATGAAGAAAGGCCCGTATGGTGTGTATTTGCAAATGGGCGATGGCAAGGAAGCCAAACGTGCTGGGCTGCCAAAAGGTCAAAAGCCGGAAGATGTCACCCTAGAGCTGGCCTCGGGCCTGCTGAACCTGCCGCGCGAAGTGGGGAGCCATCCGGAAACCGGCGAGCCGATCATGGCGGGTATCGGGCGCTACGGACCGTATCTCTTGCACAAAAAAGTCTATACCTCGCTCACGCCGGACGATGATGTGATGACGGTGGGCATGAACCGCGCCGTGACGCTGATTGCTGAAAATGCGAAAAAGAAAGGTAATGAGCCGATTCGTGTTATCGGGGAGCATCCGGAAGATAAGGAAGAAATCGCAGTCTATTCCGGGCGCTACGGGCCTTATATTAAATACAAAAAGATCAACGCGACTATTCCGAAAGACGCCGCCATTGAAGAGCTGACGATGGAAGACGCGCTCGATTTCATCGCGAAAAAGCAAGCCGCTGGCACGACGAAGAAAAAGAAAGCACCGGCTAAGAAAAAAACGACGGCAAAAAAGAAAGCGAGCTAGTGACAGCACGCTTGAATTTGGGTATAACCGCATTATGACCAAAGCAGAAATTTATCAGCCGACCAAAACTGCGATGCAGTCGGGCCGCGCAAAAACCAAACAGTGGGTGCTGCGCTATACGCCAGAAAAACCGTTGGCGGTGGAGCCACTGATGGGCTGGGTCAGCTCACCAGACACGCTGCGCCAGGTGCGCATGTCCTTTGATACGCAGGAAGAAGCCATTCGCTATGCGGAGCAACATGGGCTCGATTATTCGGTGAAGGAACCGAAGCAGCGGATCGTTGAGCCCAAAAACTATGCTGGCAATTTTGCCCCGACGCGTAAAATCGCGTCAACCTTCTCAAACTCTGCCCAAGAACAGCCTGTTTCTATATAATTCAGTGGGTTGGGCTGGATTTTGAGCGCAAAATCTGCTATACTGAATAAAAATACTGCGCCCATTGTCATAAAACTGTAACATATGCGTAGTATATTGAAATATAGAGGAGAAGTCGCTCATGAAACGTTTTACTATTCCATGTGATTTTGGCGGGCAAAAGCACCCGTTCCACGTGTATATTGGTGAGCCGAATCCGAAAAAACATCCGCTTCAGTTTCAAGCCTGGTGGCTCTCAAGCGAGCGCGGCGGCACCATTCCGCAAGATGTGATGGATAGTTTCGAGAAACTCTTCAAAATCAGTCAGGAAAACAATGTTTCGTTTGAAGATTTATGTGTCTATGCGCTTGGAACTGCGCAGAAAGACAAGGAAGGTGGCGGCGACGCGCCTAAAGGATAATTTGGAACCCTATGGATGAATGGATCACGCTCGATAAGGAAGACGATGCCAATGACGACGCACATAATTGGCAATCGCGTGATTTTGCTCAATCCTCTGAAATCGACCACACCGCAGAATTAATTGCGCATGCGGCCCAAGAATATGAGTCGGTTGAATCCCTCGATGTAAAAGAAAAAGAGCGCTCAGTCGAGATTGCTCGTGAAATCTTAGAAAAACTCCGCGTGCAGATTGGCGATGTCGATCTAGCGCATGGCCTGTTCGGCCTGCCCACGCCGCTTGATCAGCTGATCCGCGGCTTGCATGATGCGCTCGATATTTTTGATCACTTCATATCGATGGCGCGGGCAATGGATGGCGATTTTGTCCATGATGCGCATGTGCGCGGCGCCATTGTCGCTTCAAACGCGCTTTCCTATCAGATGGTACGCGGCGCTCATGACAATGCGGCAAGCAAAAGTAACCAGGCAGAAATGGAGCGGCTGCAGACGCATATGGATGCGTTTAGCGAAGAAGCCAAGCAAGAGACAGGAAAAACCTTCAGCGATCTGATCAACAAAATGGAAATGGGAATTCAGAAGGCACAAGCGCGTATAGAAGCGATGGGCACACGTGATACTTTTGGCCAGAGTGCTCGAGGTAAAGCCGATCATATGGCGATCGGGGCGCATAGTAGTCAGAAGAAAAAAGATGTCCGCCTTCAGTCAGCCAACTTCAACGATGATTATAGCAAACAGCTCGCCGCGCGGAAACAAGCGCGCCTAGCAGTCGTGCGCAACCTGCAAGCACAACGCGCCACCCAGCGTAACCAGCTCAATCAAAAAATGTCTGCACACCAAGGGAAAGAGGCTCAACAAGCACCAAAACAGGGCGCGATGGATCAATTGCTCTCGCCGCAGCAAATCGAACAAATGCGCAATGCGATGGCGACCACACTAGGCGCTGCACCAGTGGAAGTTGGGGTGAAAGACACGATGAAACAGATTATGAACCAGAAAGTACAAAGCCGGATGGTGAAGCAGACGGTGGAGCAATCCAAGCGCGGACTTCATAACCGCCAAGACATCCAGGAAACCCAAGTGACACAAAAAGAGCCGCCACGTCCGAATAAGCGAAATCAGCTCGGGCTTTAATTTTTCCTTTCTTTATCTTCGAATCACGCCACAATGCAGACATGGACACGTTAATCTATAGCGCCACGCGCGCCCTACGCAGCCTGCTCATTCCGCGTATTCTACTCATTGTCGGCATTAGCGTGCTGATCAATCTCATTCTAATCGCTCTCATGGCGTGGGGGCTTTATGAGTTATTCAGCCTTCTCACTTTCTCATGGCTTGAGGACCTACCAATCCTCACCATCGCTGGTCCCGCCATGTCACTGCTCACTAGCCTGTTTTTCTTCCCACTCCTTCTGCCACTCATCATCAGCTTCTTCAGCGACCCGATTGGTGATGCGATTGAACATGAAGAATACCCGCACCTCCCCAAAAGCAACCCACCTTTCTGGCCTACGCTTGGACAAGATATCCGCTTCACTCTTAAGGTAATTGGGCTAAATATTTTAGTGCTCCCGCTCTATTTAATCCCTGGCATTAACATACTGCTCTACTATTTTCTGAACAGCTATTTGCTTGGCAGTGAATTTTTCCTGATGGCGACGCGTCGGCACTTGCCCTATCCAGAATGCAAACAGCTTCAAAAACGCTATCGTGGGCGCGTCGTGCTTGGCGGCATGGTTATTCTGCTTGTCTTTACGCTGATTCCTTTTGTCAACCTGCTTGCTCCCGTATGGGGCATAGCGATGATGATTCACCTATCACAGGCCATTCAGGAAAAAGAGAGACCTATCAAGCAGATCGCCAGCTAAATGCTAGGCCTGCCACCACTCATTTGCAGACTTTTTTGGCCCGCATGGGCTATCATCTGCACCTGCGCATGGGCTTTTCAAATTAGAGTGTTTTGTGTCACATGCCGCCACGGCACATAACATAATAGCTGCACACAAATACTTTACTAACGTAGACATATTTACAAGCTAAGCTCAACGCTGACGAAGATCAATCATCGACGCAGGCTTATCCACTCGGTCTGCCCCCTCCTTGGAACGAGTTCCCGGAGAAGTATGACTCTCGACCCACGCGGTTCAGCATCACCGTCGATGCCGAAAGCTCGGTCGCAATGACCGGCACCACTTGGTTAAACTTGAAGGCCAGAATCGATAACAACGCAAAGATCAACATGCTCGTTACTGAGATGGGGAAATCTTGACAATCCGCATTATCGCCTTCGGCTACACAATTAAGGGCGCCTTCCCATGTCCAGTCGGTACTACAGGTTCGCTCATCACCCTCGCCTGTACAGAAACGCCACCATTTTTGCGGCTCAGGCTTTCCCTGATCCGAGTTAAAGTCTGCCCAGCACAGCTCAACATCCAAAATATCCGTTACCGCTTGGTCAAGCAGCGTGATGTAGAACGCGAAAAAGATAAAGAGCAGAATCGGTTGCAGGCTATAGTTCACCAGCTGGTTAATCCACCCGAAGAAGATCTGTTTCGTCTTCTCAAACAGTAATGCGGCAAAGAAGATCGGCGCCAAACCAAAGAGCAGCGCTTTTGCAATCAACGAAATCGCGTAAATTTTGAGTGCCTCAATCAATGCAAGGACAAACGCGCCTGCGCCCAGCCCCATCATCGACACCATGCCTAAACCAAACGGTCCGGTTGCCGCTGTTCCCGCGAATTGTACCAGCGTACTCGGCTGAAGCACTTTTCCTAGCGTCACATCAATAATACAGAATGGCGGCGTATTCGTACCCCCTGGCGTATAGCCTTCACACACACCGCTGAAATTATGGCTGCTTTCGATATTACTGCCGCCCATGATATTACTGTCCGCAGCCACCGCAATCACCTGGCTGATCAGCTGATCGGTCCCATCGTTAAAGAACTTGATCATCGTGTCGCTGATATTCTCCCAGCCTGCTGGGCTAATCACCACCAGCAACGCCCCCATCTTAACGGCGCGGATAATGCCCTGACCTAATGTCAGCGGGACCAGGCCAAAGAGGAACATGATGGCGAAGATCGCCACGTAAAGTGTTAATGCCGCCGCAACCGCCTCAATAAAACCGCTATCTTGAATGATTCCTTCAAAGAGTTCGCGCGCTGCGGCAGTCACCTTCTCGTCAATGAATTGTGAGATCTCAGAAAGCAGGTAATTCTCTTGCTCTGCTTGGAAACAGGGCGAGCTAGTACAATTCTCACTTTCGGTGGATTCTGCTGTACAGGACTGGCCATTATCATCACCTTCGCCGGCTTCTCCCCCCGGAGTTCCAGCTGCGCCGCCTGCTGTTGGCGACCCTGTCGGTGCACTACCGCTAGGGCCATCGGTAAATGTTGCGGTTGATGTGTCCACTACCCCTGTTGCGACACCTGATCCCCCTGGGCCAGGACCGCCAAATTCTTCGGCCCCATCCACACCAAGCTGCGGACCATTATATTGCTGCGTGGCATGCGCACCCGTTGCCGCAAACATGGCAATGCAAACGAAGAAACTCAGTATCAACGATCGTAGGTTCATTCTGTTCATCATCTGCTCCTTGTCTTAGTATACCATAGTATGGCCGTCTATTTCCTTACATTAATTACCGATCGAACTTCTAAAGCCGCTTAAACCGCCGCTAAACGCGCCGCTCACCGAGCCCGCGACCGCTCCTGGGAAGCCTCGTTCTCCTACGTCACTCATCGCCTGTCGCTGCGCCCCTTGAATGCTGCCACCAACACTCGACTCAATAATATTCTTCCGCTCCGCTGCCTGACCAAGCGCGTACCCACCGAGCAAGGCTTGCTGCGCGATGTTGATAATCACTTCCATCACCTGCACGAGCAGATAAATGATGAACGCGATTTTCATGAAATCAAACACCAGGTCGCGTTGTTTCGCTGGCTCCAGTGTAATTTTAGCATGATGAAGCTGACATAAATTTACCCCGCCACTGAAGAATGTCGTCAGCACGTTCTCACCAATCTTCTTCAACCATTCAGGCGTTTCTGCTTCACCTACATCTTCGGAAAATGACGAATCTTTATAGACATTATTATCGCAGCTCTGAGGCGTATGCCCCATATACTCATCTTCATTTTCGTCAATCAGCTCTTCAAACGTTTTCGACATGTTGAGTCCATCTGGCGCATCATCTGCAAAGATCACCGCATCAATGATGTTCATCGCAATCACAACGTAGCCGAAGAGGAACACAGGAATGAAGAAGGCCGAAATCACTCCTTTAATGTAACGATCAAACACTTGGAAGATCTGCCCCGATCCTGCGAGCAGTGGAATGAACATGGGAGAGATAATGATCATAAAGGCGATATACATATAGGCAATGAGGTAGGTGTAGACCGCGCGAATGACCAAGAAAATCATCGATGCCAGCCCAAGGATACCCATGAAGAAAATCTGTACGCCCAACGTTCCTGAACCGAGTGCGGCCCCCATGATACCAAAGATACTAGAGCCAAGAATCACCTCATCCCCAAACCCAAAGAGTTTACCAAGCACACAATCCATATGCACCCATACGGGCGACACCTCACCTGCAGCAGAGCCATATTCGCTCATATCAGGGCAATTCTCGCCTTCCGTAAAGCTTTGAAGGCCATTCGTCACAATCTCTTGAAGCTGAGATAAGATCGCAAACAGATCAGGAATGAACCCGCCCACCTCACGTACAAAGGCAAGGACAAACGCGACTTTGAGCAAGAAGATGAACCCTTTTTTCGTGAGCTCTCCCTCACCGCGCAAAATACTAATCGCATAAAGGGCGACCATCAACGTCAAGAAAGGTGCGACAATCGGGAAGATAATATCTCCCATTTGCTGGTTGAAGTAGAGGGTGTTCTTCAGAATCACACTCTCAACGCAAGGGACAATTTTGGCCAGTAAGATGGCATCATTCTCGCCGCTTTCATCCTGTTCACTACAAAAATCATCGACCGCGCTATCATCATTTGCAAACGACATACTAGGAGTAACCATTGTCACCATCAGCACCAGCATAGCGATGAAGCACATATAGATCAGACTATCTCGTTTCATGCCCATCCTTACCGTCGCCCAGTGAGTGTTGAAATACTTTGTGATATACCCGACCGTATCGTGCTTGTTGCACGATTCGCCGCTGGCTCTGTCACCGCACGAAGCGGATTGTTCTCACTTGCGTGACCATAGAGGTCTGGCGTGGCGTTCACGCCGCCCGCAAGATCATTCGCAAGTGTTGGCAAGTAACGCAGCATGCTCGAGAACACCATGCTCATTACTGCAAGCGTGAGCATTTTGATAATCACGACCTTGTCCATCTCATCGCCACCATCACTGACAAGCTTCGTCATACAATCCCAATTGATTGAATGTTTCACTGTCGTGAATGGAATCGCCCCCGTACTAGGGTCACGCTCAACCATGGCTGGCGTGAGTTTTTTAGCCGCTGATGTTTCTCCGATCATCCCAGTTGCCACCGTCGATTCATCCACTTCATTATTCGTCGCATCTGCAAAGATGTTCGGCCCACCTTCATCAAGGAGCGGAACGGCTTGGTTTTGGTTACGCGTACCACACAGCTGGTTCTGCACCACTTCAGTGTTTTTCAGCTCAAGCCATTTACTGATACTGAACCGACCATCCACTTCATATTCCGCATTCTCAAAATCATCTCCAGCAAGCGTCTTCATTAGTGAGCTATCACCGCTATAGATGATACTATCCATCGCCACCGTCATGAAGACGAGATATGCGAAAACAATGACAGGTTGCAACACGAGTGAAACAATGATTTTGATGTATGCATCGAAATATTGTTTGGTGAAACGGAACAATAGAAGCGGCAAGTAGATCGGCCCTAAAATCGCCATAAAGAGCAATGCAATCAATGCACTCAGATACATGAAGATCGCTTTGACAATGCCGAACAGAAGATCAAACACCACATAAAGCCCGACAATCGCAATCGCGAAACCGAGCATCGATCCGCCAAGGCTCATGAATAAAAACCCGAGCAACCCCTTACTCAAACTTGGCACCGCCACTTCTTCCGTCGTCCCGTCTCCTGCTGAAAGCTGAGTATTTTCGAACCCAACAATAATGTCGACCATACAGTCAACACGGTCCCACACCGTCTCAATAGACTGACAATAAGGCGCCGAGAAATTGCTCGAAATAAAACTCGTGACCGCATCAATCAACCCTTCAAGAATGGAGATCACCATGCCATGCAAATACGGCATCTGCCCGACAATCAGGCCCGCAGCTGCCAGTTTCATAAGATAGACCATCCCATCGCGAGAAGGCCTTTCTAATGAACCTGTAGCGACCATGATACCGAAAATTGCGACCGATAACGTAAGGACGGCAGTCACCCCAACGGTGAAATAAATAAACACCTCATCAAAAAACCTCTCACCCGCCTCTTCGATCGTGTCTTGAATACAGCTAACAATTTTGTTGGTCAGCCCATCATATTCATCACATGCAGAGTCTTGCGCATATGCGGCATTGATCGGCGCAGCAGCCATCGCCATGATCATTATCGAAAAGACAATGACGCCATACCGTTTCAACCTGTGTAATTTAGCGTTTAACACCTATACGCTCCCAAAATAATGGTAGCCATTTATCGGGATCTTCTCCGACTTCAGCAATGATCTCATCAAGCACCACCACCGTTTCTGCTCGCCCAGAAAGCACCGCAATGACATCGTCCATCCCGCTCAAATCGATCCGCGCGACCACCACATCTTTCCCGAACTTCACGAGGAAAAAGCGCGTCCCCCCTTCCGTATTTTTCAGAAGGCTAAATTCGCGGTCGCTTACCATGAACACATTCTTGTATGTCTCAGTCGCTTTAGGGTTCGGCAGGAAGATCTGCGTCGCCGTTTGCTGCACGAGCGTGTCACTAATTTCTGAATTGGTCGCATCTTCCACACTTTGCGTTGCGAATACAACCATCCCGTTCAGCTTACGAAGCGTCTTGAGCCAATCTTTAATTTTTGTGGCAAACACTTTGTTATCGATCAATGACCAAGCCTCATCGAGAATGATCATGGTCGGCGTACCATCCAGCGACATGTTGACACGGTGGAATAGATAGAGCAACACCGGCACGAGGGTCACTTTACTCGCCAGCACTTCTCCCATCTCAAAACCAAAGATCGTGTCCGTGCTGAAATCAACCATGTCGGTTTCATTATCAAACAGCTTGGCATATTGCCCTCCTGAGTGCCACATCTTCAAGCGCGACCCCATGCTCCCTGGCTTCTCCAAACCGAAGAAAGGCGCGATATTGCGTAAAATACGGTCTGGCCTATCAAGCTTGAAGTTACCGATCACCGCCTGATCAATTAGTTGAATGTCTTCAGCCGTCATTACCTCATCATTCACTGTCACAAGCGCGCGCAACCATTCCGTAATGAAGTTTCGATTCTCAAGCGTGTCATCAAGCTGAAGCGGATTAAATCCGCACGGTTTCGCTGGATCAAGCAAGCTATGCTTGCCGCCGAGCGCGCGAATGAAAATCTCAGAACCCCTATCCTTATCAAATAAGAACATGCGGCAATTGAACTTTTGCGCCTGCGCGCAGAGGAAGTTCATCAGCACCGTCTTACCCGCACCGGTCGGCCCGATGATCATCGTGTGTCCCACATCGCGCAAATGGAAATTGAAGAAATAGGGCGTGCCCGAACTGGTATCCAGTACTGTCACTGCGTCACCCCAGTGATTGTCGCTAATTTGTCCCACCGGGTAGTTATGCATCGACGCAAAACCCGCCACATTCAATGAGTGAATCTTCGATTTTCGACCAATGAAGTCAAAGTTACCCGGCAATTGTGCCCAATAGCATTGTTCGAGAATCATCTTCTCTCGTACCGGGTTAATCCCGACATTCACAAGCTCGGCAATCGCCATCGATACCGCGGTTTCGAGCGATGCCAAATCATCTTCAATACACATCACTGTCAGATGATGCGTCCCGAAGGCAATATGCCCACTCATCGCCAAGTCAAGCGCATCCGAAATTTCTGCCACCTGGCTGATCGCCACATCTTCCGCCTGCATCATCCGGCGCTGTTGCAGCTGCATGTTTCCGATACTCGTTTGGCGGTTCATAAACTCAAACGATTGCGAAATGATAAATTCAAAGGGCAGCTGCAGGAACGAATCCATGATCCCAGCTGCGGTGTGCGGCGCGTACTCCTTAATACTGATAATGGCCGCATAGCGTTTCTTACTTGGACCACGAATTTCAATCGCTCGGTTCCCAAAATACAGCCGGTTAGACGGTAAATACCGGCCAATCTCCATCGTCGGCGTCAGCATCTGCTGGGTCTCACCACCATTCACTAAACGCCCTAGAAACTCCAGTGGCTGTGACATCGGGCCATTTGGCGTGTTCACGGTGCTGAGCACTTGGGCACCATAATCCTTGAACGTCGCGAGCAGGCGATACACTGCCTCTTTCAGTTCCTTATGCATCTCGCGCATCTCTTCTTCTTGAGACGCTTTGTTTGCTTTCTGCTCAATCGATTTGAAGAAATTCTCAATCTTCGCTGCACCCTTGGTATCGTGCTTACGAATCACCGTAATGTAGAGCTCATTGACATACGATTCGTGGCTCTCATGCTTCTCGCGCCATTTCTCATCGAGGTAATGCGCGAACCCTTCGGGCTGCTTCCCGCGCGGATACGCACTCTGACGACGACGCACCGTATGGAACCACATGGCAAAAGTGCCGTCCGACATACTCTTCAGAAGCGAGTTGCGGACCATTTTTTTCATATCGACATCATCATCATCCGCCGTCTCAAACGAGAAACCATCCAACTTTACGATCTGAATCAGCTCATTCTTCTTGGTGATGATGGTTTCTTTATCCCAATGATATTTATACGGAATAAACTCGCCCGCAGACACTTCACGTCCGGATTCTTTTGCGTGGGAGACAGCGCGGCGTTTCAGTTGTAGCATAAATTAACTCACTTCTAGGTTTTCAGTGCGACCCATCCTTTAGAAAACATCATAAGAGTTCGTATTGTGGTGGTAGACACGATTCCAGCTCTGGAAACCCTTACCGCAGCGTAACGCCCATAACTCTACCGCGCGCGGCTCTTTCATGCAGAGCAAATAACCAAACCCATGAATCACAAACCCTAAGAAGAAGGCACGAAAGTCATTGGTATTAATGAAGAAAACCATGATCGTCATGGCGTTCAAGACGAAATACATATAGCTCACCCCAGCAATCATGGGGGGCCTCGCAAGGCCTTGGAATAGTGGATCAGGTTGCAGTCGACCGGACATAGCTTTCTCCCTTCGAGAGATGTAATTTAGAATATCTCACTTATGATCGCTATCACACTGAGATATCGCCTCTTTTGGCGCTATCATAGCGGTTTTCCCTACAAAAGGCAACGTATCCGCCGCAAACGCGCACAGGGGCTTACAAAGCCCCACACTGAGTATAGTCCGAATTTCTTAGGATTTAGTTAAAATACAATATAAATGCCTGTGAATCGTCACGAAACCATCACTGAACCGTCACATAACTGACATGATGTTGCTCTATCGCTTAATGCATAACGAAGATGGGGGGGTAACATGTCCGAAACAGAAGAAACAGAGATTTCAGCCAGCAAGAAGCTTTACTGTGGCATTGGAGTGTATGAAGAATCGACACGTAAAGACATGCGCGCGCCTTTACCATACTATGACCGGAAAATTGGAAAGGTGATGCACGGAACGCCGGCTTATGAGGCAGGACTTCTCACAGATGACCTTATCCGAATTGTAGACCAAAACACCCACCTTCGAGGCCCTCAGGGCTCTAAACTTACTTTGGAGGTAATGCGTGATGGCACCCCCTTCAAAGTGGAATTATATCGTTCAGAAATTGATCCAGACCCTACCGACATTATCGATGGTTCATTGGATGATCATTACGAAGTAAACAACCACTGTATCAGGAATTTTGCGCAGACCAACTTACTGAAGCAATCCAGAGGGTGACTATTCCGGCATCGCCGCTTGAAGTGTGATTTCAACCAGAATTTCTGGCTTGGCAAGCTCCGCCTGAACGCAGGTGCGCGCCGGTGGGGCGCAGTCTGAAAGCCAGGCGTTCCAGATTTCGTTCATTTGAGCAGCTTGTTTGATATCGTGCAAATACACCGTCGCCGTCAAAATCCGGCTTTTGTCTGTTCCCGCTTCGGCCAAATGCTCATCGATACGCTCGAGCGTCGTGCGCGTTTGTTCCTGAATATCGCCGGCATAATCCTTGGCCACCTGGCCACAAAGATAAACAATCCCCGCATGTTTCACCACGCGGCTCAGTTTCGGTCCAGAATGTAATCGTTCAATGGTCATCGTTTTTCTCCCTGTCAGTTAACGTTTTATGTCATCCCCGTGAAAACGGGGATCCATTGAATTCCAGAGATGCCTCCTGGTGTATTGGATTAGCTTCGCTGGTCTCCACTTCGCTCCGGCTCCCGCTTCTGCGGGAATGACAACTATTTAATCCCCATTAGCCTATCCGCAAATGCCTGCGCTTCAAAGGGCTGAAGGTCATCAATCCCCTCGCCCACGCCAATCGCATGCACCGCAATGTTAAATTTCTCTGCCAGTGCCACCACCACGCCGGCCTTCGCCGTACCATCAAGCTTGGTCACCACCAGCCCGTTTACTTCCGCCACTTCCTGAAATGCCTCCACTTGCGACAGCGCATTTTGCCCCGTCGTCGCATCGAGCACCTGCAGCACCGTATGCGGCGCAGTCTCGTCAATTTTTTGCAAAACGCGGCGAATTTTTTTCAGCTCTTCCATCAGATTTGCTTTGTTTTGAAGCCGGCCTGCCGTATCAATGAACAACACATCTACCCCTTCGGCTTTCGCTCGCTCCAGCGCTTGATAGGCGACACTCGCCGGATCCGTATTCAACTCCCCTTTAATGAACGAGCAGGCAACGCGCTCAGCCCACACCTGAAGCTGTTCCACTGCCGCCGCACGAAACGTATCTGCGGCCGCGAGCATAACCTTCTTCCTCTCATTCGTATATTGCTGCGCCATCTTACCAATGGTCGTGGTCTTGCCATTGCCATTCACCCCAACCACTAGCACCACATGCGGCGCTGCATCGCTCAGTACGAGCGGCTTGGCCGCAGGGGCCAGAAGTGCTGCAATATGCTCCGCCAGCCCTGACTTTATTTCTTCTTCGGAGATTTCTTTATCAAACCGGCCCTTGCCAAATTCGCTCACGATTTTCATCGCCGCCGACGCCCCAACATCTGCGCGAATTAGCAGTTCCTCGAGTTCTTCAAGCGCCTCATCATCAAGCGTGCGGCGCAGCACCACATCACCGATTCCTTCGCTAATCGAAGAAGAGGTTTTGCTCAACCCATCTTTCAGTTTGGATAACCATGACATTCCCATGGTCTAGCGATCGCGCCGCCGCTTGTCAGCAGGAATTCACCGTTTACGCCCGGCTAAAACATCGTAGGCATCGCGGAAGGGTACGGTCAGTAACTTCCACACAGAATCATGCGTGCGCGGCCCTTCGGACGCCATCCCGACGACACCGGTCTCGAACGGCTCTTGCTCCTTCGGCTCATAGAGCGTGCCGAACCATTGGTCCCAGCAGGTCAAGAGATAGCCGAAATTTCGGTCGATATGCTGCGGCCGCATGCTGTGATGCAATTGATGCTGCGCGGGTGACATGAGGAAACGTAACCAGCGCGGATAGTGCAGCCAGATATGCGAGTGGCGCAGATTATGCGTTGTCAAGTAAGAGAGCCCGACAATGATATGGTTGCCGAATAGCTCAAGCACCTCTTCTCCGCTGTAGAAACTATATTGGCATAGTGCGCCGACCACCCCCGTCAGCGCGAGTGACGCGCCGACATTCCACGCAATATCGAACGGATGGAAACGCATTGCAGAGAAAAAGACCAGCTTCTCAGCCGAGTGGTGGACTTTATGAAAACACCAAATCAGCTTCCATTTATGGGAAGCGTAATGCGAAATAAAGAAACCAAAATCAAGGCACAAAAACATGAGCAATGAATAGAGCGCCATCTCGGCAAGCCCATTCTCACCATGCGCTGCCGCTGGGCCAAACCAATGTTCGAGTAATGCCACTCCCTCCACATTAAGGTAAAGCTGCACCGTGACAAAAAGCGGGATTACCAGAAACGCACCCATCGGAACAATCAGCAAATAATAGAGCATATCGAGCTGCACACTTTTCGATCGCCAGACCGTTTTATCGAAAAAATAACGGATCGGGTTCGCCTTCATCCGCCACGCGATCAGCATGGCAATCGCCAGGGGAATCAGAATATTCTGATAGGAGATCAGTTCCCCATGATCAAAAAAACCGATCACCGCCCAAAATAAGCGCATACCAAATTCGGTGAGAGAGAGCTCTTCCATAGGATCAGTATAACGGAAAATAGAGGAGAGGTGTAGCGCCTAAGCGGCCTGTGCGAGCAATGTTTCGCCGTCAACGCCCGTGATTCTCGCGGGCACAATCTGCGTGTCACTCACCGCCGCGCCCTCGATGCGCACCTTGGCAAAATGTTCGCTATGCCCCTCGCCATCTTTTTCGACCAACACCTGCGCAGATGCGTTGATTTGACGCGACAAATAATGCTGTAAATTCCGCTCTCCTGCTTCACGCAGCTGTTTCGCACGGGCTTTGCGTACATCCCCAGCCACCTGCGGCATGCGTGCGGCCGGCGTTCCGGGGCGCTTGGAATAGGGGAAAATATGCATATGGATCAGCTCGGGAATTTCATCGAGCAAACGCCGCGTATTGGCGAACATATCGTCCGTTTCGGTCGGGAAGCCGGCAATAATATCCGCGCCGAAGACGATGTCTGGCCGGAGGTCTTTGACCTTCGCGCAGAAATCAACAATATCCTGGCGCAAATGCCGGCGTTTCATCCGCTTGAGCACCATATCATCCCCCGCCTGCAGGCTAATATGCAAATGCGGCATGAGACGCGGCTCTTCGGCCAGCAAGCGATAGAGCGTGTCATCCACTTCCACCGCATCAATCGACGACAAACGTAACCGCGGCAACTCGGGCACATTTTTCAGCAGCCGCTGGCACAACTCACCGAGCGTCGGCTCGCCCGGCAGATCTTCACCATAATCCGAAATATCCACGCCGGTCAGCACCACTTCCTGAAAGCCTTGCTCGACCAGTGCGCGTAGCTGAGTCACTACCTCCCCCATCGGCACGCTGCGCGAATTGCCACGGCCATAAGGGATAATGCAAAAAGTGCAGCGATGGTTGCAGCCATTTTGCACCTGAACAAAAGCGCGTGATTTGCCTTCAAACGAGGTCAGCATATGCGCCGCGGTCTCTTCCACCGACATGATGTCATTCACGCGAATAGGTTCATGCATATCGGATGCTAAGAATTGCCACTCCCCCGCATGCAATTTCTCTTCATTGCCGAGCACCAGATCGACTTCATCCATCGATGCATAGTCTTCTGGATGCACCTGCGCCGCGCAGCCCGTGACAATAATTTTCGCATTCGGATGTTCGCGACGTTTCTTACGGATAGTCTGGCGCAACTGACGCTCCGCCTCTGCCGTCACCGCACAGCTATTCAGGATAATCGCATCCTTCAGCCCTGCTTGATCGGCATGCTGCTGCATCAACTGGCTTTCATAGGCATTCAGCCGGCAGCCAAAGGTGACAATTTCATTACTCATGCGGCTCATCTACCTCAGATGGCTTAAGAAAACAAGCCTGTATCAATCTCACCCTCAAACACATGCGCGACCGGCCCGGTCATGAGCACATGGCCCGGCATATCGCTTTCTTCACCGCACCATTCAATCTGGAGGTCACCGCCTGGAAGACTCACCGTGCATTTCCGGTCAATCAATCCGCGCTGCACGCCGGCTACCACAATCGCGCAGGCCGCTGTACCGCAGGCGAGCGTTAGCCCAGCCCCGCGTTCCCAGACACGTGCTTTGACCTGACCGCTATCTATCACCTGCACAGCAGAAATATTCGCTTTCTCGGGAAATAATGGGTTCACTTCTAAGACTGGCCCGACTTTCTGGAACGCCACAGTATCGAGTGTCGTGACGAAAAACACCGCATGCGGATTGCCCATATTCACCGCGACCGGATCGGCTAAATTCCCCGCCTCAATCCCCAAATGGGTCGTGTTACGTGATTCCGCGAGCGGGATGTGCTGCCACTCGGTTTTCGGCATTCCCATATCAAGGCGCACCTGACGATCACCCATACGCTCACACGAAATCAGCCCCGCATTGGTCTCGATGGTCGCGTGATCAGCACCTTTTTCTTCCATGACCAGCCAGCCGATACAGCGCGTCGCATTGCCACACGCATCGACCTGCGATCCGTCAGCATTGTAAATACGCATGAAGATGTCAGCCTCTTTGCTCGGCTCCATCACAATCAGCTGGTCACAGCCTACACCCGTATGCCGGTCCGCAATGCGCGCTGCCCATTCTGGTTGAAATGCCACAGCGCTGCGCCCGTCAATGATCACAAAATCATTGCCGCAGCCATGCATTTTTACAAATAGAATCGATTGCATTGTCTATCGCCTTATTTACGCCTTCTAGGTCGGTATATCGATCGGAAGGGCGTATGGCAATACATTGTGTCGTTTGAGAATTTCGATTTCTTTCCCGGTCGCTCTCTTTTCTACACGGCGTAAATCATGACGCTGAAAGGCATAGACGAGAATAGCAGGGACCGAGAGCGCAGCCTGCTCGAGGGCCGCTTCCCTAATTTCAGATTTGGTTGCGTTTGGTCCTACGCGATATTCCGCTAGCTGAATCTGGCATTCCGCAATCTCTTGAATGCATGGCTTTAAATGCTCATTCACATAATCCGACGGCAATTCATGCTTAAGCATACGGAGCATTTCACTTACCACTACCTTCTTCAACGGCTTCACATAGAGCATGATGATGGGGAAATAGGCATACACTACAGCTATCGAGCACAAAGCTAAAATATAGTATAAATTTTGCATAAACCCCTGTAAATATTATATTATTTCTAGGGTTAGTATAGCTGTTATATCAAGGGACGTAAAATGAAATCATGCCCATAATTGGCCCTGAGCACACAACATACGTGCAGCGCAACATTGTCAACCTATTGATTTAGCTTATTTCTAATATTTCCCTAGAATGGGATCTCATCATCCAGCTCCGGCACCTTGGCGGGCTGAGACGATTGGTTTGGCGTTTGGCCAAATGCTGGTGCCTGACTGTAGTCCTGCGCACCCCCATCATTAAAACCTGATGAGGCGCTGCCGCCCGAACCTTTGCTATCCAGCATCGTCAGATTGCCATTATAACCCTGAAGCACCACTTCGGTCGTATATTTATCATTGCCATCGCGATCCTGCCATTTGCGGGTCTGAAGCGCGCCCTCAATGTAGAGTTTTGAACCTTTTGAAACATAGTTTTTCACTACATTCACCAGCCCCTCATTGAAAATCACCACCCGGTGCCATTCGGTTTTTTCACGGCGCTCACCGGTGCTCTTATCTTTCCATGTGTCGCTGGTCGCTAGGGAAATATTCGCGATTTCACGGCCATCTTGCGTTGCGCGAATCTCTGGATCCGCCCCCACATTGCCGACTAACGTTACTTTATTGACTGAACCTGCCATATCTGCTCACTTTCCATTTAGATTTGTTAACTTTTTACTAGTTTTAGAGCGAGCCATACGGTAACATCAAGGGAATTAATCAAGTTGGGCACAAGGTGATGAGTGAAATCAGAATTCCTATGGATCAGGCTTTCGGAATCGATGTCACTTCCGAAAATGGATTTACTGTGTTTGGAGACGAAATCTTAGTAAAAGGTCGAGTTTTTGATGCATTGGCATCGGTTGAACATTCCATTCAGTCTAACCCTGTCATTCAGCCCAATGGCGCCATATACAATATTCCTGCAGATGCTTTGTCTATCGATTATGCTCACAATGGAATTCGCATGAAGATAGAAATTTCTGAGCGTCATTCGCCCTCGGGAACAACGCTAACGCCTTCTTTATCCTGCTTGAACCCAAGGTCTGGCGAGGTTCTTGCGCAAACAGAGTTCCTCCCTGAGAATACGTTTGATCTTTTGAATGATGCTATTCGCGAAGCAGGCGTTGACGCGAAGCTTACGCTTGATGGAGAAACCGTCGAAGAAGCTGGCTCCCCTAAAAGTGTGGCAGCCGTCTGCCAAACACTGATAGATCGCTCCCCCGAAGGCCGCTCTTAGAACCCATCCACATGAGCAAAAAGTTATAAAAAAGGGCGTGCATTCCCTGCTATTCGCCCCTATACTCCCGCCGCAATTACAAACTTAGAATTGTTACAAGTTTCTATCGGGTTGGCTTTGCCGCCTTCAATGGGTCATTCCTAGGAGGCGACTGGTAGGAATATTCGCCCGCAGAAGCGCAGTGTACGCATAGTACATGAGCATTCGAGGACGAATATGACACCGCAGGCGCCCATAGGAATGATCCAGAAAGGCGACAAATGGGCGATACACATATCCGCGTCAAAGGCGCAAAAGAACACAATCTTAAAAATGTCGATGTCGACATTCCGAAAGACCAGCTGGTGGTGATCACCGGCCTGTCAGGATCTGGGAAATCGTCCCTCGCCTTCGACACGATTTACGCCGAAGGCCAGCGCCGCTATGTTGAATCACTCTCGGCCTATGCGCGCCAATTCTTAAATGTGCAAGACAAGCCCGATGTCGAGAGCATCGACGGTCTGTCTCCCGCCATTGCGATTGACCAGAAAACCACCTCGAAAAACCCACGCTCCACCGTCGGGACGGTGACTGAAATTTATGACTATATGCGCCTGCTCTATGCGCGCATCGGCATTCCCTATTCTCCGGCAACGGGCAAGCCGATCGAGTCGCAGACCGTAAGCCAAATGGTTGATATCATCATGGAGCTGCCGGTGGACACTAAGCTTCACTTGCTCTCGCCGATTGTGCGCGGCCGCAAGGGTGAGCATACGAAAGAGCTTCGAGGCTTGCAAAAGCGTGGCTTCACCCGTGTAAAAATCGACGGCGAAGTGCATAAGCTCGATTCGGTCCCCGACATTGATAAGAACAAAAAGCACGATATCGAAATCGTTGTCGACCGTCTCAAAATTTCCGATGATATGGGCAATCGGGTGGCGGATTCGTTGGAAACCGCGCTGTCGCTCAGCGATGGGCTGGCGCATATTGAAATCGTTGGTCTGCCGAAAGGTAACAAAAGCGACTATAAAGAAGGGCAAATCATTACCCTGTCATCGCGCTTCTCATGCCCCGAATCTGGCTTCACGCTTGAAGAAATCGAGCCACGCCTTTTCTCTTTCAACAGCCCTTTCGGCGCGTGCCCGTCATGCGATGGCCTCGGCACAGAGATGATGTTCGATGAAGATCAAGTCATCCCTGATCGCACCAAAACGCTGGCGGAAGGTGCGATTGCACCCTGGGAAAACACCCAGTCGAAATATTTTCTGCAAACGCTGCAAGGGCTCGCGAGCCACTATAAGTTCAGCCTGAATGAGCCATTCGACGCGCTGAGCGAAGAGGTGCAAGACATTCTGCTTTATGGCTCAGGCGACACGCCCATCAAAATCGATTATTATGACGGCATCCGCGCCTATAAAAGCAACAAGCCGTTCGAAGGGGTGATCAACAATCTCACCCGACGTTTCCATGAAACCGATTCGAGCTGGGTGCGCGAAGAACTCTCGAAATTCCAGACCATCACTGAGTGCGAGGCCTGCGATGGTTACCGACTCAAACCCGAAGCGCTCTGCGTCAAAGTCGGAGGGCTACATATTGGCCAAACCTGCGAAATGACCATTTCCGATGCGGTTAAATGGTTCGACACGCTCGATGCAAAACTCACCAATAAGCAAAAGCAGATCGCTGAAAAAGTGCTCAAAGAAATCCGTGAACGTCTTGGTTTCCTGAATAATGTTGGCCTCGATTACCTCACGCTCGATCGTCAATCAGGTACGCTTTCGGGCGGGGAATCGCAGCGGATCCGGCTTGCCTCACAAATTGGGTCTGGGCTTTCGGGTGTGCTATATGTACTCGATGAGCCATCGATTGGTTTGCATCAGTGCGACAATGACCGGCTGCTCGCGACACTCGAACATTTGCGCGACCTCGGGAACACCGTGATCGTCGTTGAACATGATGAAGACACGATGAGCAAAGCCGATCATCTCATCGATATTGGTCCTGGCGCAGGAATCCATGGCGGAAAAATCATCGCGCAAGGCACGCCGAAAGATGTAATGAATAATGAAGAAAGCATTACCGGCGCCTATCTTTCGGGCCGCGAAGCGATTCCAGTGCCAACCGAACGCCGCCCAAGCTATAAGCATAAAATGATCAAAGTCGAAGGGGCGAACGCCAATAACTTGCAGAATGTCAGCATTGATATTCCGCTCGGCACGCTCACCTGCATTA
The DNA here is from genome assembly GCA_964352815.1 of uncultured Azospirillaceae bacterium. Lineage (GTDB taxonomy): Bacteria > Pseudomonadota > Alphaproteobacteria > Rickettsiales > UBA3002 > CAYGTO01. The sequence continues at coordinate 123,741 of CAYGTO010000001.1, read as the reverse complement.
CCGGCGTGTCCGGTTCAGGGAAGTCATCACTGGTGATCGAAACGCTCTATAAAGCGGTGACCAAGCGTCTGCATGGCAGCAAGGTGACACCAGGCGAGCATAAAGCGATTAAGGGCCTTGAGAATATTGATAAGATCATCGAGATCGATCAATCACCGATTGGCCGCACGCCGCGTTCAAACCCCGCGACCTATACCGGCGCGTTCGGCCCGATTCGTGATTGGTTTGCTGGTCTGCCCGAATCAAAAGCGCGAGGCTATAAGCCGGGCCGCTTCTCCTTCAATGTCAAAGGTGGCCGCTGTGAGGCGTGCCAAGGCGATGGGGTGATTAAAATTGAAATGCACTTCTTGCCCGATGTGTATGTCCAATGCGACCAATGTAAAGGCGCGCGCTATAACCGCGAAACGCTTGAGGTTACTTACAAGGAAAAATCCATCGCCGATGTGTTGCACATGACTGTGGAAGAAGCCTGCGACTTTTTCTCAGCCCACCCATCGATTCGCGAGAAGATGGAATGTTTGCGCGAGGTTGGCCTTGGCTATATTCAGCTCGGCCAATCTGCAACCACGCTTTCGGGCGGGGAAGCGCAGCGTATCAAGTTGGCGAAAGAACTCTCGAAACGCGCGACCGGGCGGACACTCTATATTCTTGATGAGCCAACGACGGGCTTGCATGCGCATGACATTCGCCGGCTGCTGCATGTGATTCACACGCTCGTTGATAGTGGCAACACGATTGTCGTCATTGAGCATAATCTCGATGTGATTAAAACCGCAGACAATGTGATCGACATTGGCCCAGGCGGCGGCGATAAGGGCGGGAAGCTCGTCTGCGCCGGCTCTCCTGAAGACGTCGCGAAAAATAAAAAGAGTATCACTGGCAAATACTTAAAGCCGCTTCTTGAGAAGTCGCCCAAAGTCGAGTATTTCGACGATGATGATATGGCGATTAAAAAGCCGAAAAAAGCAGTGAAGAAAAAGCCTGCGACGACGGCGAAGAAGGGTACGAAAAAATCAGGATCGAAAGGGTCAACTGCGAAAAAACGTGCGGCTTAATTTATCTTTGTCATCCTCGGGGCTTTTGTCAGCAAGACAAAAGAGCCCGGGGATCCAAGATGAAAACGTCAGAAGACGATTTCATTTCCATGAATGTCCTGCTGACATTCATGGAATGGATTGCCTGCGACTCAGCGTCTACTGACGCTTCGCACGTGGCAATGACATTAAGAAAGATATTCCATCTGATAGCCAACCCCGTGACTGATCATGCTGAGACCCACCACCATCCATGGGTTTAGCCGGTAGACACCACAGCCAATCAACGTGACAAAGCCGAACATCGGCACCGCTGCGAGCAATGACAGAAAGCTCAATGCGCAGGCATATTTCCCCTGCTGCTGAATTTCCGCATAGCTTGGCGGGGTGATGCCACGTTTGAGTAGCCAATAAAGTATCACGCACCCAACGAAATACAGTATAATGCTACCAAACACCGAGGGCGCAACAACAAACGGCGCGAGCGCCTCCATGTCATAGTTCCCGAACGCGCGCATCGCATGAGCGTGCAGCTCATTCACGAAAGGCAGCAGCGTGCTCCAAAAGGCTTCGTTCGCCACATCAAAAAGAAACGCTTCCATGGAATGATCTTACCCTAAAGTCGCGTACAACAAAAATTCTTTATTGCCTTTCGGCCCGGTGATCGGGCTGGCTTCAATCCCATGTACCTTCCAGCCCTGCTCAGTAACCCACTGCTCTATTTCATCGCACACTTGCTGATGAATCTCTGGATCACGGATCACTCCTTTCCCCGCACTGACCATGGCCTTTCCGACTTCAAATTGTGGTTTAATCAGCGCCACTAACTGAGTGTTTTTGTTTGCTAATACAAGCGAGGCAGGCAGCACTTTCGTCAGCGAAATGAAACTCGCATCGCACACAATCATAGCGAGCGGATCGGGAATACGCTGCGTCGTCACATCGCGCGCATTGGTCTTTTCCATGACAACCACGCGCGCATCATTGCGCAGCTTTTGATCGAGCTGGCCATAGCCGACATCAACGGCATAGACTTTCTGCGCTCCGTGATGCAAGAGCACGTCGGTAAACCCGCCGGTCGATGCGCCAATATCAAGCGCTACCGCAGCTTTGACATGTTTATGCAATCCGAAATGTTCGATCGCTTTTGCCAGTTTCATCCCACCGCGAGACACCCAAGGATGCTCGGCTTCTTTCAGATGGAGGGGGATGTCGTCCTTGACCTGCGCGCCCGGCTTATCGAGTTTCTGCTCGCCGGAGAACACTTTCCCAGCCATGATGAGGGCTTGCGCTTTGGTTTTGGAATCAACGAGCCCACGATTAACGAGGAGTTGGTCTAGACGAAGTTTGGCCACCATTACCCGCGGCGCGTCACCACAAATTCAGCCAGCGCACGCAGGCGATCGGCTTTTTTATCAAACACGGAAAGGTGGTTCTTCGCTTGTTCTGCGAGGAGTTCAGCTTGCTCGCGCGCGCGCTCAACACCAAGCACACTCACCAGCGTTGCTTTCCCCGCCGCGTGATCTTTACCAACCTCTTTACCGGTTTCCTCACGCGTACCTTCGACATCCAGCAAATCATCGGTAATCTGGAAGGCCAGCCCCATATCATGCGCATAACGGCACAGCTTCCGGCGCATCTGATCGGGCGCTTTGCCAAGAATCGCGCCTGCCTCGCATGAAACAGCAAACATTTCACCGGTTTTCAACCGCTGTAAACGGATAATCTCATCTGCATCAAGCTCTTGATTTTCCGCATCCAAATCCATCATCTGACCGCCGACCATGCCATGCACACCGGCCGCCTTCGCTACCGCAGTGATTAGTTGACAACGCACTTGCGCATCCGGATGCACCGTATTACTAGCCAGCACTTCAAACGCAAAAGTCAGCAGCCCATCGCCCGCTAAGATCGCTGCTGCTTCGCCAAATTGCTTATGGCAGCTCGGCTTTCCGCGGCGCATATCATCATCATCCATCGCCGGCAAATCATCATGCACCAGCGAGTAGGTATGCACGCACTCGATCGCCGCCGCCGTATGCATTGCCGCTTCGGGTGACACGCCAAACAGCCCCGCGCATTCCACGGTCAGAAACGGGCGCAACCGCTTCCCGCCCGACAGCGCCGAATAGCGCATCGCTTCCATGACTTTCGCTTCGCCGTCATTTTCCTCGCGTGCTTCCTGCGTTTCTTCACGGCTGGAAATGGAAATCACTTTATTGGTAAATTCGCGCTGGCCTGGCAGAATACCATCCATCACATCATCAAGAGAGTCCGATACTTCGCCTAGCGCTTTTTGCAGATCGAACATGCTTACGACTCATCAAACGGCTTGGTGCCAGTCGCCTTACCCTGCTCGACCATCACCTGTTCGACCTTGAGTTTTGCTTCTTCCAGCTTTTCATGGCAATGGCGCTGCAACATCGCGCCGCGCTCATAATGCCTAATCGAGGCGTCTAAATCGCTCTCACCATTCTCAAGCGCTTGAACAATCTGCTCAAGCTCCGCCATCGCTTTTTCAAACGACATCGCTGCGATATCATCAGGAAGAGAGGTGTTCGGTGCTTCAGCCATGGCGATCTTTCATTGATGAATCAGCACTATAGGCGTTTTCACGACAAGCAGCAAGCGAATTCACTTACTCACCCACTTACTCCAAGCTTTGAAATTCCGCTTGATACTAAATTCTCATATTCCCGCGGAGCATCCAGAATCAATTTCAAATAATCAGTGCTAGATAATCCCCTATATTCTGCTCTTGGAGGGTATATCGACAACGGATAGCATCCACCATCTCGCTGGTTTGAATCCTGTTCATATGCATCCATTGATGCATAGACTACGGATGTTAGAAGTGATTCTATCTCTTCTTCATCAAGCTCAGCACTATCATCCTGTTGCCTAAGTTCTGCTAAAGCATTAGTCGTAACATCCGCAGTTAGTTTTGCTTCAATTGTCCTAAGCAATATCGCTTCGTTTTCCTGATGTGTTTTTAATTTTTCTTTCAATGCGTCTGAAGAAGTTTTTTCGTAACAGTTCGTATCATTATTTATTTTGTCATACATCTTACGCGCAGCATCAAAACAATGGGTATAAGCAACAAACGTTTTTTCAGCCCAACGAAGTTGTTCATCTGACCATAAGGGAATAGAAATTAGACTTCTACCTTGTGCCGCCCTTCTTTGATTAACACTATCAGCAAACATTCTGTTTTCATATGTATCTCGATGCTTTTGGATTTCTTTATTCCAAATGATAGAACAACCATTCATACGATCCGTATCAACTTCAACCTGATCCTCTCCAATGAGATCGTGCTCCAAAATGAATTGAAACATGTCTCTTTCGCAATCTGTCTCAAACAGCGCCTGCGCAGCCTTTCTGAGCGCTTCTAGGTTGCGCTCGGCTTCAATTTGTCTAGTATGTTCGTTCATTCCACCAAAATAGCAAAAAAGTGTTAAAAAACAATGTTTGAGAATCTCTCGCAAAAACTGTCTGACTCCTTCGCCAAGCTGCGTGGCAAGGGTGCGCTGACTGAGGCGGATATTGACCAAGCCATGCGCGAGGTGCGCATTGCCTTGCTCGAGGCCGATGTCGCCCTGCCCGTTGTCAAAGAATTCACCACGTCGCTGAAAGAAAAGGCCAAAGGCGAGGCCGTCGTTAAATCCGTGTCGCCGGCGCAGATGGTGATCAAACTCGTCCAGGACCATCTCGAAGAGCTGCTAGGCAGTGAGCAGGCGGATCTGAACCTAGCTGCCGAACCCCCGGCCGTGATCATGATGGTCGGCCTTCAGGGTTCGGGGAAAACCACCTCGACGGCAAAGCTCGCTAAACGCCTGAAGGAGAAAGAGAAAAAGAAGATTCTGCTTGCTTCGCTCGATGTCTATCGCCCCGCCGCACAGCAACAGCTTGCCACCGTCGCAGAGCAGGCCGGTGTCGATTCGCTGGAGATTATTGAGGGGCAAAAGCCTAAAGAGATTACCCAGCGCGCACTCAAAGAAGCCAAGCAAAGCGGCTATGACGTGCTGATGCTCGACACGGCTGGGCGGCTGCATATCGATAGCGAGCTGATGGATGAGCTGCATGTGGTGCGCGATCTGGCAAACCCCATCGAAACGCTGCTCGTCGCTGACTCGCTCACCGGGCAAGATGCCGTTACCATCGCCAGCGAGTTCCACGACAAGATCGGCATTTCCGGCATTATCCTGACCCGCATCGATGGCGATGGCCGCGGCGGTGCCGCGCTCTCCATGCGCCAAGTCACCGGCCAGCCGATCAAATTCATGGGGACCGGCGAAAAGCTCGATGCGTTCGAGCCCTTCTATCCCGAACGCATCGCCAGCCGCATCTTGGATATGGGCGACATTGTCTCGCTGGTCGAAAAAGCCGCCGAAAATGTCGATAAGGACGAGGCCGAGGCGATGGCCAAGCGGATGCAATCCGGCCAGTTCGACTTTAACGACATGCTCGGCCAGTTCAAACAAATGAAGAAAATGGGCGGCCTTGGCGGGCTAGTCAACATGCTGCCTGGCATGGGAAAAATGAAGGATATGATGGCCGGCGCCGGTGTCGATGATAGCATGATCACGCGCCAGGAAGCTATCATCCTCTCGATGACCAAACGCGAGCGTCAGTTCCCCAAACTGCTCAACGGCTCACGCCGCAAACGCATCGCCGCCGGGGCGGGCGTCGAAGTACAAGACGTGAACAAGGTCATCAAACAATTCCAGCAGATGGAAAAGATGATGAAAAAGATGAAAAAATTCCAGAAAAAAGGCGGCATGCCCGGGATGGGCGGCCAACTCCCGCCGGAAATGATGGATATGCTGGGGAAAATGCGTTAGGCGATGCCAATGCTGCGGTCTTTCGCGAAATCAGGTGCAAATGGCACCTGAGCGGCTTCTTTCGCGAGTTGCGCCGAAAAAGCAGGGTCAGCGAGACACGTCTCGGTAGGACCCATATCGGCCGCTTCGGTCACCATCTCATCCAATGCTGGCATTTCGTTAGACATAACTTTCCTTATTTCCCAGTATCATACTACAGGACAGGCCTTTATAAAGTATTAATTTTTTTCCATCCGGAGAGGTATTACACCTTCGCCAACCTCAGCCGTAAGCTATTGATTTTAATAAACCCTTCGGCATCGCGCTGGTTATAGACCTCATCTTCCTCAAACGTCACATGCTCCTCGGAATAGAGCGAGTGGGAGGATTTCCGGCCGATCACCATGACATTGCCTTTATAGAGTTTGAGGCGGACAATCCCGGTGACGTTCTCTTGCGTCTGGTCGATCAGCGCCTGTAGCGCATAGCGCTCGGAGCTAAACCAGTAACCATTATAGATCAGCTCGGCATATTTCGGCATCAGCTCATCTTTCAGATGCGCCGCGCCGCGGTCCAGCGTGATCGACTCAATCCCGCGATGCGCCGCGAGCAGGATCGTGCCGCCCGGGGTTTCATAAATCCCGCGCGATTTCATGCCGACATAACGGTTTTCAACAATATCGATCCGGCCAATCCCATGCTTGCCGCCTAGCTCATTCAGCTTGGTCAGTAGCGCCGCTGGCTTGAGCTTCTCGCCATTCACACCGGTCGGGTCGCCCTTATTGAAGGAAATTTCGATGATCTCCGGCGTGTCCGGCGCCTTCTCGGGCGAGACGGTCATGCGGTACATCGCCTCATCATCGGGATGCTCCCACGGATCCTCCAGCGCATTGCCCTCATAGGAAACATGCAACAAATTCGCATCCATCGAATAGGGTGCTGCCTCTTCGGCGGCTTCCGCGGCATGTGGCTCTTCACCATTGAATAGTTTTTCCTTATCTTTCGGAATCGGAATCTGATGCTCCTTCGCATATTTCATGAGCTTGGTGCGCGAATTTAGATCCCATTCACGCCATGGCGCGATCACTTTAATATCAGGATTCAAACCATAATATCCCAGTTCAAAGCGCACCTGGTCATTACCCTTCCCCGTCGCGCCATGCGCCACCGCATCCGCGCCGACTTCCTTGGCAATCTCAATCTGGCGCTTGGCAATCAGCGGGCGCGCGATCGAGGTACCGAGCAAATAAATCCCCTCATAGACCGCATTGGCGCGGAACATCGGGAAGACATAATCGCGGACAAATTCTTCGCGCAGATCATCGATAAAGATATGCTCATCCTTAATCCCCATCAGCTTCGCCTTCTCGCGCGCTGGCTCGACCTCTTCGCCCTGACCGATATCAGCCGTGAATGTCACCACTTCGCAGCCATAGGTTTCACTGAGCCATTTCAGAATGATGGAAGTGTCGAGTCCGCCAGAATAGGCGAGGACGACTTTTTTGATGTTTTCTTTCATATTTTTCCGTTCGCTCCCGCGCTGCACTGCTGTTACGCGCGATGAGCCTAACGCCTAACGGCGACTAAAGCCCTCGGACTGCTGTCCTTGGTATTAAATTCAATTCTCGTACTGTCATGCCGCACGTGTTGCGGCATCCGGAGCCACGCGCACAAGTCCCCGCAATAAATGCGGGGTGACAACACGACAATTTACGGTTTACCTATTTAAATTACGTGTTACATAAACCCTCATCCGTAAACAGTAAACCCTAAACCGCGAGAGTGTTATGAACATCAACGAAATTTCCATCGGGGAAAATCCACCAGAAACCATTAATGTGATCATCGAGGTGCCGATGGGCGGCGATCCGATCAAATATGAGATGGATAAGGATTCCGGTGCGTTGATCATCGATCGTTTCCTCCATACGCCGATGCGCTACCCGGCGAATTATGGCTTTATTCCGCACACGCTCTCTGATGATGGTGACCCGGCCGATGTATTGGTCGTGGCGCAATACCCGCTGGCGGCAGGCTGCGTGATTGCCGCACGTCCGGTGGGCGTGCTCAAAATGGAAGATGATGGCGGAATTGACGAAAAAATCCTCGCCGTGCCGGTTACCAAGCTAGATCCCTATTACGACGGCATCAAAGAATATACCGACCTGCCAAAAATCCTCGTCGATCAGATCGAGCATTTCTTCACCCATTATAAGGATCTTGAGAAAGATAAATGGGTCAAGATCCAGGGCTGGGCCGGCGCGGCCGAAGCCAAATCAATTATTGAAGAAGCGATCAAAGGCGGTGAGAAAGACGCGGCTTAATACCCGCCCTGCTGCTCACAGCCGAACGTGCCGAACGCATCGGCCCCGCAAATATTCGAATTGAGTTTTGGCGGGGTATAGAGCTGGTCATTATCTTGATAAAGAATGATTTTCTTAGGGTTTCCTTGGGCCGGGGCAACACCCGAAGCAGTCGGCAGCGGGTGAGACACATCATAGAGCTCCCAGACACTTTGCTGCTTCTTCGCACCGCATGCCGCGATCGTGCAAAGAAATATCAGAATAATGCCAGTGCGAGACGTGTGTTTCATCGTTTCCGCTCCAATACCCTATTAATAGTTCAATTAGTGGCAAAAAACAACTCTCAAGAAGACTTCAGTCACAAAAACCATCATCCACACTTGCTTTTGCTAAGCTTCTGATTACGTTAGCGCCATGGTTTCTCAAAACACACAGACCGAAAGCATCGACACGATTCGAAGTGAGATTGATCGCATCGATAGCGCAATGTTTGCGCTGATCGAGGAACGCTGTCGCTATGTCGAGCAAATCGGCCATATTAAGGCGGGGCGGAACCAAACCGCCGGCGATGCCGAACAGCGCTGTTTTATCCGCCCTGGCCGCGAAGGGGCGATGCTTCAGAAAATTTGGAATCATTTTATGAGTTTGCCCTTCACTCCAGCGGGCGCCGTATCGATGTGGCGCGAGGTGATCAATGCATCCATCACCATGGAAACCCCGCTTTCGCTCATGATTGCCGGTGATGCTCACTCGCCACAATTTTGGCAAGCGCGGGATTATTTTGGCCATTTCATCCCGGTGGATACCGATGTCGACGCGGTGGATGTAGTCAAAGCGGTCGAAAAAGACCACACGATTGTCGGCATCCTGCCCTATTATGAATCGGGCAATAGCGGGCTATTTGAAGCACTTTCACTGATGAAGAAAAGCCATATTTTTGCCTTTCTTCCCTTCGTCGAAGACAAAAACTATGACGGCAAAGCCATTGCCATTGCGCGCATTCTTCCTGAAGCCTCTGGCACAGATATCACTTTCTATGCGGTTTCAGATGCGAAAGGCGAGATCACACGCCTCGAACATTGCGAGGGCTTTTATGAGTCAGCCGATACATTGCGCGCGGAACACACCGTCGCGCTCAAAGATGGTCAGCAGCTCCGCATTATCGGGCATAGCACACAGCCGCACGCGCTAAGCGAATGGGGTGGCTTATGAGCACCCCTACCCCGCGCAGCAGTATTTTCGAGATCAATCCCTATGTCGGTGGCACATCAAAAGCGAAAGGCGTGACAAACTCGATTAAGCTCTCAGCAAATGAAAACCCGCTTGGCCCTTCGCCCAAAGCGATTGAGGCGGTCAAAAACAGTGCCGGCTTATTGCACCGCTACCCCGATGGCAACGCACTCGCCTTGCGTGAAGCTATTGCCGAAACCTACTCCCTCCCTGCCAACCAGCTCGTGTGCGGAGCAGGGTCAGATGAGCTGATCGGCCTTCTGATTCAATCCTACGCGAATCCTGGCGATGAGGTGATTCACACGCAGCATGGCTTTCTCATGTACCGCATCTATGCCCTCGCCTGCGGCGCAGTGCCTGTGGTCGCGCCAGAGACAAATTTGACGAGTGATGTCGATGCGATCCTCGGTGCCGTAAGCGCGAAGACCAAACTGGTCTTTATTGCGAACCCTAACAACCCAACAGGAACCTATATTCCTAAGAGTGAATTGCTGCGCCTGCGTGAAGGCTTGCCAGACCATGTTCTCCTTGTCATCGATGGTGCCTATGCCGAATATGTTGACCAAGACGATTACAGTGATGGCAGCGATCTCGTAGCATCACACAACAATGTCGTGATGACGCGCACCTTTTCCAAAATATATGGGCTCGCCGCGCTGCGCCTCGGCTGGTGTTACGCGCCGGAAGCCATCATCGATGTACTGAACCGTGTGCGCGGTCCATTCAATGTGAGCAGCGCTGCGATCGACGCCGGCATTGCTGCAGTGAACGATACGGCCTACACGCAGTTCCTTAAAGAGCATAACAGCCAATGGCTTGCTTGGCTGAACGATGCGCTCACAGAGATGGGCTACAACGTCGTGCCAAGCTATGGCAATTTTCTGCTCGTGAAACCGCAAGGCAATGCCGAAGCGATCATCGAAGCACTCAAAGAACGTGGTATCTTTGTGCGCGGCGTAGGCTCTTACGGGCTCGCGGATTATATCCGCATCACGGTGGGAAGCGAGCCTGAGAACCACGCACTCATCAATACACTTAAAGAGATTGGATAATATGCTTTTCCCAACTGTTGCAATCATTGGCATGGGCCAAATCGGCGGGTCACTTGCACTCGCGCTAGCCAACACCTCAGAATGCTCCGTGATTCATGGCTATGATATTGACCCGGTCTATGCCGATCACATTGCGTCACAGCATGAGAAAGTTTCTGTCGCCGTCTCGCTGGAAGATGTCGTGAAGCATGCCGACCTCGTCGTGCTCTGCACCCCTGTGCGCACCTATGCGCACATCATGGAGCAGATCGCACCGTACATCAAAGAAGGGGCGACCATCACCGATATTGGCTCCACCAAAGCACAGGCCGTAGAGACCATTTTTGCGCATCTGCCGAAGGGCGTGAAATATGTTCCGTCGCACCCAATCGCAGGCAGTGAGCGTAGCGGTGCACTTGTTGCGCGCGCAGATCTTTTCCAAGAGCGTCTCTTCCTCATCACCCCGCCGCCAGGCGTTTCTGAAGCCATCTATGAACCCGTCGCAAATCTCTGGCAGGCCATCGGCGCGCAGATCACGCTGATGCCGCCCGAAGTGCATGACCAGATCTATTGTTACACCTCACATGTGCCGCATTTATGCGCATTTGCTGCATGCCATATGCTGGCGCAGCAACCGGAAATGCAATTCCACGCGCATGGAGAAGAGACGCTGTTTGCCCGCTTCATTCGCATCGGCCGATCCGATCCACAAATGTGGCGCGATGTTGCGCTTGCTAATGCCGAGAATATGACCATTGCGTTTGACCAGCTGCTCTATTTGCTGAACACGATGGTGGCGGAATTAATGAGCGAATCAGGCGAACGCCCATCGAACACCATGCCGTCGGAAGTCGCCACTGACATGTTCCCCAAAATTGCGGCATCGGTGATGGTCACCGCGGCCAGCCTATGTGAGCAACAAATCAATCACTCGCTCAAACAATATGTCGGTGCGGGTTTTCATGATTTTTGTGCACCGATCACTGAAGATCCTGACCCGTCGCTCGAAGCCATCTCAAACCACGCGAAAGATGTGGCGCGATTGCTGTCGCTTTACATTGATGAAATTCAGGCCATGAAAATGCTCATCGCGGCGCAAGACAATCAAGCGCTACTCACATTGTTGCAGCATATGCAAGAAAGCGGGAAACGGCTGATTGAGCCCACACACTAAACGACTAATCTGATTGCAAAACGTTTGAAAGAAGCGCTATAAACGCGTGATGGTTAATCACATGGTGGTGATAGGGCGCGCCTTCATAGATGCCATCCGATGGTTCGATATCGCCATAGAGAATCGCGCTCACCCCTGCCGCATCAGCGCATTCAAGGTCTACCACCGTGTCGCCGACAAACCAAATCTGTTCGTCCGCTGGCAGCTTAAGCGTTTCAAGCGCCATGAGCAGCGGGTCCGCATGCGGCTTGTCGCGCGCCGCGTCTCCCGCCCCCACATTGACATGGAAACGCTGCGTCCATTGCAGATGATCGAGTTCCTTACGCAAATTATCGCCGCGCTTATTGCTCACCACCCCCATCGGAACCTCGTGCTCACGGATCAATGACAGCATCTCATGCGCCTGCACAAGCGGGTTCAAATTCTCTAGATGAATGCGTTTATAGGCAGACTGATAAATCTTCGCCGCATCCTGCCAGCTATCGCCGAACATCTCCGGAAATGCATCACGCATCGAACGCTTCACATTCGATTTCACCTTCTCCAGCGGCCATTCCTCTTCCCCCATCTCACGCATCATTTCATTCAACGCTGCATGAATGGTAGGCCATGTATCCACCAATGTATTATCCCAATCAAAAAGGATGGCGCGGGGTTTAGGAAGATTATGCTGTGACACTATTAAGCTCATATCCGGTTTGGGTTTTCACATGCGCATCATAGGCACGTTGCAGTTTCTGCGTCAACGAGCCTGGCATGCCTGTACCGATCTTTGTGTCGTCAATCTTCACCACCGGAATCATATGCGCGCTACTGCTCGACACAAACGCTTCATCCGCAGCGCATGCTTCCTCTATAGTGAAGCTCCGTTCACCCACTTTAACACCGACTTCCTGTGCGCATTCGAGCACGCGCTGGCGCACAATACCGCCCAGAATTGCATGCGTCTCCGGATGGGTAATAAGTACATTATCTTTAATGATATACGCATTCGCCGCACTCGCTTCCGTCACGACACCGCCACGGTGCATCCATACCTCATAGACCTCCGCCCTTTGCGCCACCGCCTTGGCGCGCACATTCGGCAACAGCGAGATTGATTTAATATCGCAACGCGCCCAGCGTTGATCATCCGTCGTCACCACCGATACGCCGCGCTGTGCCTGCGCTCTGGCTTTCTTATTCTCAGGAATCACCGTCATCGTCACCACAGGTGCAAGAGCTCCTTTCGATGCATGGTTGCGGCGCTGCACGCCACGCGTGATTTGAATATACACCAACCCATGTTGGCGACGGTTACGCAAGATGAGTTCGCGCATAATACGCTGCAGCGCAACATCGCCAAAGGGTGCAGCAATATCAATCGCCGCGAGTGAGCGATGAAGCCGCGCGAGGTGGGGTTCTGCATCAAGCAATGTCTGGTGATAATAGGCCACCACCTCATACACCCCATCCGCAAAATGATAGCCGCGGTCATGGAACGCAACCTGCGCCTGATGATCGGGCACAAACCGCCCGTCAATATACGCGACAATACTCATGCGTTTTCAGTCTTACGCTGCGCAGCATAGACTTTGATCGCCTTAGTCAGGCTCTCGCGTAAATGCGGCATTTCAATGCCAAACAGCATGTGCACTTTGCCGCAATCAAGACGTGAATTAAGTGGTCGCTGCGCCTTGTTCTTCGACTTCCCCGTCGAGATCGCGCGGATATCACTCGCCTTAATCGGCAGCCCTTCTTTCTCCGCTATATCAACAATCAAGCGCACATAATCAAACCGGCTAACCTTACCGCTATTACACAGATGATACGCGCCCGCCGGGAATGTCTTTTTGAGCAGCGCCTTCTCGATCAATTTCGCTGATGACTTAGCTAGATCCGGCGCATAGGTCGGCGCGCCCATTTGATCATGCGCCACGGTCAGCGTTTCGCACTGCTTTGCCATCTCAATCATGCTGGTGAAGAAGCTCTCATGGGTCGTATCATAAACCCAGCTGGACCGAATAATCAGATAATGACCACCGAAAGACTGCACCAATTCTTCGCCCGCACATTTACTCATCCCATAAACATTCACCGGATCCGTCGGGTCATCCTCACGCCATGGCGCCGTCCCGCGGCCGCTGAACACATGCTCGGAAGAAAAATGTACAAACAAAATGCCCATTGTTTTGCATAGCTTCGCCATCATAAACGGTGCATCAGCGTTCATCAGAAACGCATCATTACGCCCGTCGAATTCTGCATTCTCAACATCATCATACCCGCCCCCATTGAGCACAATCGAAGGCGTATATTTCTCCAGGAGTGCTTTGCAATCATCTTCAAAATCAGGGCTCGCTAAATTCAGATCATCTGCCGTAATCGCAACGGCCAAATCACCAAAGCGTTCTTTGAGCGCGTTACCAATGATTGTTTCCGCGCCGATGATGAGAATATTATGCATAGGGTTCCTTTATCACGATTCTCATTATGTAACATAATTATGTGTAAAATCAGAGGGAAAAGCGCAGCTTATGCTTAGCGCGGAATATTAAAACGAATCGGAATTAGAAACTCAAACATCTGACCTGCCGGATAATTTGATGGCACAGCCGGCACTGGGTTCGCGCGCTTCACCATCGCAATCAGCGCTTCATCAAGCAGCCGATGGCCTGTCGTCTTTTCAACCGTCGCATAGGTCACATTCCCTAAACGATTGATCCGCAGTCGCACCACCCCTTCGCCTTCAATACCATTGCTTTGCGCGCGCGTCGGGTACACCTTATGTTTCGCAAGCCAGGCAGAAAGCTCTTGTTCATAGCGTTTCACCACCTCATCTTGCTCCTGCTTCTGGCGAAAACTCATCCCCGCGGAGCTGCCACTTGTTGCTGCTGGCTTTGAGGTCGCGCTGCTTGGCACCGCTGGAACCGTTGGTGTCGCTTCGCGGCGGACTCGATTCTCACGCACAAGCTTGCGTGGTTCTTTGGTTGCCGCCAACGCTTCAGCTTCTCGCTTCTTCCCGCGCTCAAGCTCTTCTTGCGTCACATAGTCGGTAATTTTGATGCGCTTCTCTGCCTCAGGCGTCTTTTTCTTCGGGGCGCCTTTTTCTTTCGTCACCTTCACCCCATGCGCCTCTTCTGTCTCTATGGCTTTGGTTTTTGGCGCCGGTTTGGGTGTGCTCTCTTCTTTTGGCGACTCTGCGGCAGGCGGCTCTTCTAACACTTCCACATCGTCTTCCGGCTCATCTTGATAGACCCGTTGCAATACGTCACTGGTGAGCCTCGGCGCAGCATTCAGCGCCCCGCCATCTCCCAGTTTCAAATTCAACACACGCACCGGCACATTATTCACCTCTTGCTGCGGCACCAAGCTAAACGCAATGACGATCAGCAGATGCACAATCACGGCCACCATAAACATGATCGAAAATTCGATTTTGCCTAAATAGACATTGCCCCCCTGCCCCGCAATCGATGGCGACAAGGTCCGGCTCTTCGGCCCGGCGAGCACGCTAAGGCGCTTGCGTAATAATGGAAACATTACTGCCCCCCGCCTTTTGAATGCCTTCCATCATATCGATCAGCCGGTGCGCCTCAAGCGCCTCATCCGCTTTGATCGTGATGATACGCTGATCATTAAATTCGAGCTGTTTTTGTAGCGTAGGCACCACCTCTTCCCGCGTCATCAGCTCGTCATTGATCACCACCTCATTATATTTCCCAAGCAGCACCGCAATATGCCCTTCATCAAGCAACTGGCCCGCATCTGCCTCTGGCAAATCAATCGACACCACGTCAAACTTCTCAACAGTCCCCGCGACCAAAAAGAAAATCAGTAGCAAGAACACGACATTGATCAGCGGCACCATGCTCACCTGTTTCACCTGTTTTTTACTGCGCGTAATCTCGATCATTGTTTCTTCAACGTCCCTAGGCTTCCCGAACGGGTTGCCGGTTTCGGCATTTGGTTCTTCCGCTTGCGCCCCACTTCCCGGTCGCTCGGCGTGTCCAACACCGGCACCTCATACGACTGCAGTGTTGGCAACTCCGGCGCGAACGGGTTAATCGGAATGCCTGGCATCTGCCATTTCGCAATCGCTAGATTTTTGACACCCGCAAAATACGCCACATCCATCACCGACACCAGTTGCTGCACGGTAACTTCCTCACCGCTCTGCACCACAATTTTCGTTTTCGGGTTGGTGCTCAGCAAATCGAAGAGCCGGGTCTCTAGCTCACTTTTCGTGACTTCCGTATCATTGTAAACCAGCATCTCTGGCCGCGGCAGCGTGATATAAATCACATCCTCTGCTCCGATTTCAGCAACATCCGAAAGCGGCGTATCGCTGATCGATGGCAGCGCAATTTCGAGCGATTCAGACATGACAAAGCTGGTGGACAGCATGAAAAATACGATCAAGAGAAAGACCACATCAATCAGTGGCGTCAAAGGAATGGTCTGGGACTGGCGTTCTCGGCGTTCAAACTGCACGCGGGGGCCTCTTACAGTTTGTTATAAGACGGGCTAAGCATTTTGAGCGTCGCAGAGGTCTGCGGCGTCGAACGCATGGTGGAAATTGCCTTTTCTTGTTCTTCAATCGCTTTGCGCAGCGACTCTTCCCGCTCCCACAATTCGCGCTGTTGCTGTTGAGATTCCACACGCAGCTGTTCTTTCTCATTCTTCAAAAACATATCTTCCAGCGCCAGAATCTGCACGGTCACATCACGCATTTGCGAGCGTACTTTCTCAATCATCGCATCGAGCAAATAATACATTGCGAGCGCCGGAATCGCGACCGTCAGACCGCCCACCGTCGTCAAAAGCGCCTCCCAAATGCCGCCCGCGAGCAACGACGGATCCACCCGCGCGCCTGCTTCGCCTAGTTTCGCAAACGCACGAATCATCCCGATCACTGTGCCAAGAAGCCCGAGGAGTGGTGCGGTCGTCGCAATCATTTCCAGCCCGCGCATTTGCGCTTCCAGATAACGAATATCTGCAGAGCCAACGCGCGCAATTTCAGATTCACGGCTTTTAATCGTCATATCGCGGTTCATCACACATTCCACCGCCACCCGCATAATGCGCGCGACCGGGCCTTTCTCGAGCTGCAGCTGTTTCTGGGCCACGGTGAGTTCCCCACGCTTCACTGGCTGCATCACCCGGTCCACAAAGGATGTGTTGAACATGCCTGAGCTAATAAACTGATATATCTTGAAGAAAATGATCGCGAGGCCATAGACCGACAGCACGCCCAAAATGAGCATGACGGTGCCACCTTTCTCAAGAACGGCCAGATCAAACATGCATTGCCTCGCATTTTATTGGTTCACACAGCTATAGAGGGCAATCGCCCGCTGTGCAACGAATTTTCAGGTGTTATTCGGCCTTTTCGAGCTTCCGCGCCTCATCAGGCAGCATGATCGGAATCCCATCGCGAATCGGGTAGGCCAGCCCGGCCTCCTTGCTCACCAGCTCCTGCGCTTCCTCGTCATACACGAGAACACTTTTCGTCACCGGGCAGACAAGAATTTCAAGGAGTTTGGGGTCAATGGCCGTCATAAACAGAGCTTTACCATAGCTTTTTGGGTGACGCAAAGGATTTGCTTGCAATTCGATTCGATTTTTGTATTTTCCAGATTCGCTTATGCTAAGCGGGTGTAGCTCAGGGGTAGAGCGCAACCTTGCCAAGGTTGAAGTCGTGAGTTCGAATCTCATCACCCGCTCCATTTTAACGTTCTGGCCAAAATAGGCATAAGGTCGAACGGTCTGTTCAGCGCGTAACAAAGCTTTCCGCCCTTTATTTGCAAGTTCGTAAATAGGAATTTCAGCAATTGCCGTTTTTGTTCCACTTCCGAACTCTGGAATTTTTCATACGCCTTCGAACATAGCTCAAGCAAGGTAGACACTGAGATTGCGAAATCTTCATCGGCATCTGTGTGTAGGGTCATGTAGCTGTTCAGCTCCCGCTGGCGATCTTTCAGCTCATACGCTTTTTTGTCGTATTCATTCTGCGTAATACTCCCTGCGATCAGCGCATCGAGCAATCGATCCAGTTTTGCCTGCACCAGATCATAATCGGTCTGAATGGTTTGAATAGAGTGCTCATGCAGCGCTTTCTTGGAAATAACGCTCTCTTGTAGCTTCCCTTTGAGCTGATCGATGAAATGCTCTGGAAGCATCATTTCCTTCAAAACATCGTTGACTTGTGCCAGCACCGCCTTTTCAGTAAGCGCATAGCAATCACACGCGCCTTTTGATTTTGTGGGTCGCAGGTAGATATACTTACCTTTCTTGATATCGCTGGAATAGGCGCATTGACAGTCAGCACAATGCAGCAGCCCACGAAAGACAAACGGCTTATTGGCATATTTGAAAGGCTTCTTGTTCATCCGTTCTCTGACGCTCGTGCATTTGCGGAAGGTTACCTCATCAATAAGCTGCTCATATTTATGACGGTATTTTTTCTCTTTGATGGTCATATAGCCGCAATAGAACTCGTTACATAAGAGTTTGTGGATATAACCAGGGCGGAGCTTGTGCCCTTTCTTGCTCGTCAGCCCCCATTGGCTGATTTTCTCCGTTAGCTCCGGTATGGTGTAGCAGCCGGTGGAATATTCCATAAACATCTGGGTCATGAGGAATGCTCGCTCTTTATCCAGCCCCACCGTCTTCCTGTTCGTTATCGGATCGGTAACATTCAGATAGCCTAGTGGAGCCAGCGTCACACATTCGCCGCTTTCCAACTTGTAATACATGCTCCGCATCGAATCATCACGCAATCGGTTGATATATTGCTTGGCGATAAAAACTTTCGCCTCCCACATGAACATATCTGCGCCGCTGGCGTTTTTGTTGAGCACAAACCCATCCTGCACAAAATGCACTTCCAGGTCTTCGTTGATACGCATATTGTCAATATCCACCGCATCGCTGAAATTACGCGTGGCACGATCTACATTCTGGCATAGCAGCACATTCACATCTTTGTGCCTTTTGAGATAAGCAAGCACCTCCTCAAAGCGGTTGCGGATTTTCGTTCCTGCACTCTCTGAAAATACAAACTCCCTGGCGATTTCAAAATTATGCCGCGCAGCATACTCCTTAAGCTTTGCGACCTGTGCTGGCAGGGAATGCCCATGTTCCTCTTGTTCTTTCGTAGAAACCCTTGCTAGTATGACGGCTTTCATGGCTGGTTACCTCCTTTCTGTTGTTGATTGATGATGCGCAGTGGCAGGAAGCTCTGCAAGTTGGCCTCCACCTGATCCACCGCGCGGTAATGTTTATGTTTGGGAATGTTGAGCGCTTTCAGCTCTTTTTTCATGCGTTGCCAGCTGCGATCGGTTGAGCCTAGCAGGTTACGCAAACCCATCACGCCCACCGAATCGGCGATAATTACTGCACCGACCATTTGAAGAATTTTTGACGGTTTCAGCGGCACGTCACTGCCGCGCTCAATGGCTCTGTATATGTCTTCGGGCTTTAATTGGTTCATACCCAACCACGTTACATCAGACACCACAGAATGCCAGTAATATAGCAGGATTTCTCTTGCTATTTCAGCATTATAGAGCTGATGAAAGCTCATATTTTCGGGTTTTCTGCCCACACGCGCCAGCACATCGCGGATTTTCTGCCGAGTGCCCAACCGCACCTCCATCCGCAGCACTTCAAAGGCCTTCGGCGCGACATATTGCATGAATAAATCAAGCTGTTGCGCTGAGTCCTTTTCCACCGCGCGCTTTTCGCTGATTTTAGCCTGATGCATATCCTTCACCTTGTCATAAAATGCTATTTCGTAGGAGTTGGCGTGGTATTTCAGCGCATGGCCGTCATTGCGGTAATCGGTGTTGTTGATGTCCAGCCGCTTGGTCATATCCACCTTGGCCAGCTCGCGCAGAATCATCGAGCTGCTGGTATAATCGGTTAGCGTGATATTTTTGGAATAATGAATCGCGGATACATTCACTTTCGCCAGCGTGCGTGCGGTGATTTTCACGCCCATTTCCGCCAGCACACTTACCAGCTTTTTGCACAAACGTCTAAAGTCATCATCCGCCAGCTCATCAAAGTTATTGCCCAGCAGTAGTTTTGGCGCGGAAAATTCCACCCGCAGCGTAATCACAAACCGTCCCTTTTGTGGCCTGCGATTGATAGAAAGGCGCGGTTTATAGATGCGCTGGCGAATATCTTCCTTGCTCGGATTTTGCGTGCAGCTCACCCTCCCATTTGCACCGCGCGGATAATACATAGGGTCAAGCACGCTACGCGCAGACGGAGTGAATTTATCGGGATCAGTGACCCTAAATTGCCGTCGGTTCAAGGTTAGCACAATCGTATCTAGCATGGTTCATTACATCTTTCAGTTTGTCAAAAATGGCGCGTTCAATGGCTGCGCCCACATCCTTGCGGATCGGGTGGAATATCTGGAATTGTTGCTGGCCAGATCTCTTCGATGGGAAAGTAATTCGATAACCACCACCGCTCAGCTTGGTATGAATGCCGATCGAGCTGAGATAGATCGCATCGTCCAACACAATGCTGGCGAACCCGATCAAACTATCTTTCGGCTTGATGAAGGTGATGTTGACTTCCGTGATTTTCATCATTACGTCCTTGCTTTTGTTGTTGATCAATTTCCAGGAGCAGCGAGAAAAACCCGACCAAATTACGTGATGCCTCCTGCGCTTCAGCGTCAGAGAGCGGCTCGTCATACGAGTGCTTAATGGTTTCTTCTAATGTTGATTTCTGCTCCATGAATTTGAGAATAGGCAGAAATGGAGGCCTGTCGTCGTGGCCACACAAGACCACATAACTTCTCATAACTTCTCAGAGAATTTTAATGCGGCAGGATGGAATCAGGGGAAATGTCGAAGGTTTCAAGCTCAGCTTCGGTAATATGATTACTGAATCGGATGGCAGATTTCGACACATCGAAGAAGATTTGCGCCAATGCGCCGGTGAATCCCAAATCACGCACAATGGCATGCAATGTTTTATTGAGCAGCTCTTTTAGCACTTCTGCTTCCAGTTCTTTCACCGTTACGCGCTTACCTTGATTGCGATAGAGATAATCAAACACCAACTCATTGGTGGAGTTGAAATTCAGCCTTGCCAGCTGCTTCTTACCGTTGAGCATCACTTTGCGGCTGCGCTCGGAATAGTCGATCCAGCAGGCTACGGGGCTGGCTTTTTCCACCACCTCAACCGGCTCGGTAATTTGCAGAGTGTGAGAGGGTGAACGCATCGGAAGAGGATCGGCCACCTGCGGCATCATCAAAATATCCGCCACCTCATCATCGGGAAAGAACTGGAGCTTTTTCTCCAGCACGGTGAATCTATCAAAAGAGGGAATATTGAGGTGCTGGCCCAACCGATCAAACGGCGAATCATGGAAATAACGGTTAATCTTACCACCGATGGCATCCAGCCGCTCCACCGACCGCATCATTCGGCCAACTACCGCCGCACCAGCGGATTCACATGCTTCTGTCTGAGCAATTGCCACCATCGTCATTACATCCTTCAATTACCAATAATTGAAAGCCTAACTCACGAAAAAGTAAAGCACAATCAACAAGATGTTCGAACAATGCAGATAAAAATATCTGCAAAACCCTCGACTTATCAACTTGATAAACCATAAGAACTATCGCTTCATGTCCTCCACTTGACCTAAAACGAAAGGAGGCATGATGCAAAATAATGATGAAAACCGAAATGTTGGTGAAAACATCCGGCTCTACCGAATCCGGGCGGGCCTGACGGTCAAGGAGCTGAGCAAACGCATCCACCAACACCACCAGCTGATCATAAAACCCGGCTCCATCCGCAATTATGAAAAAGGTACCGAGAAAATCTCCGCCGTGGCACTCAACAGCATTGCCGCGATTACCCGCATTGACATCCGTGAATTCTACGAACCGGCTCACCCGACCATTCTGCTCGACACCAGCCAGAAACTCCACCTGCTCGAAGCCTTCAGCATGATACGCTGTCGGGCCTCGCGGGATACGCTGCTTCATATGGCACGGAAGCTGGCAAAGTATTGATTTATTCATCGATAAAATCTGATTTCTTTTCTGATTCCAGATAGCGCTGTAGGCCTTCAATACGCTCTTCGATATACTTTTTGTGCTGCAACAAATTAATCGAATTACAGAAAGGCAACAGAGATTCCCAGTAGGAAATTCTGCCAGCTATCATGGGAACAGCACTGCCTGACCAGCTCCAGCTATCTGGCTCAAACGGCAAAGCCTGGAATGCTTCCAGGTCTTGATTTTTTGAAAGAAAGTGATCAACCAGTGGAATCCGCCTTTCTACTTCAAAATGACCGATTACACCGAAGATTAACGACATCATATCTGTATTGGTGGCATCGGTTTCAATCACAGCCTTTAAAAATGCATCCTGCCTTTCTTTGGCTTCCTGAGATGCAGAACGATTTTCACTGATGCAAAACAGACGTTCCAAGTACCTTCCACGAATAAAGCCCCGCTCTTTTTCATAACTAAGAATCTTCTGCAATACTGCTGCCATTACTACCTCTGCATCATCTCGTTTCCAGATGAAACTGTAATCGCGTGAGTCGTCATAACGGCTTGGGTATTTATGATCTGTATAGACACGGTCAATGCATTCCAATAGAAAATTGGGGTCGCCATTCATTATCATATTCAGGGTTCGACCATCATAATCAGCATGCTGGTCTACACGTTCGTGAGCCAGATATGCCTGCTTCAGGACTGCTTCACTGCCCTCGAATAAATCCACTATTTGCTTATTAGCTTCCGCATGTGGGTTGAAGAGTAGATCAAAACTACGACCAAAATATTGATCGGTTAGGGCTTTATTTACTAGAATCTGTGTAATCTTCACAATTATCTGGCTATCCTTGTCTAGAAACCTGAGAAGATAATCAAAATCATAAGGCAATTCCCCTAATTCTGCCTCTTCGTACCTTGTATATAACTCCTCAATATGCTCCGACGTGATTTGCTCAACCTTCAGCGCCTGATAAAACGCAAAAATCCAGTGCGCTTTTGTTGGAAAATCATATTTCTCAATAAGGCTTTTTGTTTCCTCTAAGCCGATTGCTTCTATCAGCTTTTCCAACAGAAAAATTGGACGATTGAACTTGAATGGCTCCCCGATAGACAGGTAATAATTCATCACTTCGGCATATAAATCCAGGTTCCTATCAGCAAGGGTGGTAAACACCTGCCAAACACCAGATTGAACCTGATAGTCCTGACGGCTATTTTTATCTTGTCCATAAATATCCTGCACAATCAGGATTAGCCCTTGGTAGTCCCGCAGGCTAAATTGCTGAGTGTATTTATCGATCTCCGTGCGCTTAAATTTCTCGAAGTCACGCAAATCCATATCGTCATCACGGTCACAGTAATCCAAAGAGATTAATCTGTATATTTGATATGCTTTACTATTGAAGCGTTTTGATAGTTCCTTTTCATCAAAGCTGAGTTCTCTCCGTGAGGCGAATTTGACATATTGCTGTACGATCAGGCAGTGCTGAAAAACCTGAGGATCAAGTGCAGATGTCAAAAATGGCACCAGCTGCTTGCAGTCATGTGCTGCAATTTCCTTCACATCGACATAATACCCTGAATCACTGTAGCTGCTCAGCAACTTTATGACGTCCGGCCTTAGCTCTGTATTGTCAAAAAGCGTAAAGATGTGGTTCCATAATTTCGTTCTAAGCTCTAATAATGAAGGTGTTCCAAGAAGACTGAACTTATGGATGGTGATGCTTCTTCTGTGGGACTCAGTATCGTCGAATTGGGTGTGCAGGAATTTTTTGCAGAGGGCTATAAAGAGCCTTGAGGCAAATAAATTATCGCCACTACCGGTGCGCTCAATGAGCAAGTCTACCAGAATATGCTGCCTGCTATAATCCTGAAAGTGGGAATAGCGGTTAAACCCAAAACGCTCAGACAAGGAACGCAGCACATCAGGTATAGCTGTCGGCTTCTTCTCTGCATATTGGCACATTAACTCAAGCGCCATTTTAAACTCAGTATCCTCCGCCTGAGAAAAGTGAGCCAGCAATGGCAGCAAAGAACCTGAGTCTGGAAGATCATTGGATGCTTCCCAGCTGATTTTATCCCAATCAACGGCTTCTGCATCCATGGACTGCACCTGTTCATGAACATATGACAGCGCATCCGTCTGGAGTAAAAACCAGAAGGTTTCGATTAACTGCCGTAAGCTGCTATGCTGGCTGTCCTTGCGGTATGCTGACCATTGATCTGAAACCACAGGGCCGATCTGCCTTGCAAGCTGTTCATAGTCGAATGAGTTCAGGCATGGATAAATAGCATCCCGTATTCTATTTATCTGGCTGGGGAAAAGCTGTTCCAATATAGTCTTAAGGCTGATTTCCTCGTTTTTGAATATGCACAGATAGAAAAGGTAGGTTGCCAAAACCTGATCTGCAATTTTCACCACCTCATTTTCATACATATCAACCAATTCATACTCATGCAGCAGCTGAGCTGATCGCCAGAATGTGACTGCGTCAATGCCAAAGGCATTCCGTATCATGTCCATCAGCTGTTCATTTGTCTTATCCACGCTTCTGAACAAGCTGATGATACCGGCGACTTTAAGCACATTGGCATCATTAAGCGCCTGGAGATCATTTCGTATGGATGAGAAGTATTGGTCATACAAAGTTGAAACATCACGAATGCTTTTAAGCCCATCTTCTTCAATAGCTATTTTTGCAGCCATTACTGCAAGCCTTGGGTTGCCTGCAGCGATTTCACAAATTCGATCCAGCCAGAGATTATTTGATATCTCGTAGAGCTTTTCAACAAGCTCTCTGATCTGCGCTCTTTCAAAAGAAGGTATGGAAATTTCTGCAAGCCCACCCAGAGAGCTGGCAGCATTCTTTACCTTTTCGATTGCATAGTCACGGACAGTAGCAACAACCTTGATTTCCTGATCTTCTCTACAATCCTGCAGCAGGTGAGTAATATAATCGAATTTACCTATGCGATTGGCATCATCAACGAGGAACAAAAACCTACCAGGCTTTGAGAAATATACCTTCAGGTCTTCGAATAAATCCTGCCCACGATCTCTTATACAAAAGACCTCATAATCCGGGCTGCTGGCTTTAAATTGGCGTATGACTTCCAAAGCCAATCGTGATTTCCCTACGCCAGCGGAGCCAGAGATCAATAACAGACGGCCAGTATTTAATTGCGATAACGCTTGCTCGACTTCCTTCTCGCGAAAATGAAATTCAGTATCAAGCGGAGTCGAATATTGGCTTTTACCATAGCCGGAAACGAAATCGTTTGGAGCCAATATCTGTCCAGTGTCAACGCTTACCCCTAAAAAGTCTTTAGTAATACCAGGGAAATGACGGTACAGATCGAAAGAGATTCCTTCGATGCCATAGATTTTTAACTTTACTCCGCTTTCTTCCACTTTTTTGTGAAGAGATTGTTCTTCCTGGGGTGTAAGCCTGCCAGAATGGCAGAGGATTATTTCTTCTATATCCGAATTCTGGATGCCTGTTTTTGTTTCATCCAGGCACTTCTTTATATCTGAAGAAAGTTTGGCGGTGAGATTATCCTGCTGCGTCGTATATTCCACAAAGGTAAGTTTCCCACTGGCATTTCTGACAGCACTATCCGGCGTTCCTTTGCGAACTTTGTCTGATCCAAAAACTGATCCAATTGGATTTAAATTCGCATAACCTTTTTCCTGCAGGTAGCTGTCACATAGCTTCTGAAATTTCCCGCCATCCAGCTCTTTTAGAGCGTTCTGTATCTGGTTGAGTTTTGACATTATTGATTTTTCCTATCGTATTGGTGCAGTATCTTTGCCGAGCAACTCCAAATAAGCGGTATAGCCAAATAACCGATCGCGCTTTTTCTCTGTGAGTGGCTTCACGATGCCGAGGCTCTCCAAATGCTTTAACGATGCGGTGACGGTCGGCTGGCTTAAGTCCAATACCTCAGAAGCTGAAGGAATGGAGCACATGGCCTTGGTTTGCAGATAATGAAATACCTTGAGGGCAGATTCTTTCGGGCGTTTTAATTGCTCAATCTTTGCCTTATCTTTTGTAAAGAGAGCGGAAATTTCTTTGGTGGTTTTCAGCGCCTCACTTGCCGTTTCAATCACACCTTCCAGAAAGAATACCACCCATTCTTCCCATACGCCTTCCGTGCGGACACGATTCAGCAAGTCATAATAATGGCTGCGATGCTTTTTGAGGTATAGGCTTAGATACAATACCGGTTCCTGCAAAATATCTTCAGCGCAAAGTAAAAGTGTAATCAGCAATCGCCCCAACCGCCCATTACCGTCAAGGAAAGGGTGGATGGTTTCAAACTGCACATGGGCAATCGCTGCTTTCAAGAGTGTCGGCGTTTTACCAAAATGATCATGCAGATACAGTTCAAGATTACCCAAGCAATCCATCAGCTGATCTGGTGGAGGCGGTACAAAAGCCGCGTTGCCAGGACGTGTGCCACCAATCCAGTTTTGTGAGCTACGGAACTCACCAGGCTGTTTGCTGCTTCCTCTGCCACCGCGCAACAAAATAGCGTGTATTTCTTTCATGAGGCGCAGCGAAAGCGGCAACTCCTCGCGCATACGCTTTAGCCCATGTTGCAGGCCAGCCACATAATGCGACACTTCCTCTACATCATCCACCGGCACCGAGGCAGGCGAGCCACTTTCATAAAACAGCAAATCGTCAAAGGAAGACTGCGTGCCTTCAATCTGAGAAGAAAGTAACGCTTCCTTCCGTACATAGAAATAGATCAGTAGCGATGTATCCGGTAGCAATGATGTGGCGCTATCCAGCTGGCCGAGTGCATGATTCGCTTTTTCCAGCAACGGCGTAATCTGTTCCATTTCCAGGGTGGGCGCAAACGGTAAGGCAGAGGGTACAAATGCCTTTACCTTTTCACCAGCTACACTGGTAGTCGCATAACGCCCTGTGCGGTTATTTTTAGTCATATTTATCCTTTAACAACGAATGTCACTATTAAACTATATAGCATTATCCTTTAATAGTAAAGCGCGTTATTAAAGGATAATGGTTTTTGTTTTTAAGATGAGATAGGATTAAATATCCTAAAAATGGAAGAAATACATGATATTACAAACCAGCCTTTTTCCAACAGAGATTGCGCCCAGCCAAGAGCGGATTGAAGGTTTTACATACATTCCTGACTTTATCACACCAAGTGAAGAAGCTGGCCTTATTGAAACCATCGACCAGCAACCATGGCTGACCGACCTGAAGCGCCGAGTACAACATTATGGCTGGAAGTATGATTATACTGCCCGGCGGGTGGATGCTTCAATGTGGCTGGGGGTGTTGCCAGAATGGTTGATGGATTATTGCCAACGATTATACGATGAAGGACATTTCCTCAAACTTCCCGATCAGGTGATTATCAATGAATACCAGCCGGGTCAGGGCATTGCGCCGCATGTGGATTGTGTGCCCTGTTTTGAGGAGACCATCGCATCAATCAGCCTCGGCTCACCATGCGTGATGGATTTCACTCATTCCTCAACCGGCGAGAAAATCGTGCAACGACTGGAACCGCGTAGCTTGCTTATTTTCTCTGGAGAAGCTCGCTATCAATGGAAGCATGGCATTGCAGCTCGTAAGACAGATAAATATCAGGGTCAAATCATCCAGCGCGATAGACGTATTTCTCTGACTTTCCGTAATGTTATCAGCGATTCATAATCATCTTTCTGTCACCTCCCGTCACCTCGTGTAACGGCGTGTAACGTTTTGTAACGCGATGTAACGCCGAGTAACACGACGCAACGTTTTGAAACGGGCTGAGACGGATTGCAACACTTTGCAACGGCATGCAACACCATGCAACGCTATGCAGCGTTAAATTTGATTGAAAATATTACATCTTAATCATCGCTATCTGTGCAGACCATTTCGCTTGGGGCGTATATTTTGGCGTTTATGACTCAAAAAACGGTCAATTATGATGCATAAATCCCATTTTATGCATCATTTGCCCTCTCAAACGAAATGCCCCAGATACGCCCATTTCGCTATTTTGAAGATTAAGCGTTTGTTTTATAGTGTTTTTGATGCCAAGAAAACGAAACGAAATGGTTTTTCTGAAAATGTGGCTAGTAAAACCCCGCGCCTTCGGCGTACCCGCAAGGGGGACCCCACGGGAGTACCTTGTTATTAACCTCTATGTTAGTAGGTTTATACAATGGCTGATTTGCGGTGCTCTTCGCCGCAAATGCATCAATGGTTAAACCCATGTTTGATTTTAGGCGGGAAACTTGTTTCGCGTTCTATTAGCAAACGACGCCACGAGCCAGAGCATCACCGGCACTTCAACCAAAACGCCGACCACGGTAGCCAGTGCTGCGCCAGAGTGTAGTCCGAACAAGCTTATGGCAACCGCCACCGCCAACTCGAAGAAGTTGGAAGTACCGATGAGTGCAGCGGGAGCGGCGGTGGAGAAAGGCACGCGCCAGAGAACCAATATAAAAATCATCAAGTTAGCGGTTATTACAAATTAACCACAGAGAAGCGTGTTTTTTAGGAAGCAGAAAACTGGTCATATGCCCTAAGCGCATCCGCTGCGTACATGAGTGATGGCCCACCCCCCATATAAACTGCCATACCTAGCGTTTCCTCAATTTCTTCCTTGGTTACACCCAGCTTCACCAGTGCTTCGGTGTGAAAGCCAATGCAACCATCGCAACGGGTAGATACGCCAATTGCCAGCGCAATTAACTCCTTCGTCTTTTTGTCCAGCGCTCCGTCCTTGGTGGCGGCCTTTGACATATCATAGAAGCCCTGCATTACATCTGGGATATCCGTGCGCAATGTCTTGATTTCAGATGAGATATCTTTGGTAATTTGAGGATAATTTTTAGTCGTGGCATGTTTTTCCTTTACTGCATGAATATTGCTGGTTCCAGGGCATTTTTGCCATCATCATCGCCAAGCCACACCAGCCGGTGAGTCCTGCATTAATCAGTCCCAACGCAAAAAATGCAGAAAGAATCAAGAAACCAGGGTGTGTTGTATAACCAAGAACAATGCCTATTAATACGAAAGCGCCGATGGTCAATTGCACCTGCTGATCTAACGGAAGGAATAATTTGCCCGATTTCTTCACTTCAAATCCGGCTTTTTCCCATGCATCGATACCACCCTCAAGATTATATAGCTCCAGATTCGGGTTTTCCTTTAGGAGTTTTGCGCAAGCTTTGCTGCCTCGATTGCCACTCTTGCAATGCAAGATCAGTTTTTTACCTGAAGCTTCCGGCACCGCCGATTCATTCACCTTGCCAAGGGGTAATAAAATGGCATTAGGAATGGCTTGTGCACCATGCTCACCCGGCTCGCGTACATCAACGATGATAGCTTGGTCTTTATCCAACCAGGCTTTTGCTTGTTTTGCAGTGACGGTTTTTATGGGCATAAATTCCTCATGGTAAATATAAGAGTGACATATATAAGGTGGTTTTGCACAAAACTAATTGATAGCAGTCAAGTGACAGGCTGGGTTACTCGTCATTAATGCGTGCATCAAACAATATCCTCAGAAGCCAACCAATCAGAACACCCACCGATAAGACAATAAATATAAGCAGCGCCCTGGATATGGATAATGTCCAGAAAAAGAGCCGTACATCAATCACCGTAGCATTTTGTAGTGTGAAGATGACGACCATCAACAGTAAGGCGATTCCAATGATAATATGATTTCTCATCGGGAACCTACGCAGCGCTAATGAGGGGATGTTTTGCTTCCTTCACGCTTTCCATTGCCGCCATCGATCCTAAGCACACCTCTATATCTTTAAACCAGTCGGTTTGTTTTAAGATAGAGGCGGCGATAATTGCCCGGCGACCTGACGCACAAAAGGTTATGATTTTACGGTCACGAGGGATGGCAGAGAGATGCTGAGGTAATTCACCAACGTAAAAATGCTCTGAATATTCGGAAGGGTTTTCTTTAAACTCTTCATGAGAGCGTACATCCAATATGATGAAATTTTCCTGTGCTTTGATGCGTCGTTTCAGTTCATTCACATGTACGGTAGGAATCGTAGAAAAATCACGCCCACTAGCGTTCCAACCATGCATACCGTCTGCCAGATAATAGCTGGCATTATCAAAACCAATACGCATCAGGAAACGCTGCGCTTTTTTGGCATCCTCTTCCTGTTCAATAATCAGGCCAATGTCCTTGTCATAGGGCAGAAACCATCCGGCAAAAGCGGGCAACATATCCAGCGGAATGCTTAAAGAGCCTGGAATATGCGCTCCGGCAAATGCTTCGGGGCTTCGTGTATCAACCAGCACCATCGCACCTTGCTTCATTTTTATAGCAAACTCATCCACGCTGATTGGCTTGGGTTCAGGCAATTTGGCTTTTAGTGGAATACCTTCCTGATTCAATTTTTCCATCTGCTTGAAATAAGGCGCGTAATAATGTTCTTCACTCATTTTATGTTCTATGAATGTTTCCTTATCCAACTGTAGCATTGGGTTGAATTGTCGTTCGTATCCCAGCGTAGAAAATTCACGTGAGGCAAGGCTCCTGCCGCACACCGAACCCTCTGCATGGGCAGGATGGAGAATAACGTGATCGCCAAGTGGCAGCAGTTTGTTATGAATGCTGTCATAGAGTACTTCTGCCATCTCTTTCTTCTGATCTGTATAAAAATCCGTGCGCCCAACATCACCGATGAATAAGGCATCACCGGTAAACACCGCAATGGGATTGTCGCCAAATCCGGTGTCATATAGCGCAATGGAGATGCTTTCCGGCGTATGGCCTGGTGTTTCTAGTATTTTCAGCTTGATAGACCCAAGTTCAAAAATATCGTCTTCACAGGCAGGTTCACCGTAATTAAATGCCATGGCAGTGCCGTGATAGATTTTGGCTCCGGTACGCCGTGCCAACTCAAGCGAGCCAATCACAAAATCTTCATTGCGGTGCGTCTCAAAAATATGGGTGATTTGCGCACTATGCTTATCCGCAATTTCCTTGTAAATTTTGCAGTCTCGGCGTGGATCGATCACCGCTGCTTTTCCACCATCACCGAATATGTAGGATAAGCATCCCAATCCTTCCGCGTGTATTGTTTCTAAAAACATGGCTACATTCCTCCCGCTTCTTCGAGTGATATAAAATTAGCCCAAACTTCATTCCACCCAATACCCTTCTGGTCACACCATGCATTCAGCAATAATCCGGCAATTATTATAAACACCACGCCGGATATCTGAAATAAAGGCTTTTCACTGCGATGTATGTACCCAGCTTTAGCCGGAAGATAGTTGGGAAAAAGCAAGTAAGAAGCTCCTTTGGCAACAGCGATCACACCCATGACACTTAAAATAGTGGGCACTCCCTGCCATACTGGATGGAAGGCAAGAATAAAACTACCAATGAGTAAATTAATGCCGCCAAAGGCCAGCGAAGAGCGTGACCCACGCTTCTCGATATGCTCCAGCCAACGGTTCCATTCACTAGCGCGAAACAGGTAGGACAGCCCCAAAATGGAGAAGCTGATACCAGCCATGAGTAAGACTGCCTGTTCCATGATCTAATTCCCTTACGCCGCTTGTTTTCGGGTGGCATTGGCAACCACCTCGGAGATTTCAGCAGCATCCACGCCTTTGCGTAGAACACAGCCAAAGGTCAAAATGCCAGTGATTTTCCCATCTTCATTATCTACTACCAGACGGCTAATCTTGTGTTTTGCCATAATGTTGGCAGCTTCCTTTAGGCTATTCTCTTCATTACACGTATAGACCCGATCAGACATATATTGACTTACCTTAGCCTGCGTAGGGTCTCTGCCTTCAGCCACGGCGCGAATGGTGATATCACGATCTGTAATTACACCTTCCAATTTATCTGCCGTACCAACCGGTAGTACGCCACAGTCGATTTTCTTCATCTGCTTGGCCGCATCTTGCAACGTAGCATCCGGGCTGATTAAGGTGGGGTGTGCGGTCATTAACTCTTTTACTTTGGTGCTTTTCATGGTGTTTCTCCTTTAAATGGTTTGGCCCCGTGATGTCGCTAGTGATGCTAAACCGATAAACAAATGATTCACTTTTAATACTCGGCGCATGTGACAGCACCACGGGAGGATGAAATAATCACAGTTCGCCTGGCAAAGAATTGACAGCTATCAAGTGAAGAACGTGAGAAACATGCTTCCTTACATCTCCCTGATCGAACATCAGCAAAAGAAAGTAGTTTTCAACCTTGTAAGGAGACCATCATGTCACAACAACTCGCCGTTCATAAAAACACCCAACATCCATTAGATGCACTGTGGTGGAAACCCATATTTTCAACGCAAAATGAGATAAACCAATCGCTCAAACAAATGGTTGATCAGTTCATGCAGCCATTCGGTGGTGCACCGGCAGCACTCTTGGATACGGAAGAAAATGCCTTTAACGCATTTCAGCGCAACACACACCGCATGTTTAGCGAGTTATTCAACAACCGGCAGCTTGCTACCCCGTGGTTAAACGGCACAATGACCGAGCCTTATGTCGATATTATTGAAAATGGTAAATCGTTTAAAATTCGGGCAGATGTACCAGGCTTGAACGCAAAAGACCTTGAAGTTTCTATTTCCGATAGCGCGATTACCATTAGCGGTGAGCGCTGTGAGGATAAGCAGGAAAAGGATGGCACCTATCTCCGCCGCGAATGCCACTGCGGTGCTTTCAGCCGAACCATTGCATTGCCGGAAGAAGCTAATATGGACAAGGCAAGTGCCAGCTTTGAGCAGAATGTATTGACGGTAGAAATACCGAAGAAACAGGCCGCTCAGCAAAAAGAACAAGGGCGTAAGCTAAACATTGAAGGTTCTGCATCGCCCAAAAAAGCAGAGCCAAAAAGTAAAGCGCAACCTGATAAGCAAGAACCTGAAGAGGTGCAGAGTAAAACACCTGTAAAGCCGGAATTGGTAGGTCGTCAGACTGCATCTTCCTCTTCACCCTCTAAAGAAGGTGACACATCAAAAGACAAAAAGACCAACGCTGCGTAATGGAGAAGCTCATCACATCTGTAATGGTGGCTGGAGATGCACCATTACAGATGTTAAAACGATCTCATAGGAGTGTGTTATGAAGCATATCAAGGTTGAAGCGGAAAACGGCATAGAAGACGTTGATAAATTGTTTCATCGCTATTTGGGCATTTGCAACAAGGCTATCAAAAAGCATAAGGATGAATTTCCTTACCAGACTGCACTAAACTTAGGTAAAACCATAGCGGGAGATCGTCCCATTGACCTTGCCATATATGACGATGAGCCAAAAGCCTCTTTTTCATTACGGCTCCAAAACAAGGAGCTAGTGGAGCAAGGGAAGCCTGAGGATGTGAAGAAAGCCTGGCGGGTGAACCTCAGTTACTTAAGGAAAGTAGTTGAGCATCCGGATGATTATATCGAACATCCAGAGAAATTGGATCTGGATTGGTTGAAAAGCAGACTGGGATTTTAGGCCGCGTTTTCGTCTATTTCTTCTCCTAAAGCACATTCTTGGCGTGTTGCCGAGCAGTGCTCACAGACACGTGCTCTAAGTTGCGCCATGTTATTGACAACGACTTCAGAGTTTTTGTTTTCTACTCCTAGAGATGTGAGTTGATTCAATGAGCGGGAGAAGGTTTCGGGTGTCATGCCAAGTCTGCCTGCTACCAATGATTTTTCATACGGAAAATGCATGGTAACACGGCCTTCTTTTGCCTCACCGCACATACGAAGCAAGAAACATCCAACACGTTCAGCCGAAGGCATATGCGTGAGATGTTCTGCTTCAAGCCCTTTTTGGTTAAATTCAATACGTTCGCCCTCTAAGAATTTTGCAAGAAAATGGTCAAATTCCTCATGTTGTTCTGCCATGTGCAACATAAAACTGGAAGGTATCATAAGGGCTTCAACGTCTGTCACAGCCTGACCTGTATATGGACAGGAGCCTTTTTTCAATATAGAGCAACGGCCAAAGATATCGTTATTGGTTAGCATGGCGATCACGGTTTCATGCCCATCTCGCGTTTCGCGGTAAAGCTTCACCCACCCACTTACGACGACATAAAAAAAATCGGCTTTATCACCAATCATGAATAAAGACTTATTTTTGTGAAATGATTTAATCTGTGAGTTTTCTAGGACTTGACTCAGGGCATCTTCCGGGAAATCAGCAAATAGCGGCAGTCCCCTCAGAAAACCTCTATAGCTCTCTTTGGTGTTTTTTGCTGTAGCAGCATTTTTTTGCAATAGCTCTGCCATCCCACGTGCCTCGTATGGCGCTCATAAATTTGTTTGCCTCAATTGACGCCTATCAAAGCAAGTAAAAACTTTTATTTATATACAGTTATATGTCCGAACACATTAATTTACAACCAAACCGTGAGGGAATCACCATGTACAACACTAATACAGCTTTACACGAAGCATATACGCCGTTTTCAGTCACAAAACCGGTGGAACCGACTAAAGTTAAATTAGTTTCTTCTTCCCAATATAGGGTGGTTGAACCAACACTCCTCCCTAAAGAAGAATATTGCTGCAATTGCGCTACGGATTAAGGAGAATATGATGTCTTTATTTACATGGATAAATAGTAGAATACAGCGCTATCACTGGTACCATATCTCTTTGATTAAGCTAAGTGTAGCAGGCTTTGTATTGCTTATTGCCAAATTCTGGCCGCCGCTACTTGGCCTTGAATGGTATTGGTATGCTGGGCTTGCTATTGTTGCGGGCGTGCCGCCAATAGCGGTAATGTTTGGTGCTGATACGTGCCTCTGCAAGAAATGCCAATGCAACCCATGTACATGCGCAAAGAATGATGCCGACGATATAAAAGAGTAGTTGTATGACACAGGCACACACCATAGAGATCACACGTAAGGAATCATCAGCGCCTGCGCAACCAAAGGCGAATAGCTTACTAACTCAAATGGATAAGAATCTCGATACGTTTGGTACGATTGAACGCGGATTTCATACCTGGCTCGGCCAGATGACGGCAGGTGTATCTCCCAATGCCTATAGCTTGGCCTATCGTGACTGGATGGAACATCTGGCACTCTCTCCTGGCAAACAGATGGAATTGGTGAAGTCTGCAACTGAGCATCTGGCACAATTACAGCGTTATACGGCTGATGCCATGATACAAGATAATCCAGCATGCCCGGTGAATCCTGATCCGACAGACCGCCGCTTTAAAGCCGAAGCGTGGTGCCAGTTTCCATATAATGTCTATCAACAGAGTTTTCTGCTTTACCGAGATTGGTGGAAGCAAGCGACCAGTAATGTGCGCGGGGTGAATCCGCATAGTCTTGATTTGGTGTCTTTTACCATTCGCCAGATGATCGATGCCATCGCCCCTTCCAATTTTGTGCTGACCAACCCGTTGCTTACCAAGGCCACACAGGAACAAAAAGGGATGAACCTCGTCACCGGTTGGATGAACCTGTCGGAGGATATGTCTCGACTGAATAATGACCAAAAACCGGTAGGGCTAGAGCAATTCGAGGTCGGAAAGAATCTTGCCATTACCAAAGGCAAAGTTGTATTTCGTAATGAGTTGCTGGAGCTGATTCAATACGAACCCACCACCAAAAATGTCTATGCGGAGCCTGTCTTTATCGTTCCGGCCTGGATTATGAAATATTACATTCTTGATTTATCTGAGCATAATTCTCTGGTGAAATATCTCGTGGATCAGGGGCATACGGTTTTCATGATTTCGTGGAAAAACCCGACTGCCGAATATCGGAATGTTGGTTTGAATGATTATCTCAAGCGCGGGTTGTTCGAAGCAATTGATGCGGCACAAGATATCGTGCCGGATAAAAAAATTCACGCAGTGGGGTATTGTCTAGGCGGTACATTGCTGGCCATGGCTGCGGCGTGGGTAGGCAAACGTCACAAGCATCCCTTCGCAAGCATCACACTATTTACTTCTCAGGTGGATTTTGAAGAGCCGGGTGAACTGCACATGTTCATTGATGAAAGCCAGTTGAGTTTTATGGAAAACATCATGCAGGAACAGGGTTATCTGGATAAACATCAGATGAAAGGTGTTTTTCAGTGGTTGCGGTCGAATGAACAGATTTGGTCCAACATGATCAGTAACTACCTCATGGGAGAGCGAGCACTCCATAATGATCTGATGGCATGGAACGCCGATGCCACACGCATGCCCTGCAAAATGCATAGCGAATATCTTCGCAATCTTTATCTGCATAATGCGTTGGCGGAAGGAAAATATCAGGTAGATAACACCACCATCGCACTATCCGATATTGATGTACCTGTTTTTGCCGTGGGAACACAGTGGGATCACGTGGCACCGTGGAAATCGGTGTATAAAATTCAGCTCCTCACCCATACGGAGGTCACGTTCTTACTGACCACCGGTGGACATAATGCAGGTATCGTGAGTGAACCGGGGCATCCCAAACGCAGCTACCAAATGAGAACGATGGATAAAGACGCTGCCTATATGCCACCGGATAAATGGAAAGAAGAAACAGCCTCAGAGGAAGGATCATGGTGGCCTGCCTGGCATCATTGGCTGGTGGAACATTCTGCCGCCGAAAAAACATCGCAGCCTACGATGGGTTCCAAAAAACATAAGCCCATCTGCGACTCACCCGGCACTTATGTAATGGAAGCGTAATAGCTTCTACGTCGTTACTTGTTATCCTTCTTCGCAATAAACAGCATAAACTTCGCCAGCGGACGCTTGAATAGCAGAAGATAGCTTACATGCATGCCGACAAAGAGCAGCATGACATTAGCAAAGAACTCGTGCATTTCCTCTAAGGCCTCTTCCAGAAACCCTCCATTTTTGTTGTCGTGATCGTCATCATCGGCGCTGGCGCTTGCTACTAGCTCAAGCTGCGCTAACCCGATTGATTCACCCTTGTCGAGGGCAATGCCGGTGACGGTGACGGCAAGCACGCTGAGTGCAATGCCTAACATCAGGGTCTTTGTAATGGCTGGGTGGGTAAACATATTTCCCAGATTCAACCCTTCAAAGGAAGGGTAAAAACGCATCAGCCCAACCTGACGATTACCGCTTAATGCCCACAGCAGCCGAAACGCGATAACCGCTGCAACGCCATAACCAAGCCATGCGTGAATGATTCCAAATTCACCCGTTATATAAGCAAGTATGGATAGGATGGCGAGCGTGGCATGGTAAATGCGAATACGGTGTATGATGTTCATAAATGGCCTGCGTTATGTGTTCAAATCTGTTTCTATTTTAGAGCCTAAGCTTAAGCGTAAGGCATTGGCAATGGCAATAATATCAATAGCTTCTTGCAGAAGTGCTCCTGCAACGGGAGTGATATAACCACCTGCGGCAAAACCCATGGCGATCACGCTTAATGTCATGCCGCCAATCGCACTTTGCAGCACAATGCGGCGCATGGCTGAGGAAATATGAAGTAGCTCATCTACTTTTTCTAATGTGTTTTCCATGATGACGGCACCGGCGGCTTCAGCAGTCACGGAACTATGCTGACCAAACGCAATGCCAACAGTGGCCGATGCCAGTGCGGGTGCATCATTAATACCATCGCCCATGAATAATGTTGGCGCTTTGGCGGTTTCCGCCCGCACGATAGCCACTTTTTGTTCAGGATTTTGCGATGCCAGCGTTTCTTCGATACCCAGCAAATCAGCTAGATAAGTCACTTCTGATTCACGATCACCCGATACCAGCATGACTTTATTGAACTGGTGAGAAGGCCCAAGGTGGCTAATGAAGGATTTGCCATCTGCACGCGGTGTGTCACGAAAGCGGAAGGTGGCGGCATAATGGCCATCCATCATAATAATACATTCCAGCCCTGCCGCTGTTGAGGGAAGTGTGCCAGCCATGTCTGGTGAGTCTTTCAGGAGTTTTTTACGATGGGTAACTCGAATTTCATGGCTGTCGACGTTGCCGACAAGCCCTTGCCCTGGTTTTTCGGAAACGCTGGCAGCTTCCATCAATGCTAGACTGTCTTTTTCCGCCGCATGAATAATCGCATTGGCCAGCGGATGTTTGGAGTAACGCTCCAGACTTGCAGCCTGTTGTAAAATGATATTCCGCTCAATTCCCTCTGCGGGGATAATCTCCGTCAACTCTGGCTTACCGTAAGTGAGTGTGCCCGTTTTGTCGAAGATGGCGGTACGGCAGGTAGGTAGCCGCTCCAGCACGGTCGGGTCTTTGATAATGATTGCCTGCCGTGCCGCCATAGAAATGGCGCTAATCAAAGTGATGGGAATGGCGATGAGTAGCGGGCATGGTGTGGCAACCACCAACACAGCCAAAAAGCGCGTGGAATCACCGGTAAAATACCATGCAGCGAGCGCAAATAACAAAGCAAGCGGCGCGAACACTGCGCCAATCTGGTCACCAATGCGCCGCATGGTAGGGCGTTTCTGTTCTGCTTCCTGCATCACCTCCATGATCTGGGCATAACGAGAATCATGCGCTAATTTTTCAGCGCGGATGACTAGCACAGCCTCACCATTAATCGCGCCAGATAATACCGAAGCACCAGGAGCTTTGGATACTTGATACGGTTCGCCCGTGAGATAAGACTCATCCATCGAGCCATTACCATCGATAACCACGCCATCGACTGGCGCTGTTTCATGCGGAAAAACGACGATCTCATCACCGATGTCAATGTCAGCCAGTGCTATTTCTTCAATCTGCTCGCCATTTCTGCGGTGCGCGGTAGAGGGCATGCGTTCGGCCAAAGCAAGTAAGACTGATGACGCTTTTCTCATGGCATAAACCTCTAATGCCTGCCCACCTGATAACATGATAATAATCAATACAGCAGCGAGATATTCACCAAGCCATGCCGCCGTAACTAGGGCAAGAACTGCCAGTAGATCTGCGCCAAAGTCACGCCGCATAATCTTAAGCAAAATTTGAAGAACCAAAGGAGCGCCTCCAATGACAATCACCACCAATAGTGGAATATCAGCAGCTTCAACTCCAATAACAGCTGGAAGTCCCGCCCAGCGCAGGGCAAAATGTACTGCAACTGCAAGCAGGCTCAAAATCAGTAATGCCCAATGCCAATATGAGGTGGTTGGTATTAAGCCTCGTTTCACTGTACTCATATTTTCATCGCTTTATTTTTAATCAGGCAATTGTACTACCGCTTCACCATCCAGCACGACCTTATCTTTTACCAAGCATTGTGTCTGTAATACGACGCGACGTTTTATATCATCTAACGCCGTGACGGTTGCTTTAGCATAGACAGTTTCACCAATATGCACCGGTGCTTTAAAGAAAAGTGTCTGGCTCACATAAATGCAGCCCGGCCCCGGTAATTTTGTGCCAACAACCGTTGAAAGCATGCTGGCAGTCAGCATTCCATGCACGATACACCCTTTAAAAAAGGTGGTTTTGGCATATTCCTCATTCAGATGCATCGGGTTGGTATCTCCCGTCACACCAGAAAAATTCCTTAAATCCGTATCGGTAATTGTCCGGCTATAGACCGCAGACATACCAATCTTCAGCTCTTCAAATGCGTAACCATTAAGTTCTTTAATATTCGTCATGACGTTCCTTGAATCCATAGGTGGGGCAATTGTATCTTTGTAAGTTAAAAACACTTTATCAGACTTGATACCCATCAAACATCACTCTGTTTTTTCCTGATAAGAATCACTCCCTCTGCCAGTCGGGAGATGTTGATAATTTAAAAGGAGAAAACCCATGAAATATAGTTTATTAACATTGGTTACTGCAATGATGCTGCTCTTTTCTGCAGTAGGGCAACCGGCCTACGCAGAAGAAGGAAATAGCATAAAGGGGTGGTTTAAAGACCTGTTCCACGATAATGATGATGCAGACGACCGCAAGGAAGATCATCACGAGTCCAGAGAACATGATGAAGATCACGATGATGACGAATATGACGATAAGCAAATGCCACAAAGTGATATCGTGCCAGAAAAAGAAGATCAGAAAATAGAAACAGACGATTGATTAGACCGTATGTAACGTAATGAACGAGGAAGAAATTGACAGGGCTCACAGCAGAAGAGGCATTAACACGACTTGAACAATATGGGCCGAATATTTTGCCAAAAGCAAAAGTCACAAGGCTTTTTGTGCTGTTCTTACATCAATTTAAGAGTCCTTTAATTTACATTCTCCTCAGCGCATCAGCGGTGTCACTCTTTCTGGATGAGATCACTGACGCCGCCTTTATTTTTGCCGTATTACTGATAAACGCCATTATTGGTACGGTGCAAGAGTTCTCAGCACAGAAATCTGCCTCAGCGCTCCAGCAGATGGTGCCTGCATTTGCCACTGTGCTTCGTAATGGTAAGGCAGTAAGTATTAATGCAGAGCATATTGTACCGGGCGATGTGGTGCTGTTGGAATCGGGCGACAAAGTACCTGCGGATATAAAACTGCACGAATCCCACAATCTTTCTATTGATGAATCCCTTCTAACGGGGGAGTCCGTTGCTATCATCAAGGATAGTAAATCTGCACCTGCGCACGATGCTGTTCTCAGCGAACGAGCCAATATGGCTTTTGCCGGAACGATGGTGGCACGCGGACGTGGTCAGGGAGAAGTCACAGCCACAGCGTTAGGTACAGAAATAGGCCGGATTGCCGAGGCCGTTATAAAAAGCATTCTGGTCAAGCCTCCCTTATTATTACGGATTGAGAAATTCACGCTTAAATTGATGTATGCGGTGCTGTTCGTTGTGGCTGTCTTATTTGCCATCTCTTTTATGAAGGGTGGAAATATGGCGGAGATGTTTATGATTGCGGTGGCGCTCGCCGTTTCTGCCATTCCGGAAGGGCTGCCGGTAGCAATTACCGTGGCACTTTCCATCGGTATGCGTCGTATGGCCTCTCACAGTGTCATTGTACGCAAGCTGCTGGCGGTAGAGTCGCTTGGTTCTTGTACGTTTATCGCCTCTGATAAAACCGGCACGTTGACAGTAAACGAGCTTACCGCACGCCATGTCGTTCTGCCGGATGGTGTGATGTTTAATGTTGCCGGTGAGGGTGTTAATCCGGAGGGTAAGATTCTGCCCGCACAAGGTGGTGCATCATCTTTGCCGAGATTGGCGCGGTTAGTACGAACAGCAATGCTCACCAACGAAGCTTGCCTGCATTGTCCGGAAGCAGAGTGGGTAGCCGAAGGAGATATGGTGGACGTCGCCCTATTAGTGCTGGGAGAAAAATATGGCCTGCATCGCGATGAATTACTTACCAACTATCCAGAGCGTGTGCGTATGCCCTATGAATCTGAACATGGTTACAGCGCTTCAGTGCATCAGCATGAACAAGAGCCTATTGCATTCGTTAAAGGTGCGCCGGAGCGTATTCTGGACATGTGTACACACATGGAAACGCCAGATGGTGATATTCCTCTACACCGCAAACAAGTTGAAGCGCAAATGGAGAAATTAGCAGCTGATGGCTATCGTGTTTTGGCCTTTGCACAAGGCGTAGTATCAGACAACGTTACCTCAGAGACACTCCCTGACACGCTACATGAACTGACATTCTTAGGATTTGTGGGGATGATCGACCCACTACGTTCAGAAGCAAAAGATGCCGTAGATCTGTGTAAACAGGCAGGGATCGAAGTAGCGATGATCACCGGCGATCATCCACTTACAGCGCGTGCTATTGCGATTGATTTAGGTTTGGGTGATGCAAATATTAAAGTTGTTACCGGTACGGATATACGCGCCGCCCAGGCAAAAAGTCCAAAGGAACTAGAAGAGCTCATTAAGGACTGCCGGGTATTTGCACGTATTGAACCGACACAGAAAAAGGAAATTGTAGAGGTATTGGGTCATCTCGGACATTTCGTGGCCGTCACCGGAGATGGAGTCAATGATGCACCGGCGCTCAAGCAAGCGCATGTGGGTGTAGCGATGGGTAAACGTGGTACGGATGTCGCCCGTGAAAGCGCCGACCTCATTCTTACGGATGATGATTTTTCCTCCATCGTGCATGGCATCCATGAAGGCCGGATTGTCTACAGTAATATCCGCAAGGTAATTTTCTTGCTGGTATCAACCGGGGCAGCAGAAATTACTTTGTTTCTCCTATGTATAGCCGCAGGATTACCTATGCCGCTGCTGGCCGTACAGCTGCTGTGGTTGAACCTGGTTACCAACGGCATTCAGGATGTGGCGCTGGTATTTGAACCGGCAGAAGGCCATGAACTGCAACGCCCACCACGCAATCCAAAAGAACCTATTTTCGACCGGGTGATGTTGGAGCGTGTGCTGATAGGCGCATTGTTTATGGGAAGCATCGCGTTTACGGTGTATTACTGGCTGCTAGATCATGGCTACAGTGTAGAAGCGGCACGGAACTATGTGTTGTTGCTCATGGTACTGCTCGAAAATGTACAGGCGCTTAATAGCCGCTCCGAAACCCGTTCTATTTTCCGTCAGTCTTTCTTTAGCAACAAGCTGTTGATTGGAAGCATTATTGCCGCACAAACGATTCATATTGCTTGCATGTATATACCGGGAATCAGTGATGTGCTGCGTATCCAGCCAGTATCTCTGATGGAATGGGGCGTGCTGCTCATCATTGCATGCAGCCTCTTATCTTTGGATGAAATCTTCAGATTATGGCGGAAGTTACATGGCAATCATCCTATACACAAAGCACAGGCAGCGACATGATTACAGGCAGGAAAAACATATGCTAAAACTTAAGCAACATCACAAAGAACCTAATATGGCTATAGAATAATGGAATTATCACGCTCACTCATTCATCTACGTTCAAACCTGACCGGCCTGGTTAAAGGCAGGCTGTGGCTTCAGGTCATCATTGGTATGGTGCTCGGTGTGGTGTTTGGTGTTCTCATCGGCCCAACAACCGGTTGGGTGGACAAGGAAACCTCTGAGCTAGTTGCCGGATGGGTAGCGTTACCTGGTAAGGTCTTCCTGTTAGCTATTCAATTCATCATCATTCCGCTCATTGTTGCTTCAGTGATTCGCGGGATTGCCGCTGGTGAGGAAAGTGAGGACATCGGGAAACTTGGTATTTTTTCTATATTGTTCTTTGTAGCAACCACGGTTATTGCGGTTTTTATTGGCATTGGAGTCGCATTGCTTATTCAGCCGGGTAATTATATTGATAGCTCGTTGTTGCAGGGTATTGCTCCTCAAACAACTGTTCCAACAGCTAATGGCGCTATCCCTAATAATTTACCCTCTTTAAAAGATTTCCCTGAATTATTGACCGGCCTGTTTCCCAAAGACCCGCTTGCGACCTTTGTCAGTGGCAATATGCTGCAAACGGTCATAAGCGCCATCATTATCGGCATCGCACTCGTTGCCATGCCAGTAGCGCAGCGCAAGCCGATCCTTGACCTGCTTGGCTCCATTCAGTCCGTTTGTATGGTGATTGTGAGCTGGGTACTGAAGTTTGTGCCCTATGCGGTATTTGGTTTGCTGGCCAGTATCAGTGCACGGGTGGGTATCTCGACGTTGCTCGCCACGGCAGTTTATATGGGGACGGTATTAGCCGGATTGGCGCTGCTACTTGGGGTATATTTACTCATCATTGCCATTGCCGGGCGCACTAGTCCACTCACATTCCTCAAAACATCCAGAGAGGTCATGTTGTTGGCGCTCTCCACCTCCAGTTCTGCAGCCGTGATGCCATTGACACTTAGTACCACAGAGCAAAAACTGGGCGTGCGTTCTGGTATAGCACGGTTTGTCATTCCGCTTGGCACTACGATCAATATGGGAGGAACGGCGCTTTATCAGGGCGTAGCAACATTATTTCTGGCACAGGTATTTCAGGTAGATATTGGTATTTCCGGTATGATTCTTGTGGTGGTGATGGCCACGGGTGCTGCTATTGGCTCTCCAGGTACACCGGGCGTGGGCATTGTGATTCTGGCAACCATCTTGGAAAGTGTTGGCATTCCTGCTGCTGGAATTGCACTCATCATGGGCGTTGACCGTATTCTGGATATGTGCCGTACTTCTGTCAATGTCACCGGCGATATGGCTGCAAGTATTGTGCTGAATCGACTAATCCCGGAAAGTGAACCGCAAACTGTGAGTAAAAAATGAAAATATTGATATTCAACGCAGGCAGTTCCAGCCTTAAATTTGGCATCTTTGATATGTCAATTGAGGATAGTCGTGTGTTTAAAGGTGAGTTCGAGCGATTTAAGGGCGGCAAATGCACCCTGCATTATCGCAGCGGTGGCGAACAAGGGAAGGAATGTGAACGAGAAGAATTTCTAGCCACAGTGGAAGATGCTATTGTTCACGTGCCTGCCATTTTAAACGAATTTGGTTTTGATCAGTTTGATGCGGTGGGGCATCGTGTGGCGCATGGTGGTGATCGGTTTGAGGATGCAACTCTGATTGATGATGAAGTGCTCTCTTTTATTGAAAGCTGTACGCCACTAGCTCCGCTGCATAACCCGGCTAATATTAAGGCCATTACAGTCGCTCGTGAGTTATGGCCGGACATGCCACAAGTTGCGGTGTTTGATACCGCCTTCCATCATACCATTCCTGACAGAGCTTATACCTATGCTGTGCCTAAAGAATGGCGGGATAAAGGATTACGACGTTATGGATTTCATGGCACCTCACATAAATATGTGGGGCTGCGAGTAGCCAAGGAGCTAAATCACCCGGTCACGGATTTGCAGATCATCAGCTGTCATCTGGGTAATGGTGCCAGTGTATGCGCCATAAACCGTGGTTTCTCTGTTGATACTTCCATGGGGATGACCCCACTTGAAGGATTAGTGATGGGCACGCGTTCTGGTGATGTTGATCCCGGCATGTTTACCTATCTGGCGCGTGAGCTTGACCTAACCACCGAAGAAATAGAGAAGCAACTTTATACCAATAGTGGCCTGAAAGCGCTGGCAGGAAGCCATGATCTGCGCGAAGTAGAACAGAAAGCCGCTGAAGGTGATGCCGATGCTCAGCTGGCCATCAATGTCTATGCATACCGTGTGCGTAAATATAT
This sequence comes from uncultured Azospirillaceae bacterium, assembly GCA_964352815.1. Taxonomy (GTDB): domain Bacteria; phylum Pseudomonadota; class Alphaproteobacteria; order Rickettsiales; family UBA3002; genus CAYGTO01. The sequence continues at coordinate 79,100 of CAYGTO010000001.1, read as the reverse complement.
TGGTGCATATGCGGCTGCCATGGGCGGGGTGGATGCCATTGCCTTCACTGGAGGCATAGGTGAGAACTCATCCTCCATGCGACGCCGTATCTGCGATAAATTCGAGTTTCTAGGGCTGCATTTGGATGATGACAAAAATCAGGGGGTGCATTTACAAGGTTACGAAGCGCCACAAGTACAATCATTTGATTCCCGTATTAAGGTGATTGTCACCCAAACCTGTGAACAATATATGATCGTACAGGAAGTCCAACATCTGTTGACCAAGCAACAGCCTGGTGTGGAACAAAAACCCGCCTGGCATATTCCAGTAGCCGTATCAGCACGGCATGTGCATTTATCTGATGCGCATGTGGAGGAATTGTTTGGCAAAGGCCATCAATTAACGTTGATGCGCCAACTCACTCAGCCTGAAGGCTGGGCGGCAGAAGAAACCGTTGAAGTGATTGGCCCCAAAGGCTCGTTCAAAAATGTTCGTATTCTTGGCCCAACACGCAGCCAAACGCAGATAGAGGTCTCGAAGACTGATACGTTTACGCTAGGTGTAGAAGCTCCTGTGCGTCCTTCCGGAAAATTGGAACATACACCGGTGATCAAACTACGCGGCCCGGCAGGAGAGTTGGAGACCAACGGCCTTATTATTGCCGCCCGGCATATCCATATGAGTCCGGAGGATGCCAAGAAAATGGGTTTGAAAAATGGTGACTATGTAGATGTAAAGCTGGGAGATGGTGAGCGCAGCGTGTCGTTTTCGAATACCCTTATTCGCGCCAAGGAAGGGTATGTCACGGAAATGCATATCGATACAGACGAGGCCAATGCGGCGGGGATTGCCTTCAGCACTAAAGGCCAGCTGGTAATGAATGAAACATGTGAAGAAGCCGACATCGTGTGCAGAAAGAACATGGAATTAAACGGGAAAAAAGTAGCATGAGTAAAATATTGGAAGGCAAAAAAGGTATTATCATTGGAGTCGCAAACGAGTCCAGCATTGCATGGGGGTGCGCTAAGGCATTCCATGCGGCAGGCGCAGAGCTGGCGATTACGTACCTCAATGAAAAGGCAGAACCTTACGTTCGCCCGCTGGCAGAAAAGCTGGGTGCTCCAATTATCTTACCATTGGATGTGCAGAATGATGCGCAGATGGAGGGATTGTTTGCCGAAGTGAAGCAGCAATGGGGATCGCTGGATTTTGTTCTTCATTCCATTGCCTTCGCACCTAAATCAGACTTACATGGGAGAGTGGCTGATTGTTCAAAGGACGGTTTCTTGAAGGCGATGGAGATTTCTTGTTACTCGTTTATCAAACTTGCACATTTGGCCGAACCGTTACTAAAGAAAGGTGAACCAGGTGGATCGCTGCTTACCGTTACCTATTATGGTAGTGAAAAAGTCGTGCCACATTACGGCATTATGGGGCCAGTCAAAGCCGCACTGGAAAGCAGCGTGCGTTATCTGGCCAGCGAGTTTGGTGAAGAAGGTATCCGAGTGAATGCAATTTCGCCAGGGCCACTGATGACCAGAGCAGCCAGCGGTATCCAGAATTTTGAAGAATTGCTACTGGAAGCTAAACAGAAATCACCGAAACGCAATGTCGTAACCGTTGATGATGTTGGGTCATTAGCCAAGTTTCTCGTCAGCGATGAATCAAGATATATTACGGGTAACGTATCATACGTCGATGCAGGCCTGCATACCATTTTATGACAAAAAGCAGGAACGATATGGCAAAGAATCCCTACGATATTTTGGGTGTAAAGAAAACAGCAGACGAGAAAGAGATTAAATCTACTTATCGCACGCTGGCTAAAAAACATCACCCAGATCTCAATCCCGGCAATAAAGAGGCGGAGGCGCGGTTTAAAGACATTAGTGTTGCTTATGAGTTGCTGCATAATAAAGACAAGCGTGCGGCATATGATCGTGGTGAAATTGATATGGATGGCAATCCGCAATATCAGCAACAGCAAAAATCCTACAAAGATTTTGCCGAGGGGCCGCAAGGCCAGCGCTATCATTCTGGCGGCGGTGGAGAGTTTAGCCAGGAAGATATGGAGAGCATTTTTGGCTCGTTTTTTAATGGTGGTGTGGGCAGCAGGCAAGCGGGGTTTAAAGCCCAGTCGTTAGATGCACATTATGTCATTGAAATCGATTTTCTGGAAGCCGTGAATGGCGCTAAAAAGCGTGTCACCATGCCGGACGGAAAAGTGCTCGATATCTCTATTCCTAAAGGAATGGAAGATGGTAATAAATTACGCCTCAAAGGCAAAGGTTCTTCGGGTAATGTGAATATGCCAACAGGGGATGCCTATATTGAGGTGCACATCAAGCCACACCCATTTTACAAACGTATTGGCAAGGATATAGAAGTGGAAGTGCCCATCGGCATTCATGAATCTATATTGGGAAGTAAGATTCATATTCCCACCATCTACGGTAAAGTGGAAATGAGCATTCCCAAAGGTGCCAGCACTGGCACGAAGCTAAGACTAAAAGACAAAGGCATCAAAGGCGGTGATCAATATGTGCTGTTGAAAATCGTGATGCCAGAGAAAATAGATAGTGAATTGGAAGACCTGATTAAAACATGGACAAAGTCGCATGAATACAATCCCAGGAAAAATAAGGAGTTTGCATCATGAGAACCATTGAAGAAATAGTAACACTTGAAGAAGTTTTTGTGGATCAATCGGTAATTGAAGAATGGATCGAATTGCAATGGCTCAAACCCGTTCAAAAGCAGAATGTATTTTATTTTGAGGAAATTGACGTCGCTCGCATCCACCTAATTTACGAGCTTCAACATCGCATGACCATAGAGCGTGATGCAATGCCGTTGGTGCTTTCGCTTTTGGATCAACTCTATGGCACTCGCGCCAGATTGAATAAGCTGGTAGACGCTATTGAACGTCAACCGCGTGATATTCAGGCAGATATTTTTTCCTTATTAGCGAGCGATGACAATGGTGAGTCGGCTGGTTAAGATTGATATAGTAAAGCCTCAGCAGCCCTGCGCCTCTTTAGACCTTTCAGCCTTCGGCCACCAGCCCAGACCCAACGCAGGAATTCTTTTGGAACTTCGTAATGTTCCTCACGGTTGGCCTTACGGCGTAATGTGGAACGCTGCAAAGCACCGCCGCCGAGGTTATTGTAACGCGATGTAACGGCAAGTAACACGTTGAAACATTTTGCAACGGCATGCAACGCGTGGCAACGCCGTGCAACAGACTGCAACGCGATGCAACATTCTTTCTGTGCATACACTTTCCAAACGAAATGCCCCAGATACCCCCATTTCGCTATTTTGAGTTATAAGTTATTGATATTGCCTAATTCATGTGCCGAGAAAACGAAACGAAATGGTTTTTCTGAAAATGTGGCTAGTAAAACCCCGCGCCCTCGGCGTACCCGTAAGGGGGACCCCACGGGAGTACCTTGTATAATTACTGAGCACGTTGCAACCACGAACGATAATCCAGCCAGCGTGATGAGGCGCGCTGGCCATCGTTCTTGTGCCTCACACAGCCAATCCAAAATCAAACCAAAGAACATACGCTATTCTTTGGTTTGAGCATTCAGTTCATGCTAGCAGGATATTTTTAGCTGGTAATATTTATCACCCACGCCACCAGTATCACCTGCGGCAGCGATATCAATGGTATGAACAGCGCAATTTTCCATGATTTGGTGGTGTCTTTCATCACCATCACTTCCGTATAGTCAGTGGATACACCAGCCATGAGGAAAGCAAAGCCGTTACCCGGCGCTCCGGCGCGGTTCATGATATCTGCCGCAATCGGGGTGGAGCCTTCAGAGCATATCTCTAATATGGTGGCAAACAGGATGGTGAGTGACAGACCGAGCAAGGTGGGGCCGAAATATTGCTCAAAGGTTTCGACATCAATCACGGCACGTAGCACAGCGGCCAGCATCACCCCAAATAATAACCAGCGCAGCACCATGCGTGATTCTGTCACGCCGGTGATTATCATATCCTTAAAAAAGGCGCGATCATATGTGACGCTTTTTAATCCCTGTTTGGCATTGGGCCAAAAGTGAAACCCATCCGGTATTTCCACATTGGTTGGATTTCCCGGCAATGTGCCTCTGGCCACAAGCAGATCGAAAATAATGCCTGTGAGGACAGCAATCACCATAGACAGCGCAATAAAGCCCAGCGTCCATGGCAGGCCGATTAAAGCAATCAGGATTAGTGTTAAAGAGAAGGAATTCCATGGGCTGGCCAGCAGGAAGGCAATCACTTGCCCGGCACTAGCTCCGCGTTCATAGAGCTTGGTGCCAACCATTAAGATACCGTGACTGCATAAATCCAGTAGCACCCCGGCGAAGGTGGCGCGGAAAATACCGCTGACCTTGCCACCGCTGCCCAAGATCGACATGATGAATTCACGCGGCACTTTCGATAAAATTCCCACCATAATAAATCCGATCACCAATCCCCACCAGATGGTATTCATCATGCTATGGACGGTATGCGCCATGGTTTTAAGCCACGTGATGCCCTCAATTTCGTGATGGAATTGCCAGCCGATGATATAGAAGATTGCTACTCCGATAAGCGATCCCCACAATATCCAGTCAAAGCGTTTTTTATCGTGGCAGGTGGGAGCATCGCCTTTCTCATGCTGGTGCTTTTGGTGTTCGGTCATACTGGCTCCTAATGATTATGTGTGCCGTGATCTTCACCTTCGTGATGCTCACCTTTGCCGGGATGTTTCATGCCTTTATGCATCGGGCAATCCTTACCTTGCATACATTGCTTGGCTTGATGCTGATGAGAATGCGCCTGCTTCCCATCGTATTTTGTAAGGTTTTCTTCACTCTCAAAATAATGCACCACACCATCCGCTTGTGCGCCAATAATGGCGGTGGCTTTATCAACTGTTGCGCCACTCACAGGATCGGTGGCAGTGCGAGCTTGCACGCTTTTTTCCAGCTTTTCCTTACACATCGGGCAGCAGCCGTAATAGGTCTTTCCATCCACCTCTACGGGGATTTGCTCCTTATCAAACAGTTGATTATTAATCATGCAGACATATTTTGATTCCACCTGCTTTAATGGTGCTTCATTGCTCTGTGTAGCCTGCGCTCCCACTGGTAGAGCGAATGCAACCAGTAGCAGGATAGTTTTTAATGTTTTTTTCATAGTGTTTCTCCTTTTCCTAAATAGTGAATAAACGGGCAGTGCTTGGATGGCACTTTCCCACCGGGGCAATCATCGGCAAAGCGTTCCAGTGAGGTGAGCGCAATTTGCGTATCCTCAATTTTCTGCTTAAACGCGCTGATTTTGCTGTCGACCATGGTGAGGATATCGCCGCAAACGGCATCGCTATCTTCTTCGGCCATGGTGAGTAGTGTTCTTATTTCCTCCAACGTAAAATTAATGACCTTGGCACGCTTGATGAAGAGTAAGATATTCAGCGTGTCCTGTGTGTAGACGCGATAGCCATTGGCGGCACGCTCAGGCTTTCCAAGCACGCCCATTTTCTCGTAATAGCGGATGGTATCGGTTGAGAATCCGCTAATATCCGAGAGTTTGCCAATAGTGATGTAGTTGTTTTTGCTCATCATATTTCGCAAACCTACACCTTGGAGCTTACTCCAAGGTCAAGCCTCTTTTTATAACCACTTCATTATTTGTTGGTGCAGCAGGTATCCAATGGGCAGCAAGACCACGCCAACAGCGTAGGTTCCCCAAAAGCCCAGCTCCCATTTTCCGGTAAAAAAGAACGGCAGGAAAAATAGCCACGAAATCGGCACGGCAATCATAATACTCCTCGCATATTGAGAGGTCGTCTCTGCGTCCTGATATTGAATATAGGAAAAGGCGATCGCTAAAATTGACACCAGAGGCAATGCTGTAATGAAACCCGCCAGCTCTGGTTTTTTCCCTGAAAGCCAAGATGCTCCTATGATCACGCCAAGAGCGATAGCTAACTTTGAAATGGTAATAATCATATTCTATCCCCTATAAAACGTTGCTTAATGCGCATGTTTTCCATCGCCGTGGTCGTGTGCGGCCTCCTTACTTGCTCCGTCGATCATCATTCCAAATGGTGCAAACACCTGCTTCCCATCGATTTGCACCTGTGCGAATAGTTTTAAATAGCCGGGCTTGTCTGGGTTGATGTGAAATTGCAGGGCTGGCCCTCCACGCTGGGAGTCTTCTGTTGGCTCTTTGCCAATTGGGTGGATATGGGCGATGGATTCATAATTTTCGTAAAAGCCAACCATATGGGCGAATGCCCCCATCACAGGCTCCAGAAAATCTACAGGTTGACCGTCTTTGCTGATTCTCAGCGTGGCAAGCACCGCCGAGCCGACGCTTAAATCACTCTCCAGCTCCAGTTTAAAATCATAGCCTTGCGCGGTGACATCAAAATTGGTGGTTTTCTCGATGGGAGCATCACAGGCTTCAGCGCCCTTGATATCAACCGGCACATAATGCTGGTGACCGCCTTTGCGCTTTACATCCGCCCAGATACGATAAGAACAGTCGGTTTGTGGGCTAAAGCTGAAGGCGTACTGACCTGTGGACTTTTGTATCGGGTGTTCGTGATGATAATCGCCTAAACCCGGCTCAATAATCAGCAAGTGAACGGGCTTGGTATGCACCACCTCAAACTCGGAGATATCAACGGGCTTGGCTTTCTCATCCTGAATATAGAGCAGCACCTCATTGGACTTTCCCATCTCCAACTGTTTGGGCGTAATGGGTGTGATGCGAAATGCCGGAGTGATATGCTCATGGGCATCATCATGCCCCGGCCCGGCCATAGCAGGCGTTGCCAACAGCAATGCAGCAACGCTAATTGAGGTGAGTGTTAAACGGTTAAACATGGTCTTTCTCCTTTTCTTGGATGTTTGATAAAGCGGCGTTCTTGCCGTAACGCCAGAACACCAGCGGGGTAACAATCAGGTTGAGCAATGTTGAGCTGAACAGACCTGAAAAGATTACGATGGCGACAGGGCTTAGGATTTCTTTCCCTGTCTCTCCTGCAGCCAGCACTAGCGGCATGAGTGCCAGCAATGCGGTAAGCGCGGTCATCACCACAGGCACAAGGCGCTCTTGCGTGCCGCGCCGTAACATCTGCAGGTCAAACTGTTCGCCTTCATATTTGAGCAAATGCAGGTAATGCGAGATCATCATGATGCCGTTGCGTGAGGCAATGCCTGTTAGGGTGACAAAGCCTACCATGGTGGCGATGGAAAACACGCCGCCTGAGAGGAAGATACCGATTACCGCGCCGATAAAGGAAAGCGGTATCGCCAGCATCACTTGCAGAGTCAGGCTGGTACTACGGAAATGCGTATAGAGCGCTAAGAACATCCCCAACAGCGAGAAGATGCTTAAGATGAGAATATTACGCTGGGCGGAGGCTTGGCTTTCAAACTGCCCCCCGTAGCTAATATAATAACCCGGTGGCAGTTCCAGCTTTTCGCCTAATACCGCCTGAATATCCTCCACCACGCTGACCACATCACGGCCTTGTGTGTTGGCTTGTACCACCATGCGGCGGCTGACACTCTCACGGTTGATCATATTCGGCCCTTTGGCTTCTTCGATATCCGCGACCAAACCAAGCGGCACGACATTGCCGCGCAATGTATCAAACGGGATTTTAGCGATCGCGTCTTTATCACTGCGTGCTTCATCATTCAGGCGTAACACCACATCAAACAGACGGTTGCCATCAATGATGCTGGTGATCGTTTCGCCTTGCAGTGCCAGCTCCGCATGGGTCGCTGCTTCTCCGATCATCACACCATGCTGACGCGCCTTATCGCGGTCAAAGCGCACATGAAGCTGTGGGATAAGCAGCTGCTGTTCCATTTGCAGATCAGCCACCCCCTCAATGCCTTTCATAAGCGTTTCGACTTCTGCGGCCTTTGCGCGTAGAATGCCGAGATCATCACCAAAGATTTTCACGGCAATCTGAGCGCGAATACCGGAGGTGATGAAATCAATACGGTGAGAAATGGGCTGGCCGATATTGATAATCACACCGGGAATACTCCCTAGTTTTTTACGGATATCGGCAACGATGGCCTCTTTCTCACGCTCGGATTCACCGATGCTCACTTCCAGCTCGGTCGAATTGACTCCCAGCGCATGTTCGTCCTCTTCGGCTCGACCTGTTCTGCGTCCGGTATGGGTGACTTCTGGAATCTCATGCATCAGATTCTCCGCCAAAACCCCCATGCGGTTAGACTCCTCCAGCGATGTTCCCGGTGGCATAGTGACATTGATGGTAAAGCTGCCCTCGTTAAATTCCGGCAGGAATTCTTTTCCAAAGGTGGTGAGCAATAATGCTGAGGCAATAAATAGTGCCGCGATGGAGCCTAGCACCAACGTGGTGCGTGGGAGGGCTGCATTTAAAACCTTCGCATGCCCGGCTTTGAGCTTACGCACTAGCCAGCCATCTTTTTCATCTTCCATGCGCTTCATTTTTGGTAGCAGGTAAGAGCATAATGCTGGGGTTACCGTTAATGATACCAATAGCGAGGCGACGATGGAGGTGAGATAGGCAACGCCCAAAGGCACGAAGATTTTTCCTTCAATACCGCCCAGTGAAAATAGCGGCAAGAATACCAGCACCACGATCACAGACGCAAAGACGATGGAGTTACGAATCTCCTTCGAGGCTTCAAACACTACCTGAAGCGTCGGTTTGGGTTTTTCCTTATGGCGGTTTTCACGCAACCGCCGGAACACATTTTCGACATCGACAATGGCATCATCCACCAGCTCACCGATGGCGACCGCCAACCCGCCAAGCGTCATGGTGTTGATGCTCATACCGAACCATTTGAAAATGATAAATGTCACCACAAAGGAAAGCGGGATTGCTACCAGTGTGATGGCGGTGGTACGGAAATTCAGCAAAAACAAGAAGAGAATGATGGCGACCAATATCGATCCGTCACGCAATGCCTCGATAATGTTATCAATGGCGTTTTCAATAAAGTCGGCCTGTTTGAAAATTTCCGCATTGATTACCACTCCTTCAGGCATGGTTTTGCGGATTGATTCCAACTCCTCTTCAATCTTATTGGTTAGGCCGATAGTGTCGGTTCCCGGTTGCTTGGAAATAGCCAGCAACACGCCGGGCTTACCATTGATCGAGGCATCGCCTCGTTTAGCAATAGGGCCAGCAATTTGCACCTCGGCAATATCCGCTAATGTCAACGCGGGTCTATCTGGTGAAACCTCCTTGGCTATGACTGCTTTTTGTAAATCTTCAATGGAGCGAATGCGACCTAAATTGCGGATGCTATGCTCTTTGTAAGGCTCCAGCAAAAAACCGCCTGTAGTGTTCACATTGGCGTTTTCCAGCGCTTCGCGCACCTCATGCATCGTGATGCCGAAGGTTAGCATTTTCTGCGGGTCAACCAGCACCTGATATTGCTTCAAATCACCCCCAATGGCGGTGATTTTGGACACGCCGCTTACACCAAGCAGGCGCTGTTTAACATCCCATTCGGCAATGGTACGCAGATCAATCGAGGAGGTCTCATCATTCTCGGATGTGATACCGATAAACATGATCTCCCCCATGATGGAGGAGACTGGCCCCATGATCGATTTGACATCTTCAGGCAAACTGCCGGAGACCTGATTCATCTTTTCCGTGACAATCTGACGGGCGAGATACACATCCTTATCCCAATCAAACTCTAGATAGACGATAGAAAATCCAATCGATGAGGATGAGCGCACACGCACCACACCGCTGGCTCCATTCATCGCGGCCTCGATGGGGAAAGTTACCAGCGTTTCCACTTCTTCGGGTGCCAAACCGTGTGCTTCGGTAATGATGGTGACCGTCGGGCGGTTGAGGTCAGGGAATACGTCCACAGGTAACGTGCGCATCACCTGAAAGCCGTAAACCAACATAAGTGCCGCAATCGTTACCACCAGCAGGCGGTAATTTAGGGAAAATCGTATAATTTTATCAAACATGCTGCTCTCCCTTAATGCTGATGGTCGTCGTTATTGTCATCACTATGCTCGTGGCCATCATCCTCTGCATGATCTTCATCATCGCCATGCTCGGCTATGCCGCCCAGCGAGATATATTGCAGTTGATAATTGCCACGCGTGACAACCTGGTCACCGGGAAAGAGGCCGCTGGTGACTTCGGCATGATGGCCACTCTTTGCGCCAATGGTCACATCGCGCTTTTCCACTTTATGGCCTGTAATGACATAGACAAAATAGGAACCTAGCTCGCCCAGCACCGCACGTTTGGGGATGGCCAATACAGGCGCGTCGTTACCTGTGAAGATCTCCATTGTGCCTTGCAACCCCGGCTGAATATCGCCCTTTGGTGTATCCACCAATGCAAAAACGGAGAAGGTTCTGCTATCAGGGTCAATCACACGGTTGAGGCGCTGTACCTTGCCTGCAATGTGGCGATCGGGATCAATATCCAAATGGATTTCGGCACGTTGACCTACCTGCAGGCGCTTAATGCTCGGTGTTTCATAAGCAACGCCACGCACTAGCATCTGGCTGGGGTCGCCTATCTCCATGATATCACCGCCTGCATCCACAATCTCGCCAATACCTGCATTTAGCTGCAGCACAAAACCGTCTATGGGAGAGCTTAAGCTAACATTGCTATTTCCTACCGTAATCGGGTCTAAGGTTGCCAGCGTTTGCCCTTTTTTGACCGCTTCGCCTACCTTGACATAAAGTCGCACAACTTTACCGCCAAACCGGGGGGATATGCTTGCCTTGCGCTCTGGCAGCAACTCTGTAAATGCGAGCATATCGACGGTATGTTGCATCGGCAAAAACTCGGCAGAACCGGATTCAATGCCGAGATTCTGCATTTGACTGTCACTCAGCTCAAATTGGCTGGCGGGGCCAGCACCTCCGGCAAAGGCACCTTCGCCATGGTCGTGACCCGGCTCGGCAAAGGCAGGGGATGAGATCGCCAAAAACGCGATAATGCTTATTAAATGTTTCATTGTATTTCCTCCAATTTCGCGCCAATGACTTCTTCGAGAGCCAGCCGCGTTTTGATGCTGTCGCTTAATGCTTCCAACGTGTTTTCCTGAATGCTGTTAATCCGCTCGCGCACCTGCCACAGATCCAAAATGGAGGACTGCCCGGCATCAAACATGCGCTTGGTCAGGCCGTAGCTCTTCTCGTAGGATGGCAGGATATCGTTACGGTAGTTCATGGCGCGGGTTTGGCTATCCAGCGCCTGAGCGTGGCGAGCTTTGATGATATTTTCCAAGTCCAGCTTATCGAATACGGCCAGCTCCGTTTCTGCGAGTGAAAGCTGCGACCGAGCGCGACCTACTTCCGCTTCATTACGATTCCAAAGCGGGATACTCAGGCGCACACCGAAGCCAACACCTTCCTCGCCACCATCCGGGCTGCGCTCATATAAAAAGCGCGGTGCAAGTTCCGGCATAATGGCATCTTGATCTGCCACCTCATAACGGGCTTTTGCGGCATCTTTACGTGCGGCCAGTACGTTGCGGATGTTGTCATTGTTTCTGGCAAATGCCACGATGCTCTCTGCAGAGGGAGGAACCGCTTTTAATGAAGGCTCTGCAATCGTCAGCTCATCTTGCCATGCCATATTGAGGCGTTGCAATAGCGTGGCTTGCAGCCCACGGCGTTTATTGCGCACATTGCGAAGCTCCTCGCTAAGGCGTAGTGCTTCGGCTTTAAAAATACCTGAATCCGCTTCGGCCAGCTCGCCGCGAGATGCAGCTTGTTTTACTTGTTTAAGCACTTTCTGAACCTGAGCCTCTGAGGTGGAAAGATAGCGCTCCTGCTCTTGCAGCAACCAATAATCATAATAAAGCTCGGTGGTGGCGTTGATAACGCGCAATAGCTCTATTTTCTTCTCCAAATTTCCCACACGCTTCAGCGCTTCAGCGTAATCATCACGCGATCCAAAATCGGAAATACGCAATGGCTGCTCAATTTCCATGCTGCGACCGGGCGTGCTGCCATCAACAAATGAAGCATCAATTTCTGCTTCTGGATTTTCTAATACTCTGGTTTCAAATGCCTGCGCATAGCGGTCAGCTAAGGCAGCATCCACGCGTTTCACATCCGGGCTGTAGGCAAGTGTGCGCTCAATTGCTTCGGATAGTGTCAGCGACTGATCGGTCTCTGTGGCGTATGATGCGGTCGGGTTGCTGGCTAAAAGCACCCACGCGCACCACGCCATTAATTTTCTTCGTAACATGTAAAATCTCCTAAATTAGCTAACAGGGTGAGACGCACAAAGCGCATTGATCCTGCAAAAGAAGATGCAATTATTGCGTCAAAAAACTAGGAGATGTGTTTGGGAGGGTTATCGATGCCGTAAATGATAAGCGATACGATTACATCGCTATGCGGCATTAAAGCAATCGTGCTGGTGACGATCTCTTGATTGGCACGCTGGCCGTTCATAGACATATGAGAGTGAGACTTGCAATGGCCACATTTGCACATCGTGCAAGTCGCTGATTTTTGCTCTTGATCGGGATTGTTAGCCTCAACTTTGTCAGCTTTAGCTGATTCGGCATCATGGCAAGGCATTTCCATCATTTGGCTATCGGGATGATCACATCCACACAACCCTGCGGCAAAACCAGCGGTCGCATTAAATGTAAATGCGATCATAATAGCCAGAACAAAGATGTGCTTGATAAAACTCATGTTCATGACGATACCATAGAAAAATTAAAAGTCTATTCAATTACTAATTCGTGGCTTTATCAGGGTTGGTTACTTATTTGTATTTGCTGGGTATTTTTATAAAAAATCAATGCATGGCGATCACATCATCCCGGCATTCTGTTCGCATGCGGTATAGAATGGGGGTTCGATCTTATTGCAACCACGAACGATGTCCAGCCAGCGTGATGGGGCGCGCTGGCCATCGTTCTTTTCGCACTCCATTTACGCCGTGAAATGATGCTCTAACTGTTTGAGCTTACGGCTTATAATGATAATGTCTTGATAGTAGTCAGTTCGCAATGTATCTATTATCCCGCTCCATTTTCATTTATTTTAGAGTTTCATGCGCCAACAGCGCATCCTAAATAATGAAAATAGTGTTTATTCGCAGAAATCTCCTAGGGTTAATTCGAGACAATTATGGCTGACTGCCCAATCGCGGCCATGATTATCGCAGCGAAATCAAATATTTCGTGGAATTTTTGGGCGATGCAATTGGAGGTTTAACAAGTAAGGCAGAGTTCCCAATTATGAATTGTAGCATCGACCTGGCGCGTCTAATTTAGCCAATCCCTGATGCTCCCCTGCTTCCACATGCGGCACCGGTTCACCATAATCCATGCTATTCATTTCAGGGAAGGTGAGTATTTCAGCATGATCGCTCTCATCATGCCCGAGCAATGCGTCACTCGCATCGGGCGCTTCGGGCGCGGCTGCGCGCGGGTCTTGCGCCAAATGCTCTAGTGCCGTTTTATGGTGCAATAAACCCTTAAGCAGGTGCGGCATGATAGCAGGGGCAGCATGCAGTATTAACTCGCCCTTTTCATTCAACTCACAGCGCGCCATTTCTGCCCATTCTGGGTGAAACGACAGAGTAGTTTCGTTGATGAGTTGCATCACGGATGTCTTATAAATCTCGCGATAGGTTTCTGGCACATTCAGCGGAATGCTCAGCATTATGCCAGAAAGATTCGCAAGCTCGGGATGTTTCTTGAGATATTTGATTGTTTCGAGGATGCCTTGTTCAATGGCCTCAATCTCTGGGGTGAGTGGAAGGTCTTGAACAGGGGTGTCCGGTGATTTTCCCGCATGATCACTTGATGGAGTCTGCTCTTCCACCGTCACCTGTGTCGATAGCGGAGGCTTCACCAGCACCTCACGAAGCTTTTGCGCCCATGTCTCTGGGACTTTCACAATCTCTTCCATATCAATGGTGAAAGAATCGGGAAGATTATCATTCGCCGCCACGAGCCCGAGCGCTTCAAGGTTCTGCTGCGCCGTACGTTTGCCTTCTTCTAGCAATGCATCCGAAGCCTGATGCGCCTGCGCCCATTTCGTTTGATGCGCCTTAATCGTGCTTTGCGCGCCTTGGGCTGCTTCCAACACATCCGGCTCGGCATAGAGCATGGCGAGCGCCTGATTCATATGCCGCACCCCATGCAGCATGATGCGCTCAAAATCGTTCAGCTCCTTGATGACCCCTTCATCTTCATTGCCGATTTTATTTAGCAGTGCGCGCATCGCTTTTAACTCGCGGTGCGGGTCAGGCACCAGGGCACGCACACGCTTCATGGTGGCTTTCACATTTTTGTGAACCTTTCTCCATCCCGCCTCGTTTGGCTCACCATTATTTGTTTTTTCTTTAGTTCCAAGTTTATTGATTTCAGCATGCTCACATGCTGCCGCCAGCTCCTGTTCAGAGCGATATCCTGACGCAAGCATGGTGGCGCGAATCATGTCTCCCGCAAAATTAATTTGCTTTTTTCCCTTACAATGTTCGAACAGTCTAGCTTCAGCATCTTGCTTTGCAGCTTCTTCGCCCTTAAGATCACACAAAACAACCAGATCTTGCGCCGACTTCTTATCCAGAGGCAATTCAGGAACCAGATGCTGCAATAGCTCCGATGCGATTCTTTTATTCGTTAGCGCAGTATCGTCGGGGATCACATCATCCTGAGCCAGCAATGCTATAATCTCGCGTAAAACTGCTTGCCCCAGAATCTCGTTCTTCGCTTCTTTAGTGCGGCGAGCATCCCGCTCTTCCTTAGTTTCCAGCCTCTTGTTATCCTTTTTCCTGACTATTTTATGGTCTGGGTTTGTCGCAGCATGGATGATTTCCTCGGTCATCATTTCGCGCCACTTTGTGAGTGATTTTTTGATGGCAGCATCCGCATCTTTAGGCTCACTTTGCAGCACTGAGTCAACCCGCGCGGCAACCGTCTCAGACAAATGTGCCAGCTCTAAATCTATGAATCGGCGTGCTAATCCGTTGGTGCGTTGTTTGTCATAACATTGTGCTTTGAGCGTGCCGGCCGCCTCTTCCATACGCTCCATCGCATTGTGCATCCTCTGCACATCATCATGCATAGCGTTTAGCACAGTAAGTTTTTCCGAAACATTTTGCTGCGAGCGTTGCGCTTCAGGCAGCTCTTGCAACTCGCCACGCAATTTCTCAATTTCATCGGTGAAGCTGATGCAGAGATGGTGATACTCTTTCAATGCACCCTTCACCTCATCGCACCTATGGGTGATTCGATCCATCACGACAAAGCGATCCTCGATCTTCAGCGCCATCAGCGCGTCCAAAGCCTTCGCTCTTGGCAATGATCGGCGCATACCAGTATTAAATGCTTCATGCCCTTGACTCATTTCAGGCACTAATAAGCCATGCATCTCTCGCACGGCCGTGTCTAGGCTTTGTTTATTTCCATCCAGGTCGTTGCGTATCTGATCTAACGTTGCATAAAGCGCCGCCGCCTTATCCGTTAGATTCGCGCCATAAGGAGTCAAGGTAAGCGATGGCAGCGCTTCATCGCCCCAGCGAAGCGCTCGCACTTGTTCCCCCGCCTGATTCTGCCATTGTTTCTGCCGCGTAAAACTAAAGCGCGGCTGGCTATGAATCATACTGAGATAATAATAACATTCAGAAAGCGCCGAGAGTTTGGTGAGCAGCTGGCTATGCGCTTCTTGCCTTGTATCGAGCGTGAATTTCCATTTTGCAATCGTCGCATTTGACGCGGTGATATCTTCCACCTTCACCCCTTCCACGCCTTGCGTCATCGCCTGCATCCAGCGCGCCATAGGCGCTAGCAGCGTGATGATCGCCTGATTCTCTTCTGGCTTCAGTTGCACCTCCAGCGGCACATCCAGCGGCGCTTTGATAGTGCTTTGATCCACCCGCAGCGCATCGCCATCTGTTACAATGCGAAGCCCCAATTTGTCACCCTTATGGTCTTGCCCTAAATTCTGAAATTTGTGGCGCAGCGGCGGTGTCTCATGCTGCGCAGCATCCGCCATGTCGCGCTTGGTCGAAAAACGCATCTCGCCCTTACTATTCATCTCTAGCGCGGCAATATCACCGGCATAAAGCGCGGCAGAGAGGCGTGCAATATCCGTTTCATAGCGCATGTATTTTGCTTTCTTCTCCTTATTTAGTTCCCTCAATTTTTCCGGGTCGCCAGAGAAAAAGACTTTGATATCTTTTGTGGCGCGAGACAAATCACGCGAATATTCAAACGCATCCACCATCAGCGCATCCATATCCAGCGTGATGCGTGTCGGTGCGCTGTTATTATCAGACAGCGAAATCGAGAATGGCACGCGCGCTTCATGCAGCACCATCAGTGCTTTGGTGGAGACACCATTCGGAAAGATTAGCGCGCCGCTATGGTCAGCTTGAATGGTTACATCTGACACGCCGGGTATAGCCTCAAGCCGGTATGC
This sequence comes from uncultured Azospirillaceae bacterium, assembly GCA_964352815.1. Classification (GTDB taxonomy): domain Bacteria; phylum Pseudomonadota; class Alphaproteobacteria; order Rickettsiales; family UBA3002; genus CAYGTO01. Next base: position 62,659 of record CAYGTO010000001.1, on the reverse strand, counting down.
CAGCCATGAGCAATCTGCGAGCACGCGAGAGAATTCTGCTGTTTCTTTTGTCGCGCCTTCCTTCTCAATATCCAACGGATGGCGAGCGAAGGCTTCATCCAGCTCGCCCGTAAACTGCACGCGCCCTTCATCATCGCGAGTAAGCTGAGCCCCTTCGCCAATCGTGATGGCAGCGTCATTACTCGGGTCATTATGGTGATAGTGGCTCCATACCATCTGCCCTAGCGCAGACGATAGGGTCAGCGAAAAGGGCGGCGGCGAAAGTGTGTCGCCCTCCTCATTTTTGCGACCTTCCAGCGTCACGCTGGTGCCGAATGTCAGCCCCTCTGCTTCCTTGCGGCCACGCATGTCATAGCCCTCCGGCTCTTCCTCTTCGAAGCTGCGCTGGCTGCTTTCTACGCCAAACAGCGCACCCATTTTGAGTAGCCGATCAAGCTGTTGCATCACATCAAAGCCATAATCCAACGGGTGTTCATCTTTGGGAATCGCAATATCAATCACCCCGCCGCCGCGCAAATTCCCTTTAATCTGAAAGTGAGTTTGCTGCGTTTCTTCATCATAGCTCAGATAAAGCTGGCTCGCTGCTTTGCGCTGGGTCACCTGCTTGATCAGCTCGAGATATTCCCCCCGCTCCTGTGCACCGGCGCAGTGCTCACGCAGAAATTTTAGATTAATCTGCAAGGAGCGAAGCGGCACATCTTCAATCACCTTGCCGTCTTTCTCCAACTGCACATCCACCTTGGCCGTGGAATCAAACCAGTTAATACGCTCAATATGAATTGGCGCTGCACCGGCTTCCACCCGATCTTTCATCTGTATCGCATCTTCAAAAAAGAGCAGCTTCTTCAGCAGATTGATCGAGAGCGGTTTGCTGCGGTTGGTGTTCACCAAAATTTCGACGGCGCCATTCACCTCGCGCATCTCAACGATATGCTGCGGCGAGCCGGTGTTTCGGCGATAGGTCTCATCGAAATCGACATAAAAATCATGGAGCGCGGCGGCATGGTCATCCAGCTTTCCCTCTTTATCACGCGGAATGGTAATGTGCAGATGACCATAATCGCTATCAAGACGTTTCTTAACATCATTATCCGCATAATAGGGCATGTTATAGGGCGCATCCGCCTTCACCTGCGCATCAGGAATCGTGCGCTGAATCACCCGCTCATAAAGCTGAGCGAAGGTGGGAATATCGCCATTAAAATGATCCGCCCCCATTAATTTCGCTGCCACTTTAGCAGACATGGCAATATCTTCTGCCGCATCATGCTCTTTGCGCCCCTCAAACTCTGAATCAACCAAATTGGTGAAGGAGGCATCGAGCGTGTTGCTGGGCTGGCTGGGGCGCGCTGCCATATAGCCATGCAGCAAACATTGCCAGTGATTGCTATCGCCGAGGAAGGCGAGCGCGGCGCTGGTTTCGGCTTCTTTTTCCAACTCGCTGCGCAATTTGGCGATGTCAGATGCGACCGCTTCTGGATTGTTATAGAGTGCATCAGCGCGCCTTTCTTCATCCGGGTTTTGCTGCACATAGTGCTGATAGGCGAGCGCATCGAGCCATTTTTCGCGTAAGAACGGTTTATCAAACGGCGCGTTATAATAGAGGTCATGGTCTTTGACGATGAACGCTTCAATCTCAGGAATGGCGCGATAGAAGCTCTCGCATGGCTCCTCAATTGTTTTCACCTTGGTGATCGCGCCGGCATCATCCTTCACCTCAATCTGCATGCCGGTGATCGGCCCATCATCACGATCGCGACGATATTTCGTGCCGGTCACGCGCAGCGCCGCCTCATCCACATCATATTCATAGAGACGGTGGTTATAGGCGGGCGGGGCTTTGCCATGCTCTTGCGCCCATTTGGCCGCCAGCTGATATTCATGAAAAATCGGCTTGGTCGGCAGCATATAGACATTAAGCAGCTCCATGCGCGCATCGCCGTCTTTTTCGCCTGCCACGGCTTTTGCAGAGGAAAACTGCGTCACGCCATGGCTGCGTGCGCCAAGGCCGGTGCTTTCAATATCGGAGAAACTGTATCTCGCATCGCCATTACTCGCGAGAAAGCCACGTAGTTCCTCTTGCGTAAAGTTCAGCGACTTAATCGCCTCTTTCGGCGCGGTGATGTCACGAATTTCACTGCCCTTCAGCGTGAGCTGCTTTGGTTGTGATGTGTCCGCCATACTTTCCCCTTATAGCATGGCTGAGCTATGGCAGGTTTTCGCGCGATTGGGTGTGACAGTTTGATGACATTTATTCATGTCGCCACGCCCCCGTAATGAATGCAGGGCATGCTTTATGACGGATGCCGTGATAAACACGGCATGACACATCTCAGATGAAGTTGTCTACGCCACCGAAAGGCCTGGCATTTCCTGCAAGCCTAGCCACTCTGCTGATGAGAGGTCGGCATTGCCGGGCGTCGTATCGGGTGTAGCAGCGGGGGCTTTGCCAAGTGCCTCTTCACCCAAAAGTTGTTCAATGACGGCGGTATTCTCTTTCGCGCGCGTCGCTGCATTCTTATCCCCGCGGAAGTTTTTCTGCGAGGTGCCGCGTTCGGGCGTGGTGACGATGTCTTGAATCATCAACTCGGGCTTGCCTTTCTCGCCCATATACACCGTCGCGAGGAGATGCACGGGCTTACCCTTATTTGCCTTCAGCGCCTCTTCAAGCTCTGACCCGCGGCTGTGATAAGCCTGCGCTTTGATCGATGATTCCTGCATCACGCGTCCGCTACCGCCATGCAGCGTGAGTTCACGCAGATGTTTGCCGTCACGCACCCCGCCATCCACAAACACATTTGGCAGCAAAATCGTTGGGTTTGCATTGCCCTCGCCGAAGGGTTGACGCGCTTGCACCTCTTTCGCATAGTTGGTTAGCGCGGCTTTATCGCCAACATCAAACCAGGCTTCCACGGGCGTCACATCATGCGCCATCGCGCCGCGCACGGACTCGCCCATGAGGCGGTCCGTTTCTGCCTTCACCTGCTCCAGATTCTCAAGCGTTGAACTCGCCCCCGCCGCCATCGTATGGCCGCCGCCCTTGCTCATCACCCCATCACGTGCTAGCTGACGAAAGGTTTCGCCCAGATCATTGCCTTTGCCCATATGGCCGGGCACTTTGACGTTTCGCGCCGAATAATTCACTGCAAATTTTTGCTCATCAGGCGTGTTAGCATTCGGGTTCACCGAATAGGCGACCACCGGATGGCCATATTCTTCCTTAATGCGGCTCGCGACAATCCCCATCACGCCCTTATGCCAGCCCTCCGTGTCGCCAAGCCCCTGCCACTGCCCACCGATAAACAGCACAGGCGGCAACTCGCCCTGCTCTGCCTTGGTTTGTTCCACTTGCGCGCGGGCGAGCTTAGTCAGATCGCCCGTGATGCGCTTACGCTGGGCATTCAGTTCGATTTGTTTGTTCAGCCCTTCAGTAAAGGCTGGCAATTGCAACTGATCTTTAGGGGTAGAAAGCAGCGCCCAGCTTATGGAGTTTCCGTCCATCCGCGCCGGCGCATTGATCTGCGGGCCAAGCTGAAAGGCAAAATCCTCGCTGGTCACGTCGCCTTTAATGCCCGCCTTGCGAATCATCGCGCTCAAAGCGGGGTCGTAATCTGCGCTAGTATTCAGCGCCTCAATGCCAAGAGACACTAGCTCGCGGTTCACATCGCTCGCGATATTCACTACATCCGCTACCGTTGCTACACTGGCAAGGCCGAGATAATCGCTTGGGTTCGGACGCTTAATTTTGCCTTCATAATAGCCGCGCTCTTCGAGCAATTGGTGCGTGCGTGCGACCATCATCAGCGTTACTCCCACCGCCGCCATATCGCGGAATGGGTTGTTTTTACCTGTGGGTGGTTCATCGGCGCGGTTGGCATTCACCACCAACGCGGTTTTCTCCTGATAATGCGGCAGCGTGCTTTCAGCACTGTTCGGATGATGATCAAACACCATCACATCCATGTCTTGCTCGAGCGCGCGGGCGATCGGCTCCTGCGCGAGCGTGCCATTATCCAGCGTGACGAGCAGATCCGCACCCCATGCTTTCATCGCCTCCACCGCGCCAGCATTCACGCCATAACCCTCATTAAAACGATGGGGGATATGGACATGCACCTGCTCATCTGGCACCGACGCATCACGCAAGAAGCGACGCAGCAAGGCGGTGGAGCAATTGCCATCGCAATCATAATCGCCTGAAATCGCAATCTTTTCACCGCGTTCAATCGTATCAGCAAGACGCTGCGCGCTGGCCTCAACATCATGTAGTTTCGTGAAGGACTTAAGCGAGCGTTTCAAAAACGCACCCATGCGCTTTTCTACCGTTCCTTTCGAAGGAACCTCTCGTAGCTCGACCAGCTCAGGCGCATAGCGCAGGCGGCGGTTAAACACGGTATGTGGGGTATGTGGCGCAGTATCACTCATGGGGATTCCAGCCCGATGTCTTAGAACAAAACGTCCATAATGTCTTATGCATTATTATCATAGCATCTATACCTTATTTGCATTGGTAGCTTGCATAACTGTATAGATATGATACAGAAAATAAATAAGAATTAATGGTTCGGCGTATTCATGCAGAGCAGTAGCCCGCGAGCAAGCACACAACCGGTTTGGGTGTTCGACAGCACCGCCCTGGTTAATTGGTTTAAATCCGGTTCCCCTTTCACATTCACATCCCTCGAACGGCTTCATGCCGAGCAGCCCATTGCCATCCCCGATATGGTGCTGTTTGAGATGACCGATTATTTACCGAATTATCAGCACACGTTGGTTGACGCCTTGACGATCGCTAAAGAGGACGGCGCAGAGGCACTAGAAGCATGTATCAAGAAACACACCCGCCAATCGCCATTCGCAAAAAGCGATCGCAACAAAGCCAGCCAGATTGAAGTGTTATTACGCTTTATTGCGCATTATCCCGATACGCTCAAAAGCACCCATGTGGGGCGGCATTATGGCCGTTATACGAATGTGCAGATTGCACTCCCACCCTCTGATGAACCTGACGAAACGCAAGAGACTACACCACCCGGCAATGCCTATATGCTCACTAAAGGCGATGCAGCGCATCTCACCAACGGCGTATTCAATGTGCGTCCGCTGCGCGTCCATATCAGCGATTTGCTGCAAATGGGCTATATGAAAACCAACGAATATGTGAGGCTTGAAGGCAAACAAGAAAAAGCCAGCTCAGTGCGCAAACGGTTCGTGACGAGTAGTGATTTTTTGCAGCGTCTGAACCCAAGCCCGCATTCTTCAACATTAGCGGCGCTCGAAAACGTGCTTGTGCCGAAAACGGGCAAAACAAAGCGCTACCTTACCTTTGGAGATTTGGAGACCAAAGTGAATAACAAACGTTCTTTGCTACCCGAACGCGACAAGCTCAACTTTGTTTTTTCCGACTTACCAACCGAGCGTATTCCACTTGATGAAATGGTGGAGCATACGGGGCTGCTAGTTGAGCATCTGTTTTATGGCGGTATATTGCCTGAAGCATTGGTCCCGACCTGCGCACACGCAATGGGCTTCAGCGCAGAAGGCGACGAGGCTTACCCCGAAACCAAGGGAACACTCGGCGAGACACTCAAACAAGAAGGCTTTTTTGAACGGCGCGTCACGATTGGGCTGATTAAGCAGCTTAAACCCGTGCTAGAGGGCATTAATGCCAGCGAGATAGAGGGCGTTGAAGCATCGGAAATTTCGCGCAGCATAGAGTGTCTTACTCAGCTATCCGATGTAAAAACACTCTCCACCCACCGCCGCGATGTGCTATCAGAATGCACGAAAAACCGCAGCACATCGACAACAGGCGAAAAAGAATTCGACCCAGAGCGTGGCACTGCCTATGAGCATGTGTTCACCGATGCACTACTCAGCGGTATGGTAAGCGCAGGAGAATTTGTCGCTCTCGCGCAGAATGCGGGCGCATTACCGAATAAAGAATCCTTTGGTAATGAGGGAGAACTTTGCGGGCTTTCAAATGGGTCGCTATTCTTTCATTCTGACGAGAATTTACTGCTGATCGAACGTCCTTTAACTCGTGCTGGTACTGTCGAACCAATGAAAGAACGTGACGGCCTAAACCCTCGTCAATTCACTATTAATGACCGGCATTATGTCGCTTATCCCATCGACACACTGCTTGAGATCGCTACCTCGCATACCGATCCATATGCCAAAACCTGCCGTCGCTATTTCCGTGCCATGCTGTACCCTGCCATTGCAGAAGATGCGATGGGGTTTCGTGAAAAAGCACAGAAATATTTCGCATCAATCGGCAAAGATGCCCTTTTGCCGCAGCTTGAGCACCATTGGTTGCGTATGCATAAACGCTATTGGGGCGGCGCCGAGAATATGAATGCAACAAGCGCAGAAAATCCTAACGGTAAACGCGGCCTGCCTTTCTTCACCAGCCCCTTTGCCAGCCTCTATGCGCAGCGAGACACGGTGAAAAAGAATCTGGGCGAGACAGCCGCAGCAGAAGTGGCGCACGAGCTGGCGCAGGGGGGACACAGCGTTGCCATCATCAATAATGATAAGGCGCTGATGTGGGAGGCTGAATCTCGGAAGTTTAAAGGCTTTCACAGCGAGCATAGACGGCATATGTCGCGCTTTCGAAACCCCTCCCCTGCGAGTGGCGCATTTGACTTAATCACGCTAGAAAATGCTATGAAACAATCGGATATTCGGGTCTTGCCAAGCAAGGAATTGATACAGCGCGTTAAAGCGTTGCAAGATGCTCCGCACGCATTGCCTGACGCGACAGAACATATCGACAATGCTGCCAACTTCGTTGTCAGCGATATTGTTGCAATGGACACAATAGAGCTGGGCTCTGCAAACATACGTTTGGCGAGTTAACATCTTACAACGCTTACTTTCGCAATGATGAATCGCTATGCCATCGGGTGTCTGCGATCCTCGTGATATACCCGATATTTAGCATTCAGCGTTACACTAACGAACGCCTGCTTGCACTTCCAGCCGCCTCGCTTATACTCGCCCCATGAATAATACCGCACGAAATATCGACGCCGAATGTGGCGATCAGGAATGTGATACGTCTCAGATCGAGCTGCTTATCACACCGCGTGAGAAAGATTTAGGCGGATTTTCCGTTCGCCGCGTGTTGCCCTATGCGCGCCGGCGCATGGTTGGGCCGTTCATTTTCTTTGACCATATGGGCCCTGCCGAATTCGGCCCCGGCGAAGGGATTGATGTCCGCCCGCACCCGCATATCAACCTCGCCACCATCACCTATCTGTTCGAAGGCGAGATCATGCACAAGGATTCCATTGGCTACCATCAAGCGATTCATCCCGGAGCAATCAACCTCATGACCGCCGGCAAAGGCATCGTCCATTCCGAGCGTGCTCGCGAGGAAGTGCGCGCTTCTGGCCAGCGTCTTCATGGGCTTCAGCTATGGATCGCCCTGCCCGAAGAGAAGGAAGAAATCGAGCCGAGTTTTGAACATACGCCGGCGGATCAAATTCCCGAAACCACGGTGGACGGCGTGCCAGCACGCGTGATGATGGGCAGCGCTTACGGTATCACCTCGCCCGTCACCTGCCATTCGCCAAGCCTCTACCTTGAAGCACGCCTAACCCCAGACCAAACGCTGACCCTGCCCGATGCGGAAGAACGCGCGGTCTATGTCGCGGAAGGGAGCATCACGATTAACGGCCAAAGCGTCGAACAGTATCAAATGGCGGTGCTGAAGTCTGGTGAAACCGTCACCATCGAGGCCACCGCTAGCAGCAAAGTCGCCCTCATTGGCGGCGATGCGCTGAGCGAGCGGCATATTTGGTGGAATTTCGTCTCCTCGCGCAAAGAGCGTATCGAGCAGGCCAAAGCTGACTGGAAGGGCGGGAATTTCGCCATGGTCAAAGGCGATGACGAATTCATCCCACTGCCCGAGGCGTAAATGACCGCCGCTGTGACCGCTATCATCATTCTCGGCATGCTCGGCTCGGCGCTGCGCCCGCTGCAACATGCGCTTTATGCGGTGCATATCCTCTGGGTTGCGCTGATCGCCTGGCTGGCCGGCTCGCAAGGCTGGATCGCCAATGAGGTCGGGCCCGAGCTGACCGCGCCACTGCTTATCATCCATTTGGTAATCATTAATATCGTGACGTTTATGGCCTATGGCTTTGATAAATATGCCGCGCAGAAAGGCGGCTGGCGTATTGCGGAAAAAACGCTGCACAGCTTCTCGCTCATCGGCGGCACCTTCGGCGCACTCTTTGGCTCACGCACCTTTCGCCATAAAACCAAGAAAGTATCCTTCCGCCAAATGTCGCTGGTGGTCAATGTCATGCAGGTGCTGATCGCGCTGGCCTTTTTCTTTGTTTTCTAATGAAGTGTGAAGCAAAGGGTTTGCAGCATTAAAGCGTAATATTAATGCCATCCCCGTGAAAACGGGGATCCATTGAATTCCAGAGAATGTGGAGAGTGCAATTGGATTCGCAAGGCGGCTCTCCGCTGCGCTCCGGGTCCCGCTTCCGCGGGAATGACAAGAAAAAAGGAACCATGACAATGCTCACCAACGCCCTATATATAGTCACAATCGCCATCCTCATGGGGCTTGGCGTGTTTGCCTTTACCATGAAACAAGGAAATGCTGTGGAAAATGATAATGAACTCAACGCGTTAGAGGCTAAAGTCGAAGATGGCACTTACAAAGAAGCGATCTTTGCCGGCGGCTGTTTTTGGTGTGTTGAAGCCGCTTTTGATTATCAGAAAGGCGTGCTGGCGACCATTTCCGGCTATATTGGCGGCAGTGCTGAGGAAGCAGATTATAAGAAAGTCAGCACCGGCCGTACCGACCATATCGAAGCGCTGCGGGTGATTTACGACCCGAAAACCATTGATTATCCTCAGCTTCTGCAAACCTTTTGGGAAAGCATTGACCCGACCGATGCAGGTGGCCAATTTGCTGACCGTGGCACGCAATATCGCACGGCGATTTTCGTGATCAATGAGCAGCAACACACGCAGGCCGAGCAATCCAAAGCACGGATTCAGACCTTCCTCGATGAGCCCATCGCCACGACAATCGAGCAGGCGAGCGCCTTCTACCCAGCCGAAGAATACCACCAGGATTACCATAAGAAAAACGGCATCCATTATAAAATGTACTTCCATGGCTCCGGTCGCGCGGCGAAGCTCAAGCAGCTCTGGGGCGAGAAGTGATAAAAACGTCATCCTCGAGCGAACTACTGTTCGTCTCGGGGATCTCTAGCAAATGAGATCTCCGACATGCGCAGCGGCGCAGTCGAAGATGATGCGTCCCTTTCCTCTGCATAAGTCATTCCTGAGAAGTGACTTTTTTTTTCATTGTCACCATACTCTTAAGTGGTGAGGGACACGGACTTAGAATCCATTGACAGCGAGGAAGTGGCGCGCATTCGCGGCATCCCCACCGCTCATTACCGCACCATCTGGCTCTCGGACATCCATCTTGGCACGAAAGATTGCAAAGCCGAATATTTGCTGGATTTCCTGCGCTATAATGAATCCGAAACGCTGTATCTCGTCGGCGACATCATTGATGGCTGGCGGCTCCGGCGCGGCTGGCACTGGCCACAAAGCCACAGCACGGTGATTCAAAAAGTCTTGCGCAAAAGCCGTAAAGGCACGCAGGTCATCTTCATCCCCGGCAATCATGATGAGTTTCTCCGCCCCTATGTCGGCACCAATTTTGGCGGCGTCATGCTGCTCCACGACACCGTCCACCATATGGCAGACGGCCGCCGCTTTCTTGTCGTCCATGGCGACGAGTTTGACGGCATCATGAAATATGCGAAATGGCTCGCCTATATTGGCGACCGCGCCTATGTCTTTGCGCTCAATCTGAACCGCTGGGTCAATGCGGTGCGCGCGCGAATCGGCCTGCCCTATTGGTCACTGTCGCAAATGCTCAAACATAAGGTGAAGCAGGCCGTTCAGGTCATTGATGATTTTGAACATTTCATCGCCAAGCAAGCCAGGCGTCAGGGGCTCGATGGGGTTATTTGCGGCCATATCCACCACGCGGAAATGAAAGAGATTGGCGGCGTGCTCTATTGCAATGATGGCGATTGGGTTGAGAGCTGCACCGCGCTGGTCGAACATGTTGACGGCACACTCGAAATCATCAACTGGCCCGAGGCAATCAAGGCGCGTGCGGAAGATCCGGACCAGCTGAAACTGTTTGAAGAGGGGCAACGTGAAACGGCTGGAGATTGATCGCATTGCCCTGATCACCGATGCCTGGCATCCGCAAATCAACGGGGTGGTGCGCACGCTTGACACGGTGAGTCAGCATTTGCGCGCGGCGGGCTACACGGTTGATATCATATCACCAGAGCGTTTCCGCACCCTGCCTTGCCCCTTCTATCAGGAAATTCGCCTTTCCATCAATGCCTGGCCGAAGGTGAACCGCTTGCTAAACGAGCTGAGTCCCAACGCGATCCACATTGCCACCGAAGGGCCACTCGGTTGGGCCGCGCGCGCGTATTGCATGAAACATGCAACCCCCTTCTCTACCTCTTTTCACACCCGCTTCGCCGAAATGTTCGAGCGCTGGTTCGGCCTGCCGCGTGACTGGGGCTACACCCCGCTGCGCCGCTTTCATAACGCAGCCGCTGCCACCCTCGTCCCCACCGCCTCGATGCAAACCGAACTCGAACAGCGTGGGTTCACCGGCCTCAACACCTGGTCGCGTGGGGTTGACACCACCCTCTTCCATCCGGACAAACGCATCGACCTGCCCTATCCCCGGCCCATCCAGCTTTATGTCGGGCGGGTCTCGAAAGAGAAGAATATTGAGGCATTTCTGGAAGCGGGGCTACTAGGCACCAAACTCATTGTCGGCAATGGCCCCGAACGCGCTACGCTCGAAGCCCGATACCCAGATGCAGTGTTTTTGGGTGTTAAGCACGGCGAAGAACTCGCCCAGCTTTACGCCTCCTCGGATGTGTTTGTGTTTCCGAGCAAGCGCGATACTTACGGCATTGTTATGCTCGAGGCGCTCGCTTCGGGGACGCCCGTGGCGGCCTTTCCTGTCCCGGGCCCAATCGATGTACTCACCGACTCAAATGCAGCAACGATGGGGGATGATTTAAGCCACGCCATTCAGCATGCGCTTACGCTAAGCCGTACGGATGTGCGCTCACGTGGAGAACAATTTTCTTGGGTCACCACTGCGGCGCAACTTGCAAACACGTTGCAACCAAGATCAAAGTAAAAAATAACGTCAGTAAGTATCTGTCATGGAACGCATCCATGCCCAATATGATCACTCTGGGCGGCGTCTTAGTAGATGCCTGGATTGATCAAACTCTTGCCTTGCACTTTCGGTGCAGGCGCTTTCGTCACCGCGCTCAATGTCGCAATCCGCGTGTTGTGCGTGTACATATTGCCCCAATTGAGGCTAGCAGTATTCGCTGAGTCGTTGGTCACGCAAGCGCTGAGCGAGACGAGTAAGGTAGTAAGTAGTAAAGCGTGTTTCATGAGTCCCTCCCGAAACGTTGCTTACACACAGAATGTCTCACATTGATATACATATAGGAATTGTTCATTGCGCATTGCTGCTATGCACAAAACGCATTGCTAAGTTAAGAGCTGAGGACAGTGATATAATTAATTGATATATAAATATTATTTACTGAAGTGTTTTCTGCGAAAGGCATCACAATTCGTGTCTTAATAGCTGTGAAAAGAGGGGGTATCTATCCTGAGTTGTTAGGATGTGTCTTGCAAAGCGCTTAGCCGATTTCGTGGCCACCACCTGTATCCGGCATCATCGCCGCGGCTTGCGCATTGAGCGCACTCATCGCCCCTTTACCCGCAACCAGCGCCTTGAAATTCTCATCTTCTTCAATGCCCGCCGTCGCAAATTGCGCCATCGCTTCGAGCTCTTCGCTCTTAATATCCTGAATCGATTGCAGCTGAAGCACTCGGATAATCTTCGCCAGAATCCCATTCGGGTTTCCCGCGCTCATCTGCTGTGCCATGGGGAAAATATTGCGCTGACAAAAGGCAAAGGGCGCCGCGGTTTCAAAGACGAGCGGCTTCTGATCCGCTTCAATGTTCGGAAGCAAACAAAACAGCCAGCGCGAGAAAAATTCATCGCTACTACTCGTGCCCATACGGCCCGCCTGCAGCATCGCATTGAGCTGCCCACTATTGACGCCTTGAGTTGGATCCGCCGACATTTCGTTTCCTAATCAGTTGCTTAACTTACTCTATTATAAAGTATAACAGGAAAATATGACAGTTTTATGACGTTTTTGATGTTTGCTCCCGCTCCGGCATCCTGGCCTCCGCGCTGAGCCTAACAGCTTCGCTGACTAAAGGTTCGGTCTACTGACCTCATTCTTTAAAAAGAAAATATATTACAAAGCCTTATCAGTTCGGCCGCACCGTTTGATAGGGGCTATCGAGTGAAAAAGCGGGAATTTCGATCGAGAAACGCTGCCCCTGATCGCTTTCCATCTCATAGCTACCCACCATAATGCCTGATGGCGTCGGCAGTGCCGTGCCGGAGGTATACTGAAACGCTTCGCCTGGATCGAGGCTCGGCTGTTCGCCAATCACCCCCGGCCCATCCACCTGCTGCACTTGGCCATTGCCGTCCGTGATATGCCAATGCCGGTTGATCAGCTGCACCTTATCGCTGCGCAAATTCTCGACCTGCACCGTATAGGCCCAAACATAATGATCGTCATTCGGTTCAGACTCTTGATCGAGATAGAACGGGTAAACCGTCACTTTCATATGATTCGAAGTTTTGGTGTACATGCAGGTTTCAGTAATGAGGTTTTAGGTTTCAGCAGACTATAATGTAGGGCCCCTCGCTTAAACCTGCAACCTGTAACCTGGAACTTACCATCAATCACGCCAGAAATGCGGGCTCAGTAACACTAAGACCGTGAACAACTCTAGCCGGCCAAAAATCATGGTAAAGGCCAGAAGCCACTTTGCACCATCGGCAATCGAGCCATAATTCCCGCTTGGCCCAATAATCGGCCCAAGGCCCGGTCCAACGTTGGAAATTGCCTGCGCCGCAGCACTCATTGCCGTAATAAAATCAAGATCAAACGCCGATAGCGCCACCGCCAACATGGAGAAACAAAAGGCGAAAACCAGGAAGAAGCTCATCACTGACTGCACCACTTCCGGCGGAATCTTTTTACCATCATAGTTCGGCAGGAACACTCCGCTCGGCTGCATCAGCCCGAGCAAATGCGTCCGCGCGGTTTCGTAGAGCACCTGAAAACGAAACGTCTTAATTCCGCCGGTGGTTGAGCCGGTACAGCCACCAAACACAATCGCAATGAAGAAGACCGTGGTCGCAAACCCGCCCCATTCTGCATAATCCGCTGAGGCATAGCCCGTCGTGGTAATGATCGAGATCACATTAAACGAAGCATATCGCAGCGCATCGAACGGGGCATAATCTTGCCCTAAGATAAGCCATCCCGCCATGACCGCTACCGTCACCCCGACCATGATGAAGAAAAACTGCACCTGCGAATTCTGCCAAAATTTCGGAGCATCGGGCCGCAAGCTTTGATAATAGAGGATAAAGGGCAGCGCCCCGGAAAGCATGAACACCATCGCTACCATCTCAATCCAGACACTATCATAATGCCCGATGGACGCATCATGGGTCGAGAACCCAGCCGTTGCGACCGTGGTGATGGCATGATTCAATGCATCAAACGGCGTCATGCCAGCCATCCAATACCCCACCATACACATAAACACGAGCACACAAAAGACGCCAGTGATCACTCCGGCGATCTGCGTCGCGCGCGGCAGCATTTTTTCCGTCGTATCCGATGACTCACTTTTAAAGAGCTGCATCCCACCGATGTTCAGCATCGGCAGGACTGCCATCGCTAACACGACCACCCCGAGGCCACCCAGCCCATTGATGAGCGAACGCCACAATAAAATACCGGGAGGCATCGTATCAAGCCCAGTGAGCACCGTGGAACCGGTCGCCGTAATCCCTGAGGATGCCTCAAAAAACGCATCGACATAGCTCATATCCAGCGCACTCAAATAGAGTGGCAGTGATGCTGCCAAGGTCATGCTGATATAGCTGCTCGTGGTCAACAAAAACGTATCGCGAATCGAGAGTTTCTTATGTTTCCCGCGGTTCGTAATGCACAACATGCCGCCGATAAAACCCGTGGTAAACGCTGCGACAGCAAACACTTCAAAATCATCATCGCCCGAGAAGAGATCCACTACAATTGGCAAACACATCACCCCCGCGATAATGCATAGGAGCATACCATTCACAAACAAGATCGGGCGTAGGTTAATCATGACGCCTCACTACGCCGCACGCTTGGGCTGCATCATTGGCGGCAGCGCATCGCTTCCAAGCCCCATTGCCTGCTTCATAAAGAAACGCTTGAGCGGCGGAATCTTTTCGACAGAACGCAAGCCCCATCGCCGCGCCGCGCGGATCGGCAGAATGTCATTTGAGAATAACCGGTCAATCCCATCGGTCATTGCGCTCATCGACAGCGCATCCCTGCGACGCAAGGAAGCATAGCCCGATAAGAGCTGCGAACTCCCAATATCAAGCCCCAACTTCGCATGCTGAAGGACCAGATCGGTGAGATAGGCCACATCGCGATAGCCAAGATTCACCCCCTGCCCCGCAATCGGATGAATCGCATGCGCCGAATCGCCAACAAACGCAACGCGCTGCGCTATATAGCTCGAAGACAGCATGAGCTTAAGCGGATAGGAGTGGCGCGTGCTCAGCACACTCACCTCACCCCAAAATTCGCCCATCTGCGCGGCACACGCTTTTTCAAACGCTGCATCATCAAGTTGAAGCAGCCGCTCCGCTTCCTCCGTCGTTTCCGACCAAACAATCCCGGAACGGTGCTTGCCCTGGTAGTCTTTCATCGGCAGTGCGGCAAACGGACCGCCTGGCAAAAACCGCTCAAGTGCCACCCCATCATGCGGCTGCTCATGCGCCACCGTGCAGACCACCGCCGTTTGTTGATAATCCACCCAGCGATGACGGATCCCAAGCTTTTCACGGACTGTCGAAAATTTGCCATCGCACGCCAAAATCAAGGGCGCTTTAATGCTTTGCCCATCACTCAGCATCACCGACGCCATCATCGCATCTGCACTCAGCTCCGTAATCTCAGCCGGGGCAAACGCTGTAATACGCTCATGCTGACTCGCATAGGTCACCAGCCCAGCACGCAATAGGTCATTATCTATAATATGGCCGAACGGCTCACCCGGCGCATCGGCCACCTGCGCGTCCTGATAATGGAAATGGACAAACGCAGTGCTCGCCTCATCCACCACACGAATATCGTAAATCGGCTCCGCATGCTCAGCAATCTCCTGCCACACACCAATATGCTCCAGCACTCGGCGCGAGGCCAGCGCAATCGCCGAGGCGCGTCCATCGTTGCCCGCCGCGGTGATCGCTTCAAACGGGTAGCGTTCCACGAGCGCGACGTTAAGACCAGCATTCGCCAGAGCCGCCGCCTGCGCTGATCCGACCAGCCCGCCGCCAACCACAATACAATCGAAATAATTCATGCCCTAGATGTATGCTTTTTTATGTGGGGTGGCAACCGCCTAGTTTGTCATTCCCGCTAAAGAGGGAATCTCATAGGATATACAACCCCGAGAATGAGAGATCCCCGTTTTCACGGGGATGACATCGTACGAAAGTTTTACATGAATCACTTAAACGCTTAATGAAAGAGATATGTCTTTCACCATCGCCACCTGGAATATCAATTCGGTTCGCCTGCGCATGCCGATCGTGAAGCAGCTCACCGAAAGCCACGCGCCTGACGTGCTGTGCCTTCAGGAAACCAAGGTCGATGATCCGCTTTTCCCCGAGTTGGAGCTCCGCGCGCTCGGTTATGAGCATTGCGCTTTTTCCGGCGAGAAAAGCTATAATGGCGTGGCGATCCTCTCGAAAACGCCGCTTTCCAACATCCACACGCTCGAGCATATCCCTTCACATAAACGCCACATCGCCGCGACACTCGAGAGTGGCATCACCATTCACAATGTCTATGTCCCCGCTGGCGGTGACATCCCGGACCCTGATGAGAACTCAAAGTTTGGCGAGAAATTGGCCTTCATGGACTCGCTGACGGAGTGGGCAAGCACTCTTGACACTGAGGACAAGGTCGTTCTGGTGGGCGATATGAACATTGCGCCGCTCGAGCATGATGTGTGGTCGCATAAGCAATTGTTAAAAGTCGTCAGCCATACGCCGATTGAGGTCGAAAAGATGGATGCGCTGAAACAGGCCGCGAACTGGGTCGATACCGCCCGTGAATTCACCCCGCATGAGGAGAAACTCTACAGCTGGTGGAGCTACCGCGCACGTGACTGGGAGGCGTCAAACCGTGGCCGCCGCCTTGATCATATTTGGGTGACACCCGCGCTAAAACCATCGCTGAGCGGCGTCGCCATCCTCGCCGAAGCGCGTGGATGGGAAAAGCCTTCTGATCATGTACCCGTGATCGCATCACTGAATCTATAACGCCTCGTTTTTGGTGAAATGTGCTTGCTACTAGGAGTGCGCGTCGACGTGTAGAGACACTAAACAAGGCGAGCACCGACGACGTATGAAGCGCTTTTCACCCAAAACAAAAAAGGGAGCTCTTTGGCTCCCTTTCACTCACACATTCTTCCAATCGGTCTTAACAACTATTGCTTCAAAAAACTCTAATGAATGCTGACCAGCGCCAGCTTATGCATGCCCGCTTTGCGCTCTGCTTCGGCGCGCGTTTCGAAGGTCGCAAGCTCCGTTCCGTCGGCCGCATGCACGGCATATCCTTTATTCACATCTTCGCTTGGCTTAATATACGCCATGTCTTTCACTCCGAGCAACGACATCATCACATCAGTCAGCTGCTTGTTAATCTGTGCTTGTTCGGCTTGCTTCGCTGCTTTTGCGTGGGTGTAGGTGGTTAGTGTCGTCTGCATCTCTTCCTCTGTCTGTGTGTGTTGTTTATCTTATAGTTCCACTATATCGCAGTTTAAGCGCGCTGTGTGTGACACTAATGTGAAAGAAATATGACAGAAATATGACGGTGTTTTTTATGTTTGCTCCCGTTCGCGCTCCTGCGCTCATGATGAGCCTAACAGCTATGACGACGTAAGAAGTGAACCTCCTCTCAACGCTTCACTCTAGGGCCCCAATCCTTGCTAGGGTCCTTGAAAACAAAGATTTCTGGATCAATGTCACGGCCATATTGCACCTGATTCAGTGTCACGCGGGTGCCTTGGCCAAGCTGATCTGTCATTACAAATGACTTTAACTTCAATGGCTTATCTTCCAGCTCAAGGGTCAACGTGCCATTCTCTGGCTTATCGCTCTGACGAATTGTCAGCCGAATCGTGCCCGCCCCTTTGCGCAGATCGAGTACATCAATACCATCAGAAAAATCAATCTCATCTTGCGCTAAAAACGCCGCCAACGTCTCGCCGATCGGAATATACGACACTTGCTTAATCTGTTCATCCACATAAATCAGGAAGTCGCCGGTCGAGAGCATCCACACAGGCAGCGGCGGGGCATACACCCATTTCATGCGGCCGCCTGGCTGCTTAATATAGAGTTTGCCGCTGGCCACCGTTCCATCAGGCGATTCTTGGATAAATTCGGCTGTCATCGTGGTCACATTCGAGAGAAATCGCGCGACCCGGTCCGCCTCGTCGATCTGTTGCTGGCTTAACCGTTCGCCATATGCGTCGCTATGCACGCCCTCAGCTTCCGGCTCAACGGACTCACCGCTAAGGCGTTTTTGATGCTCGCTAAAGCCGCTCGGCTCCTCGGCCCATGCGGCCGTGGCGATCATAAGAAAAAATACTGTCAGAAAATAGTTCATACTGCCTTGTATAGCTCACTGAGAGTTCTACGCAACAAGACGAATGAATCATGTGCAAAGTCTATGTGGATTCACTACATCTCACCCGCACGTAAGAGAATTTCGCGCTTTCCGACATGGTTTGGCGGGCCAACAATTCCCTCCTCTTCCATCCGGTCAATGAGCCGCGCCGCACGATTATAACCAATTTTGAGCTTGCGCTGAATGTAGCTAGTCGAGGCTTTGCGATCATGCAGCACAATCTGTTTCGCCTGCATGTAGAGCGCCGTTTCCGGATCGGTCTCTTCGCCGCCAAACATGTCAAAGCCTGCTTCTTCCTCATCGTCATACGTCACCGCCTCATCATAGGCCGGCTCGCCTTGCGTACGCAGATACGAGACCACATCTTCGACTTCTCCGTCTGAAATAAACGGCCCATGAACGCGCGTAATCCGTCCGCCGCCCGCCATATAGAGCATGTCCCCCTGGCCCAGAAGCTGCTCCGCGCCCTGCTCCCCGAGCACCGTGCGCGAGTCAATTTTCGACGTCACCTGGAAGCTAATGCGCGTTGGGAAGTTCGCCTTGATTACCCCGGTGATCACATCCACCGAGGGGCGCTGCGTCGCCATGATAATATGAATCCCCGCCGCGCGGGCCATCTGCGCCAGGCGCTGAATCGAACCTTCAATATCTTTCCCCGCCACCAACATCAGATCGGCCATCTCATCGACCACCACCACAATATAGGGCAGCGGCGTCATTTCGAGCGGCACCTTCTCCATAATCGGCTTCCCCGTATCCACATCAAAGCCTGTCTGCACCGTTCGCATCAGCTCTTCGCCGCGCTTCGCCGCTTCCTTAATGCGCTTATTGTAATTATCGATATTACGCACACCCAAATTCGACATTAAACGGTAGCGATTCTCCATCTCTTTCACCGTCCATTTCAGCGCCACTACCGCCTTGCCCGGCTCGGTCACTACGGGCGAGAGCAAATGCGGAATGTCATCATAGACCGACAGCTCGAGCATCTTCGGATCAATCAAAATCAGCTTACATTGCTCCGGACTCATATGATAAATCAGCGACATCAGCATAGTGTTAATCGCCACCGATTTCCCCGAACCAGTCGTCCCTGCCACCAGCAAATGGGGCATGCGCGCCAAATCGGCAATGATTGGATCGCCGCCAATATCCTTGCCGAGCACGAGCGGCAGTTTCGCTTCCGTATCGAGGTAATCTTGATTCTCAAACAGCTCTCGCAAGAACACCGTTTCGCGCGTTGAATTCGGTAGCTCAATGCCCAGCGCATTTTTCCCTGGAATCACCGAGATCCGTGCCGAAATCGCGCTCATCGAACGCGCAATATCATCCGCCAAGCCAATCACCCGCGACGATTTCGTCCCCGCCGCTGGCTCCAGCTCATACAGCGTCACCACCGGCCCGGGACGAACATCAATGATCTCGCCCTTCACCCCAAAATCCGCCAGCACCGATTCGAGCAACCGCGCATTCTGTTTAAGCGACGACTCACTCACCGTAGTCGCGCGGCGCTTCGGCGCCTTATCGAGAAAATCAAAAGATGGCAGCGTGAAATCACCTTGGCGTGGACGCAGCTCAAACGCACCTTGCGTCACTTCAGGCGCCGCTTTTTTCGGCCGAGCCTTCGCCTTCTTCGGCTTTGCTTCAATCAGCGCATCCTCATACTCTTCCTCATCATAGCGCTCATAACGACGCCAAAATGCTGCCCGTTCTGCAAGCATTGAGAACGCACTCGGCGCACGATCACGCGTCGAATGCACCAGCCCTTCGGCCGTGCCATGAAACGCCGCGAGCACATAAGAAAAGCTACGCCCGACATAGGTCATCATATGGCGCAACATAATGTAAATCGCGATCCACTCGCTGCGCTTCAGCCCCAACGCCAACGGAATAGACGAGACAGCAATCGCACCAAGAATAATCCCCGCCACACTCATGGAAAAGGCGCGCGCCAGCTGTTCGCTCACCACCATACCGACCGCACCGCCTAGGCCCGTCGCAAATGGCCAACTCATCGGCGCAGCAATCATCGCAAGCAGCCCTGAACTCGCCACAAGCAGCAAGAGCGCCGCGGTAATACGCATCCACCAGCCACGCAGATATTGCTTGGTAATCAAGCGCCATGACCACGCCGCCAAAATCAAAAGCAGCACTCCGCTCGCTACGCCATGCAACTGCAGCACCAAGTCTGACGCATAGGCGCCAAGCTTACCGCCAAGATTCAGAATCATCTCGCCGCTACTTTCGACGCGATTAAACGAGGGGTCTGCCGAATGATAGCTCAGCATCGACAGTAATAAATAGACCGACATGAGGAGCAGCACGATGCCGCCCAATTCAAAGCCACGTTTTTTGGCAAAACTCGGATGATGCGATGCAGATGCACGTGCCATGCGACCAATCTCCCTTTAACTTTTATTATTATTTGGTTGCACTATAGCGGATTTTGGGAGCTATCGCAAGCGTGAGACGTCGCGCGGGCCTCTACCAAGGGCCGTCGATCACATTACTCTGCGGCGTGTAGGCAACACCATGCACACGATACACCGCTTCGATCGCAAGCCGCTCTGGCAGCCGCGCACCATCGGATGCGAGTGTCACCAGCGGTAGCTCCGCATTCAGCTGCGTCTCGAGCGAGTCGAGCGCGGTTTGGAACAAAATCACATTCTGAATCCGCAGCCCAATCACATTCTGGCCGCTGCAATGCGGGTTAACCAGCAGGCGCAGCGGGTCCTGTTTCGGCACTCCGCCCGGCACATTCGAAAGGAAGGGCAGCAATGAGGCCAGCGCATGATCTGCGAGCATCGATTCGCACGCCTCATAGGTCAGCTGACGCAGTGCACATCCCGTGCTGCGTTCGGTCAGACTGCGCAGGGCGATTAACCCCGATGGCGCCACCTCATCGGCCGCTTTGGGCAAACGAATCGCCAGCGCTTTTTCGATTCTGAGCCGTTCAGACACAGCCCGCGCCTGCGCCGCTAGATCGGCATTCGACCCCGGCACCTCGCGCCGCACTTGCGACACAGAGGAATGCGGGATAAAGCGTGTTTCCATCACCGCGCCCGGATAGGCCGGCGCAGTGGCAGGCTGATGTAAGGCGATGATCTCTCCCATAGCAGAATGTTCCTTTGGTGTGTCATTCCCTGAATAGCACCAGCGATTCTTGGGGAATCCAGAGCTGCAATAGGTGACTCTCTGGATTGCCTTAGAATGTGCTGCATTCAGGCAATGACATAATAGTTATGTTTGATCTATATCTTCACTATAGTGAGAATGATTCTCACTTTCAAGTTTTAATTGCGAATGATTCTCATTTATTCACATGAGAAGCCCCCTCCAACGTGACAGTTCCGTGAAATTTGAACACCTAACACCCTGTCCTCAATTCATCATTTCGCAAGAAGCGAGTATAACGAGCGACGACGCGATCCGGACGATGGTTAAACTGGACTGCCGCGTCACTCGCTCCTCTCATTCCTCGCAGAACGCTAAAACCTGAAACCTGTCACCTGACACCTTAAACCTAATTATTGCCTAATGCCCAGTGCCCTGCTACACCCACACACGGTTGGTGGCGGGCGGCATCACTATGTTACCCCGGTCAGGTCGGAAACGAAGCAGCCACGCATTCTGTATGTCGGGTCGTCACCAGCCACCTTTTAATGTTTCCTCCTGCTCCGGCCTACTGGCCTACGCAATGAGGCTAAACGCTGCGCGACTGAAGGTTCATCGCGCGAAACAGTAGTGCAGCGCGGGAACAATTAAAAAAGACAGGTCAGGAGACCGAGCAGGAGCAGTCAAAAAAACCAAAGGACTAAAGACTAAAGACTGTTTACTTTCGTAAACACTCCGCTACCTTTCACCCATGACTGACACCGCTTCCGCCTACCGCGTGCTCGCGCGGAAATATCGCCCGCAGAATTTCGATGATCTGGTGGGCCAGGAAGTGCTGGTGCGCACCCTGACCAACGCCTTCAGCTCTGGCCGCATCGCGCATGCCTTTCTCCTCACCGGCATTCGCGGCATCGGCAAGACCACCACCGCACGGATCATTGCGCGCGGGCTGAACTGTATCGGGCCCGACGGCAATGGCCAGCCGACCACCACCCCCTGCGGCGTCTGCCCGAATTGTAAGATGATTCTCGATGATCGCCATGTCGATGTGATCGAGATGGATGCCGCCTCGCGCACCGGGGTCGACGACATCCGCGAGATCATCGACACGGTGCAATATGCGCCGACCAATGCGCGCTACAAAGTTTACATCATCGATGAAGTGCATATGCTGTCGAAAAATGCGTTTAACGCTTTGCTCAAAACGCTCGAGGAGCCGCCAGCCCATGTGAAATTCATTTTCGCCACCACCGAGCTGCGCAAAATTCCGATCACCATTGTCTCGCGCTGTCAGCGCTTTGATTTGAAACGCCTGACCGTCGACACACTGTCAACGCATCTGACGAACATTGCGCACAAAGAATCCATCACCCTCGATGAGGAAAGCGCGAAAGTGGTTGCCACCGCAGCGGAAGGTTCGGTGCGTGACGGGCTGTCACTGCTCGACCAAGCCATCGCCATGGGCACCGATAGTTCCGGCGCCGTCACCATCACCGCCGACGGCATACGCGACATGCTCGGCCTCGCCGACAAAACGCAAGGCTTCACCCTGTTCGAACATGTCTTCGCCGGCAAGGCTAAGGAAGCCGTCGACCAGCTCCACGCCATGCATCAAGGCGGCAGCGATGCCGTATTGCTGCTTCAAGATTTACTCTCGCTCGTGCATTTCATCACCCGCGTTAAAATGGATACGGCGCTCGCGGTGAATGCGCATTACGGCGAGGAGGAACAGGCCCGCGCGAAAGCCATGGCTGATGGGCTTGGCATGGGCACGCTCGCACGTAGCTGGCAAATGCTGCTCAAAGGGATTAGCGAAGCGAAAATTGCGCCGCAGCCCCTCGCCGCCGCGGAAATGATTCTCGTCCGGCTTGCCTATGCTGCCGACATGCCGCCGCCCGGTGATTTGGTAAAAATAATGAAAAATGGTGCTGCTGCGTCTTCTGCCGCGCCAGTGTCAGCCCCCAGCGCTGCCCCCGCAATGAGCACTCCCGCACCCGCCATGGCGCACGCAACCATGCCGACCTCTTCCGCGTCCCACTCCGCGCCCGTCGCCACCAGCGGCAACCTCGCCCTCGCCGTGGCGCATGATCCGGAGGAAGAGGAGCGCGCGGCGCCCGTTCCTGAACTACTCACCCATCCCAAGCCCGAAGAAACCATCACGCTCGAGACCTTGCGCGACGTCGTCGAGCTGCTCGCCGAGCGTAAAGAGATGGTGCTGTGCGGCGTGATCACCCATGATGTCAAACCGGTGAGCATAGAGCCGGGCCAGCTGGTGATGAAGCCGCTCGCTCATATTGAGCCGGACATTCCCGCACGCCTCGGCCGTTTCTTGACCGATGTCACCGGCCAGCCATGGCGCGTGCGCCTCGATGCGCAAGCCGAAGCCAGCGGCCCCTCGCTGCATGAAGAAAACGAAATCGAGAAGCGCAAGGTCCGCGAGTATGTCGCATCGACGCCGCTTGTCCACGCCGCGCTGGAAGCCTTCCCCGGCGCGGAGATCCTAGAGATTGAGGAAACAAAATGAAACCAACCTGTCATTGCCACGTCAAGCGAGCAGTAAGCGAGTGCGTACAGGCAATCCAGTTCTTGCATGTTAGGAGACATGCAAGAATATCAAAATGTCTCCTGACATTTTGAATCTGGATCCCCGGGCTCTTTTGCCTTCTGACAAAAGCCCCGAGGATGACATTATTTAACAAGGAGACCCTATGAACATTCAAAAGATGATGAAACAAGCGCAGCAAATGCAGCAAAAAATGCAGGATCTGCAAAAGGAAATGGAGACCAAGGAAGTTGAAGGCACGTCCGGCGGCGGCATGGTTGTGGCGAAGGTGAATGGCAAAGGCATTGCGCTCGGCCTTACGGTGGATGCATCGCTCGTCGATCCGGAAGACAAAGAAGTCATGGAGGACCTCATCGTTGCAGCGCTCAACGATGCCAAGGCTAAGAGTGAAGATATGTTTCAAACTGAAATGGGCAAACTTACAGGCGAGATGGGACTTCCAGCCGACATGAAATTACCTTTTTAGTTTTTTATTGCTCCCGCGCTGCACTACTGTTGCGCGCGATGAGCCTAACGCTGAGCGACTAAAGGGCTCGGTCTCCTGACCTCGCTTCATCATAACGATACATATGGCAACCAACGCAATAGATACATTGATCACCGCCTTCTCCAAACTTCCGGGGATTGGGCCGCGTTCGGCGCGGCGCGTGGTGCTGCAGCTGGTGCGTGACCGTGAGCGACTCATGCAGCCGCTCATTAGCGCGATGCAAGAGGCGGAACATTCCATTGTCGAGTGCGACATCTGCGGCAATATTGATAGCAGCAACCCATGCCATATCTGCCAAGATGATCGGCGCGACCGCTCGACCCTGTGCGTGGTTGAGGACATTGCCGATCTATGGGCGATGGAGCGCAGCCATATATTCAAAGGCTATTATCACGTTCTCGGCGGCACGCTGTCAGCGATTGATGGGCGTGGTCCCGGTACGCTGCGCATTGACGGGGTGATTGCCCGCGCCAAAGAAACCGAGGTGGAAGAAGTCATCCTCGCCATGAACGCGACCGTCGAAGGCCAAACGACCGCCCATTATATTGCAGATTTACTCGTTGATGCGAATGTCAAAA
Organism: uncultured Azospirillaceae bacterium; assembly: GCA_964352815.1. GTDB lineage: Bacteria > Pseudomonadota > Alphaproteobacteria > Rickettsiales > UBA3002 > CAYGTO01. Next base: position 38,005 of record CAYGTO010000001.1, on the reverse strand, counting down.
CCTCGCGCCTCGCCCACGGCATTCCGATGGGCGGTGAGCTGGATTATCTCGACGATGGGACGCTCGGTGCGGCGCTCAAAGCGCGCACCTACAGCTAGCATCTCAAGAAATGACGGTAAAAGACATTTTCAATGCGGCGTATCTTTCTCCGGAATAGGCCGAAACCCCTTATTCCGCATCAGCCCCTGCACCACATGATACAGCACCAAACTGTTCAAAATATGCCACATGAAATGGGTGCCCGTTCTCATCTCCGCACAAATCTGCATATCAATGCTTCGCATAAACAGTGAGACGATAAACACGACCAGTGCCGCGGCAATCGAGGCTTGCACGCGTTTTTTCTTCAGCTTCTGGCAGCCGATAATAAAAATCACCAGCATGAGGAGCGATGGTAAATAGCCGCCGGAGCCATTGAGAAAATCTGCTGGCAGTAACGCACCCGCTACCGCATTGGCTGCAATAAAGCCGAGCGTTCCAAGCAATGTGTTTAGCTTTGACAATTCCAACACCTGCCGGAAATAAAGCGCCACCGCCATCACCATAAACAGATTAATCGGCCACACATCCGCCATCAGCGCCCAGCGCGTCGCAAACGTATGGAACAAAAAGCTCCCCACCCCAATCAGCGCCACCACCGCAATCGAAAAAAGAATCCACGGGTGTTTCTGCTCGGGCTGTTTCTCGCGCAGAGCGCGATAATCGCGGTAGAGCAAGTAAGCCGCCATTAAGAAGAAAATGTTAGTCAACGCATTGACTGGCTCCGCCCAGAAGCTTGCATCTAAGCGTTCACAATATATATCAATCGCGCTTGTCCATTTTTCCTGTTCCATCGGATCACATCCTTGCAATACATCGGCGGCGCTTTGGCCTGTGTCGTGACACTCATTCATGCGCTTTGTTTCTCTAACATCTGTGCTAAACGTTTTGCTGGCGTTTCCTCTTCCTCATTAGCCAGCTTCATCTCGACCACATCGTCACTACGGCGCACTTCATAAGACGCGATTGCATGAGGCAACTCTTTCTTATGCTCAATGCCAAGCTGCGATAATTTGCTCATCTTAGGCAAAATATTTTTGTTCAGCGAGCGTGCAAACCCATCGAAATGCCGAGCGGAATTTTTGATCGATTCGCCGACCTTGCCAACATGGCCAAGCGTCGTCGTCGTCGCATCGAGCAGCTCGCCCAGCAGACCAATAATATGCTGCTCATTCTCCGCCTGTTTCGCTTCCGCAATATAAGTGCGGGTTAACGAGAATAGCGCCTGAAGCCCTGAAGGCCCTACCGCCATAATATCATTTTTCTGTAACTGTTCTTGAAACGCTTTGTCCGCACGACGGATTTTCTCCAGCGCCGCTTCGGATGGAACATACATAACATTCCAAATCCGCCCAGGCTGGACCGTCCGCCCTTCCTTTTTCATATGAAGTAAAATCGCTTGCTTATAGTCACGTGTCGCCAGTGCTTTGATATGGTTATGCATGGTTGCTACCAACTTCTTCAGCACCTCCGGCTCTTCATCCGTACCTTCCACTTCTGCCAGCTCGAGTAAGAATTTCGAGGCTTTCGCATCGATCACCATCACCGTTTCTTGCGGCAAATACACCACCGCATCGGGGCGCAAATTGCCATGCTCCCCGGCCATATGAAACTGCATATTAAAATCACGGCCCGGTTCCAACCCAAACTGTTTCAACGTATTTTCCAGGCCGACTTCCGCCATCATACCCGCCCCGCCGGGGTTCGATAGCGCACGCATCACCGTGTCCATCTGTTTGCTATTCGCCTGCACATTACCATGCAGCTGCGCCAACGTCGCGCTCGCCTTTTCATATTGCTCAACCAATTTTTGTGAATGTTTTTGAGCCTCTTCTTGGGTGCGTTTTTGAACCAATGTGGCCTCACGTTTATGGTCTTCCAAGAGCTTACTCGAGAGCTGATTCCCCGCCTCCATCACCGATGATTTCGCAAACTGTTTAAACTCTTCCTTATAAGCCTCAAACGCTTCCTTCTCTTTTTTCATATCAAGCAGCCGCTGTTCCAGCCGCGCCGCCTCGCGTTCATAATCGCGCACTTCGTCCTCAGAGGCTTCAAGTTTCTCTTTCAGCTCCTTGCGCTGCGCTTCCAACTCCTCAAGTCTCGGCATCATCGCTGCCTCTTCCAACTGAAGCTCTATCAAAGCTTCGCGTGTTTCAGTATGCGTTTTTCGCTCTTTGAAATACAGCATGATCCCACCGAACGCGCCGAGCGCCGAGAGGGCAGCAAATAAAATAGGTAGAACGGTTGCGATCGATTCCATAACAACGTCAATGTTTAGTATTTGGTGGATCTTTCTCTGCTAAAGTATTAGATTTACGCTGATAAAGGGCAATGCTTAACCAAAAGATACACACTGCTATTATGAGTCAATCGCACGACACCGCCATCATTCTCGCCGCTGGCAAAGGCACGCGCATGAAGTCCGACCTACCAAAAGTCATGCACCACGTCGCCGGGCGTAGCATGATTGGTCATGTGCTCAGCACCGCCGCTGAGGCTGGATGCAGCGCGCCGATCGTGGTGATTCGCGAGGGGATGGATGCGGTGAAAGATGAAATTGCGGTGCACGCACCGGGTGCCACCACCGCCTATCAGATTGCGAAAGAAGGCACCGGCGCAGCAGTACTCAGCGCGAAAGACGCGGCGACACAGAAAGACCGGGTCACTTTTATTCTCTATGGCGACACGCCGCTCATCCGCCCTGAAACGCTCAGCGCCATGCGCGAAGTATTAACAGAAAAAAATGCCGTCCTCACCGTGCTTGGAATGCACCCAAAAGAGCCGGGTAAATACGGTCGGTTAGACTGTAATACTGCGGGTGAGCTTGAGGCGATCATCGAATATAAGGATGCGAGCGACGCACAGCGCGCGATTACTTTATGTAATTCCGGTGTGATGGCGGTGCGCAGCGATTTGCTCTTCTCGCTGCTTGATGAGGTGACCAATGACAATGCGGCGGGTGAATATTATTTGACGGATATCGTCGCCATTGCACGTGGACGTGGATTGACCTGCTTTGTGGTGGAAGGCGATGAGGCGGAAATGCTCGGTGTCAACTCACGTATAGAACTGGCGCAAGCTGAAGCAGCAATGCAGCAGCGCTTGCGTGAGCTGGCCATGGCAAACGGCGTCACCTTGCTCGATCCGGCCAGCACCTATTTTTCCTATGATACACAGATCGACAGCGACACGCTGATTGAACCGAACGTGTTTTTCGGCCTGCATGTCACGATCGGCAAGGGTTGTCACATCAAAGCCTTTTCGCATATCGAAGGTTCCGTTATCGCGAATAAGAGCATTGTCGGGCCGTTCGCGCGGCTGCGCCCGGGAACAAATTTGGGCGAGTCGGTTAAGGTCGGGAATTTTGTTGAGATCAAGAAAAGTGAGATTGAGCGCGGCGCAAAAATTTCGCATCTTTCTTATATCGGCGATGCGAGCATCGGTATCGACGCCAATATTGGCGCGGGGACGATTACGTGCAATTATGATGGTTATAATAAGTACCGCACCGAGATTGGTGCGGGCAGCTTCATTGGCTCGAACACTTCGCTGGTTGCGCCCGTGACAATAGGCGATGGCGCAATCATCGGCGCGGGCAGCGTGGTCACGGAAGACGTCGAGTCTGATTCGCTCACCGTCGCCCGTGAACGCCAAAGCAGCAAAAAAGATTGGGCGAAAGACTTCCGAGAAAAGAATTCGGGCTAGCTCTCATTTCTCGCCTAAAAAAACCGAGGTCAGCAGACCGAGCCTTTAGTCGCCGAAGGCGTTAGGCTCATCGCGGAGGCCAGTAGGCCGTAGCGGGAGCGATTAAAAATTATAAAATCGTCGGATTCGGCACATCGCCATAGACTTCCACCGGATCGAAGGTCTTTCCCTCTTCGCGGAACTCTAAAACCTCCGGTGAGTCAGGCTTTTGGCCCGTGGGAACAGCGCGATAGAAACAGCTGCGATAGCCGACATGGCAGCTCGCCTCCCCCAATGGCGATTCATCCATTGCGACCGAAATCCACACCGCATCTTGATCATCATCGATGCGCATCTCCACCACCTTTTGCACCAGGCCGCTATTCGCACCCTTATGCCACAGAATTTTCCGGCTGCGACTATAGTAATGTGCCTCACCAGTCTCGATGGTTTTCTCCAGCGCTTCCTGGTTCATATAGCCGAGCATCAGCACCTCGCCGGTCTTGACGCTGGTGGTCACGCAGGGCAACAGCCCTTCTGCATCAAATTTTGGCGCGAGCTCATTGCCTTCTTCCACTTGCTCAATGGTTTTGCGTTCTGCGAACATGGTATCTCCTTGGTTAGCCTCTATATATCGCGATTTCTGGAAAGTGCAAGCGCTAGGCCCGGCGCCACTCGACAGCCCCGCCTGGCTTATCTTCGAGGATCACGCCTTGCGCCTTCAGCTCATCGCGGATCTGGTCAGATAGTGCGTAATCCTTATTCGCTTTGGCGTCTTTGCGCGCCTGAATCTGCGCTTCGATCTCTGATTCACTCAGACCATCTCTGCCCGCAGCACCCTTAAACCACTGCTCGGGATCGTGCTGGAAAATGCCTAGTAAATCACCCGCGGCTTTCAGCTGTGACGCATCCCCCATCAGTTCAGACTGAAGCACGGACAGGGCTTTCGGCGTGTTGAGGTCATCGCACAGTGCCTGCAAAAATGCGTCATCCTGAGGCGCAGCCGAAGGATCTATGGTGCCACGCGAGGGAAGATCCTTCGTCAGCTTTGCTTCCTCAGGATGACGATTTTCTGCCCCCTGATCCCCGACGTCCGACTCCCCGATCACCCGATACCCCTTATCCAGCAGCTTCTGCGCATCGGAGACGAGCTTATCGTTCCAATCCATCGGCTCATTATATTTGCTCATTAGCAGCGCCAGGCGGATCACTTCGCCTTTAATGCCTTGATCAAGAAGCTCGTGCAAAATGATGAAATTGCCTAAAGATTTCGACATTTTCTCACCATTCACCGTGAGGAACCCATTATGCACCCAATAATGCGCATAGCGCGATTCGGGGTAGGCACAGCAGCTTTGCGCAATCTCATTTTCATGATGCGGGAATTTCAAATCCGCGCCGCCGCCATGGATATCGAACTCTTTGCCAAGATGCGTCGTCGACATGGCCGAACATTCAATATGCCAGCCTGGCCGCCCCACGCCCCACGGGCTTTGGAACTTACTGCTTTCATCATCGCCTTCGAGCGACGGCTTCCATAGCACAAAATCACCCGGATTCTTTTTATAGCTCGCCACTTCAATACGCGCGCCGGCTTCCATCTCTTCAATATTTCGGCCTGACAACATGCCATATTGCCAGTGATGATTCGCCGACTGGCTGGTCACATCAAACAGCACGTGGCCCTGCGCCGCATAGGCATTGCCCTTCGCGATCAGCTGTTCAATCAGCGCAATAATATGATCAATATGCTCGGTTGCGCGCGGCTCAATGCTCGGGCGCAGGCAGTTCAGCGCTTTGGTATCGGCATGAAACGCCGCCGTGATCTCTTGCGTCAGCGCCTGAATCGTGATGCCGCGCTCCCTCGCCGCCACATTGATCTTGTCATCCACATCCGTGATATTGCGCGCATAGGTCACCTGATCAGAGCCATAAAGATGCTGCAGCAGCCGGAACAGCGCATCGTAGACCACGACGCTACGTGCGTTACCCAGATGCGGCCGCGCATAGACCGTCGGCCCGCACACATACATACGCACATTGGAAGCATCAATCGGGGTAAAAGCGGCCTTCTCGCGCGTCAGCGTATTATATAAGTTAAGCATCAATTTCCATGTTTGTTGATCCCCACATACTGCAACCCCGGCGAAAGCCGGGGTCCCATAGATACCGACTTTCGTCGGTATTACAATATGTGTTTACTGCGCGCTTAAAACGGATTCGCCTTCTCAAACAGTGATTTTTCTGGTGGCACAATGCCCGCCGTCACGCCGCGTTCATTGTAGACACACACAATATCCACACCATGGCGCAGCGTCATCACATTCGACACCCGCTCGACAATAACATAGTCACCGCGGCGGCGGAAGTTGACAATCGACTCATTGCCTTGCGAATCCACATCAAAAATCGCCGGTAAATCGGCGTTCACATCACGGAATTCCATATAGGTAAACTCACCATCATCAAAAATGCGAAGCGGCGCAATCAGCTCCGAACCGCGGTAGGTATATTCGAAATTATACTTTTCCGGCTCTTCATAAATGTCAGGAATATCTTCACCCGGATCAAACAGCTCAATATTCGCTAGATCCGAGGACGGATACAGGAATCGCATCACGAACACCATATTGCCGCTACGAATATTATTCGTCTCTTCCGCATGCAGCTCAAAGTGATAGGTGCGTTTATTGGTAACCACCGTCATGTTGGTCAGCGCGTTTTGTTCGATCGGCTTAATGAACAAGCGGTTATTGGTCGGAGTAATCAGCCACGCCAGCGAATCACCCACAGAAATCGTGTTGATCTCTTCATCAGGCTCGAACTCAACACTCGACTGAAACCCATAATGCGCGGTGAATTTATAAATTTCATTCGGATCATAGCGCACTTTCTGAATTCGGTGATCGGTGGCAATCGGTCGTGGCTCCTGCAATGCCCATGCAGACGACGCCGCAAACACACCCATTGTTACAATCACCGCCCAAAAATGGCGCATCTATCTCTCCCTATTATCCTTGCCGGCCCGACCGGTTACTGCACGCGAGCGCGCACATCGTAATTGACGACCTTGAAACCAAGCGCATCAATACTGAAAAGTATATCGTTCGTTTCTGGGTCAACAACGTCTTTCTCATTTACATCCCAAGGAATATATTCATAGCTCAGGCGTGCGGTAAACGACTGCGAGCGGCTTTGGTCTCTTCCGACGATCGTCGAGGTGAAGTCAATCTCCGCATCAAACGGCGATGTTTTGCCTAGCATGCGCACCGCATCAATCTCAATCAAACGATCATAGGTCTTTTGGAAACGAACAAGCGGGCTTTGCGGATTCTTCGGGTCCACATAGCGTTTATAACGCCGATACACATCATCCGCAGCGTAATTACGAATATAACGCTGATTCGACGTATAGGCATCTTCTGAATAGGATTCGTAATAGTTCACAAATTGCTGCACCATAAAACGTTTCATCACACTATTGATATCTTCATCCGGTGCACGAAGCCGCGTCACCACGGGGAGCGTGTTAAACTCTTCATTTAAATACACGTAGGGGCGTTGGTCAGTCAGTGGTAAGAGATTATCGACCGAGATAAACGTCATAATAAAAATAAACCCGGCTAAAGCGGTCACGACAATAAAATAAATCCGCTCAGGCAGAGGCTGCATGTAGACAGTATCATACCACTTGCGTGCCTCGCTGAAATACGCCCCCGATTTCACACTCTCGATAATTTGCTGATTTTCCTCAGCAATCGCCGAATCTTCCTGCGTCATAATGGATAAAGACCAATCGTTATGGCGCAACTATGCCATCAAACAGACGGTTTTCCCAGCACCATCTGTGAGATATTCCATGGATTAACGCACTAAAGCGGATAAAAAGTAGTAATTTGTTAACACAATATTGCTACAATTTTAGTAAAATATGGGACTAGTGTGCGCTTGGGCGACATGTTATAGTCGAGAGCGCTTGTAAAAGAGTAGGTTAAGAGTTCGTGAAATTATCAGATTTACATCGAAAACATAAGGCCGTTGCCATCGTCACGGCGTTATCTCTTTTATTCTCCGCCCTCATCACCGGGCCAGGACAAGCGCAGGTGGGGATCACCGAGATTGACCCAGCCACTGGTGCTCCCAAAGTTCCTGACATTCCCTCCAGCTTTGCAACGCCAGAGCAGTTTCAACAAGCTGGGCAGGCGGTCACACAATTCACCCAAGCCAATCCCAATTACACCACGACAGATCTCGCAGACTACTTAACCGAACAAGCCGGGTTAAGCGGTACACAAGCGATTGAACTCCTCGCTTCAAGTCCGGCTGTATCTGGTGATATGCTCGGCACCTTCGCCAGCGATCTAATCAGTGTCGGTGTTGACCCGGCAACCGTCACAGACGCCATCCAAAATGTCGCCTTGATGGGAGAGGTAAACGGTCAAGCGCTGAAGGCCATCGAAGCAATGGGCCCCATGATCGACGCAGGAACACTTGCCGCAGCAGAAGCCGGGAAAATTGTCGAACAAATCGCCATTGGTGGTAATGTGGCCCTAGATGAACTCGGCCAAGCCACAGCCGATATGATTGGCGATCTTGAAATGCCCGCCGATATGGCCAACTTCATGGAAGAAGTACAGCTTGGTGGACAAGAATTCTTAACTGAAATGTCCGAAGCATTGCCACCCGAAGCACTTGAAGCGCTTGAAGCGCTTGAAGCGCTTCCTGGCATTACCGATTTCGTAACCAATCTCATTAATCTCGATTTTGAAGCCATGCTGAATGATATCATGGGCGCACTAGTGGACCAAGCGATGAACTTCGTCAATGGCATCATCGGCGGGCTAGGGCTAGATGGCATTTTGGGCGGCTTTGGTATGGGCGGCGGCGGGCGCCCTGAAGATCGCCGTTTCACCAATGAACAGCTAAGCGGAAGCAATGTCATGGGAGTCGAACCGCCACCCGATCATCCGATGTATGCGAAAACCACTGAGCTTGCTGTTCCTGTGCGGGATTACACCCAATATCTCTATCGCAGCCTGATGGGGCCAGACGACCACAAAAAATTCTATGATGGCCCGCTTTACAAACATACGGGGAACAGCTCGTATTTTTCTGATAAAATCATTGGCTTTGAAGATCCGGATTATCAACGCCCGACTAAGTCCACAACGTCAGGCACTTCAAGCTCGCCGCATAACCGACTCAAAGCGTGTATCCACCAGCTTGTCCCGGCCTCGGGTTATCCGAACGATAATATCAACGAGCTCGAGCCCGCTTTCATTCGCCTCATTCTGGATAATTGTACCAACCAATACATCCTCGGAAACGGCCCTTATATCATGCAAAATGACAATGCGAGGCTGCACGAACTCAGCGCAGAGAATGGCTGTCAACCTCTTCTGATGATGCCGCCACCGGAAGAAGAATTCGATTTGGGTGAATATTTTGGCACTTGTTGGACTAAATTGCTCAATGACCCGGGGCACATGATGCGCGGCGGCGATGCGCCGAAAGAGCCACGCTATGATATCGGCATTGAGCTTGAAAATACGGATCATGAGAAAGTCACCAAACCTGACCCGTTCCCAGAAATCGAGCTCGCGCAGCTCGCCGCCAACCCGTATGAAGAGATCACCTACCCGTGCCATCCATACGGCGTACGCTGGGATTTTGAAGACAATGAACGCGCCACCTATTCACCGGATACGGAAGAGTACAGCCAAGATTCAGAAAATGCTGTGCGCTGCTCGGGCGGTAAAGACGACAATATCATCCCCGTCGATATTCTCCATTTCCGTAAAGAGCTCTTTGACAAAAGGGTCACAAAGCGGATCGATTTCAATAAGCAATGTAAGCGTGATAATGGCGATATGGGAGTGTGTTGCAAACCATCAAACAGTGGCTGTAATCCTATCCCATGCTGGGCATGTTTTGGCGCGAAACCCGACACACCACCATGCGCAACACGTTATGACGGCAAAGACCTTTCCGTGTTGAAAAAGTTCAAGCCACTTGGTCAATACACCTCTCGCCGCAACCCGCAGCCATGGTGTGGCAAGCCAGATGCGCTGAAAATGTGCCAAGACCTTGCGAAAGAACTTGTCATGGTCAACAAACTTAAAATCCGAAAATATGAAGATGTCACGGGCGATCCGAATTCGGATCTCGATGAGCCTGAAAACAAATTCAACGAAGGGCTGACATTTGAAGAATATTTCGAAAATCATCGCCCGTATATGCGCCTATGGGACACAGGCTTCGAAGCCTATGCGACGCAATCGCCGCCATCGCTTGATGAGCTGCGTGATGACCGCGGTCATAAGGTCGGAATTATCGGCGTGGGACGCGAAAAACCAAGCGGCAAGGAATATGATGAGCGCTGCTTACTTGGCGGCGGCGATGGCATCGCAGCCCACGGCGCTCAGCCACCCGTACCCCATGCGATTACCAGCTGGGCAGAGCTAAAGCTCTATCAAACCCGCGTCATGCGCCGTTACGGCCTCTCCTGTATTGGGCGCTACGAATCCGTGTTTAAGCCTGAAGCAGGCGAAGATAAACTACTCAAGCGCGGCGGCGCACAAATTCGCTTGATTGAACCGAGCACCAAAGAAGATGGTAAGACAATCACCAAAAATTACGATTGGGGAAAATCATGGCGCGGCTATCTCTCGGATGAATTTGAACCTGGCTCGGGCGGCGAACGTACCTTCCCGTATTTTAACGCAAGCAGTGGCTCACCCAATATCTTCACTGGCCTTGATGAAGCCAAAGTAGGCGATGTGATACTCTTGAAAGATGGTGCTTCTGGCGACGACGAAAAACCCGGACTCGCACAGCTCGCTATCATTATCTCAACCAACCTTGATGGCGGTTCAAGCGAATCGGACGAAGAGGAGAATAGTCATGGAAGCTATGTGGAAGTCGCGATCCATGATAACGGGAAATACCCCGATGCTTGTGGCGTGACGGACGGGTGGGGACTCGGCACGGCACGGCGTTTCTATAAACCAGGCGAGAAAATTGATTCTTACAAAATGACATTGTTAAAGAAGTTTGAGTTCTCGGATAGCGGGGAATTCAAGGGATGGACACACACATGTGACGATCCGGAATCGGATGATTGTGTGCTTGATTGTGAAGACCCGAATTTAAAAGACTGTATCTTCAAAAAATGGGACGAAATAGAAGTGTATCGTGCCCGCGAAGATACCAGACAGTGAGTAACTTATGGCCCTAGTACGTTCGATATTAGCATTTGGTTTTGCGCTAATCTTCCTCCATGCAAGCGGGGTATATGCGCAGGACTGTAGCTTCTCTGATATTCCTTTGCGCGAAGCGTTTAAGGCCGACACCAAGCAGGTGATTGAATGTATGAAAAAGGGAATGGACCCTCCTGAACATTGGCTCCCTCCCAAAGAATTAGGCTCTGGCACTGTCGGAGAACGCGGCGTTAACTCTACCTTTGTCGGGCAATACAGCCCCGAGGAAGCACCAGGTTCTCAAGAAGGAGCGAATGCTTCCGGAAATGGCAACACAATTCCCGGCGCCCTTCTCGCTGGCGGCGTTGCGGCAGCGTTAGGAGCGCTCGGAACGGAGTTTAGTGGCCAAGTTGATTCTGAAGAAATCCCTATGCCAACCGATGATGATTGCGGCATGAAAGGCGACGTCTTGCCTGTCCAAGATAGGTGGTTGCCGCGTGAATTTGAATGTGGCGGAGCCGTGACAGGCATGATGGACATTAACTACCTCATGGCAAAGAATCCTGAAATGCTCGCTTTGATTGACCAAGGCAGCTATGTCATGCGCGTCTATGAGCTTTATAAAAACATCCTTTTCCCCTTTCAAAACCGCTACCGACACGTTGAGGACGTCCCCCTGGCGCGTCATTATTGTCACTTTGTATTGCGAAGCGATCTGGACCGAACGTCAGACGACAATGGCGATGGCGTCATTACGGCGGATGAGCAGGGGATACATGACCATTGCCCCTACTCTTACGATGGCAGAATCAGAGATGGCGAATACATCCACGGCAGTTACACACCCGATAGAGATGAGTGGGACTGCTTCAACATTACTGAATTTGATCTAAACTACGTCAAACAAGAGCTGACCTTCCCGAAAGGACGCATGGATGTTCCTATCGAATTTGATTGGCCTACAAACCATCCAGGCAACGGGCCTGATTACGATCCGCGTTTTGACTTTGGCTTCTTCGGCGTTAGGGGCGGGCAAAACGGACTAGACGTCGTGATTGGTGAAACGTGCGACGCCAGACCCGACATCATCAATCCCGATGGTTATCCTAATAATTTCCCAGCGATCAAACTCAAACCCGAATATGACCCAGCCTGCTACAAGCGCTATCAATATCCGCGCCAGGGCATTTGCGAAGGACGCGTGCTTCATATCAACGCCGATGAAATCACCACCGCCTACCCGCCGCGCGCTGAAGCAACCAGCTACCCGGTAGACCGCGAACCGTTTGTGATGATGGAATCCGATGATTTTGCGCAGCTCTATTTGCCGCCTCTCTCACTGCTTGAAGTTGGCTATGGTCAAACCCTCCACTTCCCACATGGCGTAATCATTAACGTTCCTAACGACAGTCCCAATGAGGATGGCACGGTCGATTTTGAGCGCGAAATTATGGCCTATGGCCCCGCCGTGATCAGCTCAACCGCTGGCGGCATCGTGACCATCGGCGGCGGCGGAATGTTGCGGGGTCGTGGCGGCGAGATTTTGATGGAATTCGAGCCCGGCGATCAGGTACAATTTAACACGGATTATGGCCCCATGCAGATGCGCCCAACCGAGGGCTTTATCTATTCTCCTAAGGCGATGATGATGGCAATGCCGGACGATGATAAATACCGCGCAGCACATGCACATAATGAAGAGCTTCAGGACGCGGTGCAGCAGATCAGCCCGTAATTAAATTAGCGGCTCGCCACTTCCACGCGTTTCGGAATCACCGGCGTATGCTCCGCAAGATACGCTTCCGCTTGAAGCACACCATTCATGTCACCCACATGCAGCCATGCGCTGTCATGTACCACCGCTTTCATGCGTTCAAAGCGCCCTGTCTCATCTTGATGCGCATTATAAATGACGTTCATCGAGAAAGCAGTGTTCTCGGCAAGGATACCATCTCGGAAAACCCGCGGGTGAATCAGCTGCACACCGGTAAACACATAGCGTGATTCGTCTGGCGCCTCTTCTTCCTCTTTCGCGCATCTGCGAAATGCGGGGAGAACATCTCCGCCCTGCTCGAGCGCCACAAAGTCGCCCTGCCCCTCATAGCCAATCGCGTTCGCACGCGACACGACGAGCATGATAATATCCGTATCGTCATCCCACTGGCCATACAGCCGCTCAAAAGGGTGTGCTTTCCCTGGCACTAAGATCACATCGCCATTGCACACAAAAAACAGCTCATCACCGAGCATCGGAAGCGCCCGCGCAATACCGCCGCCCGTTTCCAGCGGTTCGTCTTCGAGCGACAAATGCACCGACAGACCAGGATGCGCGGCTTCATAGTCATTACACCGCTCAATGATTTGCTCCTTTAAGTAAGAAGCATTGACCACCGCTTCCGGGATTCCGGCCGCATCGATCAAATCGAGCATGCGCTCAAGCATCGACTCGCCATGCACATCAATCAGCGGTTTCGGCGTGTCTAATGTCAGCGGGTGAAGGCGTTTTCCAAAGCCCGCAGCGAGCACCATGGCTTTGCGTGGAAACGGGATACTCACTATTGCCCTTCCGCAGCTAAATGCCCATGCGCCGGGTCTACCGCATCTAAGAAACGCTTTTCAAGCGGCACATGCTCTTCAAGCCATGAGGCGAGTGGCGCAAGTTCTGGCGCGCTCATAGTCGTCATCACATGCCCCCAAACGCGCGGCAGCAGGCCAAGATAGCGCGGCTTCTGATCTCGCAATGCGAGGCGCGTGAACACCCCGATAATGCGCAAATTCCGCTGCGCCCCTAAAAACGCATAACGCTGACGGAACGCAGCTTCATCTTCACCACTTTGCTCAATGTAATAGTCGAGCATCGCTTTGGCTAATGCCTCTGACACATCGCGCCGCGCATCTTGCAACAGTGACACCACATCGAGCGCCGCATCGCCTAGCTTCGCATCTTGATAATCAAGCACGCCGACGCGCCGGTTGCCTTCGCGCTCAGGAAGCCACAGTAAATTCTCTGCGTGATAATCATGATGCGAAAAGCAATCACACTTCGTCGGGTTCGCTGCAATCAATTCATCCCACAAGGCGCGCCATGATGGCATCAACGCAATCGCTTTCTCACGGCCCAGCGCCTGCGGCAAAAACCATTCCGCAAAACGCATCGCTTCATCATGCAGTTTCGCTGCATCATGCTTCGGAAAGTCGCCCAGCGACGACACATCCGATTGCTGAAACTGAATCAGCGTGTTCATTGCCGAGCGGTACAGCGTCGTCTCATCACTCTCGCCCGTTTCAAGCACGCGCGCGAATAATGCATCGCCTAAATCTTCAAGCACGAGCAAACCATTGCCTCGATCCGCATATAAAATTTCTGGCGCGGCAATCCCTGCCTTGCGCAACCACTCCGTGATGACGACAAACGGCTCAACCGCTTCTTTCTCTGGCGGCGCATCCATGACAATCGCGCTTTTCTGATCGCCAGCGCGCGTCACACGGTAATATTTACGGAAAGACGCATCCCCCGCGACCAGCGTTAAACTCTCCGGATTAAACCCCGCGTCGCTCACACATTTTTCTAACACACTCATACGATGGTCCTGCCGATCGGAAACACGCACAACAGACTCAGACGCGGCAGACGATGGCGCCAATGAGCTGGCCAGCGATGCGTTCATGCGGACTCCCGATCCTTGAATAGCATTAATCTATCCAATAAATGTGAGGGTCCTGACGCCTGAATGCAACGGATATTTTCAGAGTAACCACATTCAGCACCAGGCGCTTCCGCGCTTTGAATGGCAATCTCAAGCCGATTCTCGGGCAGATAATGCTGCGCAATCTCTGGCCATTCAAGCACCACCGCGCCATGCTCGCACTGCTCTTCTAGCCCCAACTCTTGTAGCTCGCCTTCGTGCTCCAGCCGATAGAGATCATAATGATAGAGCATTAGTTCGGTCTGTGAGGCGCGATATTCCTGACATAGCGTAAAAGTCGGGCTTGTTACCTCGTCAAGCGTGATTCCAGCAAACGCTGCCACCAGCCCTTTGGCAAAGGCGGTTTTCCCGGCGCCTAAATCACCCACCAAAGTAATCACATCTCCGGCGCGCAACGCCGGCGCAAGCGAGGCCGCAATCGCCTGTGTCTTCTCAAAAGAATCACTGGTGAGCGTGAGCATTAATCTTCGCGCTCATCAAGCCACGCCATCTGGATCGCTTCCAAAATCTTCTCATTGCACCCATTCGGGTCATCATTGAACCCATCGAGTTCAATCACCCATTGGCGTAAATCCGTAAAGCGCAGGTTGACATTATCCTTATCGCCATGCGCATCTTCAAGCTCTTCCGCAATTCGGAAGGTATCCGTCCATTTCATCGTTTCTCTCCTGTTTCAGATCTATCCCGCCTAGGTTGCAAAAACACAACATTAAGGCGAGATAATGCTCTGCATTAACACTCTGTTAAACCATCTCTTCTATGATATGTAGCATAAAGACGCTATACTCATGCAATAAAAATAGCGAAACAGAGAGGCATAAATGGCAATTGATAAGAACATGTCCGTTCTCATCGTGGATGATTACGCAACCATGTTACGGATCATACGTAACTTATTGAAACAACTTGGCTTTAATAATGTGGACGAAGCCAAAGATGGTACTGAAGCCTTTGGCAAGGCCAATGGCGGCAATTATGGTCTGATTATTTCCGATTGGAATATGGAGCCCATGTCCGGCTATGAGCTGCTGAAAAAGGTCCGCGAAACCGAAAAAATTAAGAGCACCCCGTTCATCATGATCACTGCGGAAAGTAAAACGGAGAATGTGATCGCGGCAAAGAAAGCCGGTGTGAACAACTATATCGTGAAGCCATTTAACGCGCCAACACTCAAACAAAAAATTGAGAGCGTATTTGGCGATACGCTTTAAATCACTACTTATTAAGACGAGGATTTCATGGCAGACGCAGCCCCACAAAAAAAGAAACAAGGTACGCCCAGCGCAGTCGGACAAGCCCTCCTTCAAAACCTGCTCGCAAACCTTGAGAAAAAGGGCACGTTAACCATCGAAGATATTGGTGGGATTCTTTCCGCCACTTCAAACTCACTGAGCGGCGATAGTCTTGAGATGGATGTGCTGAAGCGTGAAATCGAAAAAATGGCGGAACATATCGCTCGAGCAAAGAAAGAAATTGTCTCGATGGTGCTCGTCCCCAAAGGCGATGAGAAAGAAGAAGAAAGCTCGCATCATGCGATTGCACAGCTGGGCGAAGTGGTTAAACATACCGAACTTGCCACCAACCGCATCATGGACGCCGCCGATCAAATCACCAATTTGACCATGGAAGTAGCGGATGAAGCGACGCAGCAAAAAATCAGTGACCAGACCATGGAAATCTATGATGCGTGTAGCTTCCAAGATATTTCAGGCCAGCGCATTAACAAAGTGATCGAAATGGTCGAAGACACCGAGCGCCGCGTCGTCGCGCTGGTGAAACTCTTTAATGGCGAACTCCCTGACGATTATGTGCCGCCAGCAGAAAAACAAAAAGTCGAGCGCCCTGATGAAGAGCTCATGAGCGGACCACAGCTGGCGAGCGAGCGCCCGACACAGGACGATATCGACGCCCTCTTTAACGACTAGCTTGTTTACAAATCTAAGCGATTCATAGACCTACCCGAGATTCTCCTATCATGTTATAGTGGGATGATGGGACGAGTCTGTGCATATCACTATGGAGCCTTACAGGCGATTGCGCGAACTGCGCTCGCATTCGCTTTTCTTTCTCTATGTGCGCCGCTCGCTTGGGCCCAAGAAACGGCCGCTCCTGAGACCCCGCCACCGGTCACCACCCCAACCATGGAAGATATCACAGCGCCGCCTGAAGAAGCCAATGCAACTGCGGAACCTAACAAACCATCGCTTCTGGTCAGCACCAGCAAAAAAGGGGACGACACCACCATCATCTTCCCTTTCCCCGGGCGCGTGGCCGCTGCCACCTTCCGCTACCATAACACCATATGGCTTGTCTTCAGCGCCTATCATCGCATCCCGACGGAACTGCTCGGAAGCTCTATGCCCAAAGGCGTCAAAAAGATTGAACAACTCCCCTCGGAAGAACGCACCATCCTACTTATTCACACCGATGGCTCTTTCTACCCGGACACCACCCGCGGCGACCGCGACTATCACTGGCGTGTGACGCTACTCAAAAACGAACGCTACCCGGATAATTTGATCCCGCTGCAATACCGCACCAACACCCGTTCACCCGATATCCTCTTCCCTATTTTGCAATATTCAGCCCCCGCACGCCTCATCGACCCGGCGAGCCAGAACGAGCTATTGGTCGCACCAATGTATATCAAAGATCATGGGAACTACCCGGAACGCCGCTGGCCACAAGCCACCGCCCTTAGCAGCAATCAAGGCATCGCCATCGTCACCCATGCCGATGGCACACGACTGCGCGCGATCCGCAACGGCCTGACCCTAACCACCCGCGGCGGTATCTCACTTTCCGAAGGCCTGCCCGAAATCACCATCGAACGCTACGATGTATTGAAAAGCACTAAAGAAGCCCTCTTCCCCTATGATAAATGGAAGATTGATGAGAAACAAAATGTCTATACCACATTGGCGCAATTACAAAATCAACTCGTCACTTCTGAAGATCAGGACACCTATATCATCAAAGTCCGCATGGCGCAGCATATGATGGCCGAAGGGCTCTATCACGAGGCACTGAGCTTGCTAAACCAATTAGAAGAAGAAGCGCCTGACTTTTTTAAAGAATATAATTTAGGCCTCATTCGCGCCGGCGCACATTTCATGGCCGGCCGGTTCCAAGAAGCCGCGATTGATTTCGCTAATCCCGACGTTCCCGAAGGCCCGGAAATTCAATATTGGAAACGCATTGTCAATCTCGCGCAAACCGGGCGCAACGTTCCCATCACTTTCAACACGTTCGAACGCGTCTTTGCTAAACTCTACCCACCCGAAATGCGTCGCCGCCTCTTTCTCATGGCCGCGGACCATTACATCAACCGCGAGGAATTCAACCAAGCCCTCGGTGCGCTGGATGGCATGAATAAAGCCGATCTCATCGGCACGTCGATCGGCGAGGTTGATTATCTCCTCGGTAAAATCGCCGCCTCCAAAGGCCAGCTCGAAGCCGCCAAAGAGATCTGGGAAAACATTCTCTATGAGACCGATGATCGCTACGTCCGCTCACGCAGCCAGTTCGGCCTGACCACCATGCTCTTTGAGAATGGCGCCATCACCGTGCAGCAAGCGATTGACCGGCTCGAGCCAGTGCGGGTGATGTGGCGGAATGATCAATTCGAAATCAATCTGCTCACCTTCATGGCGAAGCTCTATGTCCGCAACGAAGAATATGCGCAAGCACTACGCACCTGGCGCGAGATTGTCGTCAACTACCCCGAAGATCCGGTCGCGTTAGAGTCCGCCCAGAACATGGCGCGGCTCTACCAAAACCTTTTCCTCAAAAACGGTGCAGATAAGCTCAAGCCGCTCGAAGCCCTCTCCGTCTTCTATGAATTCCGCGACCTCTCGCCCATCGGCCGTAAGGGGGATATGATGGTGCAAAACCTCGCGGATATTCTCACCCGCGTCGACTTGCTCGACCGCGCCGCCGCACTCCTAAGCCACCAGATTCGTTTCCGCCTCGAAGGCAAAGATCGTAGCATGGTCGGCGCACGCCTCGCGCTCATTCACTTGCTTAACCGCAAACCTCGCGAAGCGCTCGCCGTTCTGAAGGTTACCGGTTTTGGTGGCAACTCCGAAACGCTGCAGCGCCAACGCGATCACCTAACTGCCAAAGCACTCATGGACACCGGCGAATATGACCGCGCGATTCGTATCCTCGCGCCCGATAAATCTCAGGAAGGTATCGGCCTTACGCTGCAAGCCTATTGGGAACAAAAAGACTGGCTCAACGTCATCGATTCCGCGGAAGAGCTCCTATCGACGCGCGAGAGTTTGAATGAACCGCTGACTCCGGAAGAAGGCGCGTATCTCATCAAGCTCGCCGTCGCCTATTTGTTCGAAGATGACATGACACAGCTCGGCTATTTGCGGCAATATTTTTTACCGCTGATGAAGGAAAACCCGAACCTGAAAACCTTTCTCTATCTCACTGACGATACCCGCCCAATCTCGCCAAGCAACATTGGTGAAGTCCTTAAAAGCGTGCGGAATGTTCAAGGCTTCTTGGATGCCTACCGCAAAGACATTGCGGAAAAAGGTTTAAGCAAAACCATTCAGAATTAAGCGGCGAGCTGACGCAGCATTAGATCAAGCGCTGCTTCCACCGATTGCGTCCGAACCGCCTGACGATCACCATCAAACTGTGTATGATGATGGAGCATCTCGCCGCCTTCTAGCGCGCTCGCAAGATGCACCGTGCCCACCGGCTTTGCGTCTGAACCACCGCCCGGGCCAGCCACCCCCGTCACCGATACGCTCAACTGCGCACGGCTCTGCGCAAGCGCGCCCTCCGCCATCGCCCGCGCCACCGGCTCACTCACCGCGCCATGCTCTGCAATCAACGCTTCTGATACGCCAAGCATCTGCTGCTTCGCTTCATTACTATAGGTCACAAAGCCGCGATCAACCACCGCCGACGATCCTGCAATCTCAGTCAATAGCGCCACGATCATCCCACCCGTGCATGACTCCGCCGTCGCGATCATCACACCCCGCGCCTTGCAGGCATCAAGTAGGGAGGTTGCTTTTTCTATGAGCTTACTTTGCGTCATGACTATTTAGATCCATCCCGTCACTACCATCCGGCACCGCGTTCTCTACCATGAAATAAACCAGCCCCTCAATTCCGTGACCGATCACTCCGAGTGCAATCACTGCAAACACGGCCGCCGCCAGATCATCAAGCATAATGCCTAAGCCGCCCTTCACTTTACGGTCTAAAAGTGAGATCGGCCAAGGCTTCCAAATATCAAGAAGCCGGAATGCCAAAAACCCACCACCATAGGTCACAAGCACCCAGCCAGCCGCATCTTCCATGTAATTCAGCGGCATCAAACATAGGGTAAGCCACATCCCCGCCACCTCATCAATCACCACCTCTTTCGGGTCGGCCGCGCGGTCTTTTCCGGTCACAGCGAGATAGCGATCGCTGACCCAAATCCCACCAATGCTCGCCACTACAGTCGCTGCAATCAGCGCTTCCATGCCGACATAAAACTGCAGCATATAGGCAACAGGCAGCGCCGCCAACGTGCCCATCGTCCCGGGCATGAACGGAAACTTCCCAGAATAAAACCAGGTCGCGATGAGGGTGATAAGATGTTTTTCCATGGTATGACCCTACATCGTTTTGCAAGGAATGAGCAACGCGAATGACGGCACAATCCAGAGCCACATGCTGGATCGCGCCTGCCCGACGAAGCCTTGGCGTAGTCTGGTCCTCGACTCACGTCTTCTTGCGAAACGGAACACATCTAAGATCACATGAGGCATATTATGGTGTCTCGCTGCGAGGCATTTCCACCGATGCCACCGCCTGCGCCGCAACGCCCTCGCCTCGTCCAGTAAAGCCAAGCGTTTCCGTCGTCGTCGCCTTAATATTCACCCGGCTGTGCGCCACACCCAAAATATCGGCCACCTTACGCTGCATCGCGCTGCGATAGGACCCAATCTTCGGCTGTTCGCAAATCAAGGTCACATCAACATTCACAATCCGCCCTTGTTTCTTCGTAATCAGCTCCACCGCTTTTTCCACAAACACGGCCGAGTCCACATCGCGCCATTGCTTCTCGCTCGGCGGAAAATGCTGGCCAATATCGCCCTCGCCTGCCGCGCCCAGCAGCGCATCGGTGATCGCATGCAGCCCCACATCGGCATCGGAATGCCCCTTCAAATAATGCTCCGACGGCACATCGACGCCGCAGAGCCGCATCACCTTGGCATTCGCATCAAGATAGCTGTCATGCGCCAGCATCTGATGCACATCAACGCCTAGCCCCATCCGTGTTTCGGTTACGCTCATACCGCTCCTTTCATCATCGCTTCCACTAATGCCACATCTTCAGGAAATGTCACTTTGATATTGCGCCGTTCGCCTGCCACCACCGCCACCGGCTGATCCGCATGCTCACAGAGCGACGCATCATCGGTGTAATACACATCATCATGCGCGGCCGCAGCTTCATGCAAC
The DNA here is from genome assembly GCA_964352815.1 of uncultured Azospirillaceae bacterium. Lineage (GTDB taxonomy): Bacteria > Pseudomonadota > Alphaproteobacteria > Rickettsiales > UBA3002 > CAYGTO01. The sequence goes on along the minus strand of CAYGTO010000001.1, from coordinate 16,896 downwards.
ATCAGAATCGATTTCAACTCGAACGCTTGCGGCGTTTGCACCTGCATCAGATGATCGCGCTGCACCGACTCGACGAGCTGTTCCTTCTCGACTCGCTTCAAACTATCCGCCACCGGGACGCACGGCACCACCGCCTCATGATAGACCAGCGCTTCGCACAGGCGCGTGATCAGATCATCTGACAGCATCGGCCGCGCCGCATCATGAATCAACACATGGCTGGCCCCTTGCTGCTCGAGCGCGCGCAGACCATGCAACACCGAAAGCTGGCGCGTGGCCCCGCCCTCAACATGCTGTGGCGCATTGCTATCAAGAAACGCCGTCTGATACTGCGCCTCATGATCGGGATGAATCACGCACACACACTGATGAACCGCCGGATGCGCCGAGAGCCGCTCCACTGAATGTGCGATCAGCGCCTTCCCTGCAACCGGCTGATATTGCTTAGGAAGTGCCGTACCATCGCCCATCCGCTCGCCTTTCCCGGCCGCCACGATGAGTGCTGCAATGTTCATGTTTCTCCTCAATACTTGTTAGGCTGTCATTACCCGCTTTATGCGGGTAATCCAATGATTCTTTTTGGATTGCCCGGACACGCCGTGCAATGACAGTCACGTTACGTATATTAGCAATAATTGACTCACCTCTAAAGCCAGAGTATATCTACCTCATGACCATTTCTATCGGAAACCTTACCCTCTCCGACCCGGTTCTTCTGGCGCCGATGACCGGTGTCTCCGATTTGCCGTTTCGTAAGCTGGTGAAGCGCTTCGGCGTGGGGCTAGTCGTGTCAGAGATGATTGCGAGTAAAGGGGTGGTGCTCGAGACCAAAAACACCGATCGGATGATGGCATTTGACCCCAACGAATACCCGTTCGCGATTCAGCTCGCGGGCTGTGAGCCGGAGACGATGGCCGAAGCCGCCAAGCTCAATGAGGGGCGCGGCGCCAATATGATTGATATTAATTTCGGCTGCCCCGTTAAAAAGATCGTTAATAGCTATGCCGGTTCGGCACTGATGCGCGATGAACTGCTCGCCGCCGATATTCTTAAAGCCACGGTGGATGCGGTGAAAATCCCCGTCACCCTCAAAATGCGCATGGGCTGGGATCATGACAGCCTCAACGCACCAAAACTCGCGAAAATCGCGGAAGATGTGGGCATTCAGATGATCACCATCCATGGCCGCACCCGCTGCCAAATGTATAAAGGCTCGGCTGACTGGGATTTCATTCGCACGGTTAAAGACGCGGTGAACCTCCCTGTGGTCGCCAATGGCGATATCACCAGCTTTGAGGATGTCGACGCCGCACTCAATCAATCCGGCGCAGATGGCGTCATGATCGGCCGTGGCACTTATGGCCGCCCCTGGTTCCCATCGCAAGTCTGTGAATATTTGAGGAAGAAAAACGAACCACTTCGCGAGCGAAGCGACGCGATCCAGAGCCACAGAGAAGAACAGAGGAATACGCCCTCGACTGCCGCGCCTGCCTGCGCGAAGCCGGAGCTTCGCTTCGGCGAAGACAGGTCGCCTAACGGCTCCTCGCAGAACGGTGCCCCTTCTTTACCCGAGCTCAAAACCATCGTCCTCGAACATGTTGAAGACATGCTCCATCATTATGGCCGCATTCCGGGTGTACGCATCGCGCGCAAGCATATTGGTTGGTATTCCAATGGTATCCACGGTTCGGCGCAATTTCGTAAAGAGGTCAACCAAATGACCGATGCCGACGAAGTGCAGCGCTATATCAGCGATTATTTCGACCGCGCGATTGATCACCAGTCCCAGCAACCTCTGGCCCAGGCGGCCTAATGGGCAGCACGGTTGTCAGCCCCCGTCACGTTGCCGGCCGGCCATTGCTCTTTGTTTCGGCCTTCGCACTCCTCTTTTTCTGCGGTATCATTGGCTACATCGTCATGCTCGGGAAGCACAATATCTTCGGCGCTGACGTCAGTACGCTACTCAACCTCACCGTCCTCAATGGCATCCTCTTGCTACTCATTGTCGGCTTCATGTCGCATCGCATCTACGCCATGTGGAAGCGCGTCAAGACCCAAGGCATTGGGTTTAAACTACAAAAACGCATCCTCATCACCTTCGCCTTGGTCGCCATCATCCCGACCCTCTGCGTCGCCATCTTCTCGACTGTCTTCTTCAATGTCGGCATCCGCGCCTGGTTCTCTGACCGGGTTTCAATCGCTCTGACCGATTCACTCGCCGTTGCCGAGGCCTACCTTGAGGAACATGGCGAGAATATCCGAATCGATGCGCTGGCCATGGCGCGTGATATTGAACCCGAGCTACCCATCGCCATGAGCTCACCTTCCAATTTCCGCCAAGTCCTCAACACGCAAACCATCCTGCGCGGGCTGAGCGAGGCCATCGTCTTCACGCCCCAGCGCGTCATGGCTCGGAGCGATTTGAGCCTATCGCTCGCCTTTGAGCAAATTCCACCCGAGATTCTCGCCCGCGCCCGCGAGGGCAGAGTCGTCTTGCTCACCGACGAAAAACAAAAGATCCGCGCGCTTATCCAACTCGACGCGCTCAACGATATGTATCTTCTGATCGGCCGGCTCATCGACAGTAAAGTCATCAAGCATATGCAGAACACTCAAGGCGCGGTGACTGAGTATGCCAAGCTGAAACAGAACATTACCATGGTGCAGAATAAATTTACCCTTTTCTATATTATGGTGGCGCTCTTTTTGCTCTTAATCTCGCTTTGGGTCGGCTTTTACCTCGCCATGCGTATTGTCTCGCCGATTGCTGAGCTGATCAACGCCACCGACCGGGTTAAAGCCGGGGACTACACCGCCAGCGTACCCGAGGGCCATCAGCATGATGAAATCGCTACCCTCGCGCGAACCTTCAACCGGATGACCCAACAGCTTGGCCGCCAGCGCGATGAGCTGATCAACGCGAACCGCCGCCTCGATGAGCGCCGCCGGATGATGGAAGCCGTATTCTCCGGCGTGTCCGCCGGGGTCATTGCACTCGATGAGGGCCAGCGCATCACCGTCTATAACAAGCTCGCCTTTGACATTCTCTCGCCCGACCATAATGAAGAAGACACGCTCGAAGGCGAAGAAATGCTCCTCGTCTTCCCCGAAGTGGAAGCGCTAATCGAACTCGCAAAAACCATGCCCGGCTGCATTGTGCAGGATCAAATCAAGATCATGCGTGCCGGGACGAGCAAAATTCTCAATCTACGCATCTCCACAGAAGAGTTTAACGGTAAAATTGAAGGCTTTATCGTCACATTCGATGATGTAACCCCGCTGGTCACTGCGCAGCGCAACGCGGCGTGGGCCGATGTCGCACGCCGCATCGCCCATGAGATCAAAAACCCGCTGACCCCTATCCAGCTCTCGACTGAACGGATCAAACACAAATTCGCGCCAGAAGACAAGAAACTTAGAGAACCTTTTGATAAATATATTGAAACCATCCAGAAACATGTCGCCGATATCGGCACGATGGTCGATGAATTCGGCTCCTTCGCCCGCATGCCGCGCTCGATCCTGAGCGAAAAAGACCTGCTCAAAATCATTAAACAGATCATCTTTTCTGAGAACACTGTGCATCCCAAAATTAAGTATATCCGCGAGGGCTATGACGAGGAAATGATCGCCAAGATTGATGAGCGCCATATTGGCCAGCTCTTTACAAACCTGCTGAAAAATGCTGCGGAAGGCATTGAATTGTATCAAAAAGATCACAAAGACACACTCGATCGTTACCAGCCTGAAATCCGCATCACCAGCGAAGATCGCGGCGAGCATTGGCAGGTCACGGTGGAAGATAATGGCACCGGGTTCCCCGAAGATAAGCTCTCTAGCCTGACCGAGCCCTACGTCACCACCCGCGCGAAAGGCACTGGCCTCGGCCTCGCTATCGTTAAAAAACATATGGAAGATCACGGCGGTTCCCTGACCTTATCCAACCGTGCTGTGGGTGGCGCAAAAGTTACGCTTGCATTCCCCAAGTTAACTGATGTAAAAAAACAACAGTAACGAGATTTTGATTCTATAAGGAAGCTCATGAGCGCGGATATTCTCATCGTTGACGATGAATCAGACATTAGCGAACTCATCGCCGATGTCCTCAAAGATGAAGGCTATGTCACACGGCTGGCACATAACAGCGACAGCGCGCTGAAAGCCATCGCTGAACGCGTTCCCTCTGCGATTATCCTCGATATTTGGCTCCAAGGCAGTGAGCTGGATGGGCTCGGCATCCTCGAAATGGTGCACCGAAAATACGCACATCTCCCGGTCATCATGATCAGCGGTCATGGCAACATTGAAACCGCGGTTAACGCCATCAAGATCGGCGCCTATGACTTCATCGAAAAGCCCTTCACTGCCGAGCGACTCCTTCTTGTGCTTCAGCGTGCTTTGGAATCCTCTCGATTAAAGCATGAAAATCAGGAGCTTAGACTTCGTGGATCACCCGAGACCGAACTAATTGGCCATTCACAAACCGTTCAGCAGCTGCGTCAGACCGTAAAGAAAGTCGCGCCGACCAATAGCCGTATCCTGATTTCCGGTGCGCCGGGCACGGGCAAAGAAGTCATCGCGCGCATGATTCACAACCAATCGAAACGCGCGCCTGGTCCGTTCGTAGTGATGAACGCCGCCAGCATCTCGCCAAGCCGCGTTGAAGCAGAGCTGTTTGGCACGGAAGAGCACACGCCCAACGGTGGCGCATCAAAACTAGGCATGTTTGAGCGTGCCCATGGCGGCACCCTGTTCATCGATGAAGTGGCTGACATGCATCTTGAAACCCAAAGCCGTGTTCTACGCGCACTTCAGGAGCAATCCTTTGAGCGTCAGTTCGGCAGCAAGCGCGTTCAGGTCGATGTCCGCGTGGTCGCCGCGACCAACCGCGATTTGCAGCGCGAAATTGAAGATGGCCGTTTCCGCGAAGACCTCTACTATCGCCTTAACGTCGTACCAATCGAGATGCCGAAACTCTCGGATCGCCGCGAAGATATTCCCATGCTATGCAACTATTTCATCAAGCGTGCGAGCGAAATTTCCGGTGTCCCCAAGCGCAAAATCACCGACGATGCGATGGGCGCGTTACAATCATACAGCTGGCCGGGGAATGTCCGTCACTTGCGTAACATGATGGAATGGCTGCTGATTATGGCCTCAGGCGAAAGCTCGCAAGATATTACGATCGACATGCTGCCGCCGGAACTATTCGCACAACCCAAAGTCAGCGGCACCGATTCTGTGCTACGCCATGAGATGATGAGCATGCCGCTTCGTGAGGCGCGCGAACATTTCGAACGGGACTATCTCGCCGCGCAGATCGGCCGCTTCAATGGCAACATCTCGAAAACCGCGACCTTCATCGGCATGGAACGCTCCGCCCTCCACCGCAAACTCAAGAGCCTCGGCCTTCATAACGAAGAAAAGCCTGTCGCTGCTTAACGGTTGTTATTTCTCCTAAAATTCGCTACCATCCTTAAAATCCATTTCTACTAATATGTATAAGTAGAAGCCTCTGGGGGCAGTATGAAGTTTTTAATCTGTGGCGCGGGCCAAGTCGGCTTCAGCATCGCACAGCATCTTTCAAAGGAAGGCAACGAAGTCAGCCTGATTGACCAGAACGCGACGCTTGTCGCAAAGATCAACGATTCGACCGATGCCACCGCCTATCATGGACACGCCTCCCACCCTAGCGTGCTTCAGGCCGCGGGTGCAGAAAATGCTGACATGCTGATTGCCGTCACCTACTCCGACGAAGTCAATATGGTCGCCTGCCAGATTGGGTATTCGTTGTTCAGCATTCCCACAAAAATCGCGCGAATCCGCCATCAGAATTACCTGCGCCCAGAGTGGGCTGGCCTCTACGCCAATGATCATCTGGCGCTCGACCATATTATTTCTCCGGAAATCGAAGTTGCGGAAACCATTCTCCGTCGAATCCACACACCCGGCGCGATGGACATGATCCCGTTTGCGGATGGTCATGTGCGCGTCACACAGGTGAATTGTGAACCTGATTGCGCGCTGCTGAACTTACCGCTGCCACTTGCCGAACAGAAGTTTGCAGGGATGAAAGCGCGCATCCTCGGCGTTGAACGCGATGGTCGCTTCCTCTTCCCCGGCCCTGACCTCATGCTCAAAGCGCACGACCACGCCTTCTTCGTCGCCACCCCGGTAGACCTTCCCAAGGTCATGCCGCTCTTTGGCCATACCGAGCAAGATGTTGGTCGCGCCGTCATTTTCGGGGCGGGGAATATCGGTCTCTCCATCGCCCACTCGTTCGAAAAAGATGGTGCGCGCGATATTAAAGCCAAACTCATCGAATATGACCGCGCGCAAGCTGAGCGCGCCGCTTCGAAGCTCGAGCGTGCTACCGTACTCCATGGCAGCGCCCTTGACCGGGAGCTGCTGCTCGAAGCCGGTATTGATCATATGGACATGGCGATCGCGGTGACCAACGATGATGAAACCAACATTCTCGCCTCGCTTCTCGCCAAGCGCAATGGCTGCGAACGCGCGATCACATTGGTCAACAACACCTCCTACACCTCGCTTTGGGGCGATCTCGGAATCGACGCCGTCGTCAACCCGCGCGAAACCACCGTTTCCACCATCCTGCGCTATGTCCGCCGCGGACGCATTCGCTCCGTCTACTCCATCGCTAACGGCCTCGCAGAGGTGATTGAAGCAGAAGCAGTCGAAACCTCCTCACTCCTCGGAAAAAAAGTCGGCGAGCTCGGCCTACCGAAAGAAGTGCAAGTCTGCGCCGTACTCCGCGGCAAGGAAGTCATCCTACCCACTGCCGACACCATCATTTCTCAAGAGGATCGCATCTTGCTCGTCACCAGCGCAGCCATGGTCAAAAAGGTCGAGCGGATTTTCTCGGTGAGTGTGGAATATTTTTAGTGTAATATTTTTAAAAGCCCGCCGTCATACTGGCGCTTGACGCCAGTATCTCTAGCTATTTGTATCAGATTCTGGTGTCGAGCAACAGGATGACGTTTATTAAATATCCGCGAAAATGTGCGTTTCTTTCGCCGCCCCCGGATGCGTCACAGCACCCGTCTCGGCCGAGCCGACCGTTTGCGCATATTTCCACAGCGTGCCCGATTGATAGTCATGGTCGCGCGGCTGCCAACTCTTACGGCGCGCGGCCATTTCTGCGTCACTCACATCGACATCGATCGTGCGCTTCTCCGCATCAATCGTGATCACATCGCCATCTTTAATCAGGCCAATTGGCCCGCCTACCGCGGCTTCCGGCCCGACATGACCAATACAGAACCCACGCGTTGCGCCCGAAAAACGCCCATCGGTAATCAGCGCCACATTCTCCGCGCCCTGGCCCGCCAGCGCCGCCGTCGTCGCGAGCATCTCGCGCATCCCCGGCCCGCCTTTCGGCCCTTCATAGCGAATCACCATCACATCGCCTTCTGTATAGTCACGCTTCTCCACCGCGGCAAACGCATCTTCCTCACATTCAAATACGCGCGCTGGGCCGCTATGCACCAAACGCTTCATCCCCGCGACTTTGACAATCGCCCCTTCTGGCGCGAGATTCCCTTTCAGGCTAATCACCCCGCCCGTCGGCGATAGCGGCGCGGATACCGGAGCCACCACATGCTGCATCGCACCGGTCATCGATGGGTAATTCCCCTCGCCCACTTCCGGCGGCGGTTCGTACGCCGGCACCACCACATCATTCAAATTCTCAGCAATCGTCTTCCCCGTCACCGTGATGCAATCGCCATGCAAATGGCCGCTTTCCAGCAACTCTTTCATCACCACCGGAATTCCGCCAATCTCATGCATATGTTTCGCGAGGTAACGCCCGCCCGGTTTCAAATCGGCAATATAAGGCGTCTTGCTGAAAATCGCGCCGACATCATGCAAATTAAAATCAATCCCCGCCTCATGCGCCATCGCTGGCAGATGCAGCGCGGCATTCGTCGAACCGCCGGTTGCGGCGACCACTGCCGCCGCGTTCTCAAGCGCTTCACGCGTCACAATATCGCGCGGGCGCAGCTTATCCTTAATCAAGCGCATCACTGCCTCGCCGCTCGCAAACGCATAGGCATCGCGCGACTCATACGGCGCTGGCGCACCGGCAGAACCTGGTAACGCCAAGCCAATCGCCTCACTCACGCACGCCATCGTATTCGCGGTAAACTGTCCTCCGCACGATCCTGACGATGGGCATGCGACCTGCTCAATCTCATCGAGTTCGGCATCATCCATACTCCCAGCGCTATGTTTACCCACCGCTTCAAACACATCCTGCACGCTGATCTGTTTGCCTTTGAACTGTCCTGGCAAAATCGATCCGCCATACATAAACACGCTCGGCACATTCAACCGCAGCATTGCCATCATCAAACCTGGTAGCGATTTGTCGCAGCCCGCTAGCCCGACCAGCGCATCATAGCAATGACCGCGCATCGTCAACTCGACCGAATCGGTGATCACCTCGCGGCTGACCAGTGAACTCTTCATCCCCTGATGCCCCATCGCGATCCCATCGGTCACGGTGATACTTGTAAATTCTCTCGGCGTTCCGCCCGCAGCGCTCACGCCTTTTTTCACTACCTGTGCCTGGCGTCCCAGCGCAATATTACACGGAGCAGCTTCGTTCCACGTGGTCGCTACGCCCACTAATGGCTGGTCAATCTGTTCTTTAGACAGCCCCATCGCATAGAGATAAGAGCGGTGCGGTGCACGCTCTGGTCCTTGCGTGGTGTGGCGGCTTACAAGGGTGGATTTTCCGTAGGTTTTAGTCATGCTTATGAATTAGCATGCGCAAACAAAAAGTAAAGTTGAAAGCAGCTATGGGAGCTTCACACGTGACGCCAGTGGTGACGGACTACTAAGAAGCTGCATCATGGCGTGATCGCCGCGAGCCCGTGCATAATCAATCGCTGACGCGCCGCGGTAGTTTCGATCCGACACATTCGCCCCATGCGCAATCAGCAAGAATGCCGCATCTAGCGCGCCCGCATGTGCCGCCACCATCAACGGCGTATCGCCGCTATCGCTTCGCAACTGCAGCGTGCCAATCTGGCGCTTGAGCGCGCGCAAACCATTCGTATCATTCTTCTGCGCTGCGACAAACACAGCACGTTCATAATCATCGATGCTACGGGCGCGCGGCAAATGCTTATTCTCACGATCATATTCCGTGCGGTAAATCTGCGGCGGCAAATATTGACGCTTATAATTATAGTCATAACGCAGCTTGGTTTTCGCCGGATTCTTCGGCATCTTGCCCGCATATTTCTGATACGGATCCTTCGCTTCAACGGGCGCTAAAGGCGCAACATCTCCCAAGGGCGGCACTGCATCCACCGGCGCGCCAAAGGTGATCACTGGGTTACCATCACGCTCCGGCTGCCCGGGTAAGGCAGGCACTGCGGGGAATGGTAACACTGGCGGAGCCGGCGCGGCGGCCGTATCTGTCGGCGTCGGAGCTGTAGGTGCTTCAGCCATTTCAGCGCCTGGTAGCGGCAATGGCGGTAGGCCCGTCTCCGTTTGCGTGGCTTCGAGCGCCTCTCCCTCAGCAGTCTCTGGAAGACCAAATTCAGGAAGCGGCGGAATCTCTGCCTCTGCAGATGCTTTAGCCTCTTTCAGCGCATCCATCGCTTCAGCCTCTTCCAATGTCGGCAGCGCGAGCGCGTCTGCATCGGCGGCTGTATCCGTGACGTCAGCAGATGCTGCTTCTTCATTTTGCAGCAGCAAATCATCCAGTGTCTCTAGCTCAAGCGGTGGAATATCAGCAAGCGCTTCAGACGGTGTATCCGAAGGTGTACCACCTTCTAGCGCGCTTTCTTCTGGTTCAATATTGATCCCAGGGAGAATCGACGGGTCTTCAATCAGCAGGCTCTCATCTTCGGGCGTCGCCGCATCACCCAAAATATCCGCCGCCGGGTTAACCATCGTCGGATCTTCTTTCGGTGCACTAATGTCGGTTGAGGGAATATCTTCAAGCCCGGGCAGCGGAGGCAAATCAAGCTCTTGCGCGACCGCGACAAGCGGCACAACAGCCATGACTCCCAGAATCGCAATGCGGTACACAACACCCCCAGTTCTTCATTGCACTATAGCGCACATCAGAGAAAAAGACCATGGGGAATTGAACGATCGTTTAACTGTTAGAAAGGCGGCGAATCTCTTCTTGTACCAAACGCTCAACGGTCGCCGGCAACTCATTATTGAGCCATTCGCGCATCATTGGACGCAGTGCTTCAAGCACCAGATCTTCCACCGTAGTGCCCGAGCGGAAATGCAGCCCTTTAGCCTCTGCCGCTTTCGGCTGTTTCAATTGCGCAAGCGCAGAAGAGGCTTTGCTGATTGTCTCTTCGCTCAGCAGCGCGCCTGCGTCGACCGATTCAGTGGCCATTTCAGTCGCAGGCTCTTGCGGCGTAATGGAATCTTCTAGCTCCGAAAACTCATGCGTGTCTTCCTCGAACGCACTCAGATCGAGCACATCTTCTTCCTCTGCTTCTGGGGCAGGCATTGGCTCTGGTGTCGGCGCGGGTTCAGCCGCCGCAGGTTCCGGTTCTGGCTCGGGGTCTGGCGTCGGTGCGGGCTCAGCCGCTTTCTCTGCAGGCGCCGACTCTTCAGTCCCGTCACTGATCACGTCATTAATATCGAAGAAATCCTCATCATCGAGCAATTCCATCTCGGCTGCCGGCTCTTCGGCCGCAGGCGCGTCATCTTTTGCTTCTTTGGGTTCAGACGCAGGCTCGGGAGTCTCATCAACCGTCGCGATTTCGATCTCTTCTTCTTCCGCAGCCTCGAGAGCATCAAGCCCTTCTGGCTCTGGTGCAGGCACTTCGATATTGTCTTCTCCATCGTCATCCGCAATGATCTTTTTGATCGATTGCAGAATCTCTTCCATGGATTGTTCTTCAGACGCCTCTTCCGCAGCCATCGACACCCCTGTTTTATCTGTATTTTTTTGCATCGTAGCAAATTCGACGCGGCGTGACTAGCAGAAAGTCACATTTATCAGTTTAGCGATCCGTTTCAAAGACCGTATAACCGTCGCTTAGATTTTGAATGTCCCATAGGCGAAAAATGTTTTTGTTTCAAAATTCTGCGTAAGCGTAGATGTTGGTACGTGCGCAAAGAATTTTTAAACAATGCATTTTGTAGCCATGGAAGATTCAAAATATGAGGTGTTACCAGCCGAGGAACTGGAATTGAACATCATCATAATGTTCGCTCGGGTCGTAATATGGCACCGGCAAGCTCAAATCATTTGCCGTGAGCTGACCCAATGTCGCCACCAAATTATAAATCGATACGATACGATTCCGCTGCGCCTGCACCAACGCAACGCGCGCCGCGAACAATTCTTGTTCCGCATCGAGCACATCAAGCACGGTCCGCTCACCGAAGCGCTGCTCTTGCTTCACCCCTTCAAGCGCGACTTCCGCTGCATTGATCTGTGACTTTTGCGCCGCAATGGTGGCAATACTGGTTTGCCAATCTTCCCACGCCTGAACGATCCCTTCGCGCACTGCCTCGCCCTGATCATCACGCGCATATTGCTGCTGTTTCGCACGCTTCTTGGCCGCACGCACACGCGAATGTTCCGCGCCTGATTGATAGAGCGGAATCGACACGTTGAGTAGCAGCGCGTCCGTATCAATACGCGTCGCGTCAAACGCATTTGGCGAATCGCTTTTCTGCATAGAGCCCTGCAAACTGACCTCAGGAAGCAACACGCCAATCTCTTCATAGATAGCATCATCAGCCGCTTCATATTGATAGTTCGCCGCAAGCAATGCTGCATTTCGCTTTAGCCCAACGTCCAACGCCTCATCCAAACTCACCGGCAGCGTAGGGAATTGCTGCGGCACGGTCAGCACCTGATCCGGCGCAAAGCCAATCACCCGTTCAAAACTCGCCATAGCGCTTTCGAGATTCCCGACCGCTTCCACCGTATCCGCCTTTGCCCGAGCCAAACGCGCCTGCGCTTGCGCCACATCGGTACGCGTCACCTCACCCACATCGAAACGCTGCTGTGCCGCGCGGAGTTGCTCCTGTAACACGTCCTCATTATTCCGGCTCAGCTCAACAATCGACTGGTTTTGCAGCACATCCATATAGGCCGTGATCCCGCTCAGCAAGGTGTTCTGCTCCACATCACGCAAATCTTCACGCCCCGCACGCACCTCATTGCGCGTCCGCGAATAAGCCGCCAAGGTGCGTCCACCACGGAACAGCGGTTGATTCAAATTCAGCGCGCGAATCTCAACATCGTCGGTCGTCGAGTTGGTGCCATTCACCTCCACCTTCTGCCGGCCATTCTGATAATTCGCCGTAATGGTCGGACGGAAGTTGGACAGCGCCTGGTTCACCCCTTCATCCGTTGCTTTCAGCGCTTCACGCTGCGCACGTATTTGCGGGTTCGTCATATAGGCCGAGGTCAGCGCCTGGGTAAACATATCGAGCTGCTGAGCTTGCGCCTGATTCGGCGCGGATGGTTGCCCCGGAGCAGGCAGCGGCGTCTGCGCCATCGCCAACGATGCGCCCGATAGTATCGCCGCGCTCACCAGAGCCGTACTTATGTTCAAACAGGGTCGGAAGAATCGTTTCATAGCGCCTTAAAATGTAAACCCTTCTTTTTTCGCAAAGCCCGGCAGAAGCGGCACGGAAAACTCGCCCTTCTCCGACACTTCAACATGCCCACCCACGCGGCGGCACACCATCAGCTTGCCCATCGCATGATCGCTCGCAGGCATCGACTGACTCGCTTCAATAAACAGCATCACCCCATTCTCTTTGAGCTGCTCAAATAGGCTCGACGGCATGGTACCAATCGCCCCTTCAATAAAGATCGCATCATACGGCGCTTGATCTGGATAGCCCGCCACCAGCGGCGCCGAAATAATATCGACATTACTCACACCGAGATCGGTCAATATCCCGCGCGCCTTCCCCGAAAGCTCACGATTCTCTTCCACCGCATAGACATTACTCACCAAGTAAGCCAGCATCGTCGCCATATAGCCCGTTCCGCAGCCCACATCGAGCACGCGGTCCGTTGGCTTCAAATCCGCCGCTTGCAACATATGGCCAATCGCGACCGGGGACATCACGTTGCGCCCCGCGCCCATTGGCAGCGAATCATCGAGATACGCCACCGATGCCACCACTTCCCTCACAAAAGGCTCGCGCGGCACGGTGTTGATCACCTTCAAAATAGCATCATTCAGCACGAGCTGAGGCTCAAGCTGACCTTGAATCATAGCTTGTCGCGATTGTGCATGAGCTGGCATAGGTTCTCCCCGTTTACTCAAAATATAGTGTGGCTTCGCAAATGCACAAGCACATCTTGTGATCCGCTCACATTTTCGCTGTGCATCGACGCGAAACGCCGCGCGAGGCTTTTTACTTGACCGGATTTGGGGAACAATCTACATCAAGGATCCGCATATTGAGGAGATTTCTCTCACATGGCCCGGTGGCGGAGTGGTTACGCAGAGGATTGCAAATCCTTGTACGGGGGTTCGATTCCCTCCCGGGCCTCCATCATTCTGATGGTACTAACGAATCATCCCCTCAGATGCAGCTAAGATATGATCGAGTGCGGGGTCGATATAGAGCAGCCCGCCAATCTGTGCGCGGCCGAGATCAACGCCCGTATCTGCCATAGGTCCCGCCCCACCAATATTCGTGCCACCGCTACCCGTACCGCCGGTTTGTACGATGCGCGTTTCTTGCACCGCCCCCTGCTGCAATGTTGCGCGCGGATCTTGCGAAGTCACTTCAAACGTGTTCGGCAGCCCATCGCGCACATTTGCCGCTAACGTCCCCAGCGATCCGCCGTCTGCGCCTGGCCCTGGAGCGGGTGGCGGAGGTGGTGCTGGCGGCGGAGGTGGCGCTACAAAAGCTGATTGAAACAGCACCCGATTATCACCGGTCAGCAGTGTCCCCGGTGCATCGGTCGCGATGTCGGTGCTATATTGCGTGAGATCTGGCGTCAACCCGCCCAGTGTCGCGGTTGCTTCATCATTGGCATAGACCAGCCAGTTACTCGCTGGCGTAACCAGCGCCGCCGCACCCGCATTGTTCACGAAGTCCGCATCGCTCGAGAGAATAATCGCATTGGCAACGGCTGAGGTTGAGGTAATCGTATCATTCAGAATCACATCGCCTGTGGTGCGCACATCGAGCGTATTCCCGCCCATATTGAGCGCTGCCTGGTTGGTGAAGGTTGCGTTCGAGAGCACCGCCGTATCACCGCTCAAACTCGTGGCATAATTCGCCACCGCGCCGCCATCGCTGCGGCCGAACGTTACGCGGTCAAAGCCATTGCCCAGCGTTGTCGCCAGCGCTGCGGACACCCCAATATCGCCTCCTGAAACAGTCGAGCCGATATCAATCGTGTCGCTCGCGCTCACTTGCTCGAGCGTGAGATTCCCCGTCGTATCCGCCACCAAGGTAGCTGTCGGCGCTCCGCCTGCCACACGCCAGGTCAGATCGCCAACGAAATTATCATCCGCCCGCAGATCGTTCGTCGTAATAGTCAGCTCATTATTCGTGTTAATCGCATTCGCACCGCCAGTGACAATATCGACATAGCTCGTGCTCGCGGTCAGATCGACACCGGTGCCGGTCACATTGATATCACCCGCATGTTCAATTTCAATAAAGCCTGCCGCCGAAACCAAATCTCCTGCCAGGCTCAGCGTTCCATTGGAATCGGTTCTGATATCATTCCCCGCGCCCGTCACATTGAGATCACCATTCACATTCAGATCACCATTCGTAAAGAGCTGCAGGTTCGCATTCACCGTGAGATTCGTATCGATCGTCACGCTGCCATTAGAGCCCGCATTCCCGAAACGCACCGTTGCAAAATCATCGAAATTAACAGCCGCTAGGCTAGCGCCTGTGAGATCCGAAACACCTGTAGCGCTACCTACCGAAATGGTGTCATTGCCCGCACGACCACGGAACTGAATCGTATTCCCACCGCCGGTATTTTCGATACTGTTCGCCCCGCCAGTGAAGTTATAATTATTCAGGCGGAAGGTCAGATTGCGGTTATTCGAATCGATGCCCCGCGCATTAATCGTACCGCCGCGCACCTGCAAATTCCCTGTCGTCACCTGGACATCATCGAGGAAGGTGAACGTGCTGGCATTCCCTCCGATCAAATTCCCACGCAGGAAGATGGTTGGGTTCACATCATCCATCGCATTCAGCGTCGCCGTCCCATCATTGTTCATATCAATCCCGCCGGTAAGGGTGATCGTCCCGCCCGCCGTCAATGTCAAATCGTGATTGCCATCCACCTCTAGCTCTTCAGTGCTCGCAATGTTCCCGCCTGCCGTCACCGTCATATTCCCCTGCACATTGGCCCAACGAATATGATTGGTGAAATTGTCATTGGTCAGGAAAGTCGTATCGTCAGCAAAATCATCCGTATAATTATTAATCTCACCACCATCGCTGCGGCCGAACGTCATCGTGCCAAACCCGCCTTGCAATGCCGCTACAATCGCATCAGAAATCACCACCGTGCCGGCGCCGCCGCTCCCCACATCCAGACTATTACCGCCCGTTGCTTGTTCAACAGTCAAGGATTGCGCGGTTCCTGTGAAGGCGCCACTGGTGAAGGTGTCACTGCGCCAGGTCATGTCGCCATTGACCGTCCCCGCATTCGAGAAATTATTCCCGAGCAAAGTGAGATTATCCTGCGACACATTCAGCGTCCCCGCCGCCGTCACATCGAGCGAACCTGCGCCGGTGTTAAAGATCACATCGCCCGTCCCTTGCGCGTTCAGCGTGAGATCGTGCCCAATGGTAATCGCATTGCTTGCATTGAACACAATATCCGCATTGTTTGTATTAATCGTTCCGTTTGAGGCAGTGAGAATATCGTTACCCGCAGTCAATGTGAGCGAGCGGCCTGCATTCATATCGACCGTATCGCCGTCCAAATCCAGCGTGATGTTATTATCCGCCTGCACGATCACATTCGCGGTTTGCGACATAATCTCGAGCCCTTCTACCGTAAAGGCGTTCCCGATCAGCTCATTCACCTGAATGCTGTCGAGCACTGTGTTATGGAAGAAGACCTCATCCATATGCCCATCGAGATCATTATTATTGTTACTTGGCAATCCGAAGGTTGTCGTATTCCCGTTCGCGCGTACACCATTATGCGCGACATTTACGCCGTTGGCCGCCCCAAGCTGCGCCACCCCGTCGATGAACAGGTTAATCAGATTATTGACCGGATCGATGCTCGCTGAAATATGGTGCCAATCATTGTCATTGAATGAACCAGATGGTGCTGCCACCCAGTGGTCCGTTGTGCCATCATGGAAAAGTAGCGATACCGTATCCGTAGCTCCGGCGTTCACATAAGGAATCGCTGGGTTTGCCGAATCATCACGCCAAATGAGTAGCGGCTGACCAAGCCCGTGGTTGCCATCGTAGACAAACCCTTGGTCCGCAGCGGTGGTGTCTGAGCGCGCCCAGAAGCTAACGCTAAAAGGTGAGGCCTCGATTGCGTCAATATCACCAACATCCACCTCATCATTGGTGCCAAAAAACTCTAAACTGTTCGTGTTTGCATAAGGCGTGTCAGGAAGGTTGGCCGAATAGGCCGCGCCCGTAATGGTCCCATCATTCGCACCTAACGCATCATTCGCCGTGCCGCCTGCACCCTCGTTGAAATCCCAATACCCAATCTGGTCAGTGCTGTCATAGGCTGATTCGTGGTTCCCGTAGATCGTTACATCGGTTGGATCGAGCAAATAGGTTCCCTTCTCATAGCCATCGGCTTGGTTACGTAAATCCGCATAGCCACCTGAATAGAGCGTGTCCTTCCCCGACGTCTCCAAGAACCCGCCATGGCCGGCGCGTTGTCCGCCGAGA